>NZ_LQXQ01000027.1 GCF_003268395.1 Acinetobacter sp. CFCC 10889 | reverse complement strand
CATTCTAGAATGTTTTGCATTCTTATAAAAAACCTGAGCATCATGACTCAGTTTTTTTATGCCTAATTAATCTAAAATTCAGTCTAAGTCACCATTATTGAATTGTTTTGAGCAGTTTCGAATCAAACAATGCCTTCGGGCTAATTACCTGCTCTTGTAATGGAATACGTTGTCCATAACGTTGCTGCATCAAACTTTTAACTTTGTTATGGGTTAAATCAAAATCTTTTAATCGTGCTAAAGGCGCTAACTCGATCCCCAACGCATGTTTATAGGCTTTCCACACGATTTCAGAACAATAAATCGCCTGATCATCCCATTCAAAATAAATATCATAAGGTTTGCCCAAATATTTTTCAGCATGTTGTACTAAAGCTGCTTGTTGTTGTACATTCAAAGCTTTATGTAATCTTTTCACCACATATTTTTGCCCCACACCACGCTTCACCCATGCCTGAAATGCGGTATATTTCACAGGCTGAATTGCTTCTAACACCCATAATTTACCATTTTTATTGACCACCATTCCCATATGACTATAGGGAGAATGCGTTGCAAGTTGAATCACCTGACTTTGTGTAGACTTTGAAGTGTGGAAAATAATATCACCCGTTTGTAACTGTATCGCATAGGTATGACTGCAACTCAAAAATAAAATCAGATAAAATAATTTATAAATTAATTGTCTCACAGCTTAAAATCATCCATGTTATTGTTTTAAATATCATCACACAACAATAGTAGCATCGAATATTAGAATCGCTGCAAAAGTAGAAATCTAAATGCAAATACAAATATATCATCTGCAAAACTCACGTTCACAGCGCATTGTATGGTTATGTGAAGAATTAAACCTCGATTATGAATTAATCACGTTTACTGAGCATATACAAGAACAACATAGCCACAACCATCCACATCCTTTTAAAAAATTTCCTACTGTGGCTTTTCGTCAAAATGAACAAGAAGACTTCTCAATCCTAACTGAAAGTTCAGCAATTGCAGATTTTCTATGTCATTTGCAAAATAAGTTAAATGTGAATGTCTGTGCAGATTTAAAAGAAATTGAATATTTTTATTATTGGAAAAATTTTGCTGATGCTTCTTTTATGCCAAATTTGGCGTTAAAACAGATCTTTGCACAAATTGTGCAACATACACCTTTTCCTGTACGTTTTATTTCCAAATTTTTTAAATATGGTTTTGATCGCGCTTATTTAAATGCAGCATTACAACAACAAATGCAATTTATAGATCAACACTTACAACAACATACATGGATGTCGGGCACACAATTCAGTAGTGCAGATATTTTAATGTGGTTTCCTTTATCGGCTTGTATTCAGTTAAACCCAACTTTGCAAAATTTTAAAAATATTAATAGATACCTTTTACAAATCGAAAATAGACCCGCCTTTCAAACTGCATGCTTGAAAGGACAATGGTCTACTTCAGTTTTTGCACAGTATTGGCAAAAAGCGGATTAAGCCGATTTACGTGAATTGACACGCCCCTGAATCACGGCTTTCACGTTATTTTTTGCATAATTTAAAAATACTTTGAGCGGTGACAATTTTGGATTTGGTTTTTTACCTTCTCCAATCGCCTTAAATTGTGCTGCGTACCAAAGAATTTCCATGATCGCCATTTTATCAACAAATGGAATACCCGTTTTAATCTGCTCTACTGCATAACGCACATCACGCCCTGCAATCAAACTATTGCTAATGTCTGTTTCTACAGCGAAAGGACGTGCAACGCCGATAAACTCACATGCACCACTGTCCAAAGCAGCATTCATGCCTTGCGCTGTACGGAAACCACCAGTTACCATCAACTGACACTTCACTTCTTTGCGAATTTTTTCAGCAAAATCTAAAAAATAAGCTTCACGAGCAATCGTACTTGCCTTCCGTTGATCCGCTTTTGCGCCTGCCATTGCAGGTGCTTCATAGGTCCCACCTGAGACCTCAATCAGATCAATCCCAGCTGTATCAATCGCTTTAAATACTTGAATCACTTCTTCTTCTGTAATCCCCCCACGCTGGAAATCCGCAGAGTTGAGTTTTACAGAAATAATAAAGTTTTCAGATGTTTTTGCACGGACTGCTTTATAAATTTCCAAGAGGAAACGCATACGGTTTTCAACCGAACCGCCCCATTGATCTTGGCGTTTATTGGTCAATGGTGATAAAAACTGACTGATCAAATAACCATGTGCACCATGTAATTGCACACCTTCAAAACCTGCTTTTTCACAAATTCGTGCAGACTCAGCAAAACGTTGAATCAAATCTAAAATTTCAGACTCTTCAAGTGCACGTGGTGTACCAAAAGTAGATGCCAATAATGGACTAAATGCCACCGCAGATGGCGCAACCGTTTCTTTATTTAAACCACGTGGACACTGACGCCCCGGATGTGACAATTGTACCAATTGCACCATGCCATGTTGTTTACCAAGATTCGCCCATTCGGTTAACTTTGCGAGATCACGCTCAGTTTCAACCACGACCACACCCGGTTCATTCTTGGCACGAAAATCTACCATGACGTTGCCTGTGATAGCACAACCCAAACCACCTTTGCCCCATGCATCGTACAAACCTAAATGCAATTTATTTGGCTGACCCGCATGATTTGCCAAAGCTTCGCTCATCGCACCTTTGATAATGCGGTTTTTAAATGTGGTATTTCGGATGGTAAATGCTTGTGCAATATGGCTCATGATCGTTCTCGAAATTATTTTTAGAATATTTACTCTAAATTATTTTTTAAAATGGTCAAGCAAAATCTGACAATATCTCATGTCAAATTTGCTCACTGTGCTATTTTATATGGATTATCAATACTGACTCGCTGAAATCAGTTGTTTGGTATAGTCAGTTTTTGGGTGTGCAAATAAATCTTCAGTACTTTGAAATTCAATCACTTTTGCATGACGTAGTACCAAAACTTTATGACATAACGCTTTCACCACTTGTAAATCATGACTAATAAATAAGTAACTAATATGAAACTCAGCTTGCAACTGTCTTAACAATTTTACAATGGCACGTTGCGTTGTTCGATCCAAAGCTGAAGTTGGCTCATCAAAAATAATCAGTTTCGGACGTAGCACCAAGGCACGTGCCAAAGCAATACGTTGTCGTTGCCCACCAGATAACTCATGCGGATAACGTTGTTTAAAATCTACAGGCAATTCAACTTTTAACAAAGCTTCATCAATACGCTCAGCAATTTCGGATGCTTTGAGTTTCTTTAATGCTAAACCTTCACCAATAATTTGTTCAACAGTCATACGTGGATTTAAACTGCTAAATGGATCTTGAAATACCATTTGAAAATCCGCACGCAGCGGGCGTAATTTTGACTCTTTCAGTTTATTTAAATCCTGATTAAACAAAACAATTAAGCCATCACTCTCAATCAAACGTGCTACAGCCAACGCCAAAGAGGTTTTACCTGAACCACTTTCCCCTACGATGCCGATGGACTCAGATTCATGTAAACGTAATTCCAAAGGCTCAACTGCGACAAAATAATCTTTGACCCGATTGAGCAACCCCTCTTTGATGGGAAATTTAACCCCCACATGATGCAAAGACAGAACCAAATGCGATGGATCATCTGGTGGTGTAGGATTAGCTGCACCAAAATCATGGTCTAATAAATGCTTGGTATAGTCAGCTTTTGGCGTATTAAAAATTTCACTCACTTTGCCTTGCTCCTCCACTATGCCTTTATTCATCACGATTACTTGATTGGCATAACGTCTGACCAAATTCAAATCATGACTAATCAAAATCATCGACATATCATGATTTAAAATCAGCAATTGTAAGAGGTTTAACACCTGCGCTTGTAAGGTCACATCCAAAGCAGTAGTTGGCTCATCGGCAATAATAATATCTGGCTCTAAAGCCAACGCAGCGGCGATCATCACCCGTTGTCGTTGCCCACCTGACAACTCATGCGGATAACGACTGAGCTTTTCCTCAGGATCAGGAATCCCAACATCGGTCAGTAGATCAATAACCCGCTTACGCACTTTTGCTTTCGACAGCCCATTGAGCAATAAAGGTTCACCGATAATTTTTTCTACCCGATGCAAAGGATTCAGTGCAGTCATAGGCTCTTGGAAAATCATGGCAATTTTTTGCCCACGAACTTGGCGAAGCTGTGCTTCATTCATGGTCAATAAATTTTGCCCGTCCAAGTTAGCTTCACCTGTGATTTTTAAATGTTCAGGCAATAAACCCAACATTGCTAAGCTACTGATCGACTTACCTGAACCACTTTCCCCCACAATGGCAACAGTTTCACCCGCATGTAGATCAAAACTCAGATTTTTAACTAGATCCTGTTGCTGATTTTGGATATGTAAATGGCGTACTGATAACACAAGTTTTGCGTCTTTATTGACGTCTTGGATCGAATGCATCTCGAGTCGCCTCCCCAATATAAATCAATAAAGAAAGTACCAAAGCCAAAGTAAAGAAGCCTGACAATGCCAACCATGGTGCAGTTAAATTATTTTTACCTTGTAGTAACAACTCACCCAAAGATGCAGCATCAGGGGGCAAACCATAACCGAGAAAATCGAGTGCAGTCAGCGCAGTAATATTCGCAGTCAACATAAAGGGTAACTGCGACAAACTTGAGCTCATGGCATTCGGTAAAATATGACGAAACATAATCGTGATATCACGCACACCCAAAGACCGTGCTGCACGAACATAATCTAAATTTCGAGCACGCAAAAACTCCGCACGTACCAAACCAACTAAAGCAGGCCAGCCAAAAACCAACATGATCAAAAATAACCAATAGACACTTGGAGTAAATAAACTCACCAAAATCATGATCATAAAAAGTGTTGGCAATCCGCCCCACACTTCAAGCACACGCTGCCCTAATAAATCAATCCAACCACCATAATAGCCCTGAATCGCCCCGACAATAATGCCGATGACTGAAGCAAATAAAGTCAGTGCCAAACCAAACAACAAAGACACACGTAAACCATATAAAATACGTGCAACAACATCTCGTCCTTGATCATCTGTACCTAGCCAATTTTGTGTAGTCGGTGGAGATGGCAATGGCACAGCCAAATCCAAATTAGGCGTTTGATAGGAATAACGTAAGATTGGCCATACTGCCCAACCTTTGGCATCAATCATCTGTTGTACCGCAGGATCACGATAATCTGCCTCAGTCTCAAACACACCACCAAAAGTCGTTTCAGGATATTTTTTTAGAACTGGTGTGTAATATTGCTCATCATATTTCACTAACAATGGCTTATCATTGGCAATGAACTCCGCACCCAAAGACAAGATAAAAATAATAATAAATAAAATAAAACAGCCAAAACCAAGACGATTATTCTTAAATCTTTTCAATCGGGCTTGCATGATCGGTGACATTATTTTGCACCTCTCGATTCAAAATTAATACGTGGATCAATAATTTGATAGAGTACATCGCTAATCAAACGTAAAATTAAACCTAATAAGGTAAATAAAAACAATGTGCCAAAAATCACAGGATAATCACGTTGGGTTATCGCCTCAAAACCAAGTAACCCTAAACCATCTAAGTTGAAAATAATTTCAATAAATAAATTTCCAACAAAGAAAATCCCCACCAAAGCTTCAGGCAAGCCTGCGATCACAATCAACATCGCATTACGAAACACATGTCCATACAACACCCGATTTTCATTTAAGCCTTTGGCACGTGCAGCAATCACATATTGCTTGTTCAGTTCTTCCATAAATGAATATTTGGTCAAATAGGTCAAACCTGCAAAACCACCCAACACAATGGCGATCAAAGGCAAAGTCATGTGCCAAAAATAATCTTTAATTTTGCCCAATAGACTTAAACTTTGAAAATCATCCGAAACTAAACCTTGCAGCGGAAACCATTGAAAATATGAACCACCTGCAAAGAATACAATCAATAAAACAGCAAACACAAAAGAAGGGACAGCATAGCCCACGGCTAAGATGAGTGAGGTTGATTTATCAAAGATCATGCCATGCTGTTTGGCTTTTTTAATTCCAAGCGGAATCGACACCAAATAAATCAGCAAAGTGCTCCATAAACCCAAAGACACCGTCACAGGCATTTTTTCCCACAACAACTGTGTTACAGGTTTATCTTTAAAAAAACTCGTCCCAAAATCAAACTGCATATACCCTTTAAGCATCATCCAAAAACGTTCATGTGCAGGTCGATCAAAGCCATATTGTGCTTTGATTTTTTCCACCATATCTTCACTTAAACCCCGTGCGCCTTGATACTGACTGGGATTATTTGAAGCAGATGTTACTTCTGCGCCCGCAGGTGCATTAGCCATACCCTGAAAGTTTTCAGCCTGTTGAATGGCTTGTTCTACAGGACCACCCGGTGCGAGTTGGATCACCACAAAGTTAATCAATAAAATAAAAAACAATGTGGGAATGATCAGTAGAAGTCGTTTGAGAATGTATGTGCCCATTGATTAGACATTCCTTATCAGCGCATGGCTTTTATTTTTGCCCAAATACAGCCTAAATTATTGTTTACGTAAATATTGACTGACTTTTTGTGCCTGCTTTGGATCAGACCACCAATAGTCTAAACCTAAAGATAATTTGGGTTTCACTTTCGGTTGTTGATACATATTCCAATAGGCATACCAATTTTTATCATTACCATAAGTTAAAATATGATAATAACCTGAACGCAATAAACGATCCAAAACTTTGGTACGTATGATCAATTGCTCACGATTTGGTGCACGAATCACTTGCTGTACAGCCTCATCAATCACAGGATTTTTAATTCCTGCATAATTATAATTTCCAACTTCATCTGCTGCTTTACTACTCCACATCTGCGCTTGCTCATTGCCCGGTGTTAGAGATTGTGGCATGACATTGGTGGTCATCTGAAAGTCCGAACGGCGCATACGTTCAATATATTGTGGGACATCGACTTGACGCACAGATACTTGAATACCCAATTTTTTTAAATTACGTACAAATGGCATCAATGTTCGATTTAAACTTTCCTGAAATATCATAAATTCAATTCGAATCGGCTGCCCTTTTTGATCCACCAACACTGTATCTTTATAACGATAACCTGCTTTGAGCAATAAAGCCCGTGCAATCAATAAATTATTACGGTTAAAACCACTGGCATCTGATGGTGGATATTTCCAATCTGCTAACACCCCTTGACGTTGCACAGGATGTAAACGTGCCAAATAAGGTTGCAGAATTTTCAGCTCTTGCTCACTCGGCTTGCCAGTAGCCGCCAACTCACTATTTTGGAAATAACTATTTAAACGAATATATTGCCCATAAAATAAAGCTTTATTTAACCATTCAAAATCATAAGCATAACTTAAAGCTTGCCGAAAATAGATATCGTTAAATGGTGCTTTACGGGTATTAAACACAAAACTTTGCGTAGGTGCAGGATTTGCAGTTTTGGAAATATATTTGCTCACCATTCCCGCAGTTATTGCAGGAAAATTATATTCGGTTGTCCATTTACGAGACATTTTTTCCTCATGAAAGGTAAACTGTCCCGATTTAAAACCCTCAAATGCAATATCTAAACTACGGTAATAGACAAATTTAATGATATCAAAATTATAGCGACCTTTATTGACTGCTAAGTCTTTACCCCAATAGTTTGGATTGCGCTTATAAGAAATACTGCGTCCCGCATCGATCCGATCAATCACATAAGGACCTGAACCCAAGATTGGCTGCATCGTAATTTTGGCAAAATCTTTATTTTTCCAATCGGCTTTGGAATAAATCGAAAGTGAGGACAAGATTAACGGCATTTCCGAATTATTGTCTGATTTAAATGTCATTTTAACTTGGTATTTGGATAAAACTTCGGTTTTGTCCAAATCAGACAAATACATCTGAAAACCAGGATTGGCTTTGGCTTGAATACTGTCAAAAGTAAATTTGACATCTTCGGCAGTCACAGGCGTACCATTACTAAAACGTGCTTTGGGATTTAAATGAAAAATCACAAATTTGGTTTTTTCAGGATCAAAAGTCACTTTTTCTGCAAGCAAAGGATACATAACACTTGGCTCATCGAGTGATGAACTCATTAAGCTATCAAATAAAAAGTTAGTCCCCTCAGCACTCGTACCTTTACCATTGAATCCATTCAAATTATCAAAAGTACCGTTGCCTGCTTGGCTGATCCAACCACCTTTAGGTGCAGTTGGATTGGCATAGGGCATCTCTTGCACATTTGCATACTTAGCGGTGGTGTGAATGGCAATATAAGGTGTTGTCTGGACTGCCGCCCAGACTTGACTCAACATTGCAGATAAAACAAAGGTCACCCCAAACTGTTTTGCATAGGCAAAGCTTAATTGCATATTAAGTCTATCCTTTTACTTATTTTTTCTTACATAACTCAATTACAAGTTTGGAACTTTAATCACATCACCAATCCGCAATTGCGTAGAGGGTTTCATATCATTTAATTCCGCAAGCTCATTACTAGCAATGCCATACTTGCTTGCCAAACGAATCAAAGAATCACCACTTTTCACTTTATATTCGATCACAGTTTTTGGAATACGAATACTTTGACCACGTTGTAAACCTGTGCGACCATTCAAGTTATTGAGTTCAGCCAACTCATTTGCTGAAATTCCAAGGCGATTTGCAATCAGATTTAAAGATTCTCCTGATTTTACGGTATAGGCTTCAGTATTTTGTATTGAACGTGTCGTTTTTGTACTTGTTACATTCTCTGTTTCTTTAGATACTGAGCTTTTACTGGGCAATTCCCCATCAATTTTTAAACGCTGTCCTGCACGTAATTTGGCATTTTTAGACAAACCATTCAACTCAGTTAAAAAAGCCACTTGTAAATGGTATTTTTTAGCCACTGAAGCGATTGTATCACCTGCTTTGACCACATGAATATCTTTTTCAGCAGTACGACTATTGTTAACCACTTCTTCAGGTTCAACCTGTTTATTTTTAGCTTGAACAGGTTCACCAGACAGTTTTATTTTTTGCCCAACAAACAAGCCTGCATTGCTATTTATACCATTTAAATCAGCAATTTGACTAACAGACATATTATATTTGCTGGCTACACTGCTTAGGCTATCACCTGACTGCACAGTATAATTGTCTGGAACTGTACTTCCTTCAGGTACTTTAATTGTTTGCCCAACCAATAAACCTTTTGATATTGATAGATTATTTAACTCAGCAAGCTCCGATAAGCTGATCTTCGACTGCACAGCAATACTCGATAAAGTATCGCCACTTTTCACATGATAATTTTCAGTTTTATAACGCGTTTCAGCTTGAACATTTTTAAACTTAGTTTGGTCTACAACTTTAGATTCAATTTTTTCAACATGTTGTTCAACTTCTTGCATAGGGACATTGATTTTTTGTCCAACAAATAAGTTCCCGACTTCTAAGCCCGGGGTTAAATCTGCTAACTCCTGCACTGATAGCGCATAACGATCTGCAATGACTTTTAAATATTCACCACGTTTTACCACATAAGGTTTGGTTTTAATTTTTGCTTCAGGTTTGCTGGTATCTGAACGCACTAAAGTTTTATTCAGTGCTGAAAGCTTATCATCGCCATTGTCTTTTAAATTAAGTTTTTGACCAACAAATAAATTACTTGTCGTCGTTAAATTATTATAACTTGCCAATTGTGACACTGATAAATTAAATTGATTAGCAACACCTGTTAGGCTGTCATTGGCTTTTACCACATATGTTGCAGGTGTACTCTCCGCTTTTTTCGCAGGTGCTTCAACTTCTTGTGGTTTAGCATCATATAAATATAATGTTGCGCCCACAAATAAAGTTCCATTTGGATCAACTTGATTCCATTTAGCAATGTCACGCCAGTTCACACCATTTTTCATGGCAATCGTTGCTAATGTATCACCAGATAAAACTGTATATGTACTACGCTTACCCGTTGGTGGTACAACCACAACTTCACTTTCAGTTTTTGCAAACTTTTTGTCTTGGTTTAATTTTGCTTCATCAGAAGTCACTGCTGCTGGTTCTGCCAAACCTTTTGGATAAGCAAAGCCTACTGTATTTTCTCGACCCTGTTGTTCTGCAACAGATTGACTGGTTTGGATTGCAGTAAGCTTAATTTTACCATCATAAGGATCCACAATTTCTGTACCTTGTGGTGCAATGGCTTTGATTTCTTTAACGACTTCGTCTTTTTCAGCTTGTGTTGCTTGCGGCTCAGCCACTTGTTTCACAGTCACTTGAGCATCTTCTGCTTTCACAGCAGCAGTAATTTGCTCAAGTTCACGAGCAGACAATGGTGGCTCTGTAACCACAGGTTTCACGTTGGTTGCCTGTGTTACTGCTACAGGAATGCGTGGTGCACTAGGCACAGTTGCATCAGCAGCAAACGCAGCTAAAGCAGAAGAACCTTGAGGTGTCGTTTTCAACGTACTCGGTGCAGTAGTTACTGTCGCTACCGTTGTCGTTGCAGCAGGTTTAACAGGCTGAACAGGTGTAGTACTTGCGGTTAATACAGGTGGATTGGTTGTTGCTGGAACAATTGGCATACCTGTATTGGCTGGAACGTAAGTTGGTGCAGGCACATACGTCGGTGCACTACTTGCCCAATACCCGCCAGAACTAGACTGTAAATTTTGTAATTTGCATCAATATTTGGATTTAAATCCGCAGGAATCAAAATTTTCATCGGGCTAGAAACATCAACAATTTCACCACGATGACCTGGATTTAAAGCATACAATTCAGCACGACTTAAACCTGTCATTGCTGCAATTTGGTTTAACTGCGCACCCGCAGGGACAGAAACTTCTCTAAAATGTGGACGATTGGCAATTGGTGGTAAGGTTACACCATATTTTTGTGGACTTTTAATAATTTGAGCAACTGCCAAGAAACGTGGTACATAGTTCATAGTTTCTTGTGGTAAACGCAGTGACCAGTAATCTGTAGGTAAACCTGCCGCTTCATTACGATTAATGGCTTGTTGAATACGCCCCGGACCTGCATTATATGCAGCCAGTGCCAACTCCCAAGAACCAAACTGATTATATAAACTCCCTAAAAACTCATAAGCGGCACGGGTTGATTCAACAACATCACGGCGACCATCATAAGCACTCGTTTGTCGTAAACCGTAAATTTTCCCTGTACTTGGAATAAACTGCCACATCCCTGCTGCAGCTGCACTACTGGTTGCGGCAGGGTCATAAGAACTCTCAATAATCGGTAATAATGCTAACTCTGTTGGCAAACCACGGCGCTCAGCTTCTTTCACCGTATGGTACAAATAGCGAGATGCACGGGCACTCAAGCGATCAATATATGGCTGCCGTGCAGCAAACCAACTACGCTGTGCATCAATACGTGGGTCCCAATGATCTTCATTCATTTTAAAACCAACGGACATACGTTTCCAGACATCACCATGTTTTAAAATGAGTAAACGATCACCTTCTACTGCGCGCATATCGGTCGCAGACAATAAATCCTCTAAGGAATCTAAACTGCTTGCATCTAGCATACCTGTTTGTTTTGTGGTTTGTGGTTTGCTCACAGTTTGTGAAGAAGTACACCCTGTCATTAACCCAATGGCAGCTAGTGCTGATGTCATGAATGATAATTTAAATAACGCAGAAGAATTGGGCTGCCACGTAAGAGTGGTTGGTTTAGACATACAGGGTTCCGAACATCAATATAGTAAATTATTTTATCCGTGCCATTTTAGTAGAGCATCTCACTCATACAAGGCACTTATTGCAAGCAAATTGCCTACAAATGTTACAAAAAATTAAAAAAATCGCCGTTCTAAGCGTAGAAAAGCGTGATTTGCGTATACAATAAATTCTTAGTCCCTTATGTTCAACACTAAATTCAATTTCATTGGTTATCATTATGTCTCAAACAATCACACTTTATGTAGATGGTGCATGCAAAGGCAACCCTGGACTCGGTGGTTGGGGTGCATACATCATTACAGCAACAGAAGAACATAAACTCTGTGGTGGTGAACTTGAGACAACCAATAATCGCATGGAACTTGCAGCAGCGATTCAAGGCATTGCCTTTTGTCCGAAAGATGCAAAATTGACCCTTTGGACAGATTCAAACTACGTCAAACGTGGCATTACCGAATGGATCGAAAATTGGAAAAAGAAAAACTGGAAAGATGTCAAAAACCCAGACCTATGGAAAGAGCTTGATGCAACCTGTCAAGGGCGTGAAATAGAATGGAATTGGATCAAAGGACATGCGGGACATGCAGGCAATGAAATGGCAGATCAACTTGCCAATTTAGGGGCTGCAAATACAGCCAAAGGCATTACAACACCACAAATTACCACCATTCAAAAATCAGCAACACAGGCACCTAAACCAATGAGCGAAGATAAAAAAAAAGTTGAAAAAGACTGGCTTTTAGATGATCCCTTTGGTTTTGATTTGGCTGAAGAAGACATCTCTGAAGAGTTTGAAAATAATGAAATAAATCAGGATGATCATGTCACCACTGAAACATATTCACAACAAATAGCAGCATCTAGCGTACCATTCAATGCAGATGAAAATCTTAACACTGCAATGTCATCACATCCACAGATTGTGATTACCCCGAAGAAACTTGATATAGAAGGTCCACGACAACTGATTTTGGATACAGAAACCACGGGATTTTATTTCCAAGACAGCGATCGAATTATTGAGGTCGGTGCGATTGAAATGATTAATCGCAAACTCACAGGCAGTTCAATTCACATTTACATTAACCCTGAAAAACCTGTTGGTGACTCTGAAGCAATTCACGGCATCACTGATGATTTCTTAAAAGATAAACCTAAATATGACGAGATTGCCCAAGTCTTATTTGACTATTTAAAAGGCAGCGAAATCATTGCACATAATGCAAGCTTCGATATGAACTTCTTAGATATGGAGTTTAAACGTAGTGGCTTTGTGGCTTTGTCTGAAGTCTGTAGCGTCACAGATACCTTGGCTATGGCGAAAAGTAAACATCCAGGACAAAAAAACTCCTTAGATGCCTTAGTTCGTCGCTATGAAATTCCTCAACGAGATCGTACATTCCATGGTGCATTGCTTGATGCGGAGATTTTATCTGACGTTTATCTCGCAATGACGGGTGGACAAGTATCTTTTGATATGGATGCTCTCTCGAACTCAGCAGAATTTTCCAATGACACACAAGTCCGTCAAAAAATTGAGCTAGATGCCCCTGTCATTTTAGCTTCGGAAGAAGAACTTGCAGCACACCAAGCATGGATCAATGAATATCAAAAGAAAAATGGTGCAGCTTGTATCTTTGCACAGTAATATCATTTCATACAATGATATAATATTAACCGATCTGCTTGTGATGAACTAATTATTCGATCACCATGATTGTGAGATATCACTTTTGGATAAATCACATGCAATTCACATATAGAACACAGAAACATTAGGGAATGATGGCACAAGTCTATTGTAAAATATCTGCATTTAAGCGATATTAAAATCTAAAAATTAGTCTTTATTATAAAGACTAAAAAACTAAAACATGTATTTTTTATCAGGGGGCTTTGATGTCTTATCAAACATCAATTTATTTTGATCCAACGGCTTTATTAATAATAAAAAATGAAGTGGATAACTCGATTCAATTGGTTGAGTCCGCTGTCAGCAGTTTGGTTGAAGATCAAACCTTGCCTTTTGGTATTGATGATGCACTCAATCAGTTTGAACAATGTGCGCATGTCATTCGTTTGATTAATATGCCCCAATTGGCACAACTGACTGAATACGCTGCTGAACTGATGCGTAAAATTATGCAAGATCCACAAAACATTAAAACTTCAGATGTCCTTGCGTTAAGTGAAGGGACAACGATGTTGAAACGTTTCGTTGAGTTTACCTGCTTACGTGAAGTCAAAGTACATCAGTTTTTATTAGATACTTTAAACCGTTTAGAATTAGCCTTAGGTAAAACGCTCACCCAAGAAGGTGAAAATATTGCACCATTATTAGATTGCGTTGTTCCTGAATTGGAACTTGCTGCTGCACCTGAACTTGAAAAATCTACTTATGTACATAAACTTTATAAAATTTGCTTGAACAATCTACTCAAACAACAAGAAACTGCACTTGATTTTCAAGGTTTTCAACTCGTTGGAACATATCTTTCGCATCTATCGGAAAATACACCGAGCGCTCAATATTGGAAATTGGCTGCCAATGCTTTACAAAGCCTTGAAGATACAATTCTCAGTGATGCACGTTTACGTACACTGATTCAAATTGAAACACATATTGCTGCATTCTTTACAGACCCACAGCAATTCAATGTCGACACTCTTGCCATTGCCAATATTCTCAGTTTATGTATTAGCCAAGATAATGATTTAGCACAATATTTACGTGAAAAAATCAATGCAGGCGATGATATTTTAACAGATAATCAACTTCAAGTATTTAGTCGTCATTTGTATGGACCAGACTTTGAAACGATTCATACTGCAAGCAAACTCATTACTGATGAAATGAGTGAAATCCGTAATGACATTGAATATAACTATCAAAATATGTCAGATGAAAAAACGGCTGAACTCAAAGATAAATTGCTTGCTTTAGCCAATATTTTCAAAGTATTAAACCTAAATGAAGCCGCAACTGAACTCACACAACAAGCCGCATTATTGTCAGATCATACTTCTTTGAATAATGAAAACTACGCACAACAATTGATGAATAGTATTTTATCTGCCATGAACTCTATCGGTATTTTAGAGCGTAATTACACCTCTAATCGCCTACAACTTCGTGTCAATAATCTACAAATCTCACTTGATCGCTTAGATGATGCACATACTGTATTACTCACAGAAACAAAGCTACAAATTGATGCGACTAGTCAAGCACTTGTGCAATATATTTCTGAACAAAATAATGAAAATATTGCCAATATTCCTGCTCAACTAACTGAAATCAGTGGTGCAATGTTGTTCTTAGGCTCACAAGAAAGTCAAAAAACTTTACTCGACAGCGCACATTTTGTAGAAAATGAATTAGCTCAACAAGCTTTGTTAAATCCACAACAAGTACAATCTTTATTAGAAGTTTTAGCAAGTGCGGATATGATGATTGACAATTTGCAAAACAAACAACCTGTTTTACAGTCGATGTTTGATATAGCATTACGCAGTAGCCAAAACTTAAAAGCGACTGCCTAATGTCTGAGCAAAATACTGAATTATCACTTGCCTATATTTTCCATCATCACCAACTTTTGGTAGATGAGCATTTCCAACTTCCAGAAGTTGAACAACTGGCAAGTGATTTGGTGTTTCGCTCAGGAGATCAGATCATTGCCCGAGATTTGTTCATTGAGGAAAATATTCCTGAAGGTTATCAACTTGTTCCGATTCGTCAGTTGATTTCACAGTGGACAAAAGTTCAATTTGAACAAGCCAGTCGTGCTTTACAACTTTTAGAATGGCGCCGTAATCATAAATTTTGTAGCCATTGTGGACATGAAACTGAGGTTCATCCAAGCGAATATGCGATGGTCTGCCCTGCATGCCGCTACCATCAATATCCACGTGTACAACCGTGTATCATCACTGTGATTACACGAGGTAAAGATGAAGTTTTACTGGCAAAAAATGCCAAGAACACGAGCAACATGTATGGTTTAATCGCAGGTTTTGTCGAAGTCGGTGAGACTCTTGAAGAAGCTGTAGCACGTGAAACACTTGAAGAAGTTGGGATAAAAGTTAAAAATATTCAATACTTAGCCAGCCAGCCATGGCCTTTTCCAAGTAATCTCATGTTAGCGTTTAAAGCAGAATATGAGTCAGGTGATATTGTGTTACAAGAAGAAGAAATCAGTGATGCCAAATTCTTTAAATTTGATGCACTGCCTGAAATTCCATTTGCTGGCAGTATCGCCCACGCCATGATAGAACATGTAATTTTCAATAAAAAAATGCCTGATTAACTCAGGCATTTTGCTATATGTGAATTCATTTAAATATCTTTAAAAGTCTGATCCAAAGCTTTGATGATCTCAGTACGGGTACGATAAAAACGGCTAAATAGGCTTGAGACACTCCCCATTATCGAAACATGCCCTGTTTTTGGAATGACATGAATTTGACAATGATTTCCAAGAGCTTCTAACTGCTTTTTTAAATCTAAACTATTATTTTCTTTCACAATCTGATCATTTTCAGCCAAGAACAAATAATGCTGCACTTCATTTTTTTCAACAAAATAATAGGGCATCACATGTTGATATGGCACATCTTGATCAAAAGCATCTTCAGCCAAAGGATCGCCTTTATAATCAAAATGATAAGGTCCTGCAATACCAATAATCGCTTTAATACGTGTTTTTATAGGTGACTGAAAGCGTTTAGGATTATATAGCAATGATGCAATATTAAATGCCCCCGCAGAATGTCCCATCAAGGCAATATTTTGTGTTGAAATACCCAGTTTAACCTGCTGCTGTTCTAAAAAATTCAACGCAATCGCCAAGTCATCTACATAAGTTGGAAACTTAAACTGTGGTGCAAGATGATAATTCAATACCGCAACATCATAACCATAGCGACTAAAAGCCTCACCAACAAACTTGTAGGCACTTTTGTCACCATGACTCCAAGCCCCTCCATGTACAAATACAATCAGAGGTTTATTTTGCTTTTTCTTGGAAATATACAAATCCAAGCGTTGTCTCGCCTTTAAACCATAAGCAATATTAGATTGGAATTGATAACCTTTTTTAGAGGTCAAACCATTAATCGTAATACTGGCAAGATCATATAAACGAAAATCAGCATAAAATGCTTTCAGCGCTTGGATTTTTTCAGCACTTGCTGTTGCTTGTCTTGAAAATTACGAATAAGCATTAATTACTCGGCTCTACAGCATCTGGATCAATAGCAACTGGTGTTTGCACATCAGGTTGAACATTTGCTCCCACAGGCGCAGTAAAAGATGAACTTTGAATTTGACGATTCGCCAACTCTACATTATCCAAAAGTGCGACTATTTTGGTGATATTTCCAACTTTTTGTAGCACATCATTTAAGTCATCACTTTCAGCATTGTTTAAACGCCCCATGACATACAACACCCCATCTTCAGTATGCACCAATACTTTATTATCGGATACAACAGGTGCTTTCATGATCAAACCACGGGTATTTGCTGTGACAGATGCATCTTGCATGATGGTGTTATAACTAATCTGATCGCCCACAGTAATATAGTTATGTACCGCTTTTACATCGCTCATCGCACGCACATTATCTTCAGCAAGTTGTTTTAAATGCGCATCAGGCACTTGTCCTGTAAGCAATACATTGCTGTGAAAACTGTTGATATTGACACGAGATTGTTTAAACCTCGCATCTAATTTATATAAATTAATTTTTGCAGTACGTTCAATGGAAGAATCAATAAATACCTGACCTAATGATCTCACTCCACTTTCTGTGCCGACTGGCATACTGCCTGTACCACCAGAAATGAAGCTTGCACATCCAGATAAACTTGCTACACACAACATTGTAATGACAATTCGGTTTAACACTCAGCAAGACTCCTCATTGAAATCGTTATTTCTATATTTTTTAAGCTGCTACGCCTAAATTTCACTCACAGATTAATCAAGTCTGCATCTAAAGTAAATGCATTTTCAATCCACTGTAAATCATACGAGATTTTAGAAAAGTCATGCTGTACATTTTTTGCAATTTCTTGATGAAAATCAAAACAAATTGCATCAAAACGATAATATAAATCCTGTAGTTCTACATGATCTTGTAGAAATATTAAGGCAGTTTTCAAAATTTTGCGTTGTTTCGCAATGGTAATCACTTCTAAGGCATTACCATATTCAGTTTTTGCACGTGCTTTTACTTCAACAAAAATCAGCTCATTATCTTTTTGGGCAATTAAATCAATTTCACCAAAACGGCTATGATAATTTTGACTTAGACATACATAGCCCTGTTGCCCAAGTACATGACGAGCCGTTTGTTCTGCCCATTCACCCAATTGTTGTCGTACTGTTTTAGTCGTAGATTTCATATTTTATTTTCCGACAATACGATCTTAAGTGACCGCCAAACCTTTACCATTGCTGACAAAGCATATCGGCTGACGATCCACTCGGTTATTTTCAATATGAATTTTGCCTGTACGCCCATTAAAATCAATCGTAGTTTGTTTAGATTTTTCTAAATAACTTTGGGTAATTTGCCAAGCATCCCCGCCAAATGCATATAAGCGTTGATATGCCATAGGTGTTGGATTTTGTTGATAGGCAATTAAAACATCTTTCCAATCAGCGATATAAAGTGATGGTACATCACAAAATTTGATCCCTTTAGGTAAAGGCTGACTGTCCTCTACAGCAAGTGCTTGCATATATAAATTACGGACAGGTAATTTTTTGATTTGACGTATCCATGCATAATTACCCAACAATAATAGCCCTTCACTTTTGACCATTTTTGCAGGAACATTATTCACCAATTCAATTTGTCCTTTGAATTGTTCAGATACCGCATTAAAAAAGGCTTTATTCTCTTGAGCAGTTTCAGCTTGTTGAAAAATATATAGTTTAGCAACTTGATCATTTTGCATAGCATCAATTAAGGCTGCAGCGTCATCATTTTTCGACAAACTAAATTGCATCACATTGGGATGTTTGATTGCCACTTCGTTTAAAGCCAATACGGGCACTTTGGGTGCAAGCTTGATGATTTCCTCTACATCTTGCCGTGCCAAAGGTCCAATAATCATTTGTGTTTGTTTATTTACATTTTGTTTTAACACTGCGCTCATGGTTTTTTGGTCAGTATTAACAAATTTTAAAACTGTTTTTGCACCCATTGCCTGATATGCAGTCGATATTCCCAGTTTAATACTGCTACTTGCTCGCGCCAAAGGTCCTGTTTCAGGTAAAATAACCAAAACATCCGCATGCGCTGTCCATACCATGCTCAGCAATCCAAAACCGAGTATGGTTTGTCTATAATTCACTTTTTTATTCTTAATCATGGAGAACCCTATGAGTGCTCAGTTATTTGTTGTAGCGACCCCAATTGGGCACTTAGACGATATGACTTTTCGTGCCATTGAGGTGCTAAAGTCTGTTTCAGTGGTTGCCGCAGAAGATACACGCCAATCTGCACAACTTTTAAAGCATTATAATATCTCAACGCCATTAACTGCATGTCATGATCATAATGAAAGTAACAAAATTAATATACTCATTGACCGATTAAAAAATGGTGAAGATATTGCTTTGGTTAGTGATGCAGGTACACCATTGATCAGTGATCCAGGATTTAAGTTAGTACGTGCAGCTCAAGAAAATAATATTCGTGTCATTCCTGTACCAGGTGCTTGTGCCGCAATTGCAGCGCTCAGTGCGGTGGGCTTGCCAAGTGATCGTTTTAGCTTTGAAGGCTTTTTACCTTCCAAACAATCACAACGCTTGTTACAACTTGAAAAATTGAAACATGAAACACAAACCTTAATCATCTATGAAGCACCACATCGTATTTTAGATTGTATCAAAGATATGGTTGAAGTATTTGGTGCTGAACGTCCTATTGGTTTTGCACGAGAAATCACCAAAACCTTTGAAACCATCAAAAAAATGACATTAGCAGAGTTACAAGCTTTTATTGAAAATGATCATCATCAACAAAAAGGTGAAATCGTATTGGTCGTTGGTGGCGCAACACAAGAACATGATGTAAATCAGGAAAAATTAGATAAGCTATTACTGCGCTTACTTGAAGATTTATCCGTCAAAGCAGCATCACAATTGGCGGCTGATCTCACTGGGATCAAGAAAAAAATCGCTTATCAACGTGCTTTAGAACTCACACAGCAAGATTAATTTTATCTTAATCAGCTCTATGTTTTTACTTTCTATTTCACATGATTTAAGAAAGCAAAAAATGTCAAAAAATTGTAATATTGAAATCTATAAAGCCAAGTGTGCCTCATTTCAATATTACAATTTCAAATCCGACCAATTTAGTATAAATTATTTTAAAATACAAAATCTTATAATAAATAAGAATTAAAAAATGAATATTTACATCTCACTTATTTTTAAGCATTTTCAAATCATTTTTTTTCATATATGATGATTTTATAGCCGAAAAACACTTGTATTTTTGCAATAACTATAAGGAAAATTTTTATGACTTTTCAAAATATTTTTAGTCACTGTCGATGGTTCTGAAACATCCCTTGCTGTAGTTCCTGAAGCAGCAGAAGTGGCTAAAAAATTTAATGCCAATATCACTGTCGTGCAGGTCATGACTTTAGATCCTTATATCGCAAATGAATATATGGCACATGGTCAAACCAACCAACTGATTGAACGTGCACGTAATTATATTTTAGAAAATTTGGAAACTGCGAAAGCTAAATTTAAAGAACAAGGCGTAGATGTAGAGGTAAAACTGCTTGAAGGTGAAAATATTGCCAAAGCTGTTGCGCATGCAACTGAAGAACTACAATCAGACTTGGTGATCGTAAGTTCTCACGGTCGTAGTGGTTTTAAAAAATTATTGATCGGTAGTGTAGCGCAAAGTTTACTGACTGCGGTTAAAGTACCTGTTTTGATTGTTAAACACGCTTAATTTTATTCAACATAAAACATCCTTATTTACCTGAATAGGGATGTTTTTATTTACAACACACATAAAGCCAATGGACCAAATAGAATCATTGCAGCCAAAAACATCCCAGAATAATAAAATGGCATTAAACAGTTGATTTTAGGATAAGGGGTAAATACATAGACATAGCCACGATTTTTCACTTTCTCGATATGCGTTTCGACATTTTTCTTACTCAGTGCACCTGCTGCTAAACTGAGATAATTCATTCTTTTTGCCGAATAAACCTTCCCATTCCACTCAAACTGATATTCTCCTTGAATATGATAAACATCACCCACTTGAGAATAATTTGAATAATAAGTCAGTTGCAACTTTTGCACAGGAACTTTATGACCAAAGACTTTACACAATATGTCTAAGCACAGCCCGATGCTCAAAAATATTGTCACAAGTAATGCCAGATAAAATAAAAATGTTGGATTCATTTTAAGGTTGCCATGCAAATTTTTTCATATTGACTTTACCATTCAACACCACCACATTTTCAGCCAACAGTTTTGCTTGTTGCACATTCATCCCTTGCTCATCAAGGGTATGGGTACTTATTTTTCCTTGAGCATTAATCACCCGATACCAAGGGACTTCATGCCCTGCTTCTAACTGTCCTAAAACTCGCCCAACCAAACGTGCATGTTTGGGCAATCCTGCTAATTTGGCAACTTGCCCATAACTCGCCACTTTTCCATAGGGAATTTGCAGCACCACAGCAATAATCATCTGTGCCAGTTCAGTCGATGCGGAAGATGTCTGAGTAATCATTGACTTAAATACACTCTAATTTTATATTTTGGCAAATGTATTTTAAAAAATACTGTTTTAGTCTTAAATCATATTGAACAACAAAAACATAGAGTACTACAAATGAAAGGAATCTTCAGTAAACTCATGCTTTCTACAGCATTAAGTTTTGGTCTCGTTGCAACTGCAAGCTTACCTAGCCAAGCTTTTGCTGCCATTGATATTCAAAGCGTATTACAGCAAGAACGCACTTGGGCAGGCTTACAATCAAAACGCCTAAAAGTTGGTGAGGTTGACTGGGCATATAGTGAAGGTGGACAAGTAGGAAAGCCAACTCTACTTTTGGTTCATGGTCTAGCTGGTAGTCGTGATAACTGGAATCGTCTAGCACGTTATTTAACACCTCATTATCATGTGATTATTCCTGATCTACCAGGTCAAGGTGATAGTAAAGTTGCTGCTGATTTTGATTACACCATTCCAAACATGACCGAAAAATTACGTCGCTTTGCTGAAGCTGCAAAAATCGAACAAGGTTTACATGTTGCAGGTCACAGTATGGGGGGTTCCATTGCACTTCTGTACGCTGCACAATATCCAGTTGATACCAAGTCTTTGTTTTTAGTCGATAGTGCGGGTGTATTTAAATCTGCAAATACGCCTTATCTCAAAGACCCAACCACGTTACGTAGTATGATTGTGGCGAAAAAAGGGGATTTAGATAAAGTGCTGAGTATTGCAACTGCACTGCCACCTTTTATTCCAAATGAACTCAAAGAAGCACAAGAAAAACTCATGATTTCACAGGCTGCAAACAATGCAAAATTGGTTGAACAGTTGATTTTAATGTCTAAGGTTTATACGCCTGAAACCTTTGCTTTGGCAGCACGTTCGATTGATCAACCTGTGCTGATTGCCTGGGGAGAAAAAGACAAGGTCATTAATGTTGAAGCTGCAGCAGAACTTAAATCTTTACTGAAAAATGCCAAAGAACCTTTGATCTTAAAAGGTGTCGGTCACATGCCAATCATGGAACAAGAACAATTATTGGTACAGCCTTATCTGAACTTCTTAAACAGCTTAAAATAACACCAAACACATCACACAAGGTAGAAAAAATATCGACTACCTTGTGTTTTATATCTTCTATTTTTTTAAAATTTAGCATTTTCTTCTATTTCTATCCTTAAAAAACTGCTTTTTTGAATAAATTTCACACAAAATAGAACATCAATTTTATGAAAGTATTGTGAAATCTATAGAAATTTATTATTGTTAACTCGCTAAATAATTTAAAAAACGATAAAAATTTTATTGGGGAATACACATGAGCGATGTCATTTTAGAACACGAAGTTTTAAGATGTTTTAGCGAACACTTACATCCTTTGGCTAAAAATTTAACTGAAATGTTAAATGAACATTTTAGTCATCAAACTGAGCGTCGAGGCTGTGGTTATACCCAAGCAACACGTGTGGTTGCTGAATTTATCAACTCAGAACAAGATGAGATTGATTTTAAAGATTTTAAAATATTTGATCAGTATGATACCAAAGCACTCAAAATGATTTTGGCAAATGCTGTAGCACATGGCTTAGAATTAAAAACATGGCGTAATCTAGATCTAAATCCTGAAGTACAACAATTTTTAGAAAAAAACCAAGGCAGTGATGATAATTTTGTCAGCACATTAGCCAACGAAGTTGCTTTTCAAGCCAAACTGCGTAATATCCATGAACGTGTAGAAAAGGAAGAAAGTAAGGTTCTTTGTCAGTTCTTAGAAGATATTATTTTGCGTAAAGATCCTCAAGATGTACAAAGCTTGGAACTGAAAAATCTCAGTGAAAAACCTAAAGTCGGCTCATGCCCAATGGCAGAAAACTTCTTCCTTAAAATTGCACATGGACGTATGTTACGTCAGGGTAATATTAATATTTTTGTTGATCAGCATGAAACCCCGATTTTGATGGAAAAAATCAAAATGGGCGATGACCATTCTTGTATTAATCTAGTGCCTTTAATTATTAATGGTATTCGTATTCCCCTTGGAAGCTTATTTTCGGTATATTATGATGAAGAAAATATTGCCAAGCGTCCAAACAAAAACTTTAAAGGTCATGTGATCTCGGTCAATGATGTGATTGGTTTTTGGTTTTTACGTTTAACTACTTTGGCAATTTCGCCAGAAAATAGAGCACGTGCATTTAGTTCGCACTTTAAACAGCAAATTGATAATGGTTTATTTAGCCCAGAAACCACTGAGCTAAAACAATTAATTGCAGTCGCCAAAGAACAGATTTAGTCGAGAGTACGTCATGTTAAAAGCTTGCTATTCACCTCAATATTTTGCAAAAACGCATACGAATAGCATGGAAAAACTGACCGCAGTTGCGCAAGTGCTTGAAGCGGATGAAATGGTTGAGTTAGTCGATCCTGAAAGTATCGACCCTAAAATTTTATATGGCATTCATGACCCTGCTTATGTACAAGCATTTGTCAAAGGCAAAAAACCGCTTGCCATTATGCAAGGCTTTAAACAGTGGAGTTTATCATTCCGAGAGGCAATTTTTGCTGTACAAGCAGGTCAATTACTCGCCACTGAAATTGCTTTTAAAGAAGGGATCGCAGCCAATATTGCACAAGGTTTTCATCATGCTGTATATGAGCATGGTAATGCCTATTGTACATTCAATGGTTTGGCATTGATTGCACAGCAGTATCCACATAAAAAAATCTTTGTGCTGGATTGTGACCAGCATGGCGGAAATGGTACTGCTGAATATACTCAAAGATTTGAAAACCTATTTAATTTCAGTATTTATGCATTAGCTTTTGGTTGTGCAACTTATGAACGCAGTATTACACGGCATATTCATAACAAAAAAGGCTCATTTGAACAATATGCCGAAGCTGTTGTAGAAGGCTTTGAACATGCTTTAGAATGGCAAGCTGATTTGATCGTCTATCAAGCAGGTATGGACTGCCATCAAAACGACCGTTGTGGTTCAAAATGGTTTAGTACTGAAATGCTGTATGAACGTGATCTTATGGTCTTTAAACTGGCTAAAAAATATAATTTACCGATTATGTTTGTATTGGCAGGTGGTTATCAAAAACTAGAGGACTTAGTTCCTTTACATGTCAATACCTTTAAAGCTGCCAATGAAGTGTATTTCCCCATAGAAAATTAAATGTTTTTCTCATGAAAAAACCGAATGTTAAACATTCGGTTTTTTATTTCTTATTCAATCAAACTATTTTAAAAGTTACTTGGATTTTCCAAACGTTTTACTTCTTGTGCCTTATCAGGACGATGCACAGCTGTCACGCCATCATCTGATTTTTTATCAACTAGTGCTTCTGGATTATAAATCGTAATAGTTTCATGCCCTTCAGCATCTTCACCCACAATATATTTCACCCCTTTACGGTTCATTTTATTGCACATACGTTGATACCACCCTTTGAAGCCTTTCTTTTCTTCTTTAGGATTGTAATAAAAGGCATTCATCACTGCTGGCAAACCTAGACCACAAACAATTCCTGACAGCAATACACTGATAAATGTATAACCAATTAAAATACTACTATAGTCACGTAATTCAGGTACGTTTGCTACTGCCAAAATTAATGCAAGCGAGATACCACCACGTACCCCACCCCAAGATAAAATCGCTAAACTACCGTTATAACTATTACGGCGGAAAGATGGGAAAAATGCAAATGCCAAATAGTTGGCTGCAAAGCGAGATAAATGCAGTGCAAAAAAGGCAAAAATACCACCAAGAATCAAACTGGTACTCAAGTCTAAAATAAAGATTTCTAAGCCAATCAGTGTAAATAAGAACGAATTAATAATCCCTTCCACTGTATGCCAAAAATGATTTACTTCACGAATTTCACGATCTTGTAAAATCTCTTTCCATTTATTCCCGACAATCAAACCACCAATAACACAGGCAATTGGTGCAGAAGCATGCGCAAATAATGCCACAAGATATGAACCACAAGCCAATAATGCTGTAGTCAGAATCAAAGATTCCATCTCATGCTTACCACGTAGTAAACGTAAAATCCCTAAACCAAATGCCCACCCGATAATTACGGCAACAACAATTTCATATAACAAAGTTTGTAAAGTTGCGAGCAAACTAAAGTGTTCACCTTCTAACACATTGAGTAAAGTCATAAAAACGGCAATACACATTGCGTCATTAAACAATGATTCACCTTCAAGTTTGACCATCAAATGGTGTGGTGCACGCACTGAACTCAGTACACCTTTGATTCCAATCGGGTCGGTTGCTCCCAATGCAGAGCCAAGTAATAACAACACCAAAATTGGCACAGGATTGCCAATGATATATTGAAACCCAAATACAAGACCTGCAAAAAATCCAGCACATAGCACTAATGCAATGGTTGCCAAAATACTAATCGGCTTCCAATGAACTTTTAAATCTGAGACTTTAAACTTTAATGCAGAGGACGTTAAAATAAAACAAATTACGCCATTGACTAAAAAGTCATAAAAATCAATATGTCTAACCGCCTCTTCAATATTATGAATATTAATTGAAATGAACTGGTTACCATTTAAGAGGCTTGCGCCCCATTGCAAAATAAAGACAAAAACAGCAGAAACTAAAGGCACACCTATGGCTTGTGGAAAACCTAAAATTCGCTTATTAAAAATGGTAGTTGCAATGGATAAAGCAAAAACGACTGTAAAGACCTGTAGAAAAAAATAATTACCCATGCGTACCCTTATTCAGTTTTTAATATATGTAAATAACCACGACCTAATCATTTTTAAAATGAATCAAGAAATAAAGATGATTTTTTAAATCTATATAATCTTACAAAAAAATGCGAAGAAGCACCCGAAAAAAATAATTTTTTTAACATAAATCTCCAACAAATGATGATCAAACCTAAACATATATAAAATATGCTTTGAAATAGGTATGATCAGCATTTCCATTTTGTTATTGCTTTATGCGCTTTAAAATCATCTTCCGATATTTTTTTGCAACATTGATTTTTATTGTCAGTGCTTTGCTCATTTGGACAACTGTCGTCAAAACCTACGAAGCTTTCACTGCACATCAGGTGCAAGCTCAATTTACGCATTTGGCAAGCACCACAAATAAAGAATTTCGTTTGGTCAGTAATAATCAAAAACCTGATCAGAAAATCTTTATTACTATTCCAAATCAAGGCTATATTTTCACCATTTCCTGTGAACATTATATGAATAGCTTATGTACAGATGCAGATAACCAACATTATTTCCGACAAATTAAAGCAATTGATCTCATTCATTATCGTTCACATCACTATATTCAAAATATAAGCTATCAAAATACACAGAGCTTAGAAAATAAGCACTTTCATTTCGATCAGCAACAAATCACAGCATTTTATGCAAAAGACATTGAGAGTTTAAAATTTCAGTTAATTTTATTGTGGTTTTTTAGTCTATTTGCGATCTATGTATGTATCAGAATATTACGTGATTTTCAGACATTTTTAAATAAATAAAGGAGAGCTTTACTCTCCTCCACTTTATAAACAATGTGACATTTTAACTAAAAGTATCACAGCGATTAATATCACCTGTTTTTAAACCTGTTTGAAACCATTGCATACGCTGTTGACTCGTACCATGTGTGAAACTATCAGGAACAGCATAACCACGGGCTTTTTTCTGCAAATAATCATCACCGATTTTCTCAGCAGCATCCATTGCTTCTTCAACATCACCCTGTTCAAGGAACTGCGTTTTTTGATGGGTTTTATTTGCCCAAACCCCTGCCAAACAATCCGCTTGCAATTCTAGACGTACAGACAATTGATTACCTTGTGCTTCACTTGCACGTTGACGTGCTTGTTGAACTTTCCCTGAGATCCCTAAAAGATTCTGTACATGATGACCAACTTCATGCGCAATCACATAGGCTTGTGCAAAATCTCCTGCTTCATCTTGAGCTGATAGTTCAGACTGATTTTGCTCACCTGAAATGCCCATTTGCTGACGCATGTCTTTAAAGAATTGGGTATCTATATACACTTTACGATCCGCAGGGCAATAAAACGGTCCCATCGCAGATTGCGCTGTCCCACAAGCAGAATCTGTATTTCCTGTAAATAATCTCAATTTAGGTGCAGCATATTGCACACCTTGTGCTTGAAAAATAGGAGTCCACACATCTTCAGTATCGGCAAGTACTGTACCCACAAAATCCGATACTTCTTTTTGTTCTGGGCTTAAATTTTCGGGTGCAACTTGTTGACTCGCACCACTCGAAGTCACTTGCTTCGTGGCTTGATAGGCTTGTTGTGGATCTACACCAAAAAATTTCCAAGCCACAAATGCCACAATTAAGCCAAGAATACTAATGCCACCTGCTTTTGCACCACCACCGCCACGGCGATCTTCGACATTGCTACTGACCCGACGTCCTTTCCAACGCATAGTCTTATCCTTATTCTTTATAAAATTAATTCTATTTTAATGATATTTTCTTAATTAGATAGCCTTTGATTGCCCACGAATTTTTTGAAAAATATTCACTAAAATAAGCACGATAAAACCTGCCACAATACCAATACCTAAGTTAATTAAAGTCGGGGTGATTGCACCAATGATTGAACCCACTGTAGGAATATGCTGAACTTGATCAACTGTTTGCTCAGTAAAATGATGTAAAGCGGATACACCGTGCGAGATAATCCCTCCACCCACTAAAAACATCGCAATCGTACCGACAATAGATAATGTTTTCATCAACATTGGTGCAAATGCCAATAAACCACGCCCAATACTTTGCTTTAGATTTGATGCTTGTTCTGTTAAATACAAACCTAAATCATCAATTTTTACGATCATCGCTACAAAACCATAAACACCAACTGTCATTAAAATCGAAATAACAGAAAGTACTAAAACTTTGGTCATAAAAGGTTCAGCAGCAACCGTGCCTAATGAAATCACCACAATTTCTGCAGATAAAATAAAATCTGTACGGATCGCACCTTTAATTTTGTCTTTTTCAAATTTTTCTAAATCAGTTTCAACTGCTGCAAATTCAGCTTTAGCCGCTTCTTCTGTTTTGGCTTTTTTATGCATCAAAGTATGAATGACTTTTTCCACCCCCTCATAACATAAAAATAACCCACCAATAATCAATAAAGGTGTAATTAACCATGGTGCAACAACACTGATCAAAAGCGCCAAAGGAACAAGAATCAATTTATTAATAAATGAACCTTTTGCAACTCCCCAAACCACAGGAATTTCTCGCTCAGAACGGACACCTGTGACTTGCTGTGCGTTAAGTGCTAAATCATCACCCAATACCCCTGCGGTTTTCTTTGCTGCCATTTTACTCATGACTGCAACATCATCTAATACGGTGGCAATATCATCTAATAGTAATAGTAAGCTACTCGCCATGTTCTTATCCTAATCTGCGTTTCTAAATATTTTAATGAAGTTTGCAAATGCTTTATATAGGCACTTTATCTTTATATCTCATTTTTGAAATTTTTATATTTTGCAATCAAGCACATTTTTTCGCTGACATAAAAAAAAAATTATGCCGTACAATGTGCGCATATTGAGTAACAACAGATGTCGTCGCTTACGGCTGTGGAATATATAATGAGTAATCAAGACAATCGTCCTATCATTTTAACGGGCGACCGTCCAACAGGACAACTTCACTTAGGACATTTTGTGGGTTCATTACGCTCACGTGTTGGTCTACAAGACTCTCATCACCAACATCTACTTTTAGCAGATGCACAAGCACTGACTGATAATGCAGATAACTTTGAAAAAGTTCGCCGCAATATTATTGAAGTTGCGACAGATTATTTAGCAGTAGGTATTGATCCAACAAAAACAACCATTTGTGTTCAGTCATGTTTGCCTGCACTCAATGAACTTACTATGTTGTACCTCAACTTTGTGACAGTTTCACGTTTAGAGCGTAATCCAACGATTAAAGCTGAGATTCAATTACGTGGTTTTGAACGTGACATTCCTGCTGGTTTCTTATGCTATCCTGTAGCACAAGCTGCTGATATTACAGCATTTAAAGCAACAGTCGTACCTGTAGGTGAAGACCAAATTCCAATGATCGAACAGACCAACGAAATCGTTCGTCGTTTAAACCGTCAGATTGGTCAAGAAATTTTACCTGAATGTAAAGCACTTTTATCCAATATGAGTCGCTTACCTGGCTTTGATGGTAAAGCAAAAATGTCTAAATCTTTAGGCAATACAATTGTCTTAGATGCATCTGATAAAGACATTAAAAAAGCGGTCAATGCCATGTACACCGATCCAAACCATCTTCGTATTGAAGATCCAGGTCAAGTTGAAGGCAATATCGTATTTACCTATTTAGATGCTTTTGATCCAAATAAAGAAGAAGTTGAAGAATTAAAAGCACATTATCGCCGTGGTGGTTTAGGTGATGGTACAGTGAAAAAACGTCTTGAAGGTGTATTAAAAGAGTTGATTACACCGATTCGTGAACGTCGTATGGAACTTGCTAAAGATCCTGATTACATCATGGATATCTTAAAAACAGGTACAGATAAATGTCGTATTATCACCCAAGATACTCTAGATGAAATCAAGCATGGTTTAGGTGTTTTTCACTTTTAAGTTATAAATAAGTTGTTCAATAAAAAAGCCTTTCAATCGAAAGGCTTTTTTACATTAGATACCAAAAAAACATAAATCTCTTAATATTTAACGTTTATTAACATGAATTAACGTTAAAACTAATGAAGCATTTATTGAGCAGTATTAATATATATTTCAAGTTATGAGCAATCCCCAAAGTTCATAACATTTCTCCTTAACCGGATTTGTGTATACAAATTCGTTGTCATACGCAGTGATCACCCCAATCATTGCGTATTTTTTTGAGCTTGAAATAGTAAATATATGCTCTTTTTCCTTTAGTTCTAATTAACTTAAATAAAAAGAATATGTGATGTGAACAACTCCTTTTGAAAATCCTTTTAAAATAAGTCCCATACATTCCTTGTGATGGCGATTACTCTTTCGTCTAATTATGCATAATTTATAATCTACTTTTAATTTTATTACAAATTTTTTATTTGAAATTCCCATGCTCACCAAAAATCAATAACTTATTGATTTACAATTATTATTATTAAAAAAATATTGTCAATATTGAAATAACCATATAAACTGAACTTATTAATAGAATTAACTCATCATTTGGCAGTTGCCAAATATTAAAAACACATCACAAAAATTGTGAATTGAACAAGAGTACGCACTATGTGGGAATTATTTACTCATGCTTCAAACTTATTTTTTAGTGTCAGCTTATGTTTAATGTTGCTCTTGGGTATTTTTGAATGCTTACTTTTACTCCTAGGCTCATCGTCTCAAGGATTTTTAGATCAATTTATTCCAGAAGGTGTGGGTGACAGTAAAAATCTTGGCATTGACCTTGATACAGATCACAACTTATTTGTCCAGTTTTTAGATTGGTTGTATTTAGGACGTGTTCCTGTTTTAGTTTGGCTGATTATTTTTTTAACTGTTTATGCTTTGTTTGGTTTTATCATGCAAAGTTTATATTTTGCATTCACACAACAATATTTAGCCCTTTGGATTGCAGCACCTGCGTGTTTATTTTTATGTATGCCCTTAGTGCGTGTCAGTGCTGCTGCTATTGCCAAAATTTTACCTAAAGATGAAACCACAGCGATTTATAGTGAAGAACTGATTGGTCGTACTGCATTGATCATCTTAGGTGAAGCAAAACAAAACTACCCTGCTCAAGCAAAGGTACTCGATCAATTTGGTCAAACACATTATGTATTGGTCGAACCAGAGTTAAATATTATTTTCTCACAAGGTCAGGAGGTGATTTTAACGCAAAAAACTGCAAATGGTTTTCAAGCGATTCAACTTTAATTTTTAATAACAACGTAGAGATAATTACATGATGAACTCCTCTTTCAACCAAATTTTAATCCTTGCAGGTCTTATTTTAGCTGCACTTATTTTCATCGGGGTGATTATTGCCCGTCTTTATAAACGATCAAGTAAAGAAGTATCGTTTGTTCGAACTGGTTTCGGTGGTGAAAAAGTTATTTTAGGTGGTGGTGCAATTGTATTGCCTGTCTTACATGAAGTTATTCCTGTCAATATGAACACTTTACGTTTAGAAGTTAAACGTGCTGCGGATCAAGCATTGATTACACGCGACCGTATGCGTGTAGATGTAATGGCGGAATTTTATGTACGTGTCAAACCGACCGCAGAATCTATTGCAACAGCAGCGCAGACATTGGGTCAAAAAACCATGTCACCACCAGACTTAAAAGACTTGGTTGAGGGTAAATTTGTCGATTCTTTACGTGCTGTTGCCGCAGAAATGGCAATGGAAGAATTACATGAAAAGCGTGTTGATTTTGTGCAAAAAGTTCAACAAGTCGTTTCTGAAGATTTATTTAAAAATGGCTTAGAACTTGAGACTGTATCACTCACAGGTTTAGACCAAACGAGTTTTAAATTCTTTAATCCACAAAATGCATTTGATGCTGAAGGCTTAACTAAGCTCACTGAAACGATTGAAGATCGTCGTAAAAAACGTAATGATATTGAACAAGATGCCGATCTGGCAATTAAAGCCAAAAATCTTGAAACTCAACAAGCGCAGTTGCAAATTTTACGTGAAGAAGAATATGCAAAAATGCAACAAGAACGTGAAATTTCAATTCGTAAAGCAGAACAGTTAGCAGAAATTGCATCACAAGAAGCAGCAAAAAAACGTGAAGCAGAAGAAGCTCGTATTGCAGCAGAACGTGAAGTTGAATTAAAACGTATTGCATCTGCACGTGATGTCGAAAATGAAAACATTGTCAAAGCACAATTAATTCAAAAAGCACAAGTTGAACAAAAGAAAACCATCGAATTGGCTGAGCAAGATCGTGCCATTGCAATTGCTGAAAAATCTCGTGCTGAGTCTGAAGCAAAAGCATTAGCTGACCAAGCACGTGCACAAGCTGTAAAAGCCGAAGAAGAAGTTTTAACAGTACGTGAAACTCAACGTGCAGAACGTATCAAAGCAGTTGAATTGGTTGCCGCAAAACAAGTTGCAGAAACAGATGCAATTGCAATCACAGTTGCAGCGGAAGCAGCAAAACAAGCTGCTGTAGATGATGCTGAAGCAGTACGTATTGCAGCACAAGCTGAAGCTGAAAAAGTGCGTTTAAAAGCGCAAGGTGAAGCTGATGCAAAAATTCTGCTCGCTCAAGCACAAGAGAAACAATACCATGTTGATGCAGAAGGTACACGTGCAGTCAACGAAGCCAACAATATCTTGTCAACTGAACAAGTTGAAATGCAAATCCGCTTGGCATTGTTGAAATATTTACCAGAGATTATTCGTGAAAGCGTTAAACCAATGGAAAATATTGATGACATTAAGATTTTACAAGTTAATGGCTTAGGTGGTATTGGTGGTTCGTCTGCAGCTTCTGGTGATTCAGGTGCTGAACAAGGTCAAGTTGCTCTATCTGATCAAGTGGTAAATAGTGCTTTACGTTACCGTACACAAGCACCTTTGATCGACAGCTTAATGAATGAGTTAGGCATCCAAGGTGGTGACATTAATGGTTTAACTCAAAGCTTGAAAGCCAAAACTGATGCAAAATAATCCTGATATCTAAATTATTTTTAGATGTCATATACATAAAAACTGCTGATTTTTAATCTATGCAAGGATTAAATCTCAGCAGTTTTTTATTTAAATCATGGTCAATCATCAATACAACTACTGACACTTACCTACAACTTTACCTTCAATACTGCTCATACTTGAACGCAACTTACTGCTTGAACAATATAAATTTCCAGAAATCATCGCTTTATCCAAGCTGATTTGTGCTGCACCCTGTGCTGCATTTACATCGCCTTCAATGCTTGAATTTACTAATTTCAGTGATCTTGCAGCACTTGCCTGAATGGCACCAGATACCGCAGTATTATTTAAAATCAAATTCGCACCTTGTTGTACATTGATTGATCCCTCTACGGCTGCCATATTCAAAGTACAAGTAGCACCTGCAGGTACAGTGAGTTGCCCTAATGCGGTATTGCTAATGGTTTTATTACATACTGCGGCAAAACTGAAACTTGAGCAGGTTAGCAGCATCGGAAGTACTAGTCGTGAAATTATTTTTTGCATCATGTTCTCCAACATTAAAACAATTCAAAATTAATGATTAAAATTTTCGTTTTTATTATTCAATATTATTTTGATTACAACATGACAGTCGTATAGTGAAGGTGTTATTTCTTGTGACTCCCCTATTCACATAATTATTCTTGTTAAAGTTGAGCATACACATCCTTTCTGTGACTAACTTTGTCAAAAACCTTTAATCTAAGCTTCAGCATGATTTAATAAAAGCTCGTTAGCCTAATCACAAGCAAAACACTAGATTAGGTTGAATTGTGAATACCTTAACATCCAATAAAGCTGTTCTCGTGATTCATGATGGTCGCAAAGGTCATTTAAATCCATCACTTGCTGTCGCTGAAGTGATTCAAGAAAAATATCAACTACAATTTCAGACATTTCAACTTCCAATTAAGCTAAGTAAAAAATGGGTCAGTTTATTTAAAAAAATTTCTAATTTCCCAATGTGTTATCAAGTATTTGGACAATTATTTTTTAAAATTGAACCTACTGAGATCAAGCAGGCTGAAATCATCATCTGCTCTGGAATGCCCAATTTAATTTATGCAGCATATTTGGCTCAAAAATATCAGCGACCGCTTTTATATGTTGGAAATTTAAGAAAATTTAATGAAAAATTGATTGATTTAAGTATTACAGCTTTGCCACAAAATGTGAATTGTGAACAAATTATTTTACCCACACCGCCTGTTTCTGCAGATTTTACAACATCCACTGAATTAGAGAAACAACATGAAGCTGTACTGCTTTTGGGTGGTTCAACAACAGAATATCCTTTCTCAAAGCAAGACTTTTCCAACATGATTCGGAACTTTGCTCATTTTGTGCATCTTCATCAGTTGAAAGGTAGCGTAATTTGCTCACGTAGAACACCTAATTTAGACCTAAAAAGCTTAGATTTATTACATGATCAGCAAATAGACTACATAGATCAGCAGCAAAAAATTACACTGTCTGAAAAATTGGCACAGTGTAAATATATTTTTGTGACAGAAGATAGTATTACCATGTTATCTGAAGCGATTCATACTGGAGCAGTAGTCACGGCGATTTGCTTGAATGAGGAAAAAACAGATGAGTTGGTCGAAAAATATTTGAATTATCAATACATTCAAAGAAAATCTATTGCTCATTTAGCGCAGATTATCGAACACTACAGCCCAATCAAAAGAGCAGAGATGATTACGCCATTAGTGCGACAATTAGATATGCTTTATTTCCAAGGACATTTTCAGAAAATGGCTCATTCTCGTAAAAAGCATAAAGTCTATGCTTAAAAATATAACAACACGATACGATAAGTAACTTAGATCATACAAATGAAAGCATAGAAGCCTCCAAGAAAAATGCCAATCAGTTGAACTGATTGGCATGATCTACAAAGACCTTATTTTATTCAATGTAACTTATTGATCTGAATGAAACATCAAATAAATTTCATTTAAATTATCAGGAATTTCTTCTGCAATTTCGTCCATCAATTGACCATTACGACGGAAAGATTCCATTTGTGGATCTTCATCATCCACACCGCTGAATACCATCATTGGCAAGGTTAAATCAACCACTTGCTCTTCATACTCAGGGCTAAACCAAGCTTCTTCATTGAGGAACATGGCATCAACAAAACCCACTGACCAATCGCCTAAACTTGATTCAACATCGGCTTCTTCAATCTCAAAAGGAAATTCAACACCTTCTTCATTGGATAATTTTTGACGAATATCTTCCAACCAAAGCTTAATCTGCGCAATGATTTCTTTAGGTGCTTTGTCTTGGTTGCTTTCAAAAAGCTCATCTAACCAACGATCAAATTTTGGGCCAACTGCAATTGCACATAAAAAACCATGAGTCGCCGCGAAATCTAGACCATACTCGTTTTGGTCGCCATCTAGATAGTCACTTAATTGGTCTAAATCTAAAGCACTCATTTTATTTCCAATCGATTATAATCAGTGTAAAAGCATAACATTTTTTAGTGTTATGCCCAATCTGTTTTAAGCATCATCGTCTTCAAATTCATCGTCATCATCAAAGTCATAATCAAAATCTTTTAATTCGCGATCTAAACGGCGTTGAGCAAGTAAATCATCGATTAAACGACGCTTTTCTAATGATTCTTTGGCGCTAATTTTGTTTGATGACTCATCAAAACTAACATCATCATCACCGTAGCTATCATCTAGTTCAAAATCTGTAGAAGACACTAAAACTACCTCATAATGAAAAAATGTGAATGGGTCTAGGCGCTATTTATCTTTGTTCTGAAATCTTGTCAAGTTTTATTTAATTATTTTCCATTTTTCGTGTAATTTGGGCTTTTTTTGTGCCGAATTTTATGGCATGGTATAATCCACCCTACGTCCTTCTATTTGATTGTTCATTTTAAGCAATTGTATAGAAATTCGTTTCAGGGTTGAGCTTGAAAACAACAAATTCATCCCCATTTAATTTATTTAGCGAAACCACATTCAGATTATTTTATCAGCACATATTTGTCTGATGAAAATATAAACCATGTCACAACATATTGTCAGGGTTTATACAATCTTGCACGGTTTTTCACTGCCACAGATTCAATGAAAAGAGAGTAAAGATGAGCGATATGCAATCCCCTACTTCACAGGTAGCGGCGCTGATTAGCCGAGGCAAAGAACAAGGTTACTTAACCTATGCTGAGGTTAACGATCATCTCCCAGACTCAATCACAGAAAGCGAACAGATTGAAGACATTATTCAAATGCTTCAAGACGTGGGTATTCCTGTGCATGAACGTGCACCTGAAACCGATGACGCAATGTTTGAAGGCAACAGCGAAGCAACTGATGAAGTTGCTGAAGAAGAAGCTGCTGCAGTGCTTGCCTCTGTGGAAAATGAGCCAGGTCGTACCACCGACCCTGTACGTATGTATATGCGTGAGATGGGTACAGTTGAGCTTTTAACACGTGAAGGCGAGATCAGCATCGCAAAACGTATCGAAGAAGGCATTCGTGATGTTCTGCATTCGATTGCGTACTGGCCTAATGCTGTTGAAGTTGTTTTACAAGAATATAAAGATTATGAAGCAGGTGAACGTCGCTTAGCGGACATTTTATCAGGTTATTTAGACCCTGAATCTGATGAAGCTATCCCAGAAGTACTAGAGGATGAAGCTGAAGAATTAGATGATGACGAAGCGGAATCATCAAATAAGCCAACCAAAGATGTAAAGTTGGATGATGATGACGAAGAAGAAGAATCCGAAGGTGATGATGATTCTGAAGGAGAGTCTGGTCCAGATCCTGAAATCGCGAAAGCACGTTTTGATGAATTACAAGCTGTTTGGGATACAGCTAAAGCATCTATTGCTAAATCAGGACGTAACAGTGCTGAAAGTAAAGAAGCTATGGAAGCGCTGGCAACTGTATTTATGATGTTTAAATTTACGCCTCGTTTATTTGACATTATTTCTGAAATGATTCGTGGTACACACGAACAGATCCGTACCTCTGAACGTGAAGTGATGCGTTATGCAGTACGTCGTGGTCGTATGGATCGTACCCAATTCCGTACTTCTTTCCCAGGTCAGGAGTCAAACTTTGCTTGGTTAGATGAACAAATTACCAAAGCACCAGCTGAACTCAAAGGCTATTTGGAAAAAGTGCGCCCTGATGTATTGGCATTTCAACAAAAGATTGCTGATATTGAAAATGATTTAGGCTTAGATGTTAAAGGCATCAAAGACATTTCTAAACGTATGGCAATTGGCGAAGCCAAAGCTCGTCGTGCGAAAAAAGAAATGGTTGAAGCCAACTTACGTCTAGTAATTTCAATTGCGAAAAAATACACCAACCGTGGTTTACAATTCCTTGACTTGATTCAAGAAGGTAACATCGGTTTGATGAAAGCAGTAGACAAGTTTGAATACCGTCGTGGTTATAAGTTCTCAACGTATGCGACTTGGTGGATTCGTCAGGCGATTACTCGTTCGATTGCAGATCAGGCACGTACCATTCGTATTCCTGTGCATATGATTGAAACCATTAACAAGATCAACCGTGTATCTCGTCAATTGCTGCAAGAAATGGGGCGTGAACCAACACCTGAAGAATTGGGTGAACGTTTGGAAATGGACGAAGTTAAAGTTCGTAAAGTGCTTAAAATCGCCAAAGAACCGATTTCAATGGAAACACCAATCGGTGATGATGAAGATTCGCACTTGGGTGACTTTATTGAAGATGGCAACATCACATCACCTGTCGATGCTGCAACTTCAGAAGGCTTAAAAGAAGCGACTCGTGAAGTTCTTGAAAACTTGACTGAACGTGAAGCGAAAGTATTAAAAATGCGTTTTGGTATCGACATGCCAACCGACCATACTTTGGAAGAAGTGGGCAAACAGTTTGATGTGACCCGTGAGCGTATTCGTCAGATTGAAGCCAAAGCGTTACGTAAATTACGTCATCCTTCACGTTCTGAACACTTACGTTCATTCCTTGAAAATGACTAACATTTACTGACCTGATGGGGACTTGAAAATTTTTCATTCATCTCCATTAAGTAATGAAATGCAACACAACGCCTGCACTTTTGCAGGCGTTTGAAATTAGGGGACACTCATGTCAATGTTAGACCGTACACCTTCTCGCGAACTTCGTGAAGATCTTTGGGTATTTCCAATGGATTATCCAATCAAATTGATTGGTGATGCTGGCGAAGAATTGCGTGGTGCTGTTGTTGAAATTTTAGTTAAACATTTCCCTGAATTTGATGAAGCCACTTTAAAAGTACAACCATCACGTACAGGTAAATACCATTCAATTACTGCACAATTACGTTTTGATGAACTAGAACAAGTCCATCAATTATATGCAGATTTGGCTGCTTGCCCGCTGATTAAAACTGCACTATAATTATTCAGTAAGAACTAAAAAATCAGAGCCTAAGTGCTCTGATTTTTTATTGTGCCGTGCATTAACCTAAATTAAATCAATGAATCTAAAAATCATAAGCTTTAAAATAATATGCAGCCAGTTGATCATTACCTTCTTGACGTGGGTCATAAGATGGCTTCATCCAACGACCAATAGATTTGATTAAAAGTTTCACTGAAGGTAAACGTGCTGACCGTTCAAACTCTTTTTCTACTTCTCTTAAAATAGACAACATTGAAGTTGGTAACTGCCCTTTTTTCAAATTTGGATCTTGTTCAATGGTAAAACCAATCGCACGTGTCCAAAGAATTACAAACAATGGAAAAACTAAACTCATGGTAAATTGTCGCCCTGCATAAAAGCCAAGTTTGCTTTTACATAAGTGTTGGAACAAATCAAATGCCACAGCACGATGTTCTACTTCCTCTGCGCCATGCCAACGTATCAAACGTAAAATTTCAGGATCAAAATTATTAATCGCTTTTTCTTCTAACACCCACATGCCTAAAATGCTCGTAAAATGTTCAATTGCAGCAATCAATCCCACCTGAAAAACTAACCAATTTTTTCCCAATAATTTTGCTAACCAGCGTTGTTTTAAAGGTAATTCATCTATTAAATCTTTAAATAAAGTTTCAGTAATATTAACAAAATCAGTTAAATCAATGCCCTGTAGTTTATAAAAATCAATGACATTACTATGTGAACGAGAATGCACCGCTTCTTGCCCAATAAAACCTTTTACATCAGCATAAAGTTGTGGATCTGCAATGTCTGGCAAGGCTCGATTAAACACACGACAAAACCAAAGTTCACCTTGTGGTAGCAAAATATGTAAAGGGTTAATTGCATGCGTCACGAAGGGTGTTTCAGCCCAATAAATCGGTGATTGACTTAAGTCAAACTGGACTTTACGTGCTTGGATCAAATGTTCTACAGCTGCATTCATTTATTTTTTCCTTTTTATGCAGTTGATGATGATCATTTTTCAAATCACCATCAAATCTTTCGACAGTTTTTAAAATTATGTTTAAGCTATTTTTTGTTCAGGAATCACGATCTGACGTTCACGCCAACGGCGCATTTGCGGTGTTTCATCATCCAACCAATAAGCATCATCATCAGTAATCACCAACATTTCTTCCCATTTTGCACCAACCCCATTCAAACCTAAATGCGGCTCAACAGCCCAAAGACCTGCAACAGGTTTGTGATTTGCCATTTTTCCTGAGTTCCAGATTGGTGACCAACCCTGTGTTGCCCCTGTACCTATTAAACGACCTAAAGTTTTTAATGAATCAACAACAAAACCTAAAATAGTAAATGGATCTTTATGATTGGTACGTGCAGGAATTTTAGTGACTTCATGCGCCAAGGTTTCAAATGGATAAGCTTTATGACGTGCTTCATAGCCCTTTAAATCAATAAAATGATCAACTTGCTGACTAATTTCACGAATGGTTTTACGCTCTTTAACCAACTGTAAAATTTTCTCACGGAAAAATGCCAAATCATCCATGACCTGTTCAAGGACAGCATTTTCACCTAGGCAGCCTGTATAACCAATATCTGCCATGTATTCACCCAAAATTGGTGCATTGTCTAAAATAAAAGGCATACCTTCTTCAAGACGCTTATTGGTTGGGAAAAATTGCAATGCAATTTTAAAATTATTAAATGCAGTTCGCTCACCAAACCATGCAAATGGTGCATGGAAAAAATCTGTCACGCCATGATCAAGTAACCATACTTTTTGCATTTTTGCGGCTTGCTTTTCAGTCATACCAGGTTTCAGTTCTTTAGCCACTTCTTCTGCACATTGATACGCTAGATGCTGTACTTGACGAAACTCTGCCAATTCATCCATCGTTGGGTATTGTAATTGATGCTGTGTATATTGGAAAAAAGGTGAAAATATTGGCATAAATACCCCCATAAATTTTTATACATACAATAAATCTATATTTAAAAATATTTTCATATTCAAAATATCAATTGATATAGATTCAATTTTAAAAATAACACTATTTAATTCACATTTAATTTAAATAATATGAAAAATTTATCATAATATTATTTCAATGACTAAATACTAAGCTGCTTAATTCGACTTTGAAAAATGAATACAGGACAAAGATTGTCAATCTAGGACAATTCCATAATTTTTTTATGGTTATTTGATGATTTATTTGCAAGAAATAGTACTTAAAGTCTGCGAAACATTTTAAGATAGGAGAAAATTAAAGTTTCTAATCGATATTTGTTATGAATCAATCCGTGGATTTACCCGACTTAATTATTCGTGAATTCCATCAACTCACTGACTATGCAACACGTTTTCAAGAAATGAAAATGCTCACGGAACAACGTGATGAAAATACACCTGATGAATTATGGATTCTGCAACATCCCGATGTATTAACACAGGGACAAGCTGGAAAACCTGAACATATCCTGATGCATACCGATATTCCTGTGGTACAGTCAGATCGTGGTGGGCAAGTCACTTGGCATGGGCCTGGGCAAATGGTGATTTATTTCATGTTCGATTTGAATCGTTTAAAATGGAATGTCCGTAGCTTGGTCACTTATGCAGAAAATCTGATGATTGATCTGCTGAAAAAATACGACATTGAAGCTTATGCAAAACCCGATGCGCCTGGGGTCTATGTCAATGAACGGAAAATAGGCTCATTGGGATTTAAAATCCGTAAAGGTCGCAGTTATCATGGTTTGGCACTGAATATTGATTGTAACTTGGATGGTTTTCACACCATCAACCCATGTGGCTATGCAGGTTTGGAAATGGTGCGGATTTGTGATTTAATGGAAAATTATCCAAAATTCAATCAATTGGCAGATGATGTCAGCACATATTTTAAAGAAAGTGGCTTTTTTAATGACGTAGAAGTCATTTCACAATAAAGCACTTCCCTTTTGCACAAAAACAAATTAGAGTAAATACTCTAAATTATAAATACTAACTCAAATGAAGGGATAAGCGAGTGATTTCAAGTAAATCTGTAAAACCCGCTTTAGAACAAGCCTATGTCAAACTCATGATGGACGTGATTGGCAGAGGCTTGGTCATGGCGAGCCAAGTTGATGATGAAATTAGACATGAAGTATCTAAATTCCCTGTCGGCTTTGTACTTTCAATGAAAGTTTTTCCAAATGGAGCATCTTTTGTTGCCAAAGTGAATGAAAAACATCAGCTGGAACTGGTGACTTCTTTGCAAGGCAAACCTGATCTCACCATTACGTTTAAACATATACACCATGCTTTTTTAGTGTTTTCATTTCAAGAAAGCACCTCACAAGCTTTTGCCAATGACCGTATGATCGCTGATGGAGATTTATCCAATGCGATTCGTTTGGTCCGTTGCTTAAATAAAATGGAAGCATTAATTTTACCCAAAATGGTTGCAGAACTTGCAGTTAAAGAATATCCAACTGAACTCAGCCTAAAAGAAAAATTATCAGGTGCAGCGAATATTTATCTCAAAGTTGCCCAATCATATTTAAAAAGGAGTGCATAACGCATGGCTGCTAAACCGTATTACGAATTTTTTTGTCCTGTAAAAGTCATTGCTGGTCATGCTGCACTTGAACATATTCCTTATGAATTATCATCACTGGGTGCAAAACGCCCGATGATCATTACTGACAAAGGTGTACGTGCCAACAACCTACTTGCACCGATTGAAGCAGCATTTACCTCTACAGATGTTGAAATCAGTTTTATTTTTGATGATGTTCCGCCTGATTCAAGTCTAGAAACAGTACGTGCTGTTGCACAAGCTTATCGTGCCAATAATTGTGATGCGATCATCGCTGTAGGCGGTGGTTCAGTGATTGATACCTCTAAAGCAGCCAATATTTTGGTGACTGAAGGTGGTGATGACCTGACAAAGTATTCAGGCGCGCACAATCTACCACGCCCACTGAAACCATTTTTTGTGATTCCAACCACATCAGGTACAGGTTCTGAAGTGACCATGGTTGCTGTAGTTTCGGATAATCAGAAAAATGTCAAAATGCCTTTTGCATCGAATTATCTCATGCCAAATGCAGCCATTTTAGATCCACGCATGACACAAACCTTGCCACCACATCTCACAGCGATGACAGCAATGGATGCAATGACCCATGCGGTTGAGGCTTATACGTGTATGGCGGCGAATCCTATTTCAGATGCTTATGCAACTGCTGCAATTAAAAAAGTCAGTGCAAGCTTATTCAATGTTTTAGACAATCCAACCGATGCCGATGGTCGTTTAGAACTGGCTCAAGCATCAACAATGGCAGGCATTGCATTCTCCAATGCGATGGTCGGCTTGGTGCATTCACTCGGTCATGCGCTTGGTGCAGTTGCACACTTGCCACATGGTTTATGTATGAACCTCTTCTTGCCGTATGTGTTGGAATTCAATAAAGAAGTCAATGGTCATAAAATCGCTGATTTATTATTACCACTTGCAGGTCCTGATATTTATGCGCAAACCCCTGCCAATCAACGTGCAGACAAAGCGATTGCCTATATCAATACCATGCGTGACCGTATTCATGCTTTAACCAAATTGCCACGTACTTTGAGTGAAACAGGCAAAATCACTAAAGAACAATTGGATGAGGTTGCGGACAAAGCTCTAAATGATGGTTCGATTATTTATAATCCGAAAGAAGCTACATTTAAAGACTTAAAATCTATTTTAGAAAAAGCTTGGTAATTGTTGAAAAATAAGCCAATATAAGCTGTAAATAAGCCTGATGTTTTCGAACATTGGGCTTTTCATTTATAGAAGAAAAATACTGCTTTATTTTTGTACCAAGTGGCATATTTTCTGCTAAAAAAAAGCGTAAAGTTACTGACAAAAGTTTGCAATTGGAGTAGATTGGCGCACTTTTGTTTTATTCTTAGGGGGGATCGTTCGTCTCAAACGATCCTTAGATATATGACTGATCCTTGATCAACGATAAGAGGATAACGCCGTTGACAATTAACTCTGGGACTCAATCGGCAGCTAAACTGCAAAAAACGCTAGGTTTCTGGCACATCATTATTATTGGTTTGGCTTATATTCAACCCATGACGCTTTTTGATACCTTTGGTTTGGTATCAGAAGAAAGCCACTTCCATGTTCCCACGTCTTATATTATTGCTTTAATAGCAATTTTATTTACATCTATTAGTTATGGTCACATGATTCGTCGATATCCATCGTCGGGCTCAGCCTATACTTATGCACAAAAGTCCATTCACCCCAATGTCGGCTTTATGGTCGGTTGGTCATCTTGGTTAGATTATTTACTCTCTCCAATGGTGAACATCATCCTTGCGGTGATCTATTTAGAGGCACTATTTCCTGATGTAAACCACTGGGTTTGGGTCGTTGGTTTAACTGTCGTCATGACTGCTGTTAATTTGCGTGGTGCAAAATTCGTTGCGAACTTTAACAGTATTATTGTTTTCGTACAGTTAGGTGTGATTGCATACTTTACATGGATGGTTTATCAACTGCTTGCAGGCGGTGTGAATGCTGATGGTTCTTTGGTCAATGCAAAATATCAATTATGGAGTTTAGAACCATTTTGGAATGAAATGACCAATTTAGGTGCACTCATTACAGGTGCAACTTTATTGTGCTTCTCATTCACAGGTTTTGACTCGTTAAGCTCACTTGCTGAAGAAACCAAAGACACTGAAAAGACCTTACCCCGTGCGATTTTCATGACAGCGTTATTTGCAGGGATAATTTTTATTATCAGCACTTACTTCATGCAAATTTACTTCCCGAATGATCCTAAAACTTACTTTGAAGATGTTGCTGCAACACAGCCTGACATTTTACAAGCGGTTGGCGGTGTTGCATTTAAAACTGTCGTACTTTATTTTGCGATTGTGACGGTAATGGCTTCAGGGATCTCAGCACATGCGGGTGTATCACGTTTAATGTATGTGATGGGTCGTGATGGCGTTATTAATAAAAAGATTTTTGGTCATATTAGCCCGAAAAACTTTACCCCTTCGTACAATATCTTAATCGTTGGTGCTGTTGCTTTAACTGCTGGTTTCATGGATCTTGATATTGTTATTTCTATGATCAGCTTTGGTGCTTTAACAGCATTTACTTTTGTGAATTTGTCAGTAATTTCTCGTTATGCATTGCGTGATGGTCGCACTAAATCATTCAAAGATATTCTCAGCTTTGTGATTATTCCTTTGCTTGGTTTTATCAGTATCTTTGCAATGTGGCTTGAAATTGAAGAAACTGCTTTGAAATTCGGTCTATGGTGGGCGATGTTTGGTATCTTGTACCTAGGTTATAAAACTAAAGGCTTCCGTTACCCTGCACCACAACATAATGAACATGAATAAGAAATTGATTTAATGATTCAAAATCACAAAAGGCGCTGAATGCGCCTTTTGTTTTTTTCATAAAATTTTATAAATTAAACACTTAACCACTGTACAACTTTGCTTTGATCAACAACTTTGAGTTCAACTGTGCTGAGTTCAATCTCACCACCTTGTAGCTCAAATTGTAAAAATTCATCACGGCGGAAAGCATATACAGTGAAACTTGCAGATTGTTTTGCATATTTTGTCAGTAATTTTTCAGAGGCTTTTAAACCATCAATTGCGATAATGACATCATTTGCTGAAAGTCCTGCTTTTGCACCTGCTCCGTTGCGATGAGCTTGCTGGATCAACACGCCTTCTGGCTTGTCTAAAATTTTCAAACCAAATGGCAAAGATTTTTCATTTTTAACTTCAAAATCAATACCAAACTCAGGGAATAATTGATCTAAAGGCAACTCATCTGTGGTATTGATCAAATGGTTAATTTGCTCAATCCATTTCACACCTGTTAATTCTTCACATAAAGTGAAAATCGTACGTTCATTGACTTGAATGCCATTTTGCGTATTTTCATACAATTTACGCATCAAAGCATCAAGGCTCGAACCTTTCATTCGTAAGCCTAAATCCAAACATAATGCCACCAAGCAACCTTTGTTATAGTAACTTGTTCCTGCATTATTTGAGTTTTCATCTTGACGGTAAAATTTAATCCACGCATCAAAACTTGACTCAGATACGGTTTGGATAAAACGTCCTGGATTTTGTAAATAACGATCAATTTGTGCTTTGAGTAATTTCAAATAAGATTCTTGAGAAATCACACCACTACGATACAAAATCAGATCATCGTAATATGAGGTGAATCCTTCAAAAATCCACAATAAAGATGTCAAGCTTTCTTTATTAAGATCATAAGTTGCTAAATTTTCAGGGCGAATGAACTTCACCAACCACGAATGAAAATATTCATGGCTACATAAGCCAAGAAAACGCTGATAATCCGTTGATGGTTCTGTTGGTTCATCAGCTTTAGGCAAATCATCACGAGGCGTAATTAAACTGGTACTGTTTGGATGTTCTAAGCCCCCATAACTATTGCCTGTTGCCATCGTCATAAAGGTATAGTTTTCAAATGGTGCTGAACCAAACATGGCAATTTCTGTCGCACATATTTTTTCAATGTCTTGCTGCATCCGTTCAGCATTCATGGCATGTTGCCCTGACACGACAAACTCATGTGCAATGCCTTGAGCCTCAAAACTGAAACGGGTTTGTTCTGCGAGCTCAAATGGACTATCAATCAATTCTGCGTAATTTTTGGCAGTTAAGGTATAACGACCTTTCACTAAGCTTTTTGATTTTAAACCTGTCGCAAGTTGGAAATGTTTTAACTCAGACGGTAAAAACACTTCGACTTCAATTGGGCTATGCTCTTGATCTTCTAAACCTAAGCAAAGACATGTAGGGTTTATATATAAACGGGTTTGATCGACATAAGCACCTCGCACGGACAAATCATAGGCATAAACATCGTATTCCACGGTAATTAGCTCATGATCTGTGTTATATAAGCGCCATTTATTTTTATCAAATTTAGTGATTTGCAGTTCACGCCCAGCTTCATCGTAGGCTTTTACTGCTTCCAAATGCTTAGCAAATTCACGAATTAAATAACTACCCGGAATCCATGTCGGTAGAGATAATACTTGGGTTGGATTTGCTAAAAAACGTAAAGTAACATGTACGAGATGCTGACGATAGTCGTCAAATTCAATTTGATAATGCAACATAAGCCGTATTCAAAAAAATATTTAAGGTAATTATTTATTAGATTAACATTTTTTACAAAGCAGTGCTTTATTCGTGCATTTTGATTGTAAAACTGACTAGCCAGAATAGTGAAAAAAGCATAGCATTCCTTATGTTTTTCACCTCCTGTTTTGCTAAGGCTGTCCCCTTTGAAAATTGTCACTTATTTACTTATCTTCATCTGTTCACTTTGCTCCACGCTAGTTAATGCAGCCTTATTAAATATCAACCCCATGTCAGTAGAAGCGGAAGCTTGGACAATTTTAGATACCCAAACAGGACAAACCATCGCAGAACATAATAGCCATGTGCAACGTGCGCCTGCCTCTATGACCAAAATGATGGTGGCTTATATTGCATTAAAAGAAATCAAAGCAGGACATCTTAAAAAAGAAGAAATACTAACAGCGACACCTGTTGTAAAAATCGTGCAATGGGACGAGTCACAAATGTACCTTAAAGAAGGTGAACAAATCTCAGTCGATCAATTGATCGCAGGTTTGATCGTAATGTCTGCTAATGATGCGGCTGTTACTTTAGCAGAACGCATTTCAGGTACACTCCCCGCTTTTATTGAGCGCATGAACAAAGAAGCCAAAGCTTTGGGCATGAATGATACGCATTTTGCCAATGCACCCGGTATTACCATGCCTGATCATTTTTCCTCTGCATATGATATGGCATTACTTGGACAAGCCGTTGCACAGCATACACCTGATTATTTAAATTATTCAGTGATGCCAAGTTTTAGCTACAAACAACATTTTCATCATGCAACCAATTTGGTATTAAAAGCAGACCCAAGTGTTGATGGGTTAAAAACAGGATTTACCAAAGCTGCGGGTTATAATTTAGCACTCTCTGCACATCGTCCAACCTTTGATCCAGATGTTCCAGATCGCCGTCTTGTTGTTGTGGTTATGGGTGCAAAAAATGCAGCCAAACGTGCTGAAGTTGCACATAAGCTTTTAAACTTAGCATATGCCTATACCCGTGATGAAGTTGCAATTAAAGATAAACAATTAATTGCAGAATTACCTGTGGTCAAATCCACTTTAAAAATGTTTAAAGTTGAAGCTAAAAAGCCACAAATTGTGACTACCAGTTTATACAATAATGCACAAGCTATTGATTTAATGAATTTTGATAATATTAACTCAAGAATTATGCAGGCTGATGCCACAGGATTATTATCTGCTATTCATCCTTTGCAAAGTACCGAAACGCATTTAAATGTTGAGCTCAACGAAGCATCTCTTACTGCACCATTGGCGAAAATGATGCATTTAGCTAAGGTTAATGTCTATCAAAATGACCTTTTGCTCCAATCTTTTGACATTGAAGATGAAGTACATATCGAGCAAGCTTCGTGGTTTGAGCGTTTGCTTGAATGGCTCAAAGCCTTATTTGGTTTGTAACGGATATAAAACCTGACTTATTTACTTTGTTTTTGTTATAAGTATGTAAATTGTAATACAAAAAATACAAATTACTGTAAATAGGATGGCATATTAAGTCATCCTTTAATAACAACTATTAGGTAATTCATGTCAAAAATTCATCATATCGTGATTGTCGGTGGTGGTGTGGGCGGCTTAGAACTGGTCACACAACTCGGTGATACTTTAGGCAAAGCACAAAAAGCCAAAATCACTTTGATTGATCAAAAGCTCACACACATTTGGAAACCGCTTTTACATGAAATCGCTGCGGGAACCATGAATCCCAATGATGAAGAAACCAACTATTATGCACATGCTGCCAAGCATCATTACGAATTTATTCAAGGTCGATTTGAACACCTTGATCGTGAAAATAAGCAGATTACCTTAAGTAAACCTCAAACCAGTAAATATGAAGCTGCGAGCGAAAAACAAACCGTTGCATACGATACATTGGTACTCGCTTTAGGTTCTGTCTCCAATGATTTTAATACTCCAGGTGTGAAAGAATATTGTCATTATTTAGATAGCCCAAAACAAGCAGAGATTTTCCAACAAGATTTACTTCATCTCTATTTAGATGCACAAAATACCAATACTGAACGTAGCTTAAATATTGCCGTGATTGGTGCGGGTGCAACAGGTGTTGAACTTTCAGCTGAATTGGTTGAAGCCAAACAAAATTTTTATAATTATGGTTTAAATAAAATTAATCCTAACCAAGTGAAAATTTCCTTGATCGAAGGTGCAAATCGTATCTTACCAGCCCTATCAGAAAAAATGGCTGAGCATGCTGAAAAGCAACTGCAACGCATGAAAATCGACGTTTTAACTTCAAAACGTGTGGAAAAAGTTGATGCAGAAAAAGTTTATTTTAATGATGGTACGAGTATTCAAGCAGAACTCAAAGTTTGGGCTGCAGGCATCAAAACACCAAAAGTGATTGCAGATTTACCTGATTTTAAAAAAGACCGCATGGGACGTTTAGAAGTCTATGCCACTTTACAAACTAAAACTGATCCAAGCATTTTTGCCATTGGTGACTGTGCCAACTGTATATTAGATGCACGAGAAGCTCCTCTCGGACCACGTGCCCAAGTGGCAAGTCAACAAGCGACTTTTATGGTTGATGCACTCAAAGCACGTATCAATGGTAATAAACAGCCGATGTTCCAATTTTCCGAAAAAGGCTCATTGGTATCACTGAGCAAAAATAAAGCAGTGGGTGAATTACTCGGTCAGGTCAATGTACAAGGCTTTGTAGCAAAGTCGATGTATGTATCACTATACCGTTTACATCAAGCAACCATTTATGGTTATGCACATGCAGGATTACTCACGGCTAAAGATTTTGTTACACGGAAAATCGCACCACGGATAAAATTGCATTGAAATTTAATAATTCGCCCTTATTAATGAAAAAACCATCAAAAAAGTGGTAAAAGTGCTTTTTTTTCGTAAATTTAGTCTACAAAAATTGCATTTCACTTTATGATGTACGCTTATAACTATCTATTTTCGTATGGATCAATAACATGACTGCTATTGCAAATAACCAAGTGGTTTCTTTCCACTACACGTTGACTAACGCTGAGGGTGAAACTCTCGATAAATCACAAGGTGAGCCACTTGCATATTTGCATGGTGCAGGTAACATCATTCCTGGTTTAGAAAAAGCATTAGAAGGCAAAACTGTAGGCGAAAAATTTACAGTAAACGTACCTGCTGCTGAAGGTTATGGCGAATACAACCCTGATTTAGTTCAAGAAGTTCCTGCTCAAATGTTCCAAGGTGTGGAAAACATCGAAGCGGGCATGCAGTTCCAAGCACAAACTGAAGATGGCGTTCAAATCGTGACTGTAAAAGCAGTTGAAGGTGACAACGTTGTTGTAGATGCTAACTTCCCACTTGCTGGTCAAGATCTTACTTTTGAAGTAGAAATCGTTGAAATTCGTGATGCTTCTGCTGAAGAATTAGAACATGGTCATGTTCACGGTGCAGGTGGTCATCACCACTAAGATCGTTTCGATCTGACAAAAAGGCAAAGTTTGATACTTTGCCTTTTTTATGCACTGTGCGCTTTATTCTCGTTATTCTTATTTTGGTGACTTTGTGAATTTTAGGTTTTACCCTAAAATCAATATCATTCTATTTTAGATTCATCCATTTCCCTAATCTCCAAGCCCAATATTAAAGATCATGAAACGACAACTGATTTGGTTTCGCCAAGATTTACGTATTCAAGACCATAGCGCCTTGTGGCATGCGACACAGGAAGGACAAACGATTGCATTCATTGCCCTTTCTCCTCAGCAATGGCGTAAACATCATGATGCACCGATCAAAATCAATTTTTATTTAAAACAATTAGAGCAGTTACAACAACAACTCAAAAAGCTCAATATTCCAGTAATTATTGATATTATTCCTGAATGGAAAAACCTTGCAGCACATGTTTTGCAACACTGTCAAAATTTAAATATTGAAAATATACATGCCAATATCGAATGTGGAATCAATGAATTACAGCGTGATTTTCAAGTACAACAACTGTTAAATCAGCATGGTCATGATTTAATTTTATACCATGATCGCAGCATTTTCCCTGTAGGTTCGATCCGTAATAAATCCAATCAGCCCTATCAAGTCTTTGGTGCATTTAAAAAGTATTGCTACGACCAACTCAGCATTTCAATTCCACAGTCTTATCCAATACCTGCACCGCAAAATTTTTTAGATATTGAACATAAAATTAAACATGACATTCCTAATTTACAACAGCTAGGTTTTGAGCCAAATCATTTTAATTCAACATGGCAAGTGGGCGAAAATCATACCCATACGGTATTAGACAATTTTATAGAATACCAAGTGAAAGACTATCAAACAGCACGAGATTTTCCACATCTTGAAGCTACCAGTCAGCTCTCACCTTATTTAAACTTAGGAATTTTGTCGATTCGCCAATGTCTCAATGCCCTATTTCGTCAGCAACACGGACATTTTCACATTGACAATATCGGACAACAAACATGGCTAGATGAACTGCTGTGGCGAGAATTTTATCAACATATCCTGTTTGATTTTCCAAGAGTTTCTAAAAACCTTCCCTTTAAAATCAATACACAATATTTAAAATGGCGAAATTCCCCTGAAGATTTAAACGCTTGGCAACAAGGGAAAACGGGCATTCCTATCGTTGATGCAGGTATGCGTCAAATGTTAAAAACAAGTTGGATGCATAATCGTGTACGTATGATCGTGGCAATGTTTCTTAGTAAGAATTTGCTCATCGACTGGCGTTTGGGTGAACAGTGGTTTATGCAGCACTTGATTGATGGTGATTTGGCAGCAAACAATGGTGGTTGGCAATGGTGTGCCTCGACAGGTACAGATTCAGTACCCTATTTCCGTATTTTTAACCCGATCAGTCAGTCTCAAAAGTTTGATGAAAATGGTGACTATTTACGAAAATGGTTACCTGAAATTGCACATTTAGACGCAAAAACCATCCATGCGCCGTATGCAAAAAATCCTAATTTACAGCTCGATTATCCAAAGCCCATTGTTGACTTGAAAATGAGTCGACTCAGAGCGATTGAGGCTTTTAAGCATTTAACAGCCTAAAAGCCGATTATCTCAAATATGCTTAAACAGCTTGTCTAAAATGTTTAAATGATAATTGAGAAAATTTTGGTCGTTCGATTGATTCAAAGAAACAGTAATATTTAAAGACACGATCTAAAGCAATGTGTATGACTTTTTGCTCAGAAATAGACCATACTTTGGCATGATTTGCACCTGAAAAAGTACTCCCCACCCATTGAAATAAGTATAAATCATGCTCACGTTGGATCGCTGTTTTGGTATTTTTTGTATTTGAATCTGTTAGAAGTTGGCACTTTGCATTGATCAGCCATTTTTCACTAAACCAAAGCTGCAATAAATCACCCAAAAATAATTTTTTCTCACCAAAAGACCAAACTTCAAAATAAGCTTGCTCAATTTCAGTGTAATAGTGTTCAGGATTTTGAAGAATCGAAAGATAGTTTTCTTGGTAAAAAGAGAAATTTGAAAAAATATCGGAAATGCTAAGCGTATTCATCGCTGTCTCCTATTTAGCCATTTTAGTGCTGGCAAGTTGGTTAAATCCACACGGTTTAAGCAACGGCTTAAACTCACTTTCTAAATTTAATCTAGCAAGCCATTTAAATGATTGCAACCCTTTCGGTGATTTTTTTTGAATTTGAGCATTTTTGTTCAAATAAAAAGCATACAACATAAAAATGAAGAAAACATGACATGAAAGGCTTGACCGCTAATGATATATCCTTATAATCGCATGCAGATTCTCCAATAGCTCAGTCGGTAGAGCGACGGACTGTTAATCCGCAGGTCCCTGGTTCGAGCCCAGGTTGGAGAGCCAAATACTAAAAAGCCCACTCATCATGAAGTGGGCTTTTTTATGCCTAAAAATAGATACAACATTAATGGATTTATTTGGATTGATGTTTTCTAAGCTGCCTACATGGCAGTGAACATATTTAAAATAGTAATTAAGCCCTGCGAATGCTTTCTAAGC
>NZ_LQXQ01000026.1 GCF_003268395.1 Acinetobacter sp. CFCC 10889 | reverse complement strand
AGTTCTTCCTTTTTAAGCTACTCATACAGGGTCACTGTATGAGCAATTGGTTTTTAACTATGTATTAGTTTGGGCTTATAGTAATCGAAAGATTACTCGTCGTCACCTTTTTTACCGCCATTTTGGAATTTAGAAATGATGCCTTCAGCCACGTTACGTGGAGTTTCAGCATATTTAGCAAATTCCATAGAGTATGTCGCACGACCTTGAGACATAGAACGCATTTGAGTCGCGTAACCAAACATCTCAGCAAGTGGAACTTCAGCACGAATTGCTTTAGTACCGCCAGGTAAATCGTCCATACCTTGAACCATACCACGACGACGGTTTAAGTCACCCATGATATCACCCATGTAGTCTTCAGGAGTTTCTACTTCAACTTTCATGATAGGTTCAAGAAGGATAGGATCTGCTTTCATGAAACCATCACGGAAGGCATAAGAACCTGCCATTTTGAACGATAATTCGTCAGAGTCGACATCATGGTAAGAACCATCAAATAATGTCGCTTTGATACCCACAACAGGGTAACCAGCCAAGACACCATTCTTCATACGTTCTTGAATACCTTTGTCAACCGCACCAAAGAATTCTTTAGGTACTACACCACCAACAACTTCTTCAGCGAACTCGTAATCTTTACCAGCATCTTCAGCAAGTGGTTCAAGACGTACGTATACGTGACCAAACTTACCTTTACCACCAGTTTGACGAACGAATTTACCTTCTTGTTCAACCGATTTTTTGATCGTTTCACGGTAAGAAACCATTGGTTTACCAATGTTCGCTTCTACACCGAATTCACGCTTCATACGGTCAACAATGATGTCAAGGTGAAGCTCACCCATACCCGCAATAATCGTTTGACCAGATTCTTCATCTGTACGAACGCGGAATGATGGATCTTCTTTTGCCAAACGACCTAAAGCAACTGACATTTTTTCTTGGTCAGCTTTAGTTTTAGGTTCAACTGCAAGTGCAATTACTGGCTCTGGGAATTCCATACGCTCTAGTGTAATTACGTGGTTTTCATCACATAATGTATCACCAGTCGTTGTATCTTTAAGACCTACACACGCTGCGATATCACCTGCACGAATTTCTTCGATGTCGTGACGATCGTTAGCATGCATCTGTACGATACGACCAATACGCTCACGTTTCATTTTTACTGGGTTGTAAACAGGGCTACCTGCTTGAAGAACACCAGAGTAAACACGTACGAACGTTAAGTTACCTACGAATTTGTCGTTCATGATTTTGAACGCTAACGCAGAGAACGGTGCTTCATCAGACGCTTCACGAGAACCTTCAGTTTCGTCTTTGTCGTCAAGAATACCTTTGATCGCTTCAACGTCAGTTGGTGCAGGTAAGAATTCAATTACAGCATCCAACATACGTTGAACACCTTTGTTTTTGAATGCAGAACCACACATCATTGGCTGAATTTCATTCGCCAAAGTACGTGTACGTAGACCGCCAACAATCTCTTCTTTAGTTAGTTCGCCTTCTTCTAGGTATTTATCCATGAGTTCTTCTGATGCTTCAGCAGCAGCTTCAACCATGTTAGTACGCCATTCTTGCGCTAATTCAACCAATTCAGCTGGGATCTCACCGTATTCAAACTTCATACCTTGAGATTCTTCATCCCAGATAATCGCTTTCATTTCGATAAGGTCAACAACACCTTGGAAGTTTTCTTCTGCACCAATTGGAACAACGATAGGCACTGGATTTGCACCTAAACGAGTTTTCATTTGCTCAACAGCACGGAAGAAGTTCGCACCAGTACGGTCCATTTTGTTAACGAACGCAATACGTGGCACTTTATATTTGTTTGCTTGACGCCATACTGTTTCAGACTGAGGTTGTACACCACCTACAGCACAGTAAACCATGCACGCACCGTCAAGAACACGCATAGAACGTTCTACTTCGATTGTGAAGTCAACGTGTCCCGGTGTGTCAATAACGTTAATACGGTGTTGGTCGAACTGGTTGCCCATACCTGACCAGAAGCATGTTACTGCTGCTGAAGTAATGGTAATACCACGTTCTTGTTCTTGTTCCATCCAGTCAGTAGTCGCAGAACCTTCGTGAGTTTCACCAAGTTTGTGGCTTTGACCTGTATAGAACAAAATACGTTCTGAAGTCGTTGTTTTACCAGCATCAATGTGTGCAGAGATACCAATGTTACGATAACGAGAAATTGGGGTTTGACGAGCCATGATTTCTTGCATTCCTAAATTTTTATTTGTTTAAAACAGGACGCACCAATGAAACATTGATGCGTACGGATACTCAGTACGAATGTGGGCGACTTAAATACCCGCAAATCCCCCACTTGGGTAAAGTGCGATATTGAAGCGTGCTGCTGTACGCATGAGTATTCTCCTGATAAGGGACTGTTTTAGCCGCTTAGAAGCGGTAGTGAGAGAAGGCTTTGTTAGCTTCAGCCATACGGTGCACATCTTCACGTTTTTTGATCGCTGCGCCTTTGCCTTCAGCTGCATCAAGCAACTCACCAGCAAGACGTAACGCCATAGTTTTTTCAGAACGCTTAGCAGCAGCATCTACTAACCAACGCATAGCCAAGGCAGTACGACGGGATGGGCGTACTTCCATAGGTACTTGGTATGTAGCACCACCAACACGGCGTGCTTTTACTTCGACCATAGGACGAACTTTTTCAAGAGTAGTCTCGAAAAATTCAACTGGGTCTACTTTGTTTTTTTCTTGAACGCGATCTAAAGCACCGTAAACGATACTTTCAGCAATAGATTTTTTACCATCTTGCATTACGTGGTTCATGAATTTAGCGATTGTTTGGCTACTGAACTTAGGATCCGGAAGGATTTCACGAGCAGCGACTACGCGACGTCTTGGCATTTTAAACTACCTATAAATATGACACTTCAGGTTTATCCAGCATGAGTACAAAGTGTCATGTACTATTCGCTGGCCTTACTACACGTCGCTTGAATTTCACAAAATAAATGCAGAAATCAGACAAGCGAGACGATAAAGGATTGCGGTTCTATAATCTTAAGCTTTAATTCTTAACGAATTATTTCTTAGGACGTTTAGTACCGTATTTTGAACGAGACTGGTTACGATCTTTAACACCAGCACAGTCCAAAGAACCACGAACGGTATGGTAACGTACACCTGGTAAGTCTTTAACACGACCACCACGGATAAGAACAACACTGTGCTCTTGTAGGTTATGACCTTCACCACCGATGTAGCTAGAAACTTCGAAACCTGAAGTTAAACGCACACGGCAAACTTTACGCATTGCTGAGTTAGGTTTTTTAGGTGTAGTTGTATAAACACGTGTACAAACACCACGACGTTGTGGACAAGCCTTCAACGCAGGAACTTTAGATTTTTCAACTAAAGTTGTGCGACCCTTACGGATCAACTGATTTGTTGTTGCCATATGGCAATTCTCCCGTTAATAAAAAGCCTCAAAAAAATACCACTTTTTGAGGGCATGCAATTGTAAGTCAAGATGCAAAAATGGTCAACATTCGACACTTATCAAATATTGACCATCTCTGTATTTTTTCAATCTTTTTCAGGTGTTTTTTTCACCACACATCAAATTAACCTCAGATGTTTTACTCTTAATTTTTCTGACTACGTTTAGATTTTGTTGTGGCTTCAATATTTTGCGTCACAGCTTCATTGTCATTGTTCTGCTCAACTCTCGTTTCTACATCAATATTTTCTTGTTTAGCTTGTGCATCTTTTGTTGCATTTTTTTCATCTGCTTGCGTATTTTCAGTCAATTTCTCTGAGTTTTCAGTCTCACTTAAAGCAGATTCATCTGTAGAAGCCGTATTTTCTACTGCAACATGCGCTTTGGCTAAATCAGCAATACTGGTTTCTTCTGTATTTTTAAGTACCTGTGCTTCATCTTTTGTGAGCACTTGTACATCTTGAATAATATCATTTTCTATCACATCTTCGACGACAGGCGCTGCATCTTCTTGGTCAGGTGATTGTAATAATAAACTGGCTTGTGAAAGTAAAATTTCTGACTTTTCAAAAGCTGCTAATGCACTGATATTTTCATCAGGATGTTGAATCAAGTATTGCTGCGCACCTTTAAATACAACCTGTGCTTTGTCAGTGGCATCATCAACCAACTTCCAACTATAAGTCGCACTAATCCCAATACATGCCAATGGTGCTAATTTAGAAATAATATTCAGTTGTGGCAAGTTATCTAACCAAGCCCATTTCAATGTGCCATCTTCATTACTCAACCAATTTTTCAAAACATCTGATGAATTACTCGACCCGACCAATTGCTGAAACTGACTGACATCATGACTTTGTAAAGTCGTTGCAAAAGTCCTTACAGCAATTAATAAAGCTTGTTTTTCTGCCACAGAGCCAATGTCAATTTTCTTAAAAATAAATTCTACAACATCCTGATCTTCAGGCTTTAACTCAAAGCCATGCGCACGTCCTGTTTGATAAATACTACGCAGCGCCAAAGCAATCGATGTTGGTACATCAATGGCTGAACCTATCACCCCTGTCGCCCCTGTTAATGCACCTTGAATCGCAGCAAGGACCTTATTTTGATTGGCTAAAGCTTGACTAATACGCTGTGAACGTGCTGAATCTTGACTGAGTTCTTTTAAATCTCTCACGCCCACTTCTTTAAGTAATTTATCAACCGAACTACCTTCTGAAACAAAATCATTCAACTTATCAAAAAAATAATCTGACATTTTGTCATTCAGTTGTGGTGAGATAAATGAAGCAACATTATTGATTTTTTTATAATGCCGACCGAGTAACTGACTAGATACTTTGGGCAAATGTTCACGCATCATTTGCTGTGGATTATCATATTGTTTTTTTTCAAACATGCTTTGGCTACGAGCTTTTCCTTCCACGATAGAATTTTTTTCAGGACTTTGACTTAACTTAGTCACAGAATTTGGTGCAACGTGGTTTAAGAGACTTAAACCTGTTGTCCCGATTTTTTTAGCGAGACCAAATGTATTGGATAACATGCTACCTGATTGTTTATTATTAGAATCTGCCATTTGCACTCCACTCCATTCATTTTTATCGGCTTAGCTAAATACTAAGGATAGTCAAACATTATCTCAACTCTATTTATACATGTTTGTGCAAAAATACAAAAACATGACAATTTATTGACGCTAAACATCATTAAGATCACTAAAGTCATAATTTGTCGTATTGATGCTAACAACGCTAGCGCTCTATGTCATGCCTCGCTATGATGATTTTAAGTTTTAAAAAGATATTTAGATAAATGGATCGCAAGATGAATAACAATCAACAATTGTCTACACCACAAACACAAGATAAATTAAAACTCAGCGCTGAACAAAAATATGCCGAAGAACTACAGCGTTTACAAGAACATGATCAAAAGCGTAAACCACAAGGATGGCAACTGTCTGCCTATGCAGTACGGGATTTTATTTTAGGTAATCCTCAGCTCGATATTCAAAAGAAATTTTATGGTGATGATGCCTTGGTCGATCGTGCCTTAGTCACTTTAATGGGCAACCAAGGCTTGATGCTTGTCGGTCAACCCGGTACTGCAAAATCCATGTTATCTGAACTGTTTAGTGCAGCAATCAGTGGCAACTCGCAACTCACGGTGCAAGGGACAGCAGGGACAACCGAAGATCACATTAAATATTCATGGAATTATGCGCTGCTTTTATCAGAAGGTCCTACGGATAAATCCTTGATTCCCTCCCCGATTTATTTTGCGATGCAACAAGGTAAATTGGCACGCTTTGAGGAAATTACCCGTTGTCCGCCTGAGATTCAGGATGTATTAGTGTCGTTATTGTCCGAAAAACAAATGATGATTCCTGAAATGGGACAAGATTTTAGTGTCTCAGCGCAGCATGGTTTTAACTTGATTACCACAGCCAACTTGCGTGATCGTGGTGTACATGAAATGTCTGCGGCATTGAAACGTCGCTTTAATTTTGAAACTGTAAAACCAATTCAAAACCGTGACTTTGAAGTGGAATTGGTACAGTTACAACTGAAACAGCAAGTCGGTGATTTATTTTCAGAACTGACTGTGCCACCGCAAGTGATTGAATTGCTTGTCACCATTTTCAATGAATTGCGTACAGGTCAAAGTCTACAAGGTGCAAATTTAAAAACCCCTGATGCGGTCATGTCGACTGCGGAAGCGGTGAATATCGCCCATGCTGCAAGTTTACAAGCGATTTATTTGGGCAATGGTGTATTGCAAGCTGAACATATCGCACAACAATTGATCGGTGTGGTGTTTAAAGACAACCCTGAAGATGCCAAACGTCTGCGTTATTATTTGGATAGTGTGGTCAAAGAACGTGCCCGCCAAGACAAAGATTGGAAAGCCTTTTTTGATGCAAGCCGTGAGTTTTAATCATGGCAGAATTTCACGCAGCAGCACTGCCTGAACGACTGCAACAGGCATTTCAAGCCAAGCAAAGCCTTGCCGCACAACAGGTTTATTTTGCGCCTGTGCGTCATCATAGTCCTGCCTGCGCCTATGCTTTGCAACAGTATATTCAGGCTCTCCAACCCACACATATTTTGATCGAAGCACCACATAGTTTTCAGTTTTTACTTGAAGCCTTGTTGGATGCGGATACGCAGCCACCGATTGCGATTTTTGCACAGGCACAGCGACACAAAGCAGCTCAAGCATCTTCGCAGAGCAAAAAATCAGATGAGGATGAAGATCCGCAAGATGATCAAACGCCTGCGCTCTTTTCGGCTTATTATCCTTTCTGTGAATATTCACCTGAATGGGTGGCACTGAAACAAGGTACAGCACAACATGCCAAGGTCGAATTTATTGATCTGTCTTGGCAAGAACAAAGTGCGTTTAAATTGGAAAATGCACCCTTAGATTGGTCACAAAAAAATCTGATTTCTGAGCGTTATTTAGCGCACAGCCAATATATTCAAAATCTTGCGCAGCAGTTGCATTGTCGTAATCATGATGAGCTTTGGGATCATTTATTTGAATTACAAAGCATTTCCAAGCTTAAAGAGGCTGAAAATTTTTTCGACGATGTCTTTACATGGTGCTCTTTGGCACGTTTAGACTATGAGCAGAATGTGCTGTTACAGGAAGCCTCCTTGCATCGTGAAGACTGCATGTGGCAAAAAATTCAAGCCTGTTTAAACCCCAAACATAAAATTTTGGTGGTCACAGGCGGTTTTCATACCTTGGCTTTGATTGAAAATTTAACACAAAAAGACACAGCAAAACGCTACCCAATTCAAGTCAATAAAAAGGAAAAATGGCAGGAAAATGCATGGTTAATTCGTTATAGTTTTGACCGCTTGGATGCGTTAAATGGTTATGCTTCAGGTATGCCATCGCCTGCATTTTATCAACAATTTTGGCAAGACCTGAATCAAGCAGATGCACAGGAACAGTCACAAACGCATGTTGATGAACATTTGATTCAACAACAATTTTTAAAATATCTGACCGAAATTTGTCATCATTTGGATGAGAAACAAGTTTTGGATGTTACCGCCTATATTGCCCTGAAAAATACCGCAGAATTGGCGTTTCAATTGGCACATTTACGGGGTCATTATCGCCCAAGTCGTTATGACCTGTTGGATGCCTTGCAAAGTGCCTTGGTCAAAGGTGAATTGGATGATGGACAACACCTGTTATTTCAGGAAATTTACAGTTATTTAAGTGGGCAACAACTTGGTAAAGTCGCTGCACATCAGCACAGCCCTGCGCTATTACAAAATATTTTTAAACAAATTGAAAAATATCGTTTCAATGTCAGTGATACCATTCCACGCAACCGAAAACTTGATATTTACCGTAAACCATTACATCAAGACATCAGTCAATTTCTGAATTTACTTGAATTTGTCGATTGTGGTTTTGCACAGCGTCTGTCAGGTCCTGATTTTACGCATGGCGCAGGTCTAGATTTGCTGTTTGAAGAATGGCGTTATACATGGTCGCCCTCGGTTGAAGCGCGTTTGATCGAACTTGCAGAATTGGGCGATCAGTTACAGCAAATTGCCTTAGGAAAAATTCTCGCTTTACAACAACATAATCAGGAAAATGGACTCGGACAATCGGCATTTGAAACTGCAAAATTACTGACTTTAGCCTGTCGTTTGGGCTTAAAAGAACAACTGAATATTTTGCAAAAACAATTGGATGATTATTTACAAACAGATCAAAGCCTACACTCTGTCGTTGCTGCAGCACAGCAATTGTATTATCTGTGGAGTGGGCGCAAATTATTGCAATTGCCTGAACATATTTTACAGCAAAGTTTAGTTCAGGCAGTGAAGCAAGCCTGTTTTTTACTTGACCAACTGTATGACACACATGAAGATAAAATCGAAGAAAATCTGAAAAGTTTTAAGACTTTACATGATTTGATTTTGTCTGTTTCCAAGCTCAAACCACAACAAGACAATGATTCACTCTTGGCATTGTTTTATCAGCATGTGGAACGGCAACAGTTTGATCAATACCATCTCAGTAAATTAAAAGGTGCTTTGGATACCTTAATGTTTCTTGATCATCGCATTGATCAAGCGCAATTACAGCAATATTTAAAAACTGCCTTTGCCATCGGCTGTGATGCCGATGAAGCCGTACAATATATTCAAGGTATGTTTGCCATTGCGCCTGAGATTTTTGTGCAATCCCCGATTGCGATCAATGCCTTATATGATTTGGTCAAACATTGGCGAGAAGATACTTTTTTACAGATTTTGCCTGATCTGCGTTACATTTTCAGTCAACTCAGTCCAAAGCAAAATTCATCCGTTTCGCAAAATATTGCCCGTATGGCAGGACTTGCCGAAGATATGGTTTTAGATCAAGTCCATAGTCATATCAATGAACACGACATGCTGAATGCAGCACACTTAAACCAACAATTACAACAACTTTTACAGCATGATCAACTGCAAGATTGGATCACAGGAGTTGAAAAATGACACAAAACAACACTGCGCCATCCGATTTAGATCAACAAGAAACTGCATTGGACAGCTTAGATGCAGCACGGCGTTGGCGACTGATTTTAGGACGTTATTCGGATCAAAGTTTATCCGCAGCCAATTTATCAGGTGAACAGCTTAAATTGGAACGCAATCTCGACTATTTATATCAAAATGAATATAAACGCCGAGGGGTTCAGCAAGGTTCAAACCGACATGGTGGGCTTGAGGGTTCACAACTGACAGCGATCAATTGGCTCAATCAAAGTCGAAAATTATTTCCCAAATCCACTTTTGAACGGATGCAAAAGCATGCACTTGAACGTTATCAGTTAAAAGACTTACTGAAAGACCCGCAAAGTATTCGTGAATTAGAACCCAACCCTGCCACTGCCAAAGCACTGCTCAGTATGCGTGGGCGTTTGAGTGCCGAAGCCAAAGAAGCGGTGCGGGATGTGATTCGTCAGGTGGTTGAGGAATTATTACAAAAAATTCGCACAAATTTTTTGCAGTCGCTACAGGGTCGCCGCAATCGTTTTCGTCGTACCCATATCAAGCAAGCACAAAATTTTGATTGGAAACGTACCATTCAAAACAATCTGAAAAATTATCAACCTGAGCATAAAAAGCTGATTATTCAAAATCCAATTTTTAATGCACGAGTGCAAAAGCATTTGTCTTGGGAAATTGTACTGTGTGTGGATCAGAGTGGTTCAATGCTTGATTCGGTGATGTATGCTGCGATTTGTGCAAGTATTTTAGCGGCATTGCCTGCGGTAAAAATCAGCTTGGTGTTGTTTGATACGCAAATTGTCGATCTCAGTCATTTGGCGCATGATCCTGTCGAGGTCTTGCTCACGGTACAACTCGGTGGCGGAACCAATATTGGCAAAGCGATGGAATATTGTGCCAAAAAAATTACCCAACCGAATCGCAGTATTTTGATTCTGATCAGTGATTTTGAAGAAGGCGCATCGGTGCAGCATTTACTAAATACCACCGCCCAACTGAATGAACAAGGTTGTAAATTACTTGGGCTTGCGGCTTTGGACAGTCAAGCCAATCCTGTCTATGACAGCAATATGGCGCAAAAATTACAACAACGTGGTATGCAAATCGCAGCAATGACGCCTGATCATTTAGCCACTTGGTTTGCGGAGGTGATGCAATGATTGGGCAAATTTATCTGCATTATGATGAAGACAGTTTGGCATTACACAGCAACGCAGGCTTGATTCGTCGTGCCAAAAAGTCGCTTGAAGATGTGCAACTCGTTCAGGGAAATGCTGCACCTTTACAGTTTAAAGTTGAAGAATTTGAGGTTAGTTTACCTGAGCAAGGCATTACCGAAGCACAATGTAGCTGCCCTGCGCAAAGTTGTTGCAAGCATATTCTCAGCAGTATTTTTTGGTTACAAGAAAATCAAAATCTGACTGCAAATACCATAGAAAGCACTGAAACATCTGCTGAAGCAAGCAATACAAATAGCAATGAAAATAACAATAAAAGCACTACAGAAAATATTGATGCCACTGTAGACAATACCCAACACAGCGCAACTGAAAATATTGCTACACATACGGCTTTAAATACAGCTTTAATGCTAAAAGACAGTGCATTATTTAAAAAAGCAGGCAAAGCACAAACCCGTTTGGCTTTTGGAATTTGGCAGAGTTTTTGTCAAAATCCTGAGCATTGTCAGATTGACATTACACCTGAAAAAATCAGTTTTAAAACCACATTCAGTGACCATGCTATTTTATTTTTCCCACCGACAGGTTTTGATGGGATTTTGTCAGACCTTGCAGACAATAAGAAAAATGCGGTGCATCTTGCCTGTATTGCCTATTTATTTCACTTAAATGCACCTGAACAATGGCAATGGGCGGAAGATTTACAGCAACAACTCAGCCAAGAACATCAATACATTTTAAATCCTGAAGATGTTGAATTTATTCAAGAGTTACAACAACTTTGCCAACATTTTATTCAGCAAGGTTTATCACATTTAGCCAAAGAATCAGTCTTGTCATTGCACATTTTAAATATGCAGGCACGTGCACAAAATTTACCACGCCTCGCAACGCAGTTAAGACAACTGCATGGTGTGATGCGACAGTTTTTAGAAGATGATATTCAGATTGATGAACAGCAAATTTTCTCGCAACTCGCCTATCTGAATGCCTATTTATTTGCGTTGCAAAATAGCCAAAACCAAGCGGAAAATTTCACTCGCCTGAAAGGTGCGGTGCAACGTGATTATCAGGAAAACAGTACTGAGCGTCTGATTCCTTTAGGCTGTGAATGGTGGCAAACCGACAGTGGCGCGCAAGGTTTAACAGTGACCTTTTGGGATGTAGAACAACAGCATAGCCGTGAAGTGACGCAAGCCCGAGCCAATCGCTTAGACAGCACATTTGATAAACATAATGTGGCGCAAACAGGCATTTGGGGCACATCTTTGGATTATTTGCTCAGTCATCAAATTCAACTGAATATTTCCAAAGCAAGCTCCAAAGTCAATCTCAGTGCAAGCGCAGAAACTCGATTTAGTCAACTTGCTGACTTTAAAGCGCTGAGTATGGATGATTTTCAGCAGCTCAATATCGGTATCAGTCGTTGGGCAGATCTGTATCAATATGTACAGCCAACTTCAAGTTTGGAACTCAATCCATATCGTTATGTGTTACTGCGTCATCAACAGATTTTTGCACCTGAACTGAACGAGCAACAACAATGTTTTGAATGTCGTATTCAGGATGATGATGGGCAAAGTTTAAAACTGACTTTACCGATTGAAATCGAATATCAAGTTCGTATTAAGCACCTCACCACGCTCATTCAACAAAATGAAAAAATCGTGGCAACACTCGTGCGTTTGGATACATCACAGCAAAATATTCAACTGATTCCATGCAGTGTGATGATACAGAAAAAGCAAGGTTTGGAAATTTTCAGTTTGGATTATCATCATCCACCCTATAAAAAAAGCAGTTTGGGTGAATTGATCACAGGTCGGATTGAAAAATTATTGCAACAGAAAAAGCAGTGGCAAAGCCAACAGCACTATTCTGCTTTGGACATCGCCACACAGCAAACCCTATCTGTGCTTGAATTTTATGCCAATACAGGACGTGCTGTGCTTGATCCTGATGACAAACAGAAACTGCAACACGCTGCACAGTTGTATGAAGATTTGGGCTTGGACATGTTGCAACGCAGTATTCAAACAGGAATCGCAAGTGAAAATTTGGCAGCCGCTTTACTGAAATGGCGACATTTATTTTTACAAATACAGCGTCTGTCTTATCGCTTACCGATAGAAAATTCGATTTAGATGGTGAATATGCTGTACGACATATCAGGACTGTTATAAAACAAACAGAAGATGTAAGAATACTAATCTTTGAAATTATCTTATGATAACTTTTCTATAAGAATCGTCATACTAGTGTGCTATCACGTCAGGCGACATGGATGTCGCCATGTTGGGCAAGGATGATATGGATATCCCCTTTGCCCAACAAAGGATTTTTGTCACCTTGCGGAACACATCCCTCATCCCTCAAAAGTGGGGTATTGCCTACACAAATTAATCTAAATTTTTAATACAATATGAGGCTGTGCTAACTCAATATAAATGTTAAATTATTTTTAAGTTTGGCATAAAACACCTTCAACAAGTCAAGTTATGTCGTACAACTACAAAATCACTATTCAAATTTTAATTTATTTTCCTAATATAGAAACATACTTTTTAATACATCTCATTCAACCGAACTGAAATAACAAATACATCTTTTTAGAAAAGGAAAATTTACAATGTTCAGTAACTTTATGTCCAAGATTGAATCCTTATTCTCCGATAAAGACGATAAGAAAAATACAAGCACAGCACCACCACAAGGTGCTGAAACTGATGAAGAAATTCGTGCATTTAATGAAAATCAAAAGAATCAATTAAAAAAAGTGATATCGGTATTTTTACCCCTGTCCGAAGTTGAACAAGGCTTGGAAAAAGCAATCACCTTGTTTATTTTTACAGGTGACAACCCTGAGATTTTACTCAAACTGAACCAATTCCCTGACGAAAAAGCGAGCGATTTGATCGGCAATCCGGGGACTTATGAATGGTATTGGACGCAGATTCAGCACAGCAAAGCACAAGAAAAATTAAAAAATCAATCCATCAAATCACGTAATTTATTAAATGATGATTTATTTAATACCCTAAGCAATGAACAAATCATTCGCCTAGGCAAAGTCTATGCAAGTATTACCCAACAAAAAAATTATAAAGAACTTTATGCGCCTGTTCCTGTATGGTTTCACTATATCGTCGTTGATGCTTTGGTCACATTACAACAAGGTCATGGCTTTAATGAAATAGACAGCAAAAAACAGATCAAACAACATTGGACTTTAGCCAAGTTGGAACAGCTTTTGGCGGCAGATGAACCTACCCTTGCACAACATTTACCCTTATTTTTGTTTGAACGTGTCGGTTGCAGCAGCTATTACACCGACCGTATGGATTTAATTTTTAAATTATCGGATGCAGATAGCTATATCGAACAGCATCTTGATATTTTAAAACAAGAAATTCCAAATTTGAGTGTTGATGGTCAAACCGTATTTTTAGATTATTTAAAACATAAACCTGCGATTTTAAAGCAACTTCCTGAACTGATCGTGCAACTGACCATTGGACGTTCTAAAACCATTCGAGATTTGGCAGTCAGCCTGCTCAGTCAACTCAATGCTGAAGACAGTCAGAATTATCTGCAAAGCTACTTGGTCAATGGTTCAAGTAAAGAACGTGGTTTTGCCGCAGAGCTTTTGGCACGTTTAGGTGAACATAATCTTGCTGTTTTAGAGCAAGCACTTGAAAATGAAAAGCAAAAATCTGTTCAGCAAATGCTTTCAATGGCAGTACAACGCTTAAAGGCAGTGCATGATTCTGTTGACAATTCAAACATTGAAATTCCAAGTTTTAGTCCGTTGGTTGCAAAGGATATTCCTGAAAGTTTTACTGAAATTTTGCATCAAAATCGTCAACACTTAGTTGATAAAGCAGAAAAAGCAGCAGAAGCTGAAATTGAAGACAATAAAACCAGCAGTTATAAATCTGAATGGGCACAAAAAAGATTTAAACGACTCAAAAATATTAAACCTGCCAGCATTGACCAATTGTTAAATCAAATCAATGGTAAGACAGCACGCCAATCTTTTGAATCTGATATTGATATCATTCAACATCAGAAAAAATTACACAATTATCCCGAATATTCACTGCATCATGCGCTACGTATTCACATGAGCCGCCGCCATGACAAAGATGCACATTGGTCATCAATATTTGATGATTTACCCCCTGCTCAATACAGCACTTTTGATTTACGTCAGATCAATCAAGCCTTGAAAGAAACAAGCTATGCCCACACTGAACGCCAAATTGCTCAAGGCATGTTGATGTCCAATTGGAATCATTTAAATGATTATATTACTGAGCCTGAAAAAATTTGGCCTTTCTTTGCGGAACATCCTGAATTTATCAGTGAAGCATTGGGTTTAAGCCCGTCTTTGGAAAAAAGTCCCTATTATCAGTTTGAAGCCATCAAAGCGATTAAAATTTTAGAATATTTCCCAAGCATTCCACAGCAATATATTCCACGTTTGCTTGAATATGCCTTGGGCGAAAATAAACGTTTACGTTTCGATGCACAGCAAGCGTTGCAAACTTTGCCTGATATTTATCTGCGTGCAGTTGAAGCCTTGGACTCAGGGAAACAGGAAATCCGTGTGACTGCGATTGAATGGCTTGCCCGTTTGCAACGTCCGGAAGCTGTTAAACCGCTGAATACTTTGCTGAAAAAAGAGAAAAAGGAAATTGTTCGTGCTGCTTTACTCACAGCATTGGAAAAATTGGGACAAGATATCAGTCCTTATTTGTCTGAAAAAGTACTTCTTGCTGAAGCTCAACAAGGCTTAAAAGCCAAAATTTCAAGTAGTTTCACATGGTTTGATGCCAAAACTTTACCTGAAATGTCATGGCAAAATGGTAAAAAAGTCCAAGCGGAAATTATCCATTGGTGGGTGGTTCTTGCTGAAAAACTTAAAGACCCGAAAGCCAATGCTTTACTACAGCGTTATCTTGGGTTACTTGATGAAAAAAGTCAGCAGAAACTTGCCAATCATTTACTGCACAGCTTTATTCAACAAGACACTTTATCGCCAACCTTAGAACAAGCAATGGAAGTGGCAACCCAACAAGCGCCTCAATCCCTGCAATCCTATCGTGATAGTTATAAAAATTATGGACATAAATATCCTGAATATTATGGACATTATGCAACCATTACCCTTGAAGAAGTGATTGAAGAAATTAAACGTCAACAATTGGCGATTTATTTAGGTTCTGCGATTAAAAGTAAAGGCTTGTTGGCACTGACCTTTCCTGCGCAAGGCAGTTTTGCAGTCAAACAATTGCAAGATTATATGAAGCAACATTATCCTCGCCGCTCACAAATTGAAGCGATGATTTCTGCTTTGTCCGTCAGTGATGATCCTTTGATTATTCAACTGTTATTGTCTTTATCACGGCGCTATCGTACCGCTTCTGTGCAAACCTTAGCGACAGATTTGGTCACTGAAATTGCAGAGCGTAATCAATGGACAAGTGATGAATTGGCAGATCGTACCATTCCAACCGCAGGACTGAATGAGCAAGGAATTTTAAACCTGCAATATGGCGCACGTTTATTTACAGCAATTGTCGATGATAAAGATAAATTTGTCCTGAAAAATGATGAAGGCAAAGAAGTCAAAGCCTTACCTGCTGCGCGTCAAAATGATGATGAAAGTTTGATTAAAGAAGCCAAAGCATTATTCAGCAGCAGTAAAAAAGAGTTTAAGCAAGTCGTAGACATGCAAACAGGTCGTTTGTATGAAGCCATGTGCAGTGAACGTCAGTGGAATGTAACTGAATGGCAAGAATATCTGTTTGAACATCCAATCATGAAGCGTTTGGTACAACGTTTAGTATGGCTTGAAGTCAAAGCAGATGGTGAACGCATCAGTTTCCGTCCTGCGGATGATGGTACTTTGCTCAATCTTGAAGATGACGAAGTAGCATTGAACGCTGACAGTAAAATTCAGATTTCGCATGCGGTACTTGTCGGTGCTGAAGAAGCACAGGCTTGGCTGAGCCACTTCAAAGATTATAAAGTGAAATTCCTGTTCGATCAGATGGTGCATTTGGTGCCCGAGTTGGACAATGATCAAGTCACTGAAATCAATGATCATAAAGGTTGGCTGACTGATACCTATACCCTGCGTGGTGTGATTACCAAATTGGGCTATCAACGTGCCAGCATTGAAGATGGTGGTTCGTTTGACCGCTATACCAAAGCATATAAACAATTAAACATTCATGTACAGATTGTTTTCAGTGGCAGTTATGTCCCTGAAGAAAATATTCCTGCGGTGTTATATGAATTGAGCTTTTCCAATAAAGCCAGTTATTCATGGAACAGCAATGACTTGGCACTCAAAGATGTACCACCGATTTTGTTGGCAGAAAGTTATGCGGATTATTTAAAAGTCGCAGCTGCAACCAAAGGCTTTGACCCTGAGTGGGAAAAGAAAACTCCGTGGTAATGTAAATAGTATTAACCTAAAGCTGCTCTTTTTTAAAATAAATTTGAGCAGCTTTGTCTTATTTTGCAAATATTTTACTTTTCACATTTATTTTGAAATACGGTAAAAGCAACTTGTAGCCAAGGATTGACCAAAAAGTCAGATGATTATGTAAATAGAGTCAATCCTCGTAGAATCTATATCTTTCGCCATTGCGATCGAAAACTAAAAACGCTTAAATGAGCCCATTGTATCGCTTATTTTAAAATAAAGGACTTTGCATGAATCGTCGTGTTGTGATTACGGGTATGGGTATTAACTCATGTATCGGAAATACCTTGGAAGATGTGACTCATTCTCTACAAAATGGAATTTCAGGCACACGTCATAATGCAACCTATGAAGAACTGAATTTCAAAAGTCACGTCAGTGCGGCTGCTGAACAAAACTTTGATGGCATCGACCGTAAACTCAAACGTTTCATGGGCGTATGTGCAATGTATGCTTATAACTCTGCATTGGCAGCAGTTGAGCATGCAGGTTTAACTGCTGAGCAATTAGGTGGCAATCCACGTTATGGGATCGCAGGCGGTTCAGGTGGTGGTTCAACAGCATCTGTGATTGAAATGAAAGAACTTTTAGACACTAAAGGTGCTCGTAAAGTCGGTCCTTTCTTTGTGCCACGTAACATGTCAAATACCATCACGGCAAACGTTGGTGTGGCATTTAAATTACAAGGTGTCGCTCACTCGATCACAAGTGCATGTGCTACTTCTGCTGATGCAATCGGTTATGCTTACAACCTGATCCAACTCGGCAAACAAGATTTAATGCTTGCTGGCGGTGGTGAAGAAGATCATTGGTCACAAAGCTTATTGTTTGATGCGATGGGTGCATTGTGTTCTAAATACAACGAAACACCTGAAACAGCATCACGTCCATATTCTGCCGATCGTGATGGTTTCGTGATTGCTGGTGGTGGCGGTTTCGTGGTACTTGAATCACTAGAACATGCTCAAGCACGTGGTGCCAACATCCTTGCAGAAGTTGTAGGCTATGCTGCTAACTCTGACGGTGCGGACATGGTTGCACCATCAGGTGAAGGTGCAACACGTTGTATCTTGATGGCGTTAGATGAAGCTAAACAACATGGCGTAGACAGCATTGATTATGTCAATACCCATGGTACTTCTACCCCTGCGGGCGATATCACTGAACTTAAAGCAATGGAACGTGCTTTCGGTGAAGGAAAAGTCCCTGCATTCAGCTCAACCAAATCTATGACAGGTCATAGCTTGGGCGCTGCGGGTGTACAAGAAGCGATTTATTCTGTTTTGATGATGCAAAATGACTTTATTGCACCAAACATCAATGTCACAGAATTGGACGAAGGTGCAAAAGGTTTTGATCTCGTACTTGAAAAACGTGACACAAAATTGAATACTGTCATGAGTAACAGTTTCGGTTTTGGCGGTGTTAATGCTTGTCTCATTTTCAAGAAATGGGAAGGCTAATTTGAAAATGGTTGATCTATTACCATAATAGGTCAACCACTTCCGCACTGCCCTTTATACAAGGGTAAATTGATGGATGCTCCTTCAGAAGCTTTCCTTTGGGTCAAAGCACTTCATATTATTGCAGTTGTGTGTTGGTTTGCTGCATTATTCTATCTCCCACGTTTATACATTTACCATGCCATGAGCGAAGATACGATCAGTCATCAACGCTTCCAAGTCATGGAACGAAAGCTGTATCGTGGCATTATGTGGCCATCTATGATTGCCACACTCATCACAGCACATTTTCTAGTGGATTGGGGTGATGCAACTCGACATTATCATGAAGCACTGTGGTTCTATATCAAAGTTGGATTAGTTGGAATTTTAGTACTTTACCATTTGCTTTGTGGTTATTATCGTAAAAAATTGATTGAAAATGCCCATTATAAATCACACAAATATTGGCGTTTCTTTAATGAGTTTCCTACATTAATTTTACTCGCTGTGGTGATTTTGGTGGTGGTAAAACCAAGCTTTTAAGATTGAAAATACGAAACATCCAAATGGATAATGCTGATCAGTTAAGGATTTTTTGAATCCTCCCCTTGCGGAACATGTTCCTCACCTTTTCCAAAGGAGGGATGAGTAGCTCAGCTACGCAAGATTACTAAAAATCATTTTTCCTTACGCCATATATGGCTCAGGGTTAGGGAGATTTTAGGAATTTTTCAAATAATTTTGCTTAACTGACCGGCATTATCCAAATGGAGGTTTTTAATGCCCATTCACTTACACATCATTCTCACCACCACAATGCAATCAACCCACTAATGATCGCAAAACCTAAAAATGTACTGATCATCAATGACGTTAAAGTTTTTTGATCCTCCACATGGTAGGCTTGAGAAAAAATAATAAAAGCTGCTGGCATTGGCAAAGCCGCAATGATCGTACCAGCATATAACATTTCCTGACTGACATTGGGCATCAAAGATAATCCAGTAAACACAGCCAATGGCATGATGACCATTTTAGCAAACACCAAAAATACACTTTCCATGTCAATTTTCTGAATAGATAAACCCACCAAACCACCACCAATCACAAAAAGTGCAATCGGTGAAGCTGTTTTACCTAATAAGTCCAAGGCTTGATTCAGTTGTGTAGGTAAATGAATCTGAAAAAATGCACAGCTTAACCCCACCAAAACTGACAAAATAACAGGATTTTTCAATAATTTTAATAATGTCTGGCGTAGTAATAATCCGATATTCTGCTGTTGTTGTAAGCCCACTTCTGCCAAAGCCAATACCATCGTTACAATAATCACATTTTCTACGATGAGTGTTAATGAGATATAAATCGTGGCTTGATTTCCCATCAATAAAGTTAAAATCGCAGTGCCAATGAAACCTGTATTTGACATTGCACCACCCATGGCAAATACCGCCGCATGGCTAAATCGATGTTTAAAAAAATAATAAAAAGCCAGAAATACTGTCAAATACAAAAGAAAAGATACACCAGCATAAACAAAGAAATAACTCGGGTACCAAATCTCATGTAAATCTTTCGATGCCAAAGCCACAAGCAATAATGCTGGAAGAGAAATTTTGATTACAAAGGCACTCAGTGCTGAAATTTGCTCTTTATGAATTAAGTTTATTTTTACACTGAAATATCCCAAGAAAAGTAAAATAAAAATAGGCAAAAGCACCGACAATACCATCTAGGTTCATCCTTTTCCGCATGGTAAAAATAAAAAGAGAAATATATCCTAAAATATATTTCTCAAAAGCTTAAATATCATTAAAGCATTACTTTTTACTCAAACTGAGTAAAAGATTTTTGAGCGTATGTGGCTGACAACGTAAATACTGTGGTGCAATCTCAATTTCTGCACCCAACGCTGCTGCTGCATGCCAAGGCCAACGTGGATCATACAAAATTGCACGTGCCAAGCCGATCGCATCAGCTTCCTGATTTTGCAAAATATCTTCTGCTTGTTGTGGCTCGGTGATCAACCCTACCGCAATTACAGGAATATTCACATGTTTTTTAATTTCACTAGCAAAAGGCACTTGATAATTTGCACCCAGTTTAATCTGCTGTTGTGCATGTAAACCACCTGAAGACACATGAATATATACCGCTCCCAACTGTTGCAAAGCTTTGGCAAGACCTACACTCTCAGCCAAATTCCAACCATCAGTCTCACCCATCCAATCTGTTGCGGAAATACGTACCCCGATAGGATAATCAGCAGGCACAGCAGCTTTCATCGCATTCAATACTTCCAAAGTGAGACGAATCCGATTTTCAAAACAACCACCATATTGATCTGTACGTTGATTGGACAATGGCGACATAAATTGATGTAGCAAATAACCGTGTGCGGCATGCACTTCGATTAAATCAAAACCTGCATCCACTGCACGTTTTGCCGCAGCAGCAAAATCAGCAATCACTTGCTGAATCTCATCTATCGTCAATGCATGTGGCGCAACATCATTTGTATTAAATGGCACTTCACTAGATGAAACAGTCTGCCACCCTAAATCGTGATCAGGTGCAATCTGCCCTTTGCCTAACCAAGGCTTGTCGGTAGATGCTTTACGCCCTGCATGCGCTAACTGCACTGCAAAAGGCATGGGTGAAATACTCTTTACTTTTTGCAACAGCGCCTTAATTTGAGCACCTTGCATATCATTCCACAGCCCAACATCGGCATAACTAATACGTCCTTGAGCCTGCACCGCAGTCGCCTCAATAATACACAAACCTGCACCAGACAAGGCATAATTTGCCCATTGCTGTTCATGCCAATAGGTCACTTCACCTTGCTCAGTGGCAGAATATTGACACATTGGTGCAATGATAATTTTATTATTAAGTTTGAGCTGTCCAAATTGAATCGGTTGAAATAACAATGACATGTAAATTTTCCTTAAAATGCTTTCGTAATATTTAATCCTGCGCTCCAATTCACCCCATCCGCAGGTTCAAAGAAACGCCCATTCCCATCATTTACAATCACAGAACCAATATAGTTTTTATCAAAAATATTATCTACACGGGCAAATGTTTTAATTTTCCAATCATTATTTTTCCAAATATAGCCAACATTAGCACTGGTCACGGTATAACTTGGCGCAGCATCAGTATTGCTATCATTGACATAGATTTTATCCATATAATGCATATCCACACCTGCATTAAAACCTATTTCAGGCAACCATCCTAAACTTGCATAGGCTTGATTTTTAGCAATACCAGGGATGAGATTGTCTTTTGGAATTTTACCCGCAAGCACTTCATTTTTATCATTTAAAATTTCAGGAACATCAGCATCAAAAGTTGCATCTAAATAGCTATAAGATGCTTGAGCAGTCAAATCACGCCATAGTTTTTTATTCCAAGACAGCTCAACACCTTCACGTAAAGTTTGTTCAGCATTACGAAAAGTATTTCGTCCATTATTGGACTGTCCTGACACAATATCATCTTCGGTTTTACTTTGGAAAATTGCTGCGGTGAATTGCCCTAGACGATTCTTGGCTTTCACACCAATTTCATAGTTATCACTGCTCGCAGGTTTTAACGCAAAGTTAATGCCTGATGTGCCAGATATTGGATAAGCCATTTCGGTAAATGTTGGCGTTTCAAAGCCTTTGGAATAACTTACATAACTCATCACATGCGGGGAAATATCCCAAGTCAAAGCGGCAGAAGGTAAGACTTTGTCATAGTCAGTTTTACCACTATCATCACCATTTGTACCTTTAATGTAATGATCTTCTGACTCAAAATGCACATTGCTATAACGCAAGCCTGCATCCAATCGTAATGCTGGAACAAACTGCCAAGAGGCTTGTAAATACGGATCTAAATTCCATAAAGTATTTTTTTCATCACGGCGTAAATCTCCTTTTACACCATAATTCGGCTGATTTTGCTGATCTAAAATAAAATTTTCATAACCTTGACGGTCTTCATTCATTGCATCATATGCCACACCAACACTGAATCGTGTATTTGGCAACAAATCCTTGCCTGTCCAACGCAAATCAGCGCCATAATAATCACGTTCAAAATCAATCACGCCACCTGCATGGCGAGGATTTTTTTGAGCAGTATTTGGAATCGATTGGTACTGTGTCACCTCACGATGACCCAAATAAGCCATTGAATAAATTTCATGTTGATCATTTAACGGCTTGGTCCAATTGATGCCTGTTTGCGTTTGGTTAATTTCTTTACGCACATCAAACTGCTTTAAAAACGGGACTTGTTGTTTGGGATTGGTTTGCCATTGTTCACGGGTCAAACCTTGTGGATCATCGGCATTAATATCAACATGGTTGACTGTCCAATTGATTTTAGAACCATCTTCTAAATCCCAACTGAGCTTGGCATTACTCAACACTTTTTTCGCAGCACTATGTTCACGATAACCATCTGTATCAAAATAAGATGAACTCACGACATAGCTTGGTTCATTGGCTTTGTCTGCACCACCTTGTAAGACAATGTCAGCACGCCCCTTATTATGACTCCCACCTGAATAACCCAGCGCAATCGAATCTCGCCCTTGTCCATTTTTGGTCGTGGTTAAAATTGTCCCACCTGATGAATTACCATACAGTGCTGAAAATGGACCACCTAAGACTTCAATATCTTTTAAACTGCTGAGATCAATATTTGATGTTTGCCCCTGACCATCGGGCATGGTGGCAGGAATACCATCCACATATAAACGAATGCCACGCACCCCGAAAGTTGAACGTGCGCCAAAACCACGCATTGATAACTGTAAATCTTGGGCATAATTTTCACGATTATTCAGTTGTAATCCTGACACACCTTTAAGCATTTCAGTCAAATTAACACCCAAGTTATTTGCCTGTTCTTTTTGCTCCACACGATAAACTGAAGCAGGCGTATGTAACCATGTTGTATCACTACGGGTTGCTTGCAAGGTCAATGTATCAAGCTGCTGAACGGATTCTAATGTCCCCGTTTCAGCATAAATTTGTTGACTAATACATGCTGTTAAACAAAGTAAGCTAAAATTTAGAGGGATAAATCGAGTATTACTTTGCATCAGCATATTCCTTCGTTTTTTAAATTTTATAAAATCAGATTAGAAAATAACTTTTGTTCCCAATCCAACAACAAATGCATCATCCACTTTATTCGTTGCACCTGAATGTACAACATATTGCATAAGCGGACGCAACATGAACCATTGGGTTGGATAGTAGGAATAGTTGAGTTCCATATTATATTCTGCGCTGTGATTTAGCACTTCTGCTTTGTTTTCTCGATAACGATCATTCACATGCACACGATTGACAGCAAAACCTAAAATATCATTTGGATGACCATCAAAAAGACCGATATATTTCAAACCCAATTGTTGAGAATTATCCACTTGTGTTGTGCTTTGATCATGAAAAGTGAAATTACCAAAACTATGTAATCCACGGCGCCCCTCACCTGTAGAGGTGAGCTGTTGCTCAAATGAAAGCCAAGCACCATAACTACGGTCTTTACCCACTGAACCAGCTTTATATGCAATATCATATTGGTTCTTTGCATCATCAGCAGTATTGTACAACAGCCCTACACGATAACTGCCTGCTAAATTGTTAATTGCTGTTTTCGGTGACCAAACCGTTTCTGCCAAAATATTTACACCATCGGCATTTTGAGTATCTAAATTCCAACCGTGACGTTCCAAAGCATTTTCAGGGTTATATTCAAATACACCCACTTGGGTAAATAACTCAGGTTGGATTTGCCACTTCACTCGACCACCCCATTGTGAAACAGGTGTGTTGTACCACAACTTCCCTTGCCATTTTCCCATTTGCGCAGCACAAAAAGCATTTCCTTGAAAATCACAAGCCATGGTGTTGAACTCAGTTCCCAAGCCCATACGTCCCACACGAACATTCACACCTTGCGCTTTAAAGTCCTTTTCAATATACAACTCACTCAAACGGCTTCCTGAATTACCACGCCCCCAGTTGGCTTGAGAATTGGCAAATTGAGGTGCACTCGGATCTTGAATCCCTTCTAGACTCGTGCTTTGTCCCTGACGAGCAGTCACCATAGCACGTACTTTCACACCCTCCCAACCTGTCAATTTTTCCATATCTAAAGTTGTACCAAGTGCAAATTGCGTCCCAAATGTTGGTGATTGGTGCGCATCATAACCACCATCTGCCAAATAAGAACTGTCCATTGCAATATTGGCATCAAACTTAATACCTTGTTCTGCAAGCTCAGTTCGCTTTCCACCCCAATCCCCTGTTAAAGTTTGCCCATTGGGATCAAATGCATGTTCTGCATGTGTAGCTGACATTAAAAAAGCGGTGGAAATTGCCAATAGAGAAAGCGCAATATTTTTCATAGCAGAGCCTAAATTTAAAACCGTATAAATCCTGTTCATCTGTTTAGAGTTATTTTAAATTAATAGAAATATCTCATTCACACTACAGATGTATACTGCAATAGCAATAATTATGATTCATGCCACTACAGTTTTATTACGAGAAAATTACACATTTTTATCAACTTTCACTAGGTGATTATTTTTATAGGTGAATTAACTTTTTTTCATATAAGATCAAATCATCAGATGAACGATTGTTTAGTATTTTTAAATTTAATACTGCTTATGACTAGCTAATTTTTTACTGTTATTTAAATAACAGCATTGTCTATTTTGCGAAAAACTTTCTTGCATAGTCAAATTTGACTACAATATCGTACTTGCCACATGTTCAATGTTTAAATGCCCTATGCCTGAATTACCTGAAGTTGAAACCACCAAAGCCAGTCTTTCACCATTGCTTGAGCAAAAAGTAACATCCGTACAGGTTCGGGAATCTCGTTTACGTTGGGCAATTCCTAATGATCTACAAAAATTGGTCGGGCAAAAATTACTTCAACTAAACCGCCGTTCCAAATATATTTTAGCTGAATTTGAACACGACACCATGCTTTGGCATTTAGGCATGTCCGGTAGTTTTCGTTTATGCGACGCACATGAAGAACTACGCAAACATGATCATTTAATTATTGATTTTGAAGATATCCAACTGCGTTATCATGACCCACGCCGTTTTGGTTGTATTTTATGGTTGGATGAATCTTCACAAATTAAGCTAATCGACACTTTAGGTCCAGAACCTTTAAGTACTGAATTTACAGCAGAATATTTAACTGAAAAATTAAAAAACAAACAAACAGCGATCAAAGTTGCCATTATGGACAACCATATTGTGGTTGGCGTTGGCAATATTTATGCAACCGAAAGCTTATTTAACCTAGGTATTCATCCTGCACAAGCCGCTAAAACACTCACTTCTGCACAAATTGAAAAATTAGTCATTGAAATCAAACGTATTTTAAAACAAGCCATTGAACTCGGTGGTTCAACTTTACGTGACTATAGCAATGCAATGGGTGAAAATGGCTATTTTCAACAAACCCTACTCGCCTATGGTCGTGCAGGTGAAATGTGCGTAAACTGTGAAACCACCTTGGAAAATTTAAAACTTGGACAACGTGCTAGTGTATTTTGCCCACAATGCCAACCGCTCAAACTACCCAAAGCCACCAAGCCATCATCAAAAGGTAAATCTTAATGAAAACTGCAATTGCCCGTCATATTTTGGTGAAAGATAAAGATTTGGCACAACAACTGAAACAAAAAATCTTAGATGGTGCTGACTTTGCTAAAATCGCCAAACAGCACTCAACCTGCCCTTCAGCTAAGAAAGGCGGTGAATTAGGTGAAATCAAAAAAGGGGATTTAGTTGCACCGATTGACAAAGCAGTTTTTAGTTTGGCTGAGCGTGAACTTCATGGTCCAATTAAAAGTCAATTTGGCTGTCATTTATTAGAAATTAAATTTCGGATGGATTTTTAACATCAAACTGAACAATAAATTAAGGACTTTATTCTGTGCTTTTATAGTTTTGAATAAAGTTCGCAGATTCATTGATATATCCCCTAAACATTTCTGCACGTGTTGTGAAATAAAATACCTCATTGCCATTTCTCACAATATTTTCAGGCGTTTTACCATTACAAAAACCATGATTTGAAAAAACCGCTGACTTCAATGTCGTAAAATGTTGAGTTGCTTGTGCTTCATCATCAAATCCAAAAACCAACATGGTAAAATCTGGGAAATAATTTTTCTTCTCACCAATTCCCACTTTACTTTTAGCAATATAAATTCTTAAACCTTCACCTTTCACTTGAATTACTTTATTCAAATTACAATCATTTTCAGACCAATTTCTACCACTTTCACTTTCAAATAACTCAAAATGCTGTTTGAGCAACTGAGCTTGTAAAGCATTCATCAACACTTCATTTTCATTGATATTATTGGCTTCTATGGTTTCATAGCGTGTTTGTTGATTAGGAATATCTTCGAAAGTGAGTTGCTGATTGACTTCCGTTGCTTTGTCATTTTCTGTATCGGGTAGCGCAATTTTTTCGAGTTCAGGGTCAACTTTGTTTTTTTCAACATCACTACATGCAAATAGACTGAAAATTATCAAACTTATCATCAGTTGTTTTTGCATCATGCTATTCCCTTAAATTTAAATCACTCATTTTTATACTACACATAAAAAACGGTACCTCAAAGTACCGTTTAATTTTTCAATAATGTATTTTCTAACACTTATTGACGCTTCTTCAATTCATCACGAATTTCACGTAATAATTCAATATCTTCTGGTGTCGCAGCAGCCGCTTCTTCCACTGGTTTACGGATACGATTTAAGAATTTAACCAATAAGAAAACCACCCAAGCTAAAATCAGGAAGTTTAAGAAAATTGTAATAAAGTTACCATAAGTTAAAACATTTACACCCGCTTTAGTTAACTCATCGAGTGAAGTTAAGTTGTTTGGATTGTCCCCCAAGACAAAAAATTTCTGTGTAAAATCAACACCACCGCCTGTGATCACTGAGATCAATGGCATAATAATGTCTTTAACTAATGAATCAATAATTTTACCAAAAGCACCACCGATAATTACACCGATTGCCATGTCCATCATATTGCCTTTGACAGCAAATTCTTTAAATTCTTGAATAATACTCATGCTCTATCTCCAACAAAGGAATTTTTATGACTGTATTTTAATGTGATGTGCTTTACATTAATTAATTTAAAATACAATTCCGCCTAATTTACTCGGTTTTTAGAAAATTCCAATATTTTTTTACAATTTATAAAAAAACCGTAATCCTATAATAGGATTACGGTTTTTCCGAACTTTAGTAAAAGTGTTACAAATTATTTTGCACGATTACGTTTACGTTCGTTTTCAGTCAACCATTTTTTACGAATACGTACTGATTTAGGTGTAACTTCAACTAATTCATCATCTTCAATAAACTCTAATGCTTGTTCAAGCGTGAATTTAATTGCAGGTGTCAAAGTTAAAGCTTCATCTGTACCAGATGCACGCATGTTGGTTAGCTGTTTCGCTTTAGTTGGGTTCACAGTCATGTCATCTGAACGAGAGTTCATACCAACAATCATACCTTCATACACTTCAAGCTGTGGTTCTGCAAATAAACGACCACGATCTTGTAAAGTGAATAAAGCGAATGCTAAGCAAGTACCGTTTACCATTGAAACAAGTACACCGTTTTGACGTTTCGCTACTTGACCTGCTTTCGCTGGACCATAGTGAGAGAAACTTGAAGTCATGATCCCAGTACCAGAAGTAATGGTCAAGAATTCAGAACGGAAGCCAATCAAGCCACGTGATGGAACAGTTGCTTCAATACGGATACGACCTTTACCGTCAACTTCCATATTGGTCAGTTCACCTTTACGGTTGCCCATTTGTTCCATAACAGAACCTTGATGTTGTTCATCAACATCAAAAGTTACGTTTTCATATGGTTCTTGAAGTTCACCATCAATTTCTTTCATGATCACTTGCGGACGAGAAACACCCATCTCGAAACCTTCACGGCGCATGTTTTCGATCAATACAGAAAGGTGAAGCTCACCACGACCAGATACTTTAAATTTATCTGGACTATCAGTATCTTCAACACGTAATGCAACGTTATGAATCAATTCACGATCCAAACGCTCACGGATATTACGTGAAGTAACGAATTTACCTTCTTTACCCGCGAACGGAGAGTTGTTTACTTGGAAAGTCATCGATACTGTAGGTTCATCTACAGATAATGCAGGTAAAGCTTCAACATTTTTCGGATCACAAATCGTATCAGAAATGTTTAACTCATCCATACCTGTAATACAGATGATGTCACCTGCAGACGCAGAATCAACATCTACACGCTCTAAACCATGGTAACCCATGATTTTTAAGATACGACCGTTACGGGTTTTACCTTCTTTATCAATTAAAGTTACAGGTGTATTAGTTTTTACTGAACCACGTTGGATACGACCAACACCAATTACACCTACGAAACTGTTATAGTCAAGAGATGAAATTTGCATTTGGAATGGACCATCAACATCAACTGCTGGTGGTTCAACGATGTCTACAATTGTTTGGAACAATGGTGTCATGTCATCAGCCAACTCTTCAGGAGATGGACCAGCAACACCACGAAGACCTGAAGCATACACAACAGGGAAATCTAATTGTTCATCAGTACCGCCAAGGTTGTCGAACAAGTCAAATACTTGGTCAATCACCCAATCAGGACGTGCACTTGGTTTATCTACTTTGTTGATGATCACGATTGGTTTCAAACCACGTGCGAACGCTTTTTGCGTTACGAAACGAGTTTGTGGCATTGGACCTTCTTGTGAGTCAACAAGAAGCAATACACAGTCAACCATCGACATTACACGTTCAACTTCACCACCGAAGTCAGCGTGTCCCGGGGTGTCCACGATATTAATACGATATTCAGTATCAGTACGTTTATCTAACCATTTGATTGCAGTATTTTTTGCAAGAATGGTAATCCCACGTTCACTTTCGATAGCACCTGAATCCATGACACGCTCAATCTCGCCCGCGCGATCACCAAGAGCACCAGATTGCTGTAAAAGTTTGTCTACAAGAGTCGTCTTACCATGATCGACGTGCGCAATGATGGCAATGTTACGGAGAGTTTTAATATCTGACATGTAAATTCGATACGCCTAAAGTTTGAGGGCAAATTATACAGAAAAAATATAGATTTTAGTAGTGACAGTTTGAGGACAGTTACAAGTTTTTTTCACAATAGCAGGCTTTTTATTTTGTAAACGAGTGTAAAGAGATTAGAATAGCGACATCTTGCTGCTGTTCTCCCAATCCCCATGTCCGATTTAAATCCCCCCAAAGACCAACAACAAGGTCAAATTGATCTTGTTTATGGCTTAAATGATCGTCCAAAACCGTTGATCGCTTTTTTTGCTGCCCTACAACATTTACTCGCCATTATTGTTCCAATTGTAACACCAGGCTTGTTAATTTGTTTGGCACTGGGTGTATCACCTCATGATACCAACATGATTTTATCCATGTCTTTGGTGATTTCAGGTATTGCAACCTTTCTACAATGTAAAAAAGTTGGACCTTTTGGTGCTGGTTTATTGATTGTTCAAGGGACTAGTTTCAACTTTATTGGTCCAATCATCGGGATTGGTTCAGCCATGGTCGCTGCGGGTACACCTGTAGAAGCAGTGATGGCGTCTATTTTTGGTGTGGTGATTGCTGGTTCATTTATTGAAATGGGCGTGTCACGCATTTTACCTTGGGTGAAAAAACTGATTACGCCACTGGTTACAGGTATTGTCGTTCTCCTCATTGGTCTGACTTTAATCAAAGAAGGTCTGATCAGTATGGGCGGTGGTTATCAAGCCATGGAAAATAAAACCTTTGCCAGTGCAGATAACTTAATTATGTCATGCACTGTATTAGCCATCATTATTTTACTGAATCGCTTTAAAATTGTATGGTTAAAAAGCTCTGCCATCTTAATTGCTTTAGTGATCGGTTATGTGCTTGCGGGTTATATGGGCTATTTAAATTTTTCAGGTTTAAAAGATGCACCATTGATTCAAGTGCCTACACCCATGCATTTTGGGATTAGCTTCTCTTGGAGCTTATTTATTCCCATGGCATTTATTTATCTTGTTACTTCTTTAGAAGCTATTGGTGATGTCACTGCGACTTCTAAAATTTCCAACCAACCTGTTGATGGTCCTGTGTGGATGCAACGTATTAAAGGTGGTGTGTTGGTGAATGGTGCCAACTCCTTCCTTGCAGGGATTTTCAATACATTTCCAAGTTCAGTCTTTGCCCAAAATAATGGTGTAATTCAACTCACAGGCGTTGCGAGTCGTTATGTTGGCATTTGGATTGCGATCATGCTGATCATTCTTGGCTTATTCCCAGCAGTTGCAGGTGTGATCCAAGCCGTTCCACAAGCAGTACTCGGTGGTGCTGTAATGGTGATGTTTGGTGCAGTTGCTGCGTCAGGAATTAACATTTTGTCAGGTGTTATGCTTGATCGTCGTGCATTATTGATTATTGCGATTTCTTTGGCACTCGGTTTAGGTGTTGCACAAGTTCCTCAAATTTTGGAACATCTCCCTGAATTACCAAAAAATATTTTCAGTTCTGGTGTCGCAACTGGCGGGATCGCTGCTTTGGTTCTAAATTTAGTTTTGCCAGAAACTAAAAAATAAGGCATCAACTGTTTATAATGCCCAGCTTAGTCTGTAATGTTGTTCTGATAAATAAAACTATCAGTTAGATATCTAAAAATCTCCCCTAGCCCTGAGCCATATATGGCGCAAGGAAAAAGAGAGGGAACTTCTGTCACTAAAAATTTTAGTAATGGCAAACTCCCTCCTTTTTAAAGGAGGATTGGGGAGGATTAAAATCATGAACTTACTCTTCTTACAACTTAGACTAAGCATTATTGTTCAAATTTTTATAATGGATGGTGAATATGCAGCCAAGCAGTGAAGTTGTCATTCGACAGCATGACTACCTTTCCGGGCGTGTACTATTGGTCAATGCACCAACGGATGACCTACTTTCAAATTTAGCGCATGACATCAACGCCAGTGTTTGGACATGGAATTTTAATGAATTTCAATATTTCCAAAAGCTGCAAGCCAATGTGCATTTTGGTACGGATTTGCCAGCAGATGATTTTGATCAAGCTATTGTATTTGTGCCTAAATCAAAAGAATTACTGAATTATATTTTGCACAATTTAGTCAGCCGCCTGGCAATTGGTGCTTCTATTTTCCTTGTTGGAGAAAAGAAAGGCGGTGTCGAACGCGCAGCCAAACAACTACAAGCTTTTGGTCAAGCCATCAAACTGGATAGTGCACGTCATTGCCAAATGTGGCAACTGACCACTGACAAAACAGTCAGTACAAAACCATTGGCTGAATGGGTTCAAACCTATCCTGTAACAACCCCTGCGGGTGATCTGACGATTTGTGCATTACCAGGGGTATTTAGCCAAAATCGTTTGGATGTGGGTACTGCGGTATTCCTGCCTTATTTATCACAAGTGACTTCAGGCAAAATCGCTGATTTTGGTTGTGGTGCAGGCGTGATCAGTGCATATTTATCCAAGCTTAATCCGAAAAATCGTATTTTTGCTTTGGATGTAGACGCTTTTGCTTTAGCATCCACACAAATGACTTTTGAAAAAAATAATTTACCTTTAGAACAACTTGAAATTAAAGCGGTTACAGGAATCGATGATGCGCCATTATTTTTACACGCCATCGTCAGTAATCCTCCCTTTCATCAAGGCATTCAGACCGATTACAATGCCAGTGAAACACTGTGTAAAACAGCAAGACGACATTTAAAATCAGGTGGCGAATTATGGATTGTGGCAAACCGCTTTCTGAATTACCCATTACTTATTGAACAAAGTTTTGGTCAATGTACGACCAAAGCAGATCAACAAGGTTTTAAAGTGTTATTCGCCAACACTCAAAAAAACCTTAAGGAAGCATGATGAGCGGAAAAGATCATCCACAACTCAAGCGTAAGCTCGGCGCTCGACATTTAAATATGATCGCCATTGGCGGTTCGATTGGTACAGGTTTGTTTCTGGCATCAGGACAAACTATTGCAACAGCAGGACCTGGTGGTGCATTACTTGCCTATGCCTTGATTGGAATCATGATTTATTTCTTGATGACCAGTTTGGGCGAGCTTGCAACGCACAACCCGACTTCAGGTGCATTTTTTACCTATGGTAATAAATATGTTGAGGAAGGTTTTGGCTTTGCGCTCGGTTGGAACTATTGGTACAACTGGGCAATTACTGTTGCCTTCGAATTGGTTGCTGTCCAGTTCATCATGAAATTTTGGTTTCCTGATATTCCCGGGGTATGGTGGAGTGCAATCTTCCTTGCCATCATTTTCTTTATCAATGCCTTAACTGTTAAAGGCTTTGGGGAAAGTGAGTTTTTATTCTCACTGGTGAAAGTCGTTGCGATCATTTTCTTTATTGTGATTGGTCTATTCATGATTGGTAAAATCATGCTTGATCCAACCCAGTCTGTGACGAAGAACTGGACCATTGGTGAAGCACCGTTTGTTGGTGGTTTTCAAGCTTTGGTCGGTGTAGCAATGATTGCAGGATTCTCATTTCAGGGAACTGAAATGGTCGGTGTTGCTGCGGGTGAATCAAAAGATCCAAAGAAAACTATTCCGATCGCGATTAAACAAATTTTCTGGCGAATTTTACTCTTTTATATTTTATGTATTTTCATCATTGGTACTTTGGTTGCTTATACTGATCCAAGCCTAAAACTTGCTGCTGAAGGTGACGGGAATATTACCCTTTCACCATTTACCTTACTGTATGAAAAAGCAGGTTTAGCCTTTGCTGCGGGCTTGATGAATGCGGTCATTTTAACTGCAATCATGTCAGCAGGTAACTCAGGCATGTATTCATCAACTCGTATGCTATTTGATATGGCTCGTCAAGGTCGTGCTCCGAAAATCTTCTCTAAATTAGATCTTCGTGGCGTACCGATGAATGCCTTATATGCAACTACTGCAATTGCTGCTCTGTGTTTCCTCACTACGCTTTTTGGTGAAAATGAAGTCTTTACTTGGCTCCTGAACATGTCAGGTATGTGTGGTTTTATTGTGTGGCTTGGTATCGCCATTTCACATTATCGCTTCCGTAAAGGCTATTTGGCACAAGGCTATAAGCTTGAGGATTTGGCATATCGTGCGAAGTTCTTCCCATTTGCACCTTGGTTTGCTTTTATTCTGTGTACCATTGTTGTACTTGGACAAAACTATGAAGCATTCCTGCAGGGCGATTGGATGAGCGTATTATCTACTTATATCAGTCTGCCGCTTTTCCTTGCAATTTGGTTGATTTATAAGTTTAAAAATGGCTCAAAACTCATTGCCTATAAAGACATGGATGTACGCCCAATGGATGAGGATAAAGCCTAATTTTACTCTTCGTCTGTAAATTCATCCTAATCAAGCCCTATTTCGATAGGGCTTTTTTATTGTGCTCAGCTTCCCCTCTGTTTCTTCCTTGAATCTCTGTTTTATTTTTACTCAAAAATCACGCTGATAACACTATATTGTCATAATGACACTAATTTACAAAATCGCAACATTCAACGTTTAAAATTTTAGATTATTATAAATGGGCACTATGACAATAAATTAAAACTGAGGACCTTATGGACTATTCAGCACAACAGATTTTAGCATTTCGGATCTATCAGGATTTATTTTCTGTGCAACCTGCACTTGCCCAAAAAGAACGTCAGCGTTTACTGAAAAAGTGGCATCCTGATTTAAATTCAGACCCGCAAGCTGAACAGGTTTTTATTCACATCAATCAAATTTTCAATCAAGCGTCAATGCGCCACAAATATCAAACTGTGCGTATTAACCACACTGATTATGATTATTTTTTCAGCCATGAAAATAATATTTACACGGTATATTATTTAGATCAGGCTCAGATTATTCTGCACTTTAAACACAAAGCCACTGCATTAAAAAACAATATTATTCAAAATCTTAAATCAATTAAAAAGATGCTGACCCATCATCCACTCAAAGCCCGTTATCAAGACATTTTAGACATTCGTGTTTTGGCAACGGACAATGATGATTATTTAAAAATTGCCTTTCATCCACGCTATTTACCTTTAGTTTTAGTCAAAAATTATATTTATGAAACGCAAGATTGGAAAATGAGCGCTTGGATTATTTCACGCTTATTTGATACTGCTTTGCTGTTGCAAAACAATGATTTGAATTTTACAGGCTGTGATGCCAACTTGGTTTTTGTCGACACAGTTTCACATTATATCATTGATCTTTCTGCTTTATTTTTTTCAACATCAGGACAAATGATTGCGCTTTCACCAACGCAAGTGAAAGCCATATTTCCTGATGCCATTGCCCATAAAACCTGTGATGAAGATTCAAGCAACAATCTGATTAAATTTTTAGCCTTGTATTTAAGTGGTGATGAACAACAACTCAGCAATTTAAATCTGCTTGATCACACACAGATCAACACCACGCTTATTCAACAGATTCTTGCCATCGACTGTCAGCAAAGTCTTTATGACAACTACAAAGAATGGCAAACCCGCACATTAAAAAAAAGTGTTTTCTAAACGTGCTTTTCACAAAAAAGAGCTTTCCCTCAACCAACTTTTACACCGTATTTAAACCCGATATGTCAGTCAATTCTATTGAAAATATTTTGGCTTTCATCTCAAAAAACTGAAAATAAACAGGAGAATAACCATGGGCGGTTCAAGCTTTAGTATCGATGATTGGAGTCGTAAATCGAGTGGCTATAAAGGCAAAAGCCTGCACGACATTTACACCACACACCAACTCCTTGATGATGTCGATCCGAAAAAAATTAAAAATGGCGTACGTGAATCTTGCGATTCCGACAGCAATCCCAATTCAACACCCATCATCATTGGATTGGATTTTACAGGCAGTATGAGCGGTATTTTGACCTACATCATCCAAACAGGTTTAGGTGAACTTTTTAAGGAAATTTATACCCGCAAACCTGTGTCTGACCCACAAGTTTTATTCTGTGGCATTGGTGATGCGATGGTCGGTGACCCTGCTCCCTTTCAGGTGGGGCAATTTGAATCTCAATGCGATCTATTAACTGATGGTTTAGAAAAATTTTGGATTGATGGCTGTATGGGTGGCGGCAATGACATGGAATCTTATGATTTACCATATTATTTTGCTGCGACCATGACCAAAACTGATGCCATGCTGAAACGCAATCAAAAAGGCTTTTTATTTACCATTGGTGATGAGCCACCGCCTGAAACGCTGACACCTGCCATCATTGAAAATGTCTTCGGCATTCAAACCGAGCATAATTTACCTTTTAAACAACTGATTAAAATGGTGTCACAATCCTATATTCCATTTCATATCATTATGTCCGAAGGAAGCCACCCAACGCATTATGGTTTGGACAGCGTGACCCGTCCGTGGCGACAATTGCTTGGTGAAAATGCCATAGTCTGTCGTGATCATCACAAACTTTCTGAGGTGATTGTCAGTATTTTGGAAGTAAAAGCAGGCAAAGATAAAGCTGCGATTTTAAGCAGTTGGGATGGCAATACCGCTTTGGTGGTCAAAGAAGCCATTCAGCATTTACCTGCGACTACGCATGAAGGTTTGGTTTTTTAATTGATCACATAGGCGAGTTAAACAATGAAAAATATTGCGGTGATTGGGGCAAATTTTGGCGATGAATCGAAAGGTAAAACTGTAGATTATTGGGTCAAAAAATTACAGGAGCAGCAGCAAGACTGTATGGTGATTCGTTATAGCGGCTCAAATAATGCCACACATACCGTCTATAAAAATTTAACGCTTTATCATGCTTTCAGCAGTATCGGTAGCGGTGGATTTCGCAATGCACCGACCTATTTATCGCAATATTTTATTGTTGACCCTGTGGCGCTCGCACGTGAGCATCACAGTTTAAAACAGAAATTTCCTGCTTATGATGCACCGATTTATATTGATCCACGCTGTCGTTTGGTCACACCGTATGATGTGGTGATCAACCGTTTAAAGGAGCATTTTGCAGGTGAACAACGACATGGCTCAACAGGAAATGGACTGAATGAATGTATTCAACGACAAGTCAGTGTGCCTTTTTCGGTACAAGATCTTTCTCAGAGCATCGACATTTTAAGGAAAATACATGCGTACTTTCTCAAGTTTTTAAATCAGTATGATCAAATGCATTTAGATACTTTAAATGCAGAACTTAAAAAGACAGTTTTGTTTTGTCTTGATGCGGACAATATTGCCATTATTGCTGAAAAATACGAGGAACTGTATGCCTCACATTACAGTTTGTCTTGTCCAAATTTACAACAATATTCATGTATTTTTGAAGGTTCACAAGGTTTGGCTTTAGATCAGGATGCCAAACATTTCCCATATGTCACACATGCCAAAACAGGCATAGCGAATATCCTGAAAATTTGTCAGGAGTTTCACATTACTTTAGATCAAGTCTATTATTTATCACGTTGTTATCTCACACGGCATGGCTATGATCCATTTTTTAATCAGCAATATCATCATGATGTGCAAGATGATTTTAAAATTTATGATGTCACCAATATCAAAAATCCGTGGCAAGGTGCGATGCAATATGACTATTTAAATATCGATGAAATGGAGCAACGGATTGCTGAAGATTTTCAGCAATGTGCGACAATTTTTCCACATTGTCAGTCATCACGGGTCTTTTCATGTCTTGACCAAATTCAAGCCAAATTTAAAGTTTATAGCGGTGGAAAATTAGTGTCTTTTTCAAATTTTCAGCAATTTTTACAACAAAGCTATCCACAGACATGGCAAGATTTTATTTTACATGACCATCCCTGCAATGATCCTGAAAAATAAAATGGACTCTAAATTTAAATCTATATAAAACATATTATTAGATCTTATTCTCCATAAAAAAAAGTCAAAATCAGCCAAAAATAATCCAAAAAACATATTGACAGATTATTTTTTAATTCTAGAATAGCGCCAAATTCGATTCATCTTTTCCAAAAGATTTTATAGGAGGACATCAACATGCTGACATTGGAAAATACTACAAACTAACACAGCAATGATGTCGCTCACGGACACTTGCTGAATTAAAGTGTCCGAATGCCAAGATTCTTAACCCAGCATTCGTTGGGTTTTTTTATGCCTGAAAATAGGTCAAAGAATATTCGGACAAATATAAAATTGCTTAGAGAAAAGATCATGGGCATACAAAAAATTCTGAACGCACGTGCAGATTACGGCGTTCCTGTAAAAATTTATACCAACGACATTGATGAAGAAAGCATGACCCAATTGCGTAAAATGGCGCAATTACAATTTATTCATTCACATATTGCAGTAATGCCTGATGTGCATCTCGGCAAAGGCGCAACCGTCGGCAGTGTTATTCCAACCAAAAATGCGATTATTCCTGCGCAGTCGGTGTGGATATTGGTTGTGGCATGAATGCGATGCGTTTGAGTTTAAAGGCTGAACAATTGCCTGATAATTTAAGTGCCTTACGTAATGCCATTGAACGTAAAGTGCCTGTCGGTTTTGAAATGCATAAGCAAATCAAAGCCAAAGCTTCAACGCTTGCACCACTCGATAAACGCTTAAAACTGATCACCGATAAACACCCTGCGCTGAAACGTATGTTGCGTCATTTCGATTCGACTTGGCAAAAACAGATCGGGACGCTTGGTGGTGGTAATCATTTTATCGAGCTGTGTTTGGATGAAAATAATGATGTTTGGATCATGTTACATTCAGGCAGTCGTGGTTTGGGCAATGTGATTGGCACATATTTTATTGAACGTGCCAAGAAAGAAGCGCAAAGTCGTTTTGGGCATGTGCCTGACAAAGATTTGTCTTATTTTGCTGAAGGTTCAAACAGTTTTGATGATTATTTTGAAGCTGTAGAATGGGCGCAAGAATATGCCTATGAAAACCGCCGTGAAATGATGCGTCTGATTTTAGAAGCCATTCGTCCACTGTTGCCGAGCTTTCAAATGACCAAAGAAGCGATTAATTGTCATCATAATTATGTACAAAAAGAGCTGCATTTTGGTGAAGAAGTCTTTGTGACCCGTAAAGGTGCAATTCGTGCAGGTACAGATGAATACGGCATTATTCCTGGTTCAATGGGTGCGAAATCATTCATTGTCAAAGGTAAAGGCAATCCTGATTCGTTCTGCTCATGCTCGCATGGTGCAGGTCGTAAAATGAGTCGCAGCAAAGCCAAAAATCTGTTTAGTCAGCAAGATTTGATTGCTCAAACCGAAGGCATTGAATGTCGTAAGGATAAAGGCGTGGTGGATGAAATTCCGAGTGCTTATAAAGACATTGATGAAGTCATGGCAAATCAAACCGACTTAATTGAGGTGGTACATACCCTTAAACAAGTCATGTGTATTAAAGGTTAAAAGGCGTCCATCATGAAACTGAAAAAAATGCCGAAAATTAAAGCACGTAATCCTGTTGCCTTGTCGCCACTGTTACATAAAAGTGGCATGCATGAAACTGAAAAACCTAAAGCTATGCATCGTCGAGAACGCAAACAATCTAAACAATTGTTACGTAAAATTGATTGGATAAGTGCTTAATTTATTTTAAATGAAGCCTGTAAATAAAACTGTTAAAAATAAAAATCTCTTCAGTTTTAGATTCTAACAGATCAAGGTTCAGTGGATTTGTCTGCTGAACCTCAGGATTTATATTCTAATTTAAGTGTAAAGATTCAACAGCATGATAACAATGAATCACGATTGCTTGCTGACAGATTCCCTCTACTTGTCGTTGTTGCTCAAATACTTCTCGTGACATCGGTTCCAAACTGTCAAAAAAGCAAATTTCTTTATCTTCAATGCTATATACCAATGAATGATTTCCCACACCATCCAAATCATCATAAAAAACGATCACTAAAGCTTGATTATCTTCCATTTCATTTTGAATATTTTGATAACTCAATGCAGGTAAAATAGGAATACCGAGTTGTTCCGCCTCAGCATAGGCGATCTTTTCTTTAGCCTGTTGATTTGGATCGTCATCTGTATAAAAAGACACCTCAAAACCCAACTTATATAATGCTACAGCTAAACCTATACTAAATGTACCATCCTCAGTATCATGCCGAGAAAGTTCAATTAATTGAGTCGGTTGAACATCCAACATATATTGTCGAATCACACACCATAAAGCAAAAACACCACAATTTGAAGGCAAATTTAAAATTTCATCGGGCATGCCCATGATCTTTGATCCTCATCTATTTCAAAGCAGAATATACCATGCTTAAAATATTAGGCATAAAAAAACGACTCCGAAGAGTCGTTCTTTATCACTCAGTGACTCAATATATTATTGAGCTGGTTGAGCTAGAACAGTACGGCTACCAGAAATCGCAGCGAATACGCGACGGTTCATAGCACGACCTTCTTTAGTTTTGTTGTCAGCAATCGGTTGATCCCAAGCGAAACCTTGAGTAGACAAACGAGATGCATCAATGTTGAATTCGCTTACAAGAGCAGATTTAACAGAGTTAGCACGAGCCAAAGATAAACGTTCGTTTAACTTACGTGGACCAGTGTTATCTGTGTGACCTTCAATACGAGCAGTCGCATTCGGGAATTCATTTAACTTCTCAGCAACCTTAGCGATTTCTGGTTTGTATTGTGCTTTGATATTTGATTTGTTTGTATCAAAGAATACACGAAGTTCCATGTTAAGTGGTTCAGTGATTTCTTGTGGAACTGGCTGAACTGGAGTTGGAGCAACTTCAGGTACTGGAGTAACTTCTACTACAGGCGCAGCAGGTTTCAAGTGACCACCAAGAACTACGTTAAGACCAGCTAAAGCTGTATAGTTCCAAAAATCTTCATCGATGTTATAAGTTGCACGAGCTTCTGTACGAAGAGACAAAGCATCATTTAAACGCCAAAATACACCGCCACCAGCATTAGCTAAAGTGCCTTCTTCACCGTCACGATATTTCAATGCAGGCGCATCAAAATCGTATTTATAGTGACCAGCACCTACTAATACGTAAGGTTTGATTTTGCTGTCATAGTCTTTAGTGATCAAATCAGAAGTAACCAATAAGTTACCGTTGATTTGTTGTTGTTTATACTCACCAGCGGTAGGGTCAACATCGCCTTTCACTTGGTTATATTCAACTTCAGCACTTAACCATGGAGTTAATTCAACACCAAGAGCAGCACCAACAAATAAGTCATCTTGTAATTCATGGCTATCTGTTAAGTTACGGTTATTGTGCTCAGAATCTTGAAAAGTGTAACCAACTAATAACGGAGTTACAGTTACACCAGCGTTAGCTGCAGCCAATGGCGCAGCAACAAGCATAGCAAGTGCGATACGACTCAATTTCATGGATATCCTCCAGAGATAACAATTGTTGTTCAAACTCAGCCTAAAACTTTTGGCTTCCTGAGATAAGCTTTCTATATACCCCAGTATTATTTTTAAGCTACTCACGTTGAATCATACAAACACTTGAGACTTTTTCCAAGTGCTTGATAACTTTAATCAAGCGTATTATTGACAAAATTACTTACAATTTCCGTTGTAATTCGGTAAATTTTTACTCGATTATATTTGTGAATACCTTACTCTTTTAACTGTTCGTTATTTTAGCAGTAAAACAATACGATAGTAATACCTATTTTAAAAACTTATTGCGAACTGTATAAATAATTAGAAAAACATTAAAACTCATAAACTTAATTTATTGAAAAGTAGAACAAATCATGTATTTCTATTATAAACAGCATGGTTTAACCCTTGTTGAGCTCATTGTTTGTATGTGTATTATCGGAATTATTGCATGTGTTGCAGCTCCATATTTTCTTCATATACTGCAAGAAAATGAACAAAAAAATATTTTTCCTTTATTGGATCAACAAATTAAACTTGCTAAGAATAGCGCTGTATTACACCACACTGATGTCGTGATTTGTTCTTCTGCAAATCTAAATACATGCCAAAATGATCAATGGGCTCTGGGTATTTTGATCTTTCTAGATCTTAATAAAAATAAAAGAAATGATGCAAATGAAATAATTTTGGCTACAACTCCAATAAATCTACACTATGGAACACTGAAATGGGCGGGTGGCGCTACTCATCCAAAAGTAATTGCATTTCAGGGAGAAACGGGTTTACCAAAAGGATCTTCAGGAAGTTTCTACTATTGCAATCTAAGTCATTCAATTCAACACCTCCGCCTTATTCTCAGTCCAATGTCACATTTTAGAAAACAAACAATTTCCACATGTTAAACCTTGTACTATAAATATAGTCTCTAGCGTCTACATTTATATAGATTAGCTACTTTATTCTGCATGCTTTTTACTTATACTGCTTAAGTTCTGAAAAATAATCAACGACAAGTAAATTGGAGAATACAACAATGACTGACATCGTAATTGTCAATGGTGCACGTACTGCAATGGGCGGTTTTCAAGGTAGTCTTGCAAGTGTCACAGCACCTGCGCTTGGTGCAACTGTAATTAAAGAAGCTGTCGCACGTGCAGGTTTAACAGCAAACGATATCGAAGAAGTCATTATGGGCTGTGTACTTCCTGCTGGTTTAAAGCAGGGTCCTGCCCGTCAAGCCATGCGTCAAGCGGGTCTACCCGATTCTACCGGTGCAGTCACCATCAATAAATTGTGTGGCTCGGGTATGAAAGCAGTAATGCAAGCGGCTGATGCAATTAAAGCTGGTTCTGCTCATGTCATCGTTGCTGGTGGTATGGAATCCATGACCAATGCGCCTTATTTACTGCCAAAAGCACGTGGTGGCTACCGTATGGGACATGGCGAAGTGAAAGATCATATGTTCTTTGATGGCTTGGAAGATGCTGAAACTGGTCGTCTGATGGGTTCTTTTGCACAAGATATGGCAAACACTCGCCACTATACCCGTGAACAAATGGATGAATTTGCAATTCGCTCATTGAAACGTGCGCAAACTGCGATTACTGAAGGCTATTTTGTAGATGAAATTGTCCCTGTTACAGTTTCAGGTCGTAAAGGCGATGTAATTGTTGATAAAGATGAACAACCGTTCAATGCCAACATCGAAAAAATTCCAACACTACGTCCAGCTTTTGCTAAAGACGGTACAATTACGGCTGCTAATGCAAGCTCGATCTCTGATGGTGCATCAGCACTTGTACTGACTTCTGCGGACAATGCTGCTGCCAAAGGCTTAAAGCCATTGGCTAAAATTGTTGCTTATGCTTCAAATTCACAACATCCTTCAGAATTCACCATTGCCCCTGTTGGTGCAATCCAAAAAGTCTTGAATCAAACAGGTTGGGATGCTCAAGACGTTGATCTTTGGGAAATTAATGAAGCATTTGCCATGGTGACGATGTGCCCAATCGATGATTTCAAACTGGATGCTGAAAAAGTCAATATCAATGGTGGTGCGTGTGCCTTGGGTCATCCTGTTGGTTCTACAGGTTCACGTATTATCCTGACCTTGATCCATGCTTTAAAACGCACAGGTGGCAAGAAAGGTATTGCAGCACTGTGTATTGGTGGCGGTGAAGCGACTGCGGTTGCTATTGAAATTCTTTAATTTTAGAATATTTCCCTTATATTTCAAATAAATATAATTTTAAAACCCTTCAATTTTGAGGGGTTTTTCATAGATCATTACAAATATTTCAGTAAAAATTAAGCTAGCCACTATTAAATTAAAGATTCAAAACAAAAATGGGCTGCATCATGTAACTGAATCATGATTTGCATTTTCAATATGGCACACTCACTCATCAATTTGGGATTCAATACATGGTGAATTGCCAACTTACAGCTACATAAATCAATGCAAATGAGGAATGTAATCTTTTCAGATCCCTCAGTTTTAATGATCTAGATTGGCAATATTCAATTTTGTTTGCAGTATCTGTCTGATTTTTTGATGTTCCAATACTTGCGGAAATGCTTGTATAAAAACAGGGAGTTTTTGTCGAAAAGAGTACATCTGTTCCGATGACCAAGCAGGTGAATGTGTAATATATTGCATGTTTAGCATTAAATGATCTGTTACTTGTCTAAAAAGGGCTTTTTCCTCTAACGTTTGATCATGAGAAAATTGGATCACATACCAATATAATTTATCCCAAACATGCAAATCCTCCACCCAATCAAGCTTTTGCTGTAAGGTCACTTCATCATCAAGCAACAAGGTCATCTGTTGAAGTTCATCTACATTCAGATGATGTTTACTCAATTTCTTCGTTTTAAGCACATCTGCTAAAACTAGTTTTTGTCCAATGTTCTGAAAATAGTTAAGATACTGTTCAAACTGAATATACTGCTGTTTTACTGCATACTTCATTAAAGCTTTTACAATGGTATGATTTTCAACTTGATCCAATATTTGATAGAACTGTGCTAAATCCCCTTTCATCATAATCCACTGATATGCACGAATTCGCGCTTGTGCATGAGTTAATGTATGTAATGGATTTTTCAAAAAATAATTATTAAAATCAAATTCTTGTTGTCTTAAAGTAAAATAAGCATAATCCATAACTGAGACATATGAACTGTGCCACATGTCAATTAAATCATCCGTTTTCAATGCTTGTCTTTGATACAACACATCAAATAAACGATATTTCACATCACGATATTTCGTTTCTTTAAGTTCAGCAATAAGTTCAATATCATTTTGATTTAAAATAAGATTCTCTAACCAATACGCCCGAACATGTTGATCTTTTGCATTTTTACACAGTTCAAATAATACAGCGGATTCAATCCATTGCTGTTGGATCGTAAATTTTAATAATTCTCTAGGCAAAAGACCTTGTTGCTCAGTTAAACCCTCTTGTAGTACTTTTTGATTTTGACCAATTTTTTCTAAAAGTAACTGAAATACCCTTTGTTCTGTACGCTCCCGCTTTTGCAATGTTGTAATTTCAAGAAAATGAACCATACACAATTGAGAAAACTCAGGACGTTCACTCCACTTGGTGATCTGTTCAGCGGCTAATTGACGATTAATCGGAATATAATCACTTAAACGATTAAGCAAATGTGGAAATAGCTCAGTATCAAAACAATTAGCCAAGCTTTCTAAAGTCTTCTGTCGAATATAACCACTATAATCTTTTAATTTTAAAAGTAATATTTCAAATTCAGATAATTTTTTATGGCTAAATCCATACACATAATTATCTTCTTCTTTACGAGAATCAAAATTTGAATGGACTATTTCCTGAGTTTCGTCATTCTTTGGAATGGTTGATTCTGATAATTTTTGACTAACATCAGGAACTTGGTCTATTTCTTTGTTTTGAATGTTCAACTCATCTTTATTTTCTTTATTAGAAAATAGTTTTTTAAAAAAATCCCACATGAATATCATTTTAGTCTTAAATTATTTCATCTACTCATAACATAATTTGAGATTGAATATTCAAAAATATACTACACATCTATATTTGAAAACTGCGCAATAATGGTCAAGCCAATGGTAATAAAGGCAATACCCACCCATCCTGCCAGATCAATGTTTTGCCCCAAAAATGCTTTCGCCAACAACGCTGTTGCAATGACCCCAATGCCCGACCACAACACATAGAGAATCCCTGCTTGCATAAACTTAAGTGCATAAGCAGCACAGGCAAATGAAATAATATATAAAACCAAAGCAATGCCTTGATCGACTTTATTGACCAAGCCATTACCTTTGGCAGAATAAAAAGTAGAGAGTACATCTGTCGCAATTGCGATCAACAGCCAAATGACGCCAGGATTTATTTTTGCAAGTAATAAAGACATGGTTATTTTCATTGAGGTTATCGTGGGCGAATTTTAGCCCAAGTGCTTTAAAACCACTAGCATTACACGATATATCCATTTTTCAGACATTCATTTTAGCGATAAAAAAGCCGAATTTTCATTCGGCTTTCAGTTCAATTTTCAATGTTACTTAGAGCAATTCTTTACGCAATTGCTCAGGCGATTTCATTGACAATAAACCAGGTGCAACATCAAATGCTGTTTTCGCACCATACTGTTGCATCTGATTTAAGCGATAACATGCACGTGCATAAGCCACTAAAACACTCGCTGTAAACTCAGGATTACTGTCGAGTTTCAATGAAAATTCAACCACTTGATTCTGTTCATCACTGGTATTACCACTACGGATCACAAAACCACCATGTGGCATTTTTTGGTGATCTTTTTTCAGTGTTTCTTCATCAATGAAATTTACAGTAGTGTTGTAGTCAGCAAAATAGTCAGGCATGGTCACGATCGCCTGCTCAACCGCTTTTGCATCTGCACCCTCTGCAAGAACGACATAACATTCACGTTGATGCTTTTCTTTGGTTGTCAACGTTGGACGTGAACCACTACGAACTTTTTCAATCGCATCCGTTGATGGAATTGTATATTGCACACCTGCTTTCACACCCTCTACACGGCGAATTGCATCAGAATGACCTTGGCTCAAACCTTTACCCCAAAACGTATAAGTTTCACCATCAGGTAATAATGCTTCACCAAATAAACGGTTGATTGAGAACATGCCTGGATCCCAACCAATCGAAATCATGGCAGTTTTCTTGTTTGCCAAAGCAGGTGCATCCACCGCAGCAAAATATTCAGGAATACGTGCATGGGTATCGAAACTGTCTACAGTATTGAATTGGCTTGCCAAGATTGGACCTTGTTGTGGCAAATCATCTTTCGAACCACCACATAAAATTAATACATCAATTTTATCTTGGAAATCACTTAACGAATCCATTGCATAAACTTGAGTTTCAGCAAAGCATGGAGAAACTGTTGCAGGATCACGACGACTGAAAATACCAACCAATTGTAAATCAGGATTTTTTTGAATCGCAGTTTCAACACCACGTCCAAGGTTGCCATAACCTGCAATACCGACACGAATAGAATTTTGCATAAAAACAAGGTCACTTCTAAATAAAGCATCCAGAAATTAATAAGCTTTAAAATATGATATTTATCATGAAATTTCTTACGTAAAATCAAATTCTGAATCATATTAAATTCATAATAAAAGTTCCCTCTCCTCCTAGGAGAGGGCTAGGGAGAGGTTTATATAAAAAATCACCCTTTCATTCTCTTATAGAGTTTTGATCTTTTCTCATGCTTTATAGAGAAAAAGAACTTTCATTATTAATTTAACTACGCATTATTCAGCACTTTCAGACTTAATAAGAACTCCACTATGCTTATAAATCACCTAGATTATAAAAAGCATCACGACACTTAAGTCTCGTAGATACAAACCGCTGAATACCTTAACACATTAAATTAACTGAATAAAAAACATATAGATATAATTTTTAATTTTCTTCTATTACACAAATAAAAAAGCCTGCTTAATGCAGGCTCTTGAGTGTCAAATAGGCTTAAGCACCTGTTTGATAACTTGCTTGTGCAACCGCAGTCGACGCTTGATAAGGATTGGTAAAATCCCCCAAACCTGCCGCTGCTTCAGTAATATCTTTACCTTCTTTAATCACGAAAGTATCGAAACCTGAACGCTTCATGTAATTTAAAACGTCTTTAAACACATCACCTGTGGCACGAAGCTCGCCTTGATAGCCTTGGCGACGTAACAACGCAGCAAATGAATAACCACGACCATCATTAAAGCCCGCAAAATCAATAAAGATTGCATCGAGCTGATCAAGTGGAAACTGATTTACTTCAGGAGAAGTATCTACAGTGATGAATAAGGCTTTTTTACCTGACACATTGGCAATTTGATCCAATTGCTCAGCAGTCAATAACACATCACCTTGTGGTAATACGCCATCTTCAGCAATGATCTGATACGTATTATCTGCAATTGTGCCATCTTTAGAGAGGACTTGAAGTGCTGTATTAAGCATATGCACGCTCCTTAAATGGCTGAATGCCGACACGACGATAAGTTTCGATAAACTCTTCACCTTCATTACGAAGATCAAGATACGTATTCAAAATTTCATCCACAATATCAGGAATCACTTCTGCTGAGAATGATGGTCCTAAGATGTCACCAAGTGAAGCATCGTGGTCTGCATTTCCACCTAAAGAGATTTGGTAGAATTCAGCGCCTTTTTTATCTACACCCAAAATACCAATATTACCCACATGGTGGTGACCACAGGCATTCATACAACCTGAAATATTGAGATCAATTTTACCAAGGTTATAAATGGTATCTAAGTCATCAAAACGACGTGAAATCGCTTCTGAAATTGGAATTGATTTCGCATTTGCCAATGAACAGAAATCACCACCTGGACAGCAAATAATATCGGTAATGAAACCAATATGCGCACGAGCAAGGTTATTCTTTTCAAGGATTTGCCACAATTCAAACAAGTCTTTTTGTGGTACATCGACCAAAGAAATGTTCTGTTCGTGTGTCGTACGAAGTTCACCAAACGTGTATTTATCTGCAAGATCAGCAATCAAATTCATTTCTTCAGTGGTCATATCACCCGGTGCAACACCCGCACGTTTCAGAGAAATCGTCACGATACGATAGCCTGCAACTTTGTGTGCATTGGTATTAATATTGAACCATTGCTTGAATTTTGGATGCTCTGCAAATTGTGCAGTGAAATCTTCATCTGCATAATCTTGATACGTAAATGGTGTGAATTCCTCATCCATTTTCTTCAACGTATCTGCATCAACTTTTAATGTTTTGATTGTTTCAGCAAATTCAGCTTCAACTTTTTCAGCAAATACCGCAGGGGTTAATGCTTTTACCAAAATTTTAATACGTGCTTTGTATTTATTGTCACGGCGACCATGTAAGTTATACACACGAAGAACTGCTTCAAGATAAGCAATTAAATCTTCACGTGGTAACCATTCACGAATCATAGAACCAATAATTGGGGTACGACCTAAGCCACCACCAACTTTGATTTTATAACCGAGTTCACCCGCTTCATTGCGTGTTAAATATACACCTATATCATGGAATGAAGTCGCTGCACGATCCACTTCCTCAAGTGCAGACACTGCTATCTTGAATTTACGTGGTAAGAATGCAAATTCTGGATGGAAAGTTGACCATTGACGGATCAATTCACAAGTAGGACGTGGGTCAGCAATTTCACCTGCAACCACACCTGCATATTGGTCAGTGGTGGTATTACGGATACAGTTACCTGAAGTTTGGATCGCATGCATCTGAACTGTTGCCAACTCTTGCAACATATCAGGCACATTTTCCAATGCAGGCCAGTTAAATTGAATATTCTGACGTGTAGAAACGTGCGCATAGCCACGGTCAAATTCCTGAGCCAATTCAGCAACTTTGCGTAATTGCTTGGAATTCATTAAACCATAAGGCACAGCGATACGTAACATTGGCGCATAACGCTGTACGTATAAACCGTTTTGTAGACGTAATGGACGATACTCATCTTCAGTGAGTTTACCCGCTAAATAACGTTCCGTTTGGTCACGGAATTGTGCAACACGTTCATTGATCAATTGTTGATCGAAATCAGTATATAAATACATGGCGTACAGCTAGTAGATTCATTATAACGATGCACAATATAACGAGATTTGATCTATCAGCGAAATGCTTTTTTTACATATTTCATAGCGATTTTATTGATAAGCATCCTGCAAAGACTTGATCCACAATGCTTTCAGCTTAAATCAGAGTCATATTCATGATATTGATGTTTTTCTTCGTTACTTATCTGATTAGATGCTAAAGAAGTATTAACCAAGATCTCTATATTTTTTTAAAGGGTTAAATAAGTATTTTCCCATTGTCCTTGTTCAAAGTCGCCCTCGATTAATTGCACATAACGTCCATGCACATGATCAATGGCGATACAATCATCGACATCCAAGACACGATCGGTATGTGGTTTTTGCCAATATTGAGCAAATTGGTGTTTGCCTTTCATTTTAGCTTCAGCCGAATCATGAGCAACGACCAGAACATAGCGATGCAATTCACCAAATTCATGAGCATTGTAACCACCTAAATTAATCAGCCACAACTTAGCATCTGAGCTATTCGGCTGAGCATCGGTAAAATGGATTTGATAGTTTTTATTTTCAAACTCCAAACCATGCAGCTGATGCCATGCGTCAATATGTAAACCTTGCTGTTCACCAAACCATGCATTTTTCAGTTGTGGTGTAATTTCTTCAAGCGATTCACCCACTGCTAAAACGACATCATGCACTTCGGTATTGGCACGTGCATGGCGACCACCAAGCATGACGATGAATAAACTCGACATTTTCACTCTCTAAGTTAAAGCTTGCACAATTTGCAATAAAATCAATCCACCTAAGGATAATACTGCATTATTGAGAAAATGAATGAGTAACACATATCTCATATTTAAATAGAGCTATAGACCTTCATACCAAGCGATAAAAAGCTTGTATCATCAACTATAACAAAAATAAAATCCCTACGTCATAACTTAACGTACCCTATTAAAAAATGATTTTTATTGTCATTATATTTTGCTAATCTACTGACTTTAAAACAATTAAACTACAACAATGAATCCAGTCCAACATGCTCAAATTTCACAAAAGCGTCGTGGTGGTGAACTTGAAGACTACATCGACATTCATGCTTTAATCGACAGTACAAAAATGCTTTGTACAGATAATCGTCATCGGATTTTGCATACATTTTGGGGTGTACAAGAGGTGATCATTCCGATCTTTGGACACCATTTTCAAAACAGCGCAGGTGCAAGCATCGAAGTCAAAGACCTTTGTGAAAAGGATCATTTATTGGTCGATTTCCACCATCGTTTTATTCCTACTTTGGGCGATTTTGTCGCAGCCATGCAAGATATTCCAACGGAAGGTTTAGCGAAACGTTTAGAACAATTTCATACCGAAGTGATTGATGATCCCAAATTATCTACGACTTTGCTTTCGCCTTTGTCAGTGACAGGTCAACTTAAATCATTACTCATCACACATAACAGTTGGTTTATAAATACCATTTTACCGATGATGGGCAAAAGTGAAGCGAAGTTTATCGAGTTTGACATTACACCCTCAATGTTTTTTAACCCCATGCGTTTTGAGTTATGGATGGACAATGGCACGGTTGTACCGCCAAGTGCCATGAAACTGCAAGACTTAAAAGCAAAAATTGCTTAACTCCATTTGATCAAAGGAAACAAATACAATGACAATTAAATATATCATCCGCCATAATGACTTTGCCTATAACGATGAGTGGTTTCAGACAGTTTTTCCTGAAGCAGGTCGGATCCACACCATTTATGAGGATAAAGCTGAAGCTGAGTACGCTTTTAAAAAATTGATTGTAGAAGCATTATATGCAGATGATGACCTTAACAATTATGATATTGGCAATGGTTATGCAAGCGAAGAAACTTATGAAAAATTAGAACAATTTGTGCTTGAAAAAACGGGCGAAGAATTTGAAATCGATGATGAAATTCCTGAAATGGAATTAGATGATGCATTTGAATTTGCGCAACTTTCAGGCGTATTACATTATCAACTGATTGAAATTGACGAACAAAAACCCATTTATATTTTATGGTCAAATGAAGAACAAGACTACTTACGCAGTGAAAATTATAATATTTTTGACAGTACAGATGAAAACTTCAACACCGCAGATGACTTTGAACTCTACATCTTTGAAAATGATTTCAATGAACATGTTTTTGATCAGTCTCTAGAAAAGATCAGTGAAAGTCCTGAAATATTAAAAAGTTTAATCCTTGGTATTCCTGCACTTGTTTATGCTGAAGATCGCAATTGTATTCTCAATATTGATTGGGAAGATATCACTTTTAGTCAATTAAAAGCGATTAATGCTTTACTTAAACAACCTATTTTTGAAGTCCAACAAATCACTTTAGAACAACTCAATAAAATTACCAATGGAGAAGAAGATGAGTAATATCAAATACATCATTCGACATAATAACTTTTCTTATAACAACGAATGATTTGATCTAAATTTGGCAATGCAAAATGCAATCAAAGCGGTGTATAGCGACAAAGCAGAACAGCAGTACAAAAGATTTTTGAGATCCAATAAGCCACATTAGGCTAAAACAGCTTTGTAAACAAAATTCAAATGCGGTGTTCTCCCTAACACCGCATTTTATTTAAATAAAATCAATACCCCAACTGACGACTCGCAAGATCTTTCATAATTTCTTCAGCACCACCACCAATCATATTCACTTTAACATCACGGTAAATACGTTCAGACTTTGTTCCTCGCATAAAACCCATACCACCTAACGTTTGTACCGCTGCATCAGCACAAAATTGCATAGTTTGCGTTGCGACATTTTTCAACATACAAATCTGTGCAATCAACTCATTGCCCTGCAACTCAGGTTTGCCCAAACGATAAGCCGTATCCTCAAGCAGCGCCAAAGTTGTGGTTAAACGAGTCGCCATATCCACCAACTTATGACGAACCACTTGATGATCCACCAAACGCTTCCCGAAAGTTTTACGCTCTTTTGCCCATTCCAAAGCCTCTTCATAACACGTCAATGCAAAACCATAACTACTTGCTGCAAGGAAAAAACGCTCCATGTTGAAATTATTCATAATCACAAGAAAGCCCATATTTTCCGCACCCAAAAGATTTTTTGCAGGCACACGGACATTGTCAAAATGTAAATGTGCCGTATCTGATGCCCACCATCCCATCTTATCGAGTTTAGATTTGGTGATACCCTGACTATGTGCATCCACAAGAATCATCGAAATGCCATTTGGTCCTTTGGCATCAGGATCAGTACGCACAGCAACCGTATAATAATCAGCACGTATTCCTGAGGTGATAAAGGTCTTTTCCCCATTGAGAATATAATCATCACCATCACGGACTGCCGAAGTTTTTAATGCAGCAACATCTGAACCACCACTTGGTTCGGTAATCGCCAATGCCGAAATTTTTTCACCTGCCAAAATTTGTGTGAGCACACTTTCCTTAATTTCAGGCGAGGCAAAATGATTGATCGGTGGCGCACCAATCGAATGTGAAAGTAAGGAAGCACACAAGCCACCTGAACCTGTTTTGGCAAGTTCTATTGAAGACAACAGAACATGAAAAGCATCTGTGCCTGCAATGCCGCCATAATTTTCATCAAAACCTAGACCCAATAACCCAATATCAGCGGCTTTTTTATAAAGTTCTTTGGGAAATGTTTCTGCTTCTTCCCATTCATTGACATAAGGCAATAATTCTTTTTGCACAAATTTGCGTACAGAATCAGCAAATTCAAAATGTTGTGGGCTGTAGTAAATTGGATTGGGCTTCATTTTTATGTATTTCCATATTCATTTTCAAACTTATACTGACAGATTTTTAAACTTTTCAATGTGCTGAAAGCATCATTTAGACCACAAAGTCATGATCTTTTTCGCCAAAGTATAACTTTCATTTTGTTCACAAATATTGATTTTTTATGACAGGAAAATCCATTACAATCTTGGACTATTTGCTTTTTGATATGATGTGACAATGACGACTCTGACACAATTTTTATCTCGCTTTAGTACTGCAACGATTCAACGCAGTTTAAGTTATGTGAAAAAAATTGAATTGGCGAGTTTGGATACTCATCTTGCAAATAATCTCTTAGACATTGAAGCACAAATCGAAGGCACTGATTGGTACGAAACCTTTATTCGGGTGGATCTCGCCAAAAGTAAAATCGTGGAAAATGAATGCAGTTGCCCTGTTGGTTTTGATTGTAAACATGCTGCGGCATTGGCACGTTATTATTATGATCATCAACATGAAAAACCATTTAAAAAACTGCACAGCAACACAGATTATTTTCAACAAAATACAACGGAACTTCGCACAGTCAAAACGTCTGATCATGCCACCCATTACACCGCCAAAGCATGGCTCGATCAGTTCCGTCAGCAATTAACCGTAGAAAAAGCGAAAAAAAACGCACCATTACCACTATTGGTTTATATTTTTGAGCCGAAGAAAAATTCCAAAAAACTACAGTTAGTGGTCAATAAAGTACGCCGCACCAAAGATGGCAATATCAGTAAAGCAGAGCATTACACAAGTTATGATAATGTGCCCAATGGTCGCTTAAAAGTTTCTGCTGAAGACAAGAATATTTTTAATCATCTGTATTTTTTTGCCAAATTAAATTTCAATAACACATACTACTATCCACCGTCTTGGGACATTGCAGGCATTTACCAAGAACAACTGAAAATGGTGATTCAAAAAGGTGTTTGTTATAGTTTAAATACCGTGAATCCTGCGCTGACATGGTCTGAAGAACGTTTTCAACTTGAGTTTGATTGGCATTCACGCCCTGAACAACAAACTGAAAAATTAAAAGCCAAATTTTTAAATGCACAACAGCAAGAATTGAGTGCTGAACATACCAAGCACATTCACATTATTTATTCTCATCCACTGAGTTATTTGGATGCGTCTACACAGCAAGTCGGTGCGCTTGAGTCTTCCTACTCAATTGAAATGTTGGAAGAATTAATGAATATGCCACAAATGCCGCTTGAACTTTTAGCAGAATTTGAGCAAGTTATTCAGCCTTATGCCATTTTTGAAGATCTGCCACAAGCGCAGTTGGCACAAAAAATTGAAACTGTCACAGGGCAACCCAAACCCATCTTACGTTTTGGCGGATTCCCACAATATGATCGTCTTGCCCACATGCACGATTATGCGATGGCAGAAATCAAGTTTGAATATCCGAGTGGGCGTATTCAAGCAGGTCATCCTGATGAAAATATCATTGTCTATCACAATGAAAAATCTGTTCGCCAACAACGTGATTTACAAGCTGAAAAACAATGGATTCAGCAGTTAAAACAAAGCATTCCAAGCTTTCAAAACATCAGTAAATTCAGTAAAAATAAACGCCCTGCCTTTGATCAAGTCACTGAAAATTCAGTCTTTTGTGCAGATCCATCGGATTGGATCAAACAACTGATTCCTGAAAATCAATTGCAACACGCAGGTTGGCAAGTTGAACATACGCCTGACAGTTTGTTTAATCTGTTACCAACACAAAATCTACAACTGAGTTTAAATGAATCTGAACATTCCCAAGATTGGTTTGAAGTTGGTGCAACCATTCAAGATCAAAATGGCAATACCTATGATTTGATTAAATTATTATCCCATCTTGTGACGAGAATGCCGATCATTTTAGAGCCTGAGTTCTTTGAACAATTGGATGATGATGGCTATTTCATGTTGGATTTGGGCATTGGGCAACCGCAGCTCACGCTCAAAGTACAAGAAATCAAACCAATTGTGATTTATCTGAAAGAGATTTTACAATCTCCTGAATCTGCAGGTTTTGACCGCTATGATGCAGCACAACTGATTGATTTAGGTCATACTTTGGGTATGCCGTGGCAAGGTTCTGAACGTTTATCTCAATTCGCACATCAACTCAATCAAAGCTATCAACAACAGATTGTGACACCTGAAGGCTTTAACGGAGAGCTACGACATTATCAGCAACAAGGTTTGGCATGGTTGCAGTTTTTGCGTGAAACTGAACATGGCGGTATTTTGGCTGATGATATGGGTTTGGGTAAAACTGCGCAGACTTTGGCACATATTCTCATGGAAAAACAAGCAGGTCATTTAGACAAATGCCCTGCTTTAATCATTGCGCCGACCTCACTCATGCACAATTGGCGCAAAGAAGCGGAAAAATTTACCCCTCAATTAAAAGTCTTGGTTTTACATGGTCAGCAACGTGCAGAACATTTTCAAGAAATTGAAAATGCAGATATTGTTCTCAGTACTTACCCGCTTTTAAGCCGTGATGAAGAACAGCTTTTAGCACATCAGTATCATTTATTGATTTTGGATGAAGCACAAAATATTAAAAATCCACGTGCCAAAGCGGCACAGGTCTCACGCCAAATTCAAGCTAAACATCGTCTGTGCCTGACAGGCACACCGATGGAAAATCATCTTGGTGAATTGTGGTCATTGTTCCATTTCATCATGCCGGGCTTCTTATACAGTCAGGATATTTTTAATAAAAAATATCGCAATCCTATTGAGAAAAATGCCAATCTTCATGTGAAAAATAAGCTGATTTCACGGATTAAACCTTTCATGTTACGTCGTTTAAAAACAGAAGTTGCCAAAGAACTTCCTGAAAAAACCACGATTGAAATCAATATTGATATGAATGCACAGCAGTCAAAATTGTATGAAGCTGTACGTGCCACGATGCAAAAAAATATTCGTGATCTGATCAAAGCAAAAGGCTTTAACCGCAGTCAGATTCAGATTTTGGATGCCTTGTTAAAATTACGTCAAGTCTGCTGTCACCCAAGTTTGCTGAAACTAGAACATATTAAAAATGACAATGTTGCCTCAGCTAAACTTGAACAATTACTCGAAATGGTCAGTAATATGGTCGAAGAAGGTCGCAAAATTTTAATCTTCTCTCAATTCACTACCATGTTGCAAATCATTGAAAATGAACTGAATCAACTCAAAATTAACAATGTCAAACTGACAGGACAAACTCGGAAACGTGATGAAGTCATTACCGCATTCCAAAATGGTGATATTCCTGTATTCTTGATCAGTTTAAAAGCAGGTGGTGTTGGCTTAAACCTCACTGCTGCTGATACTGTGATTCACTATGATCCTTGGTGGAATCCTGCTGCTGAGGATCAAGCGTCGGATCGTGCATGGCGCATCGGGCAAGATAAACCTGTCTTTGTTTATAAATTGATTACCAATCAAAGTATTGAAGAAAAAATTCTTGCCTTACAACATCGCAAAGCAGATTTAGCCAAGTCTATTCTCAGTATTGATCATGAAAATGAAGTGAAATTGACCGAAGATGACGTAATGAGTTTGTTGGATTAAGATTCAGCTCAATCTAATGTATCTTGCAAAAATTACTGTATGACGTGTGTAAGTTCCGACTTCATTTGAAAATACAGTAATTTTTTGCTTGTCTTAGCTCTCAAGCCATTGTTGAATTCTAGATTGGACAAATGTATTCGATAAACGTTCTTGCTCCAAACGATTATCCTGATATTTAGCATGGGTTAAATCATGGAATAACTGCAATTCATCTGCACTTAAAAAAGCCAATTCTTTTTTATAAGAGATAGCCTCGTGTACCATGGCATTTTCATGCTGCATAACCGTCTCCTGATCCATCATAAGGGTCGATAAATGTATTACTTGTGCTTTCGCCATATTTAAAAAAGACAATCCCCAAGAATCCAAATCTCCCCAATACGCCACTTTTTTTTGTATTTAACCATGTGCAATCCGTCAACCATGACAAGTTTTTTCCTGCACCTGCAATCGCCATACAATTTTGAATTTTAGGCAATGCATAACAACTTTGCTCATTTTCAATAATTAAAATATTTTCAGCATTGACAATAAGTTGTGAAATATTATTCGCTGCAATCTTCTGAATTTCCATGCCCTCAAAATCAGCATCAAGCTGACGAATCAACAACCATCCCTTAGGTAAATCTCGACAATTCAGCCATTTCAACAAACCACCTTGCTCACTCAGCGCACCTTGATGAATCACATCCAATAAATCAGTTAAAATCCGCTGCTGTTGTTCAATAAATTTAGTGTCAATTCCCTCAATCACCAATTCCCGAATAAATAAATTTTCAGCAATATTGGGCTGTAATTGCAGCAGTAATACTTTTATTTTTGCAATATCATGCTCAGTCCATTGTGCAAGTATATTTAAATTACGGGTGGTGTAT
>NZ_LQXQ01000025.1 GCF_003268395.1 Acinetobacter sp. CFCC 10889 | reverse complement strand
GGCGTTGGCGTTGGCGTTGGCGTTGGCGTTGGCGTTGGCGTTGGCGCAGCTTGTGTCGTATCTGCGGAAATTTCAACACCAAAATTTTCTGCTAATGGTTTTAAACCACCATTAAAACCTTGATTTACAAAACGGAATTTCCATTTTTCATTGTGCTTATACACTTCTGCCAAAATCAACGCTTTTTCAGTTTTTTGTTGCGTTTCAACTGTTGCAGTTGCCACAATTTGACCATTTTCCAGCACTTCCAATTGGATTGGTGCTAGGGCATTCACTGCATGTGGTTCACTTAATGTTGCACAAATCGCAATTTTGTTGATTTGTGAATCAATCATTGCCGTATTTAAGCTCAATTTCGCCACATAAGGCGCTTTACTTGATGACTCAGTTAATGCCACGCTACGATTTGCAGTATGCAATTGTCCATAAAAGATCATGTCTTGATCACCACGAACTTTTTGCGTTGTTTGCGCCAACTGATAGGCTGTAATGTCTAAATCGATATGCGCAGGAACATTTGTTTTTATTAAAATTTCAACATTTTGTTGCGTTAAGCCTGTATTACCACCTGCAATCAATTGCATATTATCCTCAAAAACTTTGTTATAAATCTATAAAAAATGAATTTCTGAATGAAATCAAAATTTAAACTAAGTAGGTTTAATATATTTGAATCACTTAGTTTTACCATAAAAATATGACAGACCATAGTATAAAAATCTTTTTTTTAACAAAAATACAAACAAAGAAGCCGTAAAAAAAGATTGCAAGTTATTCTAATTTAATTATATATTTCGCTTGATTTTAAACATTTAATTAAAATGTCACGTCTACACAGCATGTGAATTGTTTATTTTCTCTCATTTTGAGAAATAACCAAAGATTATCAAGCTATTTTATTATTTGGTTTTTTAAAACTAACCTATTGAGAATAAAGTTTACTGTGAAAGATCATTATACTGTTTGGGTTGCTGAAAGTTTCTCCTGTCAAAAAGATATTATTCTCGCCTTAAAAAATTCCTCACTTGCATCACACTTGCATATCATCTGTTCACATAATTTATTGCGACCAGAATTACAACATATTGCTGATTTGTTTGTTCATCAACCACGAATTGAAGAAGCTGCGGATTGGCTATTAGAACAATGTATTCAACACAAAGTTGATCTGCTATTTTGTGGAAAAAGAGCGCAATATATTGAACCTTATCGTGAACAATTTGAACAACACAATATTCAACTGATCACAGGTGCAATGTCCCTCAATGAACTAGACAGCATTGATGATAAATTTGTCTTTACTGAAAAGTGTAAAAAACTGGGTTTACCGTATATTGACGCCATCAAAGCCGATTCGATCGATACATTAAAAAGTGCTATTGCTCAAGCCAAACAACAATTTGGTGAGATTTGTGCCAAACCTGTGCATGGTGTTTATGGTGCAGGTTTTGTGCGTTTAAAAGATGATATTGATTATTTTCAACATTTTAAAGCACCTTTCTTAGCCAATACACAACAGTTTATTGAAGCTTATGCACAATTGGATCAACCCACTGCATATTTGATCATGCCTTATTTAAATGGTGAAGAATGTTCTGTTGATATTGCCTGTGATCAAGGCAAAATTTTGGCACAAGTCACTCGAATTAAATATCAATTTCACCAAGAATGCTTTTTACAGCATCCTTGTCATGAAATTTGCACACAATTGGTTCAACATTTCAATTGTGACGGTTTGATTAATATCCAATTTAAAAAAGACCAACAGCAGCAATGGCATATTTTAGAAATTAATGCACGTCCCGCAGGTGGATTTGCCTATACCTTACATACTGGGGTGAACTTAGTCGCAGAGCTTTTGCGCAAAATTAAATCTCAATTTACAGCGTGAAACGACCATTTCACCTGTCAAAGTATTGCCTTTAGTACAAAGTTTTAAAATGGATTAAGATTAATTAATGAAAGAAATTGAATTAAGTCGTGGTTATCTTCGTGTTTCGGTTCGTCAACATCACCCACAATGGGATTTAGATCAATTATTAGGTTTTGCAGAAAGAATTAATCCCAAACGTGCTTTTTTGTTTGTTTCTAAAGTCTTAGGTAAACATATTCCTGTTGCACCTTCAACCATGCAACGCAGCTATGTGGATTTGTGTGCCTTAATTCCCAAAGACTTACCCTATCCCATTGCCGTGATCGGAATGGCTGAAACCGCTGTGGGTTTAGGTGCAGGTGTATACCGTGAGTTAAAAAAAGATTTTGCTGAAAATGCAATCTTTGTGACCACAACACGTCATCCTGTTGATGCTTTGCCGACATTGGGCTTATTTTTAGAAGAACATAGTCATGCTCAAGATCAATTCATTTTAAGTAGCCATGATCCCCAAAAGCATCAACATTTAATCCAATCCAAAACTTTAATTTTGGTAGATGATGAAATTTCTACAGGTAAAACTTTTAAAAATCTCATCACGAGTCTGAAAAATTCGGGACTTGAACAAGTTGAACGCATTATTTTAGTAACTTTGGTCAATTGGGCAGAAGAACATTTAAATGACCTCGATGTCGGCATTCCCATTGAAGTGGTTTCACTGCTGCATGGTTCATGGCATTGGCAAGCCAATCAAAAGCAAGTTGACATCAATATGCCTGATGTCAATAAAACCAACCAAGAAGCACAACGTATTATTGCGCCCTGTGATTGGGGACGTGAGCCAAGTTATTTAGACTGTCGTACTTGGGCAGATGTACACGTAAACAAGCCAAATGAAAAAATTTTAGTCTTGGGCTCAGGTGAGTTCAGTTGGATTCCTTTTCTCATCGCTGAAAAATTAGAGCAACAAGGCGCTGAAGTTTATTACAGTTCCACCACTCGCTCACCAATTATGCAAGGTCACGCCATCCAAAGTATTTGTGCATTTACAGACAATTACGGGCTAAACATCAACAACTATGCCTATAACGTGAGACATCAACAATTTGACCGTGTTTTATTGGTGATTGAAACAGAAAAACACAGTGTAGACCCTACGCTTTTTGAACAAATTGAAAACTTGGAAGTGATTCATTATGAACCATAAGCCTTTGGTTTTTGTCGATTTAGATGATACTTTGTTTCAGACCAATCGTAAGTCTGCACCCACTGATTTACATAAAATCGCCACGACAGATAAGTCTGGGCAACCTTTGTCTTATATGAAGCCCAAACAGCAAGTATTTGTAAATTGGCTATTTGAATCAACTGAAGTGATTCCTGTGACTGCACGTTCAGTCGAAGGCTTACAGCGTGTACAACTGCCTTTTCAATCTGGTGCGGTATGTTCACACGGTGGCACAATTATTGATGCACAACAAAATATTGATATGGCTTGGTGGAATATTCAAAAACAAGCAGCAACAAATTTAACTGATTTATTCAGTGAATTACCCAATATTTTACAGACAATAGCCAAAGATTTAGGTGCTGTCCGTACATGGATGCTTGAGGAAAATGGGTTAAAAATTTATAGTGTTGCTAAACAAAAGCAACCTGAAAATGGACTTTTTTTAGATCAATTGGTACAGCATTTACCCAAAGAAGTTTTAGAACATTGTTATGTGCATATCAATGGTAATAATTTAGCCGTCATTCCAAACGCGATATCTAAACAAAAAGCCGTTGAATTTTTTATCGAAAAATATGACCCACAAGGTGAACGTACCATTTTAGGTTGGGGCGATAGTCTTTCTGATGCAGGTTTCTTAGGCTGTTGCGACTGGTTTGGTATGCCGAAAAATAGCCAACTTGACCAATTCCTCACAGACAATCTAAGTCAAGATTATCAACAAAAAGGATTCTTGGGGCATGTCTAATTTAAGTGATATTAATCAAACATTGGCAAATCTTGGTTTTCATGGTTCGTATCGTCCTCAAGACATTACATTTTTGTTGAATGTCACCGAACTTCAGCCTACGCCTGTCGCAGAAAAAGAACGGCTGATTCAATCAGGCAAAAAGCATTATTCAGAAATGATCAGTGAAGAAAAAGCGCCCTCATCTGAACATTTAAAACATTTTCAACATGCTTTTACCCATGGTGCAAAACGCTTAGCGCAAGAGGTTCAACAACTGAGTCAAGCCTTAATGGCTCGTTTTTCACAGCAACCGATTGTCTTGGTGAGTTTGGTACGTGCTGGTGTGCCTTTAGGTATTTTGCTCAAACATTGTATCAGCCCAACGCAGCCGTGTTTTCATTATGGTATCAGTATCATTCGAGATCGTGGCGTTGATTTTGCCGCACTCAATGCCATTATTCAGCAACATGGCGCTGAAAATATTGTCTTTGTCGATGGTTGGACTGGTAAAGGTGCTATTTGCCGTGAACTGACCAAAAATCTACAACATTATCCTGAACTATTTGATGTAGGTTGGGACGTTCCTCGTCTTGTCACCTTGTCTGATCTTGGTGGCTATTCTTGGCTCAGTGCGAGTTGTGACGATTGGCTTATTCCTTTTGGTCTACTCGGTTCAGTGATTTCAGGTTTAACTTCTCGTAGTATTTTACGTGCAGAGCTTTCACAAACTGAAGCTGAATTGGATTGTCTAAATCCTGAAAAATGGCATAATTGTGTCATTTACACACATCTTGAAGCACATGATTTATCTGTACAATTCATTCAAGATATTTTAAATATCATTGAACAACATCCGATTCAACAAGATATTAAATGGGACAATAACATCCGCTTAGCACAGCAAAAATTATGCTTGGACACTGTCGCTTGGATCGCCGAGCAATATCAAATCCACAACATTAACCATATAAAACCAAGTATTGCTGAAGCCACCCGTGCTGTACTGAGACGTGTACCCGAACGCATTTTAATCCGTGATGAACACAACCCTCATGTTCAACTCTTATTACATTTTGCACAACAACAGCAGATTCCTGTTGATATTTTAGGTTCGAAATTAGGTCCGTACCATGCTGTGACCTTAATTAAAAACGTTGGAAAATAATAGAATGAAACAATTACAACACGCCATTGAACTTGGTGCGACCATGTATATTCCTGCCACCCATGAAAATTTATGGGACGTGACAGAAGGCAGTAAATTTACCAACTTAAAATCAATAGCAGTCTGTTTAGAAGATGCCGTTTTGGAAAAAAGACGTACAAACTGCAATGGTGAATTTAAAAGCATTATTACAACGCCGTGCAGAAAGTCCAAATCTAAAAGCCCCTGCGCTCTTCATCCGCCCACGCCATATTGAAATGGCGAAATACATTGTCGATTGGGATCTACACCATACGATCAGTGGTATGATTTTACCAAAATTCACCTTGCATAATTTAAAGCAATGGATGGAGGTTTTACCTTCTCATATCAACTTGATGCCAACCTTTGAAACCAAAGAAATTTTTGATATGGGGCATAATGTTGAATTGCAACAAGCTTTGAAATATGACTTTCATAAAACATTGTGTTTAAGAATCGGTGGCAATGATTTGTTATCATGTTTACACTTACGCCGCCCGAAAAACACCACGATTTATCAGACACCAGTCGGGATGCTCATTTCACAACTTGCAGGTCTATATATTCCCGCAGGTTTCCAACTCAGTTCCCCTGTCTGTGAACATATTGAAAATTCACAGATTTTATTGAGCGAACTGGAACAAGACATGAACAATGGCATTTATACCAAAACTGCCATTCATCCGACACAAATTGATTTTATTCATCAGGCTTTTCAAGTGTCAACTGAAGAGTTTCAAGAAGCGCAACAAGTCTTAGCCATTGATGCCAAAAGTGTATTTAAAAGCCAAGGTTCAATGTTAGAACCTGCAACACATCGCAATTGGGCTGAAATGGTATTATTACGCTATAAAACATTTGGCTTAAATAAGTCAAATTTAAACCATCAAAGTGATGTTTTTAAATTAAATGCTTAGATTAAAAAGCAATTAGAAACAATGCAATAAAATGGCGATCAATTCGCCATTTTATTGCAAATAAATTTAAGATCTAAGCTTCAACCATTTGAACCACCACCAAACGCCCACCATCTTGTTTAGACAATAAAATTTGTGCGCCTTCTTTTAACTCTACTTTTCCACCAATTGGAATCGGAGTCTTTGTGGTCACATCAGTTAAATCAGGCAAATCTTCATTCACCAACCACCAACGATCTTGATGCAACACAAAATAACCTTTGCGCTTCGCTTGCTCAGGCGTTAAACGCTCATTGGGTGCAACCATACTATTGGCATGCCATGCAAATAAAGACTGCCCTGTCCACACCATTAAACGATGATTATCAGGGCGATAACTTGCCCCTTGACGTGCCGAATATAGATTTAAAATCGGCAGTTTTCCTTTAAATGCCGTTTTACAAAATGGACAACTTGGCTGCGTTGTATTATCAAACACATACCACTTATGACTACACGATGGATTTGCACAGGGTTGTACCAAATCTACCGTTTTCACTAAGGCAACTTCCCAATCATTTGCCGATGGACGTTTGCTCGGTTCATGTAAACCATCAATAAAACTTTTATTAAATAATTCAGTCAAATAAGGACCTGTCACAGTATAGGGAATTTGCGCAGGATCAGCCCAAGGCAGTTGCGAAGGTTTGAGCTGATTGGCTTTCACTCGATTACTTTGGTCAGTTGGATGCTCTACAAATAAAGCACGTTCACCCATACCAAGATTTTCATCTTTCTGTGGATCATCCATGTCATGAATTTTACCGCCACGCAATGGATGGCGGTACAATAAATACATATAAATCAATACTGCGAGTGCATGTCGATCTGTGGTAATACTCGGTAAAATTCGTTTTGGATCATCTTTATTTAAATGGCTGGTCATGACCACTTCAGGCGCAATAAAGTCAGGCGTTCCGACTACATCAGGTGGATATTTTCCAGGAACAACCAAACCATCGACATCAATCACACATGCACCGCCCGTCACAGGATCGATCAACACATTTTTATAGGATAAATCTGAATGTGCCAAACCTGCTGCATGCATACGGCGCACCGCACGTGAAATTAAAATACTGATTTTTAAATAATTCAGCCAAGTTCCTTTTTCCCGATCATCTAAAAAACGATTCTGATTATTGGCACTGGCAAACCATTTCCCCTCTTTTTCTTTGCCTTTAATATTTAAAAAATCATTATTTTTTGAGCCATAATCAAAGAAAAATTGCTTTTTATAGGTAGGTGCGGTAATGCCCAATAAATCATTGTATTCAACTAAACCATCTGGCCAACAAAAAATATTCTTCCAATAATCACCACCAACACCATTAAAAATACCTTGCCATTTATTACCCACGATTTCTTTTAAACGGTCTTTTTGCTGTTCAAGTGCTGCTTTAGATTGATAAAATTTATTTTTTTCTTTGCTAAAAAAACATACCACATAACTACGATCAGGTGAAAAATACACATCTTTCATTGCCCCTGATCCAATCACTTCGTCCACAAACTCGATTGGACGTCCATCTACTGTAGTACATTTTACGATTTTTGCCGACATGTGCTTACACCTAATTTTTCAAATTTCTGTCTTTCAACAACATGAATATGCCCACTTTTTATGCTTTAATTTACTTGATTTTTCTTATATAAAGCTGCCAAAGTTCGATCATCATGATGCCCTGTTTTAAAGAAATGCATCCACTCCAAAAGTGCTTGTTCTGGTTGATCTTGCTGTAAAACAGGTTCAAGCTCTGCATACAAATCAAACCATTTCTGCTGATTTGCAAGTCCTGCATCAGTTTCAAAAACTGGATCTGAAATACCATCTGTCATAAGCAAAACGGCTTTTAAGTCTTTAAAACAGCCTATTTTAACCCGACTTCCCAACTCTTGATGAATGCTACGGTCTAAAAATTTGGTTTGCCCTGCATATTCACCACCGTCTGCAACATTCATCAGTCGTACCATGTCTTGACCAAATGCAGCGATTGCACCATCGCCCACAGAAAATGTACTGATCAAATTTTTCTCTGCATGTTGATAAACCACTGCAACCAAAAGTGTAGTTGAAAATGCTTTTGTTGCAACATTCTGCTCAGTAGCAAGTTGATCTAACTGAGTTAAAATTGAACGATAAATCTCATAATAAACATTATAAAATTGTTGATTTAATTTATTGGCAATTCTTTGCGTTTCAGCATGTTGAGGCTGATCTAGCTGCCACTGTTTAATATCTTCATTTAATGCATCAATGTTATATTCATTCAAATAACGTTGAAACTCTTTCTGTACAATCTCAACTGCAATCCTTGAACCTTCACGAGAATATTCCGCACTACCAGCCCCATCTGCAACAGCCAATACCGACCAATCACTATTTGCAATTTGCAGCAACGAAAAATCATCATCTCGGAAACTACCTGCATGTTCATGTGAACGACCTCGACGGCTTGCTGCAATGAGCTGATAATGTGGTGTATCTATACACAATTGGTCTGTATGTGCTTTGAAAAAAGCTTGCCCTGCTTCAGGCTCGATCACTTTCCATAAGCTACGAGGATCAGGGATGATATTTAAGCGACATTGCCCTGTATATACTTCAAAATTCACACGATATTGAAATGAAAAATCAAACTCATCCGCCTGTTTTGGCTCACCTTGAATGCTTTGTGTTGCCTCATCAAAATAAAAGTCATCATTTGGAAATTTAAAACTATCAGCAATATATTCTATGTCATCTACTTTTTGCGTGAAAATGATTTTAATTTTTGAATCGTAATGTTGTCCTGCACGTGCATTATCAACTTGAAACTTCAAATCATTTATTCTACGTTGTGTAAACACGTCTGTAATCTCGGCTCTATTTTGATCAATTTTTGCTTGTTGCTGCTGTTTTTCTTGTTCAAGTGTATGCTGGTCAACATCAAGTAATATCTCATCTAATGCAATCGTTGACTCATTTACGCTAGCAAACTCCGTAGATGCTATTTCTATATTTTCTGCATTATTTATACGATGATCATCATTTTGATTTTTGGAAATAGCAGCAATAGACTGATTTAAAATATTATTTTCTGATTTATCATCTATCTCTTTAGCATTATCACCTAGGCTATTCTCTAAAACATCTGTAGTTTGATCAGAAATATCTTGTTCTTCAGACTGCGTTAAAGTTGATAAAACAGTCGTATTTTCAATATTCAATTTAGAATGATCAGTATCTAATTCTGAACTTTCAACTAAATCTAATTGCGTTTGAGCTTGTTGAAGCTGACATTCATTTTCATGCGAATTATTTTGTTCATTCTCAATACATTCAGGTTCTAAAATCTCAGTCAGCAGAGGCTGTGTTGCAGATTGCTTTTTCAATTCGTAGACCAATTTTGACAATTGTTGCAACTGCTGTTCTGTTTCAAAAAATTTTATAAATTGATCATCTAAACCCAGCTCATTGACTGCTAAAATTTTCTTAATTTTACATGTTAATTCCTGCATACTTCCCTCTTTCAATGATCAATCATTTTATTCTTCAATAACTTAACCCTGTCCACGTGTTAGGTCAAAATCCCCACCTTCCGTACTAAAACTGACTTGACGGCGACACCAAGGACACACAACATATTCACTATAGCCGTCATAACACATCAAATTGCCACAACCACACATTGCAAATGCAGTATCTGCATAACAATGTGGGCATTGTGACCAACCTTCTAATTTTGAAGTATTAATTTGTGGTTTTTCAGCATTATGATCTGTCCAACTAAAATATTCTTCACTGATTGCTTCACAGGTTTCTAGTTTAAAATTGTATAGATTAATATTTAAGTCAGACAATCCACCATATTGTAAATTTCGACTATATTTCAATAAATAAGGATGCTGTAACTTTTGACAACGCCCAATAAATGTCACTACACGATCATCAGCATGACTTTTTCGGAAAGTTAGTTTTGATTTAGCTAAGTTCATATAGCGTTGATCAAGTGGAATCAGTTCTTCTGAGTTTTGGAAATTTGCCACACTGACACTTTGTGACACTACAGATGCACTGATCCATTTACATAAACCTTTGACATATTCTTGGTTGATTTGATCCACTGAAATACAATGCTCTGTCAATTCTTTTAAAATAGAAAAATCAACATCTTGCCCAAGCCCGATTACAATCAATGTCACACGATGGCTATATTTTGTTTTCCATTGTTGAATTGCATCTTGATAATCATCGGTTGGGCGACCATCAGTGAATAAATACACCACAGGCTTCCAATCACCTTTAACATCTGCGGTAGTTTTAATCACAGAACGGTCGATTTCTTTGCCTAAATGTTCAAGCGCTTTCCCTAAGTGCGTCCCACCACCCAAAGGTAATTCACAGCGTTGATAAGCATATAACTCGGTCAGTGGTACTAAAGTACGTACAATCCCCGCATAAGCAATCACTGAAACATACACCGTCTCAAGTGCATAAGGATCTGTGCGTAGACTACTCATAATAAAGTCAACGCCTTCTTGCACAGCAAGCAAAGGCTGACCCGCCATAGATTCTGAACAATCAATCACGAAAAATACAGGTAGTCGACGCATAAATTCACCTTATTCATTGTTATTTCAAATTTTTTATTGAAAATACATTCAGCATTTTGCAATGATTTTATAGCACCAATTGAATTTCAGAAGGTGGCGGTGGCAGTTCAATTGCATCAACCAAACCAGCACTGCTGCTTCCTGCGACCACACTTGCAGATACCCATTTAAAGAAACTTGCAAATGAGTTCGAATCCATCGAATCCAACACCACAACCTGAGACGTTAGTTGTTGCAAAGCTTCAGTTTTGGCTTTTGGACCTGCGGCACATGCCACAATCGTTGCAAAATTAAGCTGTTGAATAGTTGGAATAATCTGCTGATAAGCATAGACATCCGAAGGTGAACCATCGGTCATTAAAAACAAGAGTGGTCGCCAATCCCCTTTTTGCTCTTCTGTGGTTTTTTTGATATTTTTTTGCACATCTTCTGCCAATAACTCAAGTGCAGCTCCCATAAATGTTGCGCCTACACTCGGTACTTCAATTTCTGGCAATTGCACTTGATCCAAAGGCGTTAATGGCAAATAAATTTTTGCCTGCATATCAAAAGTAATCACACTCAAATGTACACTTTCCAACGCATAAGGATCTTGTCTAAGCGCACTCAGCATCGACTGTAAGCCAACATTCACCGAATGAATCGGCTCTCCACGCATAGAGCCTGAAGTATCTAATAAAATATAAACGGGTAGTCGACGCATATTTTTCTCTAGCTATTTTTTAGTAATAAAATGAACTATTCACGTGATTAAACGTATTGTTTTAACCATTCTACAAAGTTATCTGAGTCAGATGATGAACCAATAGCATTAAATTTCCAACCCGAATTTTCACGCACGAGCTCGGCAAAAAGTAAGGAACGTTGTTGTTCGTATTGCCCCTGACCTGACAAGTTAAAACGTACCATTTCTTTACCTGAAGCATCAACAGCACGAATGAAGGCATTTTGTACTTGTCCAAAATGTTGCTTATTCTTATTACCCTCATAAATCTGGACAATAAATACAATTTTATGATAAGTAGATGATAATGAATTTAGTTTGACAATGATCTGTTCATCATCACCATCCCCTGCACCTGTACGATTATCGCCAGTTAACCAAATATGACCTGATGGATGTTTGAGATTATTAAAGAAAATGACATCACTATTATTTAAAGTTGGATGACCTGAAGCATCTCGTCCAAGATTTTGCACTTTGCCATTGGCATCACACAAAAAAGCGATTACATCCAAATCATATTCAGCAGTTTGACCACCAAATAATCCCCCTAAAAAACCTTTCTTCTGCTCAGCAATATCCCAACCGAGTCCAATAGTCACCAGTGAAAGATTATTTTCAGCTTTCTCTAATGTTAGACCTTGTCCTTTTGCTAATGTAATACCCATGTTATTTTCCTTTTTTCTTTTAGTTGAAAGTTTTAAGGATGCGAAAATTTGAATTTTCACCATCCCTTGTTAGATTAATGTCTTTGAGCTTTGTAAAATTATTTTTAGAATTTAAGTGAAATTAAAGAACAACATTCACTTCAGGCGGTGGTGGTGGTAAATCACTTAAACCTGTAACTTCTTTTTGCCCTGCATCCACTTTTTGACTGCCTGTAGAAATACTTGCTGACACCCATTTAAAAAATGCTTTGATGGTATTTGAATCTGCAGTTGCAAGCTCTACAACCACTTCTGTAATTTGTTTTAAAATCGCCGTTTCAGCATTATGTCCAGCAGCACATGCGATGATCATGCCCGTTTTTACTTTTTTAAGCTTTTCAAAACCTTTTTTCCAATCATCCGTTGGTGCGCCATCAGTCATAATAAAGACCAATGGTTTCCAATCTCCACGTGTATCAGGTGTGGTTTTTTGTACTTCTTGTTCAATTTTATCTGCCAATAATGACAACGCTTCACCGAGTTGTGTTGTTCCTGTTGCTTGCAAATTTGGGGTATTAAACATTGCCAATTCAGTCAAAGGCATCAGTTGTTTAGCTGTGGTATCAAAACTGATAATCGAAAGATAAGCGGTTTCTAATGCATAAGGGTCTTGTCTTAATGATGAAACAAGCATTTCTACACCATTTTTCACTGCTTCAATGGGCTCTCCTAACATTGAGCCTGATGTATCGAGTAATAAATAAACGGGCAATCTTCTCATGCTTTTCTATCCTTGTTATCAATTTTAAAAATGTATAATAAAAACATCTTAGCTGAATTTTTAAAAATTAAACACTCTATTTCAGCTTTTTATACAATGAAATTTCTTTGTTATAGCTCAGCAATTATTGACAATCAAACAATCTTATCTTTATGAATTTTCAGTCATTTAAAAAATATAATTTCAATAAAAAATAGCCAAGGCATTCACCTTAGCTATTCGAATCAATTTATTTTGCTATAAGTGCAAATTTTACTGACTGCGACCTTCTTGATTTGCGTGACCAACACATCCAGCAGCGCCACCAATCACAAAACCTCGTTCCGCTTTACAAGAACCAATCACTTGACCACGTGAATCATAAGTAGTTACGGTTGATGCACATCCTGTCATCAAAACTGCTGTACAAAGTGCGATTAATGCTGAAATTTTCATAATTTTTCCTTTTTGTATTGACTCAGTGTCAATAACCCCTGCTAATTTAATTGAATTTGTGTATTGACTGGTGGCATTGGCAATAACCCTGTCTTGATATTTACTTGGCGATAATCAATATCTTTGCTATTACCATGACCATAACAAACAGCTTTTGCCCCAATAATAAAACCTTGGGTCGCTTTACATGAGCCAATCGCATTACCTGCTGCATCATAAGTAATGACTTTGGCACTACAACCATTCAGAAACACCAAAAGACTTGCGATAAAATACTTTTTAAAACTCACCTTAACCCCTATTTAAACTTAGTTAAATAATTTATAAAAATTATCAACTTATTTTTAATTTAGAGTAATTCTATATCGTATTTTAAAACTGTAAAGTATTATTTTTAAACAGACGATAAAAAACCACCTCAAAGGTGGCTATTAAATCTATAAAGTTTAAGTAGTTAACGCAGGCTTGTTGTCTTTTCTTTCCTGCAACGCTTTCTTAATCACCTGATAACCGCCGGTTAATCCTAAAGTCGCCATAATCACTGCAACAATAATATCGGGTAATAAACTGCCTGTACCAAATACCCCTACCGCTGCCAAGATCACCGCAACATTACCAATCGCATCATTACGGCTACACAACCACACCGACTGCATATTGGAATCCCCATCATGGAAAGCGTACAGAACCACCGCAGCAACCACATTGGCAATCAATGCTAAAATACCGATCGCCCCCATAGTAATTGCTTCAGGCGGAATGCCTTGGATATAAGCATAGGCAGATTTACCGATCACCACAAAACCAAACAACGCCATGGTCAAACCTTTCAACAATGCTACTGTCGCACGCCAATACAAACTCGCACCCAACACGGCAAGCGAAATACCATAGTTCACAGCATCACCGAAGAAGTCTAATGAATCCGCCCACAGTGCCGATGAATGCGCATAAGCACCACCAATCAATTCGACAAAGAACATTGCAAGGTTAATGATCAGTGCAATCCACAATGCTGTTCTAAACTTACTGTTTGGTTTCTGTGGTGCAGGTTCATGACTACAAGTACACGCCATTTCACATCCCCTTGATTAATTATTCATCTGTATTATGCTATTTAAAACTATGGACTAACTCCAAGGTCAAGCCTTGTTTGAGTATTTTTGGAGAAATTCATCATGCAACAATATCTCATCAGTGATCTGGCTAAAAAAACTCAACTGAGTACTGATACCATTCGCTTTTATGAAAAGAAACAATTGATTCAAGCAAGCTTTCGTGCTGAAAATAATTACAAATATTATGATGATGAATGCCTGAAACGCCTGATCTTTATCAAACGCTGTCGTGCCCTTGATATGACATTGCATGAAATTGTGGCATTACTGGAGCAGGTGCAACATCCTGAACGTGGCTGTAAAATTGTCGATCAGTTAATTGAGGAACACATTCAACATGTGGAAACACGGATTCTGGAATTGCAGAGTTTTAAAACACAACTGGTTGCCCTACGTCAGTCCTGTGCTTCAGACAGCACCATTGATCATTGTCAGATTGTTAAAAAGTTAGAGGCTTCGATTGAATAAACGTTGGAATACCCTGTGCTAAAAACATCGGGAGCTAAACAAAGTTTTGCTACAACATTAGACCTCTTGCATAAGTCAAAAAATGTCCAAATTTTAGATTTAAAACATATTCAAAAGAATGTTGGAAGTTCCTTCTCTTGCGCCATATATGGCTCAGGGATGAGGAGGTAACTCCGCAAGAGGATGAGGGCTTTTAAATGGAAAACCTCTCCCTCTTGCGAAATGATGTTTCTCATCCTGAAAGGAGAGGGAACCTTCAATATTGATTCAAATCTTGCCGAAACTAACTTTCGCAAGAAGTCTATTATTAAACCATATTTGAATCCCGATTATTTTCGGCATGAAATATGGTCATCAAATTGACTTCAGATTCACCCATTTCAACAGATCATCTGCCCATTTCTTACATTCAGAATAACATTCCATTATTCGAACAATGCTAAATCTATATCTGGCATTGTCATTTACTAACCACCTCATTAAATACTTTTTTGCGTAACCAAAGCGATACACTCACCAAAGCAATCAATACAGGTACTTCAACCAAAGGACCAATCACCGTGGTAAATGCTACTGGCGAAGCCAAACCAAAAGTTGCGATTGCTACAGCAAGTGCCAACTCAAAGTTATTACCTGCTGCGGTAAATGAAATGGCTGTAGTTTTCGGATAATCATTGCCCATCCATTTGCTCATAAAAAAGCTAATGAAAAACATCATGATAAAATACAGCGTCAGAGGAATAGCAATTCGCAATACATCCAATGGCAACGCCACCACATCCGCACCTTTTAAGCTGAACATCGCCACAATGGTAAACAGCAATGCCAATAAACTCAGCGGACTGATTTTAGGAATAAAACGATTTTGATACCAATCCAAACCCTTTTGTTTGACGAGAATCAAACGGGTTAAAAAGCCCAATAAGAATGGAATACCCAGATAAATCAGCACCGCTTGGGAGATCGTCCAAAAACTGACATTAATCACTTGAGCTTCAACACCAAAAAATGGCGGTAAATAAGTTAAAAATAACCATGCATAACTGCTGAAAAACAGGATCTGGAAAATACTGTTAAATGCCACCAAGGCAGCAACATATTGATGATCACCACAGGCAAGATTATTCCACACCAACACCATTGCAATACAACGTGCCAAGCCGATCAAAATCAGCCCTGTCATATATTCTGGATAGTTCTGCAAAAACAGAATCGCAAGTGCGAACATCAAACACGGTGCAATCAACCAATTTTGCAGCAAAGACAAAACCAAGGTTCGCTTATCCTGAAAAACTTGGCTTAGATTTTTATAATCTACTTTGGCTAAAGGTGGATACATCATCAAAATCAAACCGATGGCAATCGGTAAATTCACCGTTCCCACGCTCATCTGATTTAGGCTTTTCGCTGTTTCGGGTAAAAATAAACCGATCGCAATACCAATAGCCATGGCGATAAAAATCCAAAGCGTAAGATTCCGATCTAAAAAAGAGAGTTTCTGAACTGACATAGTTGAATATTCACACAATTAAAGCGATTTTTTCGAGTGCTTTGGCTAATTCCTGTGCATTCAATTGTCCAAAATTCAGTGCAAAAAATGCATCAAAACGACGTTGAATATGTTGCACCGTTGAATGAAACGCCTGTAATTTTTCTGCTTCTGGCAAATCCAAATGTGATGGATCATCCAAACCCCAATGAACTTTTAAGGCATTTCCTAAATAAAGCGGGCAAGATTCATTGGCAGCTTCGCTACATACCGTCACCACAATTTCAGGTGCAAACGCCTCACATGCCTGCATGTTTTTACTGAATAAATTTTCAGTCGGAATATTCAAACTTTGCAAGGTTTTCAAGGTCAGTGGATGCACATGTCCTGAGGGATGACTGCCTGCGCTACATGCCTCGAAACCAACAGGTGCTTGCGCATTAAATAAAGCTTCCGAAAGGATACTTCGACAACTATTACCTGTACATAAAAATAAAATTTTCATTTTAATTCAACCCTCTATTCACAACATTTGGAATTTTCAGCACCAGCATTTTCAACTAAATTAAAACGCTGATCCTGCTCTGCGAGTTTGACTAAAATCTCTTTGCACCATGGCGCTAAATCATCATGTAACTGATAATAAACCCATTGCCCTTGGCGACGATCTTGCAAAATCTGTGAAGTTCGCAACAGCGCCAAATGTCGTGAAATTTTCGGTTGACTGAGCGCTAAACTTTCAGTCAAATCACAGACACAGCGTTCACCCTGTTTCACAATCATCAGTAAAATATCGAGCCGTGTTTGATCAGCGAGACATTTAAAAAAATCAACTTGATTCATATCAATATATGGATATATGTATTTCCATATATATTAAGCTTAGAATGAGTAGATTGACAATATTTTGAGGCTAATCATTTTCAATTCCGAGCTTTTTACTAGGTTGAATCTATTTTTTTTATCACTAGAATAATACCCATAAAGTTTTTATGCCTTTTACGACATGACCATTTCCCACGTTACTGAACTTCTCTCTCCTGCTGGTTCGCTGAAGAATATGCGCTACGCATTTGCTTATGGTGCGGATGCTGTTTATGCAGGTCAGCCACGTTACAGTTTGCGGGTTCGTAACAATGCATTTGATCATGACAATTTAAAAATTGGTATTACCGAAGCGCATGCTTTGGGCAAAAAGTTTTATGTAGTGGTGAATATTCAACCGCACAATTCCAAGCTTAAAAACTTTATCCGAGATCTTGAACCTGTGGTTGCGATGCAACCCGATGCTTTGATTATGTCTGATCCTGGTCTGATCATGATGGTGCGTGAACATTTCCCTGAAGTGTCGATCCACCTGTCTGTTCAAGCCAATGCAGTCAACTGGGCAACAGTCAAGTTTTGGAAAAATATGGGTTTAACTCGCGTAATTTTATCACGTGAATTATCCCTCGAAGAGATCGAAGAAATTAAGCAAAATGTGCCTGATATGGAAATTGAAGTTTTCGTACACGGCGCGCTTTGCATGGCTTATTCCGGTCGTTGCTTACTTTCAGGCTATATGAATAAACGTGATGCCAATCAAGGCGCTTGCACCAATGCTTGTCGCTGGGATTATAAAGTTCACGAAGCAGCAGAAGATGCATCTGGGGATGTCATTCCAGTCCAACAACTGGAGACAGCATCAGGCTGCTGCAACAATAAAGATGCCGACGAGCAACACGCCCAAAAACAACACCAATTTGGCGAACCGGTTTTATTACAACGCAATGAAGAAGACATGTTTGCTGCTGAAGAAGATGAACATGGTACTTACTTCATGAACTCAAAAGACTTACGTGCTGTACAACATGTAGATCGTTTGACTCAAATGGGCATTCATTCTTTAAAAATTGAAGGACGCACCAAATCATACTTCTACTGTGCCAGAACAGCGCAAATTTATCGTAAAGCCATTGATGATGCACTTGCAGGCAAAGGTTTTGATCCTGCACTGATGACACAACTTGAAGGTCTGGCAAATCGTGGTTATACCGAAGGTTTTTTACGTCGCCACGTACATTCTGAATATCAGAATTATGAAACAGGTTCTTCACGCTTTGACCATCAACAGTTTGTTGGTGAAGTTTTAGAACGACATGGCGACTATATCAAGATTGAAGTGAAAAACCGCTTTGTTGTCGGTGACTCATTGGAGTTGATGACAACAAGTGGAAATATCACGTTTATTTTAACAGAAATGAAAGATCGCAAAGGTATACTCATCGACGATGCCAAAGGTTCAGGACATATTGTTGATATTCCAATTCCTGCCGATGTTGACATGAATTTTGCATTGTTAATTCGCAATCTACCCAACTCAACAACAGATATTTCTGCATCATCATTGGCTTATCAAGCTGTCTGAGCAAGGAGAGTATTATGGCATTGCTGATTACGGATCAATGTATTAACTGTGATATGTGTGTGCCTGAATGTCCAAACCAAGCGATTTTTGAAGGTGAAAAATTCTATGAAATCGATGTCGAACGTTGTACCGAATGCGTTGGTTTTTACGAACATCAGACCTGTGTCGATGTCTGCCCGATTGAATGTATAGAACCACATCCAGAACATAGAGAAACACAAGCAAAACTGTTAGAAAAATTTTATGGTTTAAACTTATTTAACCGTTTTAACTGAATTTAGAAATAACGATAAAAAATAACAGAAGTTGAGAGGATCAACTTCATAATGAAAAACAATAAATTTTGCAGGGGAAAACAAAGCCAAAGTGTAATTGGGGTATTTGGGGAACACTTTGCTTTCAATTTAATGTATTCACCTAATATAAAGAATATTCTAAACTTAAGCCGTATATAGGTTGAATCATTTCAAATTAAACAATCACGTTATAGTAACCTAAGTTTAAAATTCTCAGCAGAATAAAAATATATTTCAATTAACCAAGTTTATAGCTATATCACTGTTTTCATTTATGATAATCTGTCAAAAAACCAATAATCTAGACCATCATGAACCGTAAAACTCAACAAGATATGCAAGATGTGCTGCAATGCTTTTATCAAAAAAAATTGCCACCTTTGGGTTTAAAATACGCTGAAGCACTTTTTAAAATTACGCCCGATCTAAGTGATGAAAGTTTACAAAAAATTGATACGCTTTTAATCACATTACATCAACAAAATATTCGCCCCAATGATCTCGTTACAACAAAAGATGGCTTAAATTTTTTGATGGCAATTATTGGCTATCTATGTGAAGTGATCACACAACGAACTCACCATCCTGTTGAATGGTATAATTATTATGAAGCAATTAAAATTCTCCCTTCAGATTATGAACTACCTTTAGACTTTTTTAGTTCAATGGTGGCTTTAATCAATAAACAAGTCTGCTTACCTTTAACAGTTATTTCAGATGTGCTGCATCACGGTGAAACTGCTGAAAGAACATGCCTCAGTTATGTACACGCACGCCAAGCAGTCATTGAAAAACGCAATACACAAAATATTAATGAAAATTGTGCTGAATATATTCAAGCATTACAACAACATCGTTATATACAAGGAGGTAATGCTTATCGCAAAGCAACCGACTTGATTGATTTTGATTTTTCTCTCGTCAGCATTCAAAAAATTGACCTACTTTTAAACAGTATTCGTCAACATGAAAGACTTAATGAAGCGCAATATGCCACATTTATGCAAGACAAAGAAAAATTAAACTTTTTAGTGGCGCTTAGTTATTATTTAGGGACAACGATTGCCCATCAAACCCTGAGTAGTGTGAAATGGTTTAGTTTTGAAGAATATAAAGCGTTACTGAGTCAAGATGAAGATGAAAGCTTTCGTTATGAACTCGCACAAATTTTTGTGTTTCAAAATCAAATTTCTTATCCGATGTCGGTGCTTAGCAGCATTTTATTTGATTCAAATCAGCCTGCTCAAAGCTGTTTAGACTATGTGCAAAAATATATTGCACTTTCAACGCAAAGTTTGGTCTATTTTCCTTCCTCATTAAAAGATATACAACAACCCGAGATTACAGCAAATATTACCCGTGCATTTAAGCATGCTGGCTTTTTAGCAGGCTATGCGAGTTTCATGCTCGATGGATCAGGCTTCGACCCTTGCTTATTGGTCAACAAAGAAAATAAAGTTCAAATCATCAAACTTATGCAAGAAAACTCAAGGGAAATAGGGCTTTCAGAGCTTGAGCGTAATCCTCATGGCTATCCATTTCAGCTATTTTGTGAGGATATCCACGCCTATTTACCAACAGGACGAACAGATGCAATTTATCTTAAAATACAAATCTATGCACCCACAGAAACATCTGTCAGTCTAGTTATTCCCTATACAAAAAATGCGGATAATAAGATTGAGTATATTTATTCAGCAGTTCAATATACCCCTACTGATCTATCCCTCGCACAATTTGATGCTGCAATGACCACCTTTTACCAAAATGCTTTTGAATTCCAAGACAGCTTTACACAACAATCATTTTGGCAAGCACATTTCCAAGAAAACATTGTACGAAAACCTGCAACATTTTTACTGAACGATATACAAAATCATGAGTTTATCTTATCTTTAAAGACGATATTTCCAACCATAAGCGCCGAAACACCTCAAGCAGCACCTCAAGTCCCTTTAGCACCAGATCATACAGCTCAAATTACACAAGCAAGTGTAGAGATTGCACCTTTAGCAGCCTTACCTGATGTGAATAACCCTGCACTGCTCACAGCACTTGATATTTTAGCCACAAATGAGGGTAATCCAGAAAAAAGCCAACAAGCGATTGGTATTATTTCTAGCTTGATTATGAATGATGATCCTGAAGCCATGCAATTAATGGCACATTTTCATGCTGAAGGAAAATATGTTGAAAAAGATAATAAACAAGCTTTTTTTTATTTAGTTGAGGTTGCTAAATTACAAATGGATGAAAGCTCATTTAAAGATGCCATGCGCTTTTATGCTTCACCATTATATGCTTTAGATAAAACCGACCCTGATGTTGAAGAATGGTTACTCAGTTTAGCCGCAGACTTTGATCGTGCAACGGCAGAAAAACCTGAAATTGGACAATTGAATGGAAGTACTTCATATAGACGACACATTCACAAAGTCGATCAACCTTTAACCACAGCTCAATGGGTCAATCGTATTTTAATTGGGATTAGTGTGGTGCTGATCCTCATTATTCTCATTAAATAAAAAATTTCAGATTGAAAATAGTCAGCCTATACGCCACCTATTTTCAATCTTGCTTTATTTACACATATTTTTGCAAAAATTTACTTTAGCTGATCATGACAATATCAATAATTTCAACCGTCTGCTGATAAATCTTGAAACTAACATCTAAATCTGAAAATTTCATTTTATAAACACGACTTTCATCATCTTGATAGGCAGGACGAGGATCAAGTGATAGCACTTGTTCAAGTTCATTTTGTATTTGTTGGGTGATTTTTTGCGTTTTTAGTAATTCATTTAAAATAAATTGTACATTTTCAGACCAAATAACATTTTTTCTATCAGGCTCTTGCTGTGCATAACCGCTTTTTGCATCAGAAATTGCATCGGAATATTGAATATAAGGCTTAATATCAACGATCGGTGTACCATTCAATAAATCACTGCCAGTCACATAAACACGCACTGATTTTCCTACTTTTTTTACCATTTTAAACTGTACAACTGACAAGCCAATCGGTGCAGGACGATACATACTGCGTGTCGCAAAAACACCTATTTTCTTATTCCCACCCAGTCGAGGTGGTCTCACCTGAGATCTAAACTTATGATTTTCATTGCCATTTTTATTTTCATGAAATTGCCAAACTAACCATAAATGACTAAATTCTTCAATCCCTTCAAAGGCAAGTAGGTCATTATAGGGCTCTACCATTTCAATATAAGATTCGACCTGAACCAAGTTAGGTTGACGTGGAATACCAAACTTTTCTTGGTAAGGTGAATGCATGTAGCCAATAATAGGTAAACAAAGATCAGACATAATCACTTTTTCTGATAAGCTCAATTAAATATATTCAGTTTATCGAGAATGATTTTAGATTAGAATAGTAAGCTGTTCTAATTTGATAATTTATTGAGACCTTTAATGGCTGCTTTCAACGTCGAAAAGATTACTCACGTACACCACTGGAATGACACATTATTCAGTTTTAAGACCACACGTGATACTGCATTACGTTATAAAAATGGTCAATTTGTGATGATTGGTCTTGAGGTGAATGGTAAGCCTTTAATGCGCGCATATTCAATTGCAAGCGCTAACTATGAAGAGGAACTTGAATTCTTCTCAATCAAAGTGCCAGATGGTCCTTTAACCTCTATTTTACAAAAAGTAAAAGTGGGTGATGAAATTTTGGTTTCGAAAAAACCAACAGGAACATTGGTATTAGATGATTTAAATCCAGGTAAAAACTTGTATTTACTATCTTCAGGTACAGGGCTTGCACCTTTCCTTTCTACAATTCGTGATCCTGAAACCTATGAACGTTTTGAAAAAATCATCGTGGTTCATGGTACGCGTTTTATTTCAGAATTGGCTTATCAAGATTTGATTTTAAATGAAGTACCAAATCATGAGTTTTTCTCAGAATTGGGCGCAAAAGAAAAATTAATCTACTACCCAACTGTAACCCGTGAAGAATTCCATACCCAAGGTCGTGTTACCACTGCGATTGAGTCTGGTGAGTTATTTGAGAAAATTGGCTTACCTCGCTTCAACCCTGAAACTGACCGTGCAATGCTGTGTGGTAGCCCTGCATTCCTTGATGACGTTGCAGCACTCCTAGATCAACATGGCTTAAAAGAATCGCCTAAAATGGGTGTTCTAGGTGACTATGTGATCGAACGTGCATTCGTAGAAAAATAATATTTTCAATGTATTGTAAAAACCGAGTCTCAGCACTCGGTTTTTTTATTGAATAAAATAATACGTTTCTGTCAATATCTGCTAATTTTCAGGATGTTTTGGCTTTATTAAAAACCAGTTTTTCTGATTCTCTTCATTCACAAAAGGCAAACTTGAATAAATTTGAAAATGTTTTGGAAATAGTAAAAACCTCAATAGATCAAGAATATTCAAACCTAAGGCATTTTTTAATAATTTATATTTATTACTTTTTAACAATCCTAAGAGTTTTATAAAAAAAACAATAACAGCACACATAAAGACAAACAAAATAATCATTAAACTTAAGATCAAACCATCCCAAGGAACAGAAAATACAAATATTATAAAAATTATTGTAGAAAAAATCAGGGTTGCATATGAAACTATTTTAAACCCCATTCTTAAATGATTTAAATCCCAATTTTTAAACACATTTGGGTTTAAATAAAAATAATCTTCAGTATGCGCAAGAATCAATTCTTTGCTGTGACTAAAGTAATGTAATGTTAAAATATCTTTTGGAATCATACCTTTCAAAGTGAAGTCTCGATCAACTATAATTCTAATATCTTGCCAACAAATATGATTCTTATCGCCATAGCCTTCATCAAAAAAATATTGATATTCGAATCCATCTTTTGTAGGTAATTGTTTATATACTTTCATTTTTTGGTCTAAATGGTGTTGTTGTTGTAATTTTGCCTTTTGCTTTTTACTGACTCCTTGTGTGTTGATTTTTTCTGCTGTTTTCGGCAGTTGAATCGGCTGTGGAACGATATAAAAATCACGCACATGTGCTTTTAATTGTGCAATTTGATTCATTATAGGTTCATTTTTTTGGGGTTCTCTTAAAAAATATAACCTTTGTTCACTATCAAAAATATTCAGATGACACTCATAATTATTGTGATTTTTATCTTTCATGGCTAAAAATTTGCTTATATTGAGATAAGCATTATTTTTATAAAAAACAAAAACCATGATCATTGGACATAGAATCCCCATACCAATAATCATAAAAATAGTTTCAGATTCCAATGGAATAAGAATAGCATCTTTCCAAAAAACATACCGTCATAAATCAGTTGTTCAAAAAAACGAAAAGAAAAACACAGCCACCAAATTAAAAATAAACTAGATAAAATTGTATAAAAATATACTTTAAAATGTCCATAAACTATAGGTATTCTATGATTTAAAAATAGAACTTGGCTATTTTTAAAATAAAGATAAATGATTTGATTATATTGATCACTTTCTCGATCTAAATTTATTTTATACTCAATAACATCATTTTCTCGCACAATGATTCGATCAACATCAAAAAAAATACGTTTTGAATGTTTCTGTAAATAAAATTCAACCGTGCGAATTTTACCAAATTGATCATATTGATAATTCACTTTTATTGCATGATCTTTGTTTAGCATTTTATATTTATCATATCTTTTATATGCAGAAAATATTTAACTGATTTATTTAGCCTAACATTTCTATGATTTTTATAAATTATAAGTTTGTTAAAAATATTTTAATACCATCATTTAAAATATCATTTCCAACTGAATCAAAAAATCGAGGTATTTACCTCGATTTTTTAAACTCTATTATCATGTATTATATTACATCATATTTATTTTTTAGCACACTCAATTGGTTCTGCAACTTTGAAAGGCTTCGTCACTTCCAATGTCATTTTATTTTTGCTTAACTCTAAAATTTTAGCGACTGCATTTGGATATTGCTCATATTCTTTTTTCAATGCTTTTTCATAATTTTTATCATCTGAATCTACTTTTAACAATTTAGTTTTGCTAAAAACTAATGCTTGATTTTCATCAAGTGCCCAAGCACTTTTGGTTTTCATCGTGGTATGAATGGTTTTTTGATCATTACCAAACTGAATTTTTGAATCCGAAAAGTACGTGCCATTTTCATAATATTGATCAATGGATTGAATTAATACATGGTTATTTTTAATCTCTTGCGTACACACCCACTCTCCTGTGATCAACGATAGATCTGTTGTTTGCGCAAAACCGTGTGTAGATATCATCGTCAGCAATACTGTACCTATAAAAGATTTTGTTTTATTACGCAGTGCTACTTTCTGTTTTATAAATAATTCCAAGAGCTTAACTCAATTTTTGTAAATTACGTTATTATATCAAAGCTTAAAAGTAAGTTAAACCAAGCGCACATGGATAAAAAGAAAACCCCTGAAATAATCAGGGGTTCGCTTTGACAACATTTAGGGTTACAGATTAGTCACCTGTATAACCTTTTAATTTTAAACGGTAAGCGTGTAATAATGGCTCAGTATAACCCGATGGCTGTTCGCCACCTTTAAATACTAAGTCATACGCTGCTTGGTAAGCATAGCCATCGAAACTTGGCGCCATAGCTGTATATTCTGGATCATTCGCATTTTGCTCATCCACAATTTTCGCCATGCGTTGCATCACTTCTTCAACTTGCTCTTTAGTCACAATACCGTGACGTAACCAGTTCGCAACGTGTTGTGAAGAAATACGTAAAGTTGCACGGTCTTCCATCAAACCAACGTTGTTGATGTCTGGAACTTTAGAACAACCTACGCCCAAGTCAACCCAACGAACCACATAACCCAAGATACCTTGTAAGTTATTTTCAAGTTCTTTGGTTTTCTCTTCCGCAGTCCAATTCGTATCTGTTGCCAAAGGAGGAGTTAATAAGTCATCTAATGGCAATGCATCAGTTTTTAACAACTCAAGCTGACGCGCAGACACGTTGCATTGGTGGTAATGGATCGCGTGAATCACAGCACCTGATGGAGATGGAACCCATGCACAGCTTGCGCCCGCCTCAGGATGTTCAATCTTAGTTTTGTACATGTCTAAAAGCATGTCTGGTTTTGGCCACATGCCTTTACCGATCTGTGCTTTACCACGTAAACCAGACTGTAAACCAACCATCACGTTACGGTTTTCGTACGCTGGGAACCAAATTTGAGCTTTCACTTCGCCTTTACGAACGAATGGACCAGCTTCCATAAATGTATGAATTTCATCACCTGTACGATCCATGAAACCTGTATTGATGAAGATCGTACGATCTTTCGCTTGTGCGATACAGTTTTTCAAGTTCACAGAAGTACGACGCTCTTCATCCATGATCCCGATTTTTAAAGTTTTTGCAGGTAAGCCTAACGCTTTTTCTGAACGTTCAAACAATTCAACTGCAAATGCAACTTCTTCAGGACCATGCATTTTTGGCTTCACGATGTACATAGAACCTTTACGTGAGTTCTTGTTCTCGTTTTCGCCTTTGATGTCTGCAAATGTAAGCAACGGAGTGATCAATGCATCCATGATACCTTCGTAGATTTCAGCACCATCTACAAGGATCGCAGGGTTTGTCATCAAGTGACCCACGTTACGAAGCAACATCAATGAACGACCGTGAAGTTTAGTTTCACCACCGATTAGGTTTTTGTGTGTACGGTCTTTATTTAGTGTACGAGTAATGGTTTTACCATTTTTTTCGATAGACTCTTCAAGCGTACCTTTCATTAAGCCTAACCAGTTACGGTAGCCTTCAACTTTCTCTTCAGCATCAACAGCTGCGATCGAGTCTTCCAAATCTTGAATCGTGGTTACAGCAGCTTCAAGAACAAGGTCTTTTACGCCAGCTGCGTCAGTTTTACCGATTGGGCTTGTAGCATCCACTTCGATGATTACGTGTAAACCGTTATTTAAAAGTACGATTTCCACTGGTGCAGCTTCGTCACCGTTAAAACCAACAAATTGAGCTTCTTTTGCAAGCGTTGTTGTTGAACCGTCTTTTAACGTAACAACTAATTTTTTGCCTTCAACAGCATATTTGGTTGCGTCAGCATGTGAACCATTTGCCAATGGGAAAGTTTCATTTAAGAAATTCTTAGCAAATGCGATTACTTTGTCGCCACGAACTGGGTTATAGCCCTTACCTTTTTCCGCGCCACCATCTTCAGGGATGACGTCAAAACCGTAAAGTGCATCGTATAAAGAACCCCAACGCGCGTTAGCAGCGTTTAAGCAGTAACGTGCATTACGCACAGGTACGACCAACTGCGCACCAGCCAATAATGCGATCTCTTCATCTACATTTTCTGTGCTGATTTGGAAATCTTCTACTTCTGGTAATAAGTAGCCAATTTCGGTAAGGAAAGCTTTATAAGCTTCGAGTTCAAATTTGTTGTTGCGGTGCCATTCATCAATTTTTGCTTGAAGGTCATCACGCTTAGCCAATAATGCTTTATTTTTTGGACTAAGATCGACAACAACTTGCTCGAAATCTTTCCAGTATTTTTCACTGTCTAGACCTGAGCCTGGTAAAGCTTCATTTTCGATGAAATCGTAGAGTTCTTTAGCAATCGCTAACTTGCCTTTTTGAATACGTGCAGTCATTGTCTTTCCTGATATTGCTACTTTTTATAACAAGAGATTCTTAGTATACCGATTTATACCTTGCTGAATAGTAATATCACATTCCTAAATAGTAAGCATTTTAAATTGAATACATACCTGCATCATTCAATTAAATACTGTTTAAGAAGCAAATAACATCAACAATTTGAATACTCTTTCCACAGTGTATAAATTTTTTAAAATGTCGAAATTAGACTTAAGTGCCGAAAAGGTCATTTATTTGATCATTTTAATATCAATATACTTTTTTTCATTCCTGATTAAGCCACGAAAAGCATGTAATGTCGATAAAAGCTTGTGAACAATGTGTTTCATTTTCCCAAAAAAAAAAGCACTCTGACGAGTGCTCATGCATGAAAAAGCATTATTCTACTTGCAATTCTTTACTTTGAATTTGACGATGCTCAGCTTGTAAATATTCATCTGACTGCATTTCCAGCAAACGTGAACGAGTACGCTCAATCTCAAATGCGAGTTTCTCACCCTCATAAATCTCAATAATCGAATCTGCTGAAGTCAGTAATAATTTTACACCTCGATCATAAAACTCATCAACCAAGTAAATAAAACGGCGTGTGCCCTCTGAAAGCAAATCATCTAAATGCGGTACATTACTGACCAAAACCGTATTGTAAATATTGGCAATTTCAATAAAGTCAGATGGACTGCGAGGTTTCATACACAATTCACGGAATTCACACCACAATACATCTTCAGTATGCCCAAGTGTTTCAACTTCACGATTATTGATCGTGATTGAACTTTTAGACACCGTTTGTGATAACACTAACGCATGAAAACGCTCATCCATCCACATTGTATGATCATCATTCAATGGAGATTTAAATAATTGTGCTTGTTTTAATACACGTAAACGATAGTCCACACCTGCATCAACATTTAAAATCACACAATTTTTCTTGACCATTTCAATCGTTGGAATAAAACGATCACGATGGATACCATTTTTATACAAGCCATCTGGTGCAATATTTGAAGTTGCGATCAGTGTAATACCACGGGTAAATAGTTTTTGGAATAAATCACTGAGAATCATCGCATCAGTCACGTTTGATACGAAAAACTCATCAAAACAAATCACCACAGCATCTTTATAAATTTGATCTGCCACCAAGTCCAAGGGATTACGTTGACCTGAAAGCTTATTTAGCTCTTTATGTACATATTGCATAAAATGATGGAAATGCATACGTGTTTTACGGCGAAATGGTACAGATTCATAAAACTGATCCATTAACCATGTTTTACCACGTCCTACACCACCCCACATATATACACCCTTAGGTGACGTTTGACGGCGAAAACGACGAAAGGCTTTTTTAGAAGCTTTATAACGATGAATAAGTTCCTGCCAGACACGATCCAACTCATGCACTGCTTGCGCCTGTGCTTCATCGGGTAGAAACTGCCCAGATGACAAAGCTTGAGCATAACGCTCAGCAGGAGATACGGGTGTAAATGCGGTGCTATGTGCTGATTTCTTGTCTAACATATTACGAATACTTTTAGGGGCTGATGGAAGTATAGCGAAAATTACAACTTGATAAATAAGACTTTGTCATTAATTAATCTTTGCTATACCGAAAAATGTTTTATTTGCCATATTGGCGCGGGCTCTGACCAAACCAACGTTTAAATGCATGATTAAACGCAGCAGGCTCAGAATATCCCAATAATTCAGCAATAACCTCAATTGAATATTCTTTATATTCAATCAAACGCAATGCTTTATGTTTAATTAATTGCTCTCGAATCACTTTATAACTGGTGTTTAATTGTTGCAACTGATGACGCAATGTACGTTCAGGTAAATTTAATGCTTGCGCAGTTTCTGCCATACTTGGAATCACGCCTTGCTGTAATTCCAAATAATCATTAACACGTTGAACGAGTGTAGGAACTTCATTTTTAACCACACTTAAACGTTGAATTTCCTCAATACATTTTACTTCATATACACGATTGGTCATCATATCCGCAGAGGGTATTTTCACTCCCACCACATAGCGATCTAGCCAAAATGCCGCAGCTTTACAACCAAAGTGTAAATTTGCACCATAATAATCCCGAAACTGTTTTAAGGTTTCACTATCTTTTGGTTGAGCAAAAGGCAATTCAATCTTCATATCTGGGGTCGGCAAACCCATCATTTTATAAATATCTTGTAAAAATTTATAGGTTCCTGAAATTTCACATTGCGCACGCAATAATCCCATGTCTGTACTGAGATCGACAGGTTGGTAACTTAAAGCAACTTGTCGTTCATTTTCAAGTATATCCAATACACCATATAAATGTGTTAAACCTTGAAAACGAATGCCATTTTTAATGGCATCACCTACCGTATTACATGTCACCAACAACATTAACAAAGGACCATACCCAGCCAAAGCATAATGCTGCCCAATGAATAAACCTGTTTCTGGCTTTACACCTTGTCCAATGACTTTTTGTATATCCCACTCCAGACTTGGATGGATAATCGAACTAGGGTCAAGTGCATCGGACTGAATACCAATACTTGCAAGACGTTCATCCACATCAATGCCGGCATTACGCATACCTTGAATTAAGTACATCAAACCCAGTATTGATCTCTTCATTATCACTACAATATTTTAGACTGGCTATTTTTTACTATACTCTAAGTGCTTTGAACATTGCCGAAATGATCAATTTTTCTGTTGCTACAATCATGTTCTCATATCACAAATTAAATTAATCTACATAAAATCAAAAAAATTAGGTTTAAAAAATGTGTGCAGCAAACTCTAACCAAGAAACCACCCAAAAAACACAAATTGCTATTATTGGTGCAGGTTTCGGTGGCTTAGCAATGGCGATCCGCTTGCTACAAGCAAATATTCATGACTTTATTATTCTAGAAAAAGCTGATGATGTCGGTGGAACATGGCGTGAAAACCAATATCCTGGCGCAGCCTGTGATGTACAATCGCACATGTATTCTCTGTCATTTGCACCGAAAAAAGACTGGTCAAAACGCTATGCTGAAGCACCTGAAATTTTTGACTACATCCAAGATTTGATCAAAGAATATGATCTAAAAAAATACATTCAATTTAACCAAGAAGTTACTTCTACACGTTACGATGAACAACAATGTCATTGGCATTTAGATTTAAAAAATGGACAAAAAATTGAGGCTCAATTTGTCATTTTTGCATCAGGCCCTTTACATGTACCACAAATTCCAAAAATCAAAGGCATTGAAAAATTCCAAGGTGAGATTTTCCATTCATCTCAATGGAATCATCAATATAACTTAAATGATAAAAATGTTGCATCTATAGGCACAGGTGGCAGTGCCATTCAATATATTCCTGAAATTGCAGCTAAAGTGAAAAATCTCTACGTTTTACAACGTACAGCAGCATGGGTCATTCCACGTGATGAACGTGCATACAATGCTTTAGATAAAAAATTATTTAAACGTTTTGAATGGTTTAGAAAATTACATCGTGCTCGTTTATATTGGTCAAATGAATCACGTGTCGTCCCAATTGTGCAACCACAAATCATGAAGTATGGACAAAAACTCGCTGAAGCATTTATTAAGTTTCAAGTAAAAGATAAAGCCATTGCGAAAGAACTTACCCCTGATTATGTTATGGGCTGTAAACGAATTTTGATTTCGAATAAATATTTTCCAACATTCAACCGTGATAATGTCGAACTCATTACCGATGCGATTCAAGAAGTCACCGAAAATAGCATCATTACCAAAGATGGTAAGGAACGCCCTATTGACTGTTTAATCTATGGTACAGGTTTTATTACCGATCCACGTATTTACCTCAAAGCATTTGAATGCTTCGGCTTAAATGGCATTGAACTCAAAGATGCATGGAAAGATGGCGCAGAAAGCTATTATGGGATTAGTACCAAAAATTTCCCAAATTTATTCCAACTATTGGGGCCAAATACAGTTCTTGGACATAATTCTGTGATTTTCATGATCGAATCACAAGTGCAATATATTTTACAACTCATTCAACTGGTCAACAAAACCAAGACACAAGCAATTGCAATCAAACCTGAAGTTCAAGATGCCTTTAATGAACGTGTACAAGAAAAACTTAAAGGTACTGTTTGGCAATCAGGTTGTGTCAGTTGGTATCAACAAGATGGCGGCAAAAACTTCTCACTTTGGCCAACTTACACATGGAAATTCTGGCTACAAACCCGAACAGTGAACGCCGCTGATTATTTATTGTTAGGTCAAAAACAAGTGTCTAACAAAAGCACACGTACTGCTTAAAACTTACGCTATAATGGGGAAATAATGACTATTTCCCCATTTTTATGCAATCTCTCTGGCTCATTTTCCAACTTTTATTTTGTTTATTTTTAGGTTTTATTCTGGCACGCAGATTACCAACTTGGCTTGAAAAAATTGCCTTTAAAATCTTGCCTTATTTTACCTACATTTTATTGGTGGCGATCGCCATTGAATTTGCACAAACGCTGCACAGCATTGCTCAACCCGCTCAAATTGTCAGTGATGCCATAAGTATTTCCTTTGCTACCTCTATTGGTGCATTCCTCTGCTGCTATGTACTGTTTAAAGCAATTGGTTTTCAACCCACACAGGGAAAAGTTTCAGCAGAACTGCTCATTGGCTCATTACTCAATATCAGTTATGCCTTTATTGCACTGGCTTTAGGTTATGGCTTATCTGAATTATTTGCTTATTTTAACTACCAACTTCATGTCAGTACGTGGTATTTGTTGCTCGTTTTCATGCTACTCATTGGTTTGGACTTGGCTTATTCTCCATTAGACCGTTCTTGGCTAAATTGGAAAATATTACTCGTACCCATCGGTTGTATTATCGGTTCTCTTTTAGGTGCAATTATTTGCTCATTCATCATGACCAACATCAGCTTGAAAGATTTAATTATGTTGTCACAAGGCTATGGTTTTTATTCCATGACAGGGATCGTAGTCACTGAGCTTAGAAATGCTCATCTCGGCAGTATTGCTTTAATTAATGATTTATTTCGTGAAATCTTCGCTATTTTATTTATGTATATGATCGGTTGGCGTTACCCTCGTTCTGCGATTTCTTCAGCAGGTGCAACTGCAATGGATGTGACATTACCTATGGTCAAGCAAGCTTGTGGTAATGAGTTTATTCCCCATGCGATGGTGAGTGGTTTTGTATTATCTGTACTTGCGCCGATTGCTGTAAGTATTTTAGCAGCTTTATAAAACCTTATTCTCAGCCTCAGCTGGAGCATAACCAATATTAATCACTTTATTGTTCTTAATCTCTAGCTGACAAATTGCACTATCGAAACTTGGTTTTTTAGGGAAAACTATGATTTCACTGATCGGCTGATTTCCCTTATTTAAAGAATTAGGAATTTTAAGCATCTTATTTTGGGCAACGATTGCTGAAATCTCATTCACAGATCGACCTAAATGTGACTGAACACAAAACGCTCTCATCGCTCGATTATAAATTTTCTGCTTATATAATTCTTGACATAAAGGCACAATGAATAAAAGTAACAAAAAAATAATAGTCAATGGTTTAATTTTAAACACTCAATATATACCTTATTATTATTTTAATTTATATAAATCAATATTTTTCAATAAGTAGAAAACCTTTGCAAAAGGTTTTCTACTAGATATTATTTACAATAGAACATATTACAATGTCGCCAAAATATCTTTCAAAGTTTGACTTGGATTTTCTGACTGCGTAATCGGACGACCAATCACCAAATGGGTAGAACCATCTAGCATCGCTTGTTTCGGTGTTACAATACGCTTTTGGTCATCTGCATTCGAACCCGCTGGACGAATACCAGGAGTCACTAAAGCAAAATCTTGCCCCAAGTCTTCACGCAACATTTTCGCTTCTTGTGCAGAACATACCACACCATCCAAGCCACTGTCTTTGGTAAGTTTCGCTAAACGCTTAACTTGCTCAAAAGGCTCAATATCCAAACCGATATCGCGTAAATCCTCACGTCCCATTGAGGTCAAAACAGTCACTGCAATCAATTGAGTTTTATAATTCCCAGCTTTTAAACGCTCAACACAGGTTTCCATCATTTTACGACCACCTGAAGCATGCACATTGACCATCCAAACCCCCATGTCACCTGCCGCACATACAGCTTGTGCTGTCGTATTTGGAATATCATGGAATTTTAAATCTAAAAATACTTCAAATTTACGATCATGTAATGCTTTGACAATCGAAGAACCTTCGTGCGTAAATAACTCTTTACCCACTTTAAGACGACAAAGTGATGGATCTAACTGATCAGCGATGGTTAATGCGTCATATTGGCTTTTAGCATCTAAGGCAACAATAATACTCAAGAGAATCTTTCCATCACAATAAGGTGCCTTATTATAAAGATAATCGAGAGGACTACCAAGAATTAATGCGATGCTTGGTGATTATTCGAATCATTATGAGAATAAACAAACAATAAACCCCCAATCTTTCATTATTATCATGATTGGGGGTCTAAAGAATGGCTGTGTTTAGAGTTTTTTATCGTCAGGATAAACATCCATCACGGTTTTTTCATGACGCGCACTTGCAGCCGCTTCAGCCGCTGCCAATTGTGCACTTTGGATTTGCTCTTTCCGTAAATGTTCAATATCTTTACGTAATCGGCGAATTTCCCAATGATTTTGAAATACTCGGAAAATTTGTACACCAATCAACAATCCCAAAACAATCCCAATGGCTAAAGTTAATAATAATAATAAACCCAAACGCATTGCAGGAACTTGTGTAAACCATAGGTCTACAGGCAATTCCGTTCCATTAATTAATACCAGTGCTAGAGAATAAACAAACACTGCAATTAAGAGTAAACCTAAAATAAAGCGCATACACACCCCATTCGAATTTTATTAATTCGCAGACTCGTTTACTGCATCACGTAGTGCTTTACCAGGTTTAAAATGTGGTACTGCTTTCGCAGCCACTTCTACTGATTTACCAGTTTTTGGATTACGACCTACACGTGGCTCACGATGATGTAAAGCAAAGCTACCAAAACCACGAATCTCGATACGATCATCACCAGATAATGATGCAATCATTTGATCGATCATAATCTTCACAGCCTCTTCCACCAATGGCTCAGCCAAATGTGGATTTTTAAGTGCAATTCGTTCTATTAAGTCAGATTTGTTAAGTGCTTCAGTTGTCATCTACGACCTCATTTCATTTTAATGCTATTCGCTTGCTTTAAATAATATCCTTTTTAAATACAAAAAGGTAGCGCAGTGATCGTATACTACGCTACCTTTTACAGTATTTGTATAAAAAGTATTAATTAATTACATTTAATAATACTTTTTTACAGCAACTTAGTGATTCATTTGAGCTTTGATCAAGTCACCAATAGTTTTTGGACCATTGTCTTGAGCAGTAGAAGTTGTTTTCAAGTTAGCAACCGCTTCTTTCTCTTCAGCTTCGTCTTTCGCTTTGATAGACAAGTTAATAGAGCGAGATTTACGATCAACGTTGATGATTTTCGCTTCAACTTCTTGACCAACTTCTAAGAATTTAGTTGCATCTTCAACGCGATCACGGTTGATTTCAGATGCTTTCAAAGAAGCTTCAACTTCATCAGCCAACTTAACAGTAGCGCCTTCGCGTCAACTGCAGTTACTGTACCTTTAACCAACGCACCGCGTTCGTTAGCAGCTAAGAAGTCATTGAATGGATCGCTGTTCAATTGTTTAACGCCAAGGCTGATACGGTTACCTTCTGCATCTACAGACAAGATAACAGCTTCAACTGTGTCGCCTTTCTTGTAACGACGAATCGCTTCTTCGCCTTGTTCGTTCCAAGAAATATCAGACAAGTGAACTAGACCGTCGATACCACCGTTTAAGCCAATGAAGATACCAAAGTCAGTGATCGATTTAATCGTACCAGAAACTTTTTCACCTTTCTCATGTGCTTTAGCAAACTCTTCCCATGGGTTAGCACGAGTTTGTTTGATACCAAGAGAAATACGACGACGTTCTTCATCAACTTCAAGAACCATAACATCAACTTCATCACCAATCTGAACAACTTTAGATGGGTGAATGTTTTTGTTCGTATGATCCATTTCTGAAACGTGTACTAAACCTTCAACGCCTTCAGCGATTTCAGCGAAACAACCGTAGTCAGTTAAGTTAGTTACACGTGCTTTAACGATAGAACCTTTAGGATAACGGTTCATGATCGCTAACCATGGATCTTCACCAAGTTGTTTAAGACCTAGTGATACACGGTTACGTTCTTTGTCAAATTTAAGTACTTTAACAGTAACTTCTTGACCCACTTCAACAACTTCTGAAGGGTGTTTGATACGTTTCCAAGCCATATCAGTGATATGTAGAAGACCATCAATACCACCAAGGTCAACGAATGCACCGTAGTCAGTAAGATTTTTGATTGTACCAGTAACTGTTTGACCTTCTTCCAATTGAGAAAGAAGCGCTTCACGGTCAGCTGAAGATTCAGCTTCCATAACAGCACGACGAGATACAACGACGTTATTACGTTTAGCATCAAGTTTGATTACTTTGAATTCTAACTCTTTGCCTTCAAGGTGAGTCGTGTCACGGATTGGACGAGTGTCTACCAAAGAACCTGGTAAGAACGCACGAACTGGACCGATGTCAACAGTGAAACCGCCTTTAACCTTACCAGAGATAACACCAGTAACGATTTCGCCGTCTTCAAAGATTTTTTCAAGTTTAGTCCAAGTTTCAGCACGTTTCGCTTTTTCACGTGATAAAACTGTTTGACCCATACCGTTGTCAAGCGCTTCAACAACAACATCTACAGTATCGCCAACTTGAACTTCAAGTTCACGTTGTTCGTTTAAGAATTCAGCACGAGATACAACGCCTTCAGATTTAAGGCCAGTATCAACAGTTACCCAATCAGAATCGATACTAACAACGATACCTTGGATGACTGCACCCTTTTCAACGTTGAGGTTTAATTCGCTTTCTTCAAAGAGGGCTGCAAAAGATTCGGTCATGATATACCTAGAAAAGTCAGCGGTCTTGGATCAGACAAGGCCGGTTTAGTTAAGTCTCCACATAGTCCGTATAAAACTGATCAAGCTATGCTTCCACTGAATTTGTTATTTTGCTAACTGAGCATCGATAAAATCAGTCATCAATTTGAATACCTCATCGATATTTAATTTAGAACTATCAATAATATATGCATCTTGAGCTGGCTTCAATGGAGCGACTGTGCGTTCCATATCACGCTTATCACGTGCCTGTATGTTCGCTAAAATGTCGCTTATTTTAACATCCAAGCCCATTGCCTGCAACTGTTTTACACGACGCTCTGCTCGTGACTCTGCTGATGCAGTCAAGTAAATTTTTGCTTGTGCCTCTGGAAAAATCGAAGTTGCCATATCTCGACCATCTGCAACCAAACCAGGTGTTTGCGCAAATGCACGTTGACGTGCAAAAAGTGCAGCTCTAAGTACAGGAATCGCAGCCACTTTTGAAGCAAATTCACCAATACGTTCTGTACGAATGGTTTCCGTGACATTTTCATCATCCAACAAGATTTGTGTTGCTGAATTTTCCTCAGTCACAAATTTGATGTCTAAATTGGTTGCAATTTTTTCACATTGTTTCAAAACATCTGCATCGTCCAACACATCAAGCAGATTTTTTTTATGTAACGACAATCCAAGTAAACGATAGATCGCGCCTGAATCTAGTAAATGAAACTGATAATGCGCTGCTAATTTTGCTGCGAGTGTACCTTTACCTGAACCACTTGGCCCATCAATCGTAATAATTTGAATTGTCATTGTGTTTCCAATTAAACAGACTTTGCTAATTTCTTAAAGCCCAGTGTAATGGCTAGTTTAAGCTGTGCAAGTATTAATTTACTTACAAATGGTGCACGTGCTTGTAATTCGATCGTATAATCGACACGAGTTTTATTTGCAGCAAGCTCAGTAAACTCAATAATTCCAATATGGTGTTTGATTAAAGGATTCTTAATCAATTTATACTCAATGCGTTTATTCACATCTAATAAAGTAATTTGTTCTTGAATCGGCTTAATGGGACCCAAACCCATACGGCGAATCGACCCCAAACCATCTGGACGTTCTGGATCAGCTGCATCTTTTACACGTACCACCTGAATTGGAGCAAAGGCAACATTATAAGTGGCATGTTTTGATAGTAAATCAAAGACTTGATCAATCGGTGCATTAAACTCTTGTTTTACTTGAATTGAATTCATTTTTATTTCCTTTATCTAAATGACAATACACATTGTCAAAGTTTAATTATTCTAACTTACTTTATTTGATCTTTTAATGACTTTTCGTGTAACCGTTGCTGCTTTTTTTGCTCACGGCGCATTTTAAAAAACTCAGAAAGCTGTTGTGAACATTGTTCTTGCATACAACCGCCTTCAAATTCAAAAATATGATTGTAATAACCATGCTCTAAAAGTTGCCGACTGCTGACCAAAGATCCAGATTTTGGCTCTGTCGCAGCAAAAACTACACGTTTAACTCGAGCATGAATCAATGCCCCCACACACATCGTACAAGGCTCTAAGGTCACGTACAAAGTTGCATCTTCAGGTAAGCGATAATTTTCAATGCTCAAACAGGCATGGCGAATAGCCTGAATCTCCGCATGTGCAGTTGGATCATGTGCAGAAATTGGCGTATTGTAGCCCTGCCCAATGATTGTATTTTGACTCACAAGCACTGCACCTACAGGAATCTCTCCTTGTAAAGCAGCAGATGCAGCTTGCTCAAAAGCCTGCTGCATCCAATACTCATCTTGTGTTTTTTGTGTTTCAGACATTGATCTATTTAAACAATCACATCATAGTGACGAAGCAATGCATTCCAACTTTCAATATTGCTAGTTGGCGGATCACTTGCAAGAATACCTTTCAATGTCATTGATTCAACTTCTTGCCATTCCGGTGATAAATCTTTATCGACCAAGCGTGCACGAACACCCTCTACAAAGTCAGGATGGCGAATTTTCCAGTCAGAAATTTGTGCTTCTAACTCAAAAACTTCACTCCAAGGATGAACTTGACGTCCCCATTGCCATAATAACCATGTAATTGCTGCAGTACTTGGTGAGCCTTTTTGCAAATTTTCACTGGCTTGACGCAACCAATCACTACGTGCTTCACTCAAACCAATAATCGCTTCATAATCTTGTTGAAAATTCACACCACGACAAACACTATGAATTACATCAAGTGAATTCTGTAAAGGTCCCGGTGAAACTGGGCGATGTAAACTATTTAAAGTATCATCCAATGCACGGAAATCCCCTGCTGGATAATGATCCCAATCAATATCAATCAGCTTTTGCAATACCACATCACGCTGCGCATCACAGATATGAGTTGCCCAACCGATCCCATAACCGCCAGCGGCAGTCATAATCGAACCTGTTAAACCTGTAAATAAGCCTACTGGTCCACGATCTGCAAGGAAGCGTGTCGCCCCAACATCAGGATACAAACCGATATTTACCTCAGGCATTGCTAAACGTGAGTATGGTGTCACTAAGCGAAAAGGTGCAGCCATAAATAAGCCTAGACCACCACCCATCACATAACCTTCACCCCAAACCACAATTGGTTTAGCATAATCATGTAACAACAAATCTAAAGCATATTCTGTTTTAAAGAATTGATTGGCTGTATCTACTTCATTATTGATGACCAGTTGACGCAATTTACGAACATCACCACCCGCACAAAACGCTTTTGGTGTGGTTGAATCCAACCAAATCGCTCTAACTTGATCATCTTTATGAAAATCTTCAAATAATTTCAATAACGCTGCAACAATGGACTCATCCAAAGCATGCAGAGATTTTGGACGATTTAATCGAATAACACGCCAACCATTGGCTGCTTCCTCAATGATTAAATCAGGATGATAAAGATTACTTTCGGGAGAATTTGTCATGCGTCCAGCTGCCAGTCTATTGGCTCAATGCCATTTTGTTTCAGATAATTATTTGCCTTGGAAAATGCCTTACAGCCAAAAAAACCACCACGATTAGCTGCCAAAGGTGAGGGATGCGCAGCTTTTAATACCAGATGTTTTTCTTGATCTATACGTTGTCCTTTACGTTGTGCATAAGCGCCCCACAAAATGAATACTACATGCGTACACTGCTCATTAATCACATCAATCACAGTATCAGTAAATGCTTCCCAACCTTGTTTTTGATGTGAAGTTGGCTGTCCAGCTTCAACAGTCAATACACTATTGAGTAACAATACCCCTTGCTCTGCCCATCGTGTTAAATCACCATGTTTTGATGCAGCAATTCCAAGGTCATTATTCAATTCATGGAAGATATTACGCAAAGATGGAGGTAATGCAACCCCCTTTTGTACCGAAAAACTCAAACCATGTGCTTGATTTGGACCATGATAAGGATCTTGTCCCAAAATCACCACTTTCACATGATGTAAAGGAGTAGTATTTAATGCATTAAAAATTAAGGAATTATCAGGATAAATTTGCTTATTTTCAGCAAATTGTGATTTTAAAAATGCACGTAAATGATCCATTTTTGGACCCACTAAAAACTCAGCTAAACCTGCTTTCCAACTTTCATCCAAGCGCACTTGGTTTAATTTTGCTTGCTCTTGTTCAGTGAATTGCACTGTGTTCCATCCTTCATTTACTCTCAGCCCTAAAGCTAATCCATCTTAAATCTAAATCATTTCTATGTATGAAAAATTACAATTTCACTTGCAAGTCCACTGTAGGATTTTGAAACTTTAAACCTTTTTTCAAATTTTCATACATTTCTGGATCATGCCATTCTGCTTGAACCTGTTCTGAAAAAATAATTTGATCCAAACTCAAAATGCCCATTTGCTCATTTTCAATATCTTCAATAAAGCTTTGTGCATATCCCGTATCCGTTTCATGCACAATCACTGAATAAACTTCCACATCACCCTCACCATTTTCAGTAATGGTTGACAGGAGAACCTGCTGTGCTAAAAAGAAGAAAATACGTGAAAACTGTTCTGCCGAAGGTGAAACGGGTAAAGCCACCCAACGTGCACTAAAGGTTTTGCAGGCTTGAATATACTCAGCACTATCATGTTGCCAAAAGCAAATTGCATGATCAAAACTATCAAAAATGTCTTTGATCACACCTTTGAGTAGCCCAAAATCATAGACCATTTGACCATGATCAAGCTTCGAAGCTTTAAGCAATAATTCTACTTTATAACTGTGTCCATGAATCGAGCGTTTACAACGATCCGAGGTACAATTACGCACGATATGTGCATTTTCAAATTTAAATAACTTACGAATTAACATAGGTCAAATTTTACAAAAAAATAGTGAAGAAATTTGATTATAAAGCAAAACACTGACGCTGAGGATTAATTTTAACGTTCATCGCAATAAGCAAAAGGTATAAACAAAAAATCACCAGATTCACAGCCTGCTCTCATCCATTTTATCAGCATATTTTAAAATTACATGAATCTTAATATTTTAAGAAAGTTCTTTGAATCAACTCATTTTTAATTTCGATTAATTTTTGCTGATTTTCAGGATTAAATCCTTCCATTAACCATGCACCATCCGCAGCATAACGTAATAATTGCAAATTCATATCCTGATCAGTCACCTGATGTCGAGCCAAACGTTGTGCTAACCACTGATTCCATTCTGCACAAAAAGCCTGATCTGAAATAAATGTCAGACATAATGCTGACCACAATGAACCAATCCCAAAATTTTCACTGGTTAATGTCAGCTCAATATAAGCACGTGTAAAACAACCATATTCAATCGCGTGTGTTGCTAGATATTTTTCAACTTCATCATCCAAAGTCTGCATTGCACTGCAAATCATTGCCGCAATTAAGCTCTGTTTATTAGGAAAATGATGAAATACACCACCTTTTGTGACATTTGATAAATCTGCAACTGCTTGAATAGATACACCTTTCACACCACTTTCTGCGGCAAGTTGCATGGTATTTTGTAAAATAAGCTGTCGAACTTTTTCAGGCTGTTTTTTGCGTTGATGTGCATTATGGATCTGAGTCAAATTAGTGCCCTGCAGTTGTCGAAAACAAATTAATCACGATTACACCTGAAATAATCAAAGCAATGCCAATCATTGCTGCAAGATCAAGGCTTTGCTTGAATACAATAAAACCTAAAAATGCAGTCAGCACAATCCCTACCCCCGCCCAAATCGCATAGGTAATACCAAGAGGAATAACTTTTACCACTTGTGAAAGTAAGTAAAAAGCAATGCTATATAACACTAAGACCGCTAAAGATGGTACTAATTTGGTAAAACCTGCTGATTTTACAATAAATGTTGAGCCAATCACTTCAGATACGATGGCAAAAGCCAATAATATATAGGCTTGTATTAAAGGAGTCATCTATTTATCCTCTACTCTATCAATTTAGCAAAATAAACATACCAACTGGTTGGTATTTTATATAAAAAATTAAAATCATGCCAATTAAAAGTAAGTTTTTTGTGAATCAAGCAATTTATACTGAATGCAATGATCTAGAGATCTTTTTGAAATAGAGCATATTTTTTAGACAATTTGATGAAAAATTCATCACTTGCTCTATTGAAAATGAATTCCTTTTCCTTTAATTTTCCTTTAAATCACTGTTTTTTAATTCATTCTATTAAGCGATTTGTTGATTCAGCTTTTGCAGAAATGCATCTGCATCCACCTTATTTTGGAACTGCTTATGATAAGTCCCAGATGCTTTGTAACTATTAGGTGTGTAATCAATATCAATAGAAAAATACTGATTAATCATGTTTTTAGAAACACGTATTGCAATAATATGTACCGAGTTTAAGTAAAAACCATCTTCGATTTTAACTAACATAGTGTGACCTCAAACTATTTACTTAGGGGAGAAATAACAAAAAAGCCCATCATTTGATGAGCTTATTGTTTAAATAATTTAAAGTGAATTTTACCCTAATTTAACCATTTTTTAAATTTTTTGAACATTTTTTATGTAACAGCCTCAATAGCCCTATTGTAATCAGAATGTAAAATAATAACGTTCAGCAACCAAATGCCCAAACCCTATAGAAAATTGTCAGACACTTTCCTAATTTATCAAAAAATTTAATGTTAGAGTGAAAATACAGTGATATTCATCACATTTTAGATAAAAGATATTTTTAATGTCTTTTATGGAGGCTGTTCTGATGAACTATTTAATTATTTTAAACTCAATCTATCCTGATCATTTTGATGAAGTTCATAAAACCATTGAAGATTATGATCATGCAATTCGTGTCAATCAAAATACATGGCTGATCAATACTAAATATGATGCTGCGATTATTCGTCAACATTTAACCAACATTATGAGTATGCATGATTCACTGTTGATCTTCCAACTTAATGAAACTTTTTCTATTGCAAATCAACTCGATGTAAGTGATTGGCTCGAAGATATGCAACAACATCAGCTCATACTCGCTTAAACACCTTAAAAAACCTCCCTCTAGAGTAATGCTGATCAGTTAAGCAAAATTATTTGAAAAATTCCTACCCCCTAACCCTGAACCATATATGGTACAAGGAAAAAGAGGGAAACTTCTTGTAACTAAAATAATTTTTAGTAATCTTGCATAGCTGAGCTACTCATCCCTCCTTTGGAAAAGGTGAGGAACATGTTCCGCAAGGGGAGGATTCAAAAATCCTTAACTGACTGGCATTATCCCTCTAGAGGTTTTTTATTTTAGTCTTTCATTTACTTAACTTGACCTGATAACCGCACTGCGTATCACTACATCCTGCATCAGTGATCACTGTCCCATCATCTTGTGATAAATAATCCAATGTTCCACCGTCAGTAATTGCACGATAAAGACTGTTCCATTCTTCACCCAATAATGTTTGAGTCACTGTTTGGGCTTGAGTCACAACCTCTGATTTTTCATCAGGTGATTGTTTAAATGTCCAACTAACATCAATAAAATCAGAGGCTAGACCGATGACAAGGCTATTTTTTGCTTTGTCCTGATAGTGATAATTGGTCACAATCTCAGATTCTTTTTCGGTTTTTTGTAAGGGTAATGTGATTTTCTTGAGAACTTGATCAATATCTTTCGGGACTTGTGCAACTGCGAAACCACTTAAACTTGATAGCAGCGTAAAAGCTAAAGCGATTTTGGTCATTTTGTTATACATATCGTGTGACTCAGATTTTTATTCAATGTTGGTCAATGTATCAAAAACCATTTTGCTTACCTAGATCGCTTTACACTTTTACATAATGAAAGTCATTCATCCCCATACAGCATCAAACTCCTTTCATCATCAAGACGTAAAAGCATATTTTGTTGATTTTTTGGAATAATAAAAACGGATCGAGCATCATTCAACCGAATCATTTTCATTCAATATCATCAGTATGCTTTTTGGAGTACCATTAATTTTAAAACGGTGCCAAACTACGCACATAAACTGTAACTTTATTATTTTTACGCATCAAATAACTGCTCATTTGGCGATTTCGATTGTTCAATGCTACATCTATTTCCGCTTTGAAATAATTACTTTTTACATCAAAAACTTTTTCTGCAATGGCTTTATTTGCAGGTTCGATACTTTTAAACAGATCAGCCCCTAATAAATCGTGCACATTATTAAAATTTTCCATTTTTTCTAGTTTTTGCTTTTGCAAAGTTGCCACTTGTGCCACATCAAGTTTTGGATCAATTGCAGCTAAAACCAAAGCAGGTGCTGTATTAATATTAATTTTACTGGAAATATCAGGTAATGCAGACACATATTGCTGAATTAAATCGTATTTTTCACCCTCAAAACCTCGTACCAATTTCAATTCTTCCACACTAAAAAAGGGACGATTTGCCGCAGAGTATGGCGGCTGTAACCCATTGTAATAACTACTTTCTGCACCCATCGCACCGATTGGTATATCATCTTGATCTTGCCAATCAATCACCGCTTGACTAATCTCAGCAGGCAAGCCGACACGTACCAAAATCCGTTCAAAATAGGCTTTATTTTCCTCATTCACTTTCCCATCCGAATTAAACAGACTGTTCAAATTAAATTTTCCAGACTCATCTTTCAATGTACCTGAAATAAATCCTCCCTCCACAGGAAAAGCGGGCATTGGTTTTGCCCAGACTTCTTGTAGATTGTCTGTATTCGGGCTGTTTTGCGCATCTTGAATCAACAATTCTGAGAAGAAAGCTTCAGCACTTTTAGCATAACTCAATGCTTGATTTTGTCGCATCAAGACCGCAGTATTCTCATTGGTCGCATACTGACGTTTAGCAATACTTGCAGCAAGAATGGTTGCCAAGGCTACCATCACTAAGATTGTAATTAATGCGATCCCTTTTTGCTGTTTCATAAATTTAATGACCTATTATTTTTCTTATGGCTTCTCTTCAACACGTAAAAAATCCGTATTTAATACACTAAAAATCCATTCATATTCAACATCACGAATCATGACTTTGATTTTAATACCACGGGGCAATTGACGTTCATTAAATGCATTTTCATCAGGCCAACGCTCTCCCTCATTTGGATTCAGCGCAGTCACTTGATATTGATCTACATCATTGAGCAATACACTGGATAAAGGCTGTGCCGCAGCAGATAGATTTAAGTTGCTATATTTTAAACGATACAACTTTTTATCTTGAGCATTATAAACGTATTCAACCCGTTCAAAACTGGCAATTCCTTGTTTTAAAGGATCGGTCATACCTGTTTTACTAAAACTTAATTTCTGATTATCCAGTTGCAAAGCAGGTAAAATTTGTTGTCCCATACTTCCCGTTACTGGAATGATTTGCACAGTATCACGTTGTATTTGTTGATATGCCTCTTGTAATTGTCCTAAGTTTTGCTCATGCATCGCATTACGATCTTTCACTTTACTTAGATAATCAAAAATCTTCCAACCCAATGCTGCCAATACCGCAAAGATCGCAATTGCAACCATGAGTTCGATCAGCGTAAATCCTCGTACTGTACGCTTATAGGACATAACTACAACTCACACTAGGATTGAACATTTTTTTGTGGATAATTAAAAAACACGACATTGGTAATGCCTGCTTCCACTTTATTACTTTCTGGATTATACAAACTGATCTGAATATCTATTTTTTTAATCTCTGGACTAATCGTGCTTTCAGCTTTTTTGTCTACCTGCCACGTTCACCTTGTGAAGTAATTTGCTCAGACTGCGTTCCTGTCAACTGTTCCTGATTAATTTCCATCAATGCAACTTGGTTTTGTGCCACAAATTGCGCTTTGGTTCTTAAAATCGAATTTGCGGTAGACTGAGTATATTGCATCGCCACTTTGGTCAGTGCCATCGCTGCTACCGCAAAAATCGCCAATGCCACCACAACCTCGATCAAGGTAAATCCTGAGACACGATTCAATCGAGCACTGCTCGATCGTGTCGCAAGTCCGAAAACTGCGTTTGAGGAACGAGGGATAGCAAAGTAACACTTTGCCCGAGCGCAAGATGAGAAACTTTGTTTCGAATGTTTAAATGTGTTTTTAGAAGGCTCAATTCGTCCGAAAACTGCGTTTGAGAACGAGGGATAGCAAAGTAACTCTTTGCCCGAGCGCAAGATGAGAAACTATGCTTCGAGTAATTCACATTGCTATTCGATCCCGTCGTCAGATCAAAAATTCTGTTTGAGGATAAAGAATAAATAGAACAATACTTTGTCCAAGGATACGATGAGGATATGTATCTCGTGTCTTTACTCTTCATCTGTGACTTTCCCCAAATAATCCAAATCAATCAAAGCACCAATCGGCTTTTGATCATAATACATTTGAATTTTGACAGGTTTTGCCTCGCCATTGCCAAACCAAATCAATTTAGGAGCATTATTTCCCAATAAATCAGTATTATTGGCATTCACAAAACGGTGTTCTTGGCTTTGCACAGTAAATGACACACGTTCAGGTAAACTGCGTAGATCAAAGCTTTGTACTTCTTTCCACGGTTTTTCTTCAATTAGCCTTAAACTTTTGTCAGCATTTTCAGTAAAAGGCTGATATTGCACAAGCTTATAGCGAAATGGCGCAACATCTGTGGCAGGCAAAATATCAAGTGCATAGACACGTGCTTGATCATTGGCATCACGATTTATTTTCTTTAAATCAAGCAATAAAAACTCACGTGCTTGCAAAGCTTTACGATGATCCACACCACCAATGTTCAGCACCACCAGAGATGCCATAATGCTTACGATCACAATCACCACCATCAATTCAATCAAGGTAAAACCTTTTTGTAGAATAAATAGTGATGGCTTATTCATGACTTAGCTAAACTCACCAACAGATTGCGCATGCTTCGGCATCAGTAATGCTTGATCAATCAATGCCACACGCAAGGTATCTCTTGAGCCTAAATAGCGTTGATAAAAACTTGAATTGAGAATGGCTGCACCACCATGTGTGATTGACCAAATCGAAGCTAAATAATCACGTCCTGACATTTGACTTTCGATATCTGCTAAATATTGATCCGTCATACGAATGATAATACGTAAACGTTGTTTACGGACTTGATATAGTTCATGAAATAAATGATGAATCCCTTGCCCTGTAGTCGATAAACGCTCTTCAATCTGATGAAATAACACAGTACGTTCAGGATGATGCAAATGATGTAACATAAAAAACGCCAAATGTTCAGGAAATTCTTTCTCTGTATCTTTGATCATTTCCAATAACATGCGCTCATTACGAATAATCAGCAACATATACAATTCATCTTTACTCTGAAAATGTTTATAGAGTGTCCCTTTTGCGAGATCTAATTCGGCTGCCAAAGCATCAAGCGTCATGCCTGATTCACCATTTTCTAACAATAACTGTTCAGCCACCTGAAAAATTAATGCTTCTCTTGCTCTAAACTGAGCCTGACGATCCATCTTCACTCGATAAACTCTCTTCTTAATCTTATATCTACGGCATTAAATTTAATTTTGTCTGAGCAAATTTTCAAAATTTTGTGATGTGATTAATCCGATTTCCTCAGGTGTTTTATCATATACATCACTTAAGGCTTTGGCTACATAGGGAACGTATTTTGGCTCATTGGTTTTACCACGATACGGCATGGGTGCGAGATATGGACTGTCCGTTTCAATTAAAATTCGATCTAATGGAACTTGTTTGGCAACATCACGAAGGTCTTGCGCATTTTTAAATGACACAATACCTGAAAATGAGATGTAATAACCACAATCTAGCACTGCTTTAGCTGTTTCCCAATCTTCAGTAAAACAATGCAAAATACCGTGTGTAGATTTTTCAGCACGAATAATCTCTACAGTGTCATGTTTTGCAGAACGAGTATGTACCACCACAGGTTTTTTCATGATTTGTGAAGCATGAATATGTCGTGCAAAACATTCTTTTTGTTCAGGAATAAATTCTGTGCTGTGAAAATAATCCAATCCTGTTTCACCCAACGCCCAAACATTGCTAGGCTGTGCCAATTCAACCAGTTTTTCCACTGTAGCACGTTGCATAGTGGCAACATCTTCACATGGATGCACCCCCACACTATAGCCAACATCAGCATGACGTGCAGCAATCGCAGATAATGCAATATGATCATCCAAATCTACAGAAATTCCCATAAATTTGGACACACCACCATCACGTGCTTGTTGTAGTGCTGCATCCAAATCTCCCGCATAAGGCGTAAGATCTAATAACGTTAAATGGCAATGAGTATCAACAAACACGATTTTTCCTATATTTCAATCTAGGCTGTTTACATGGTAAAGCTATTACGGTCAGACGCTTTCACCCCTGCCAATAATCTTTCTGCTTCACTTTTATAATACATCCCTTTTTCACCACTAAGTTGGATCGCAAAACCTTGAGGCTTTTTACCTGACTGTTTTGGTGAAATCCAAATGACTTTTCCTGTTAATGGAATCTTTTGTGACTGTTCAGGCAAAGTTGCTAACAAGAAAACCTCCTCACCCATTTTCACAGCTTGATTTGATGGTACAAACAAACCACCACCTTGCACAAAAGACATATAACTTGCTTGTAAAGTTGCACGATCTGCAATAACAAGCTGCAATAAACCGCCCATACGTGGTTGCATCATTATTTCCCCAAATTATGAAACATTCATTAATTGTATAGAAAGTTGATCAATAATTAGATTGGTTTGCACGTTTTGATCAACTTTTCTTTTTGACTGCTGCAAACCTTCATAGACTGAAAATAATACCTCTAAAGCATACTGTTCTGCGAGTAGATTTAAGGTCAAATCGGTATTTTTAATGCTTTGTTGTAATTTTATAGCAATCACATCACCGATTAAATATTCAAACATTTCAATAAAATCTTGAAAATTGAGTTCTTTATTCCACTTGGTCGCAAATTGCATTGGCATACTTTTCTGTATCACTAATTTTTGCCAATCTTGCACAAACTCAGAACGGCGATTTAACCATTCTTTTTCTGCCAACTTCATCGCTTGTAACGGCATTTGATTGGACAAATTCATGAGCAACTGAATTTGCTGTGTAGAGGCTGTCGTTAAATGTTGTTGTAAATAACCATGTGCTTGTTCAGATGAAATACGATCCAAAGCAAAATGTTGTAAACGACTACGAATGGTGGCTGGTAATTTTAAATAATGATCTGCCAATAAAATAATGACCACCTTTTCGCCTGGCTCTTCTAAGGTTTTCAGTAAAGCATTAGCTGAAGCAATATTTAAGGCTTCTGCTGGTTCTATTACGATCACCCGCCAACCGTCTACTGTTTGCTGCACAAAAGGTAAAAGTTCACGAATTTTTTCGATTTTAATTTTAGCATTTTGCTTTTTGTTGTCTTCATCGGTACTGATATGCACATAATTTGGATGAGTATCTGATTTCAACCACAAACAACTACTACACTCACCACAAGCTGCATCAGCACGTTTATTTAGGCACAATACCCATGACAAAAAATGCTGTGCAAATGCATGTTTACCACAACCCTTTTTACCATAAAATAATAAACCATGCCCAAGCTGTGGAAAACGCCCTGTTAAGGTTTTCCACACTTGTTCTTGCCACGGATAAACTTGATCATTGGATGAATTCATACTCATTTTTGTCGCCAATTATTCAAAATTTGACACATCCATAGCATTTAAACGATCCAAATCTGCTTGTGTATCCACACCTGGTGGTAAATTTACTTGTGCAACAGCAATTGCAATGCGATGACCATTTTCCAAAACACGCAGTTGCTCTAAACTTTCAAGCTGCTCCAATGTCCCCATATCCCAAGTCACATAGTCTTGTAATAAACGTACACGATAAGCATAAAGTCCTAGATGACGATAAGCATTGCTGTGTAAGGTTTTTACATCTTGTTTTGCACCTTCACGATCATAAGGAATCTGTGAACGGCTAAAATACAGAGCTTCATTCAACTTGCTCATGACTACTTTTACAATGCTATCACGCTCAAACTCTTCAAGTTGATGAATTGGCTCACATAAAGTTGACATCGAACAATCTGGTTTTGCCACCAACAAGTCTGCCACTTGACGTACCAATGCTGCGGGCAATAAAGGCTCATCACCCTGTACATTGACAATAATATCGTCAGCCGCCCAACCTTTAATGCGTGCAACTTCACTCAGTCGATCTGTACCTGATGGATGATTTGGATTGGTCATCACTACATCAACACCTTCGGCACGACATACTTCCGCAATGCGCTCATCATCGGTTGCGACACACAAGTCATCAAAATCCAAAACTTTTTTTGCTTGATCCACAACACGTAGAATCATCGGACGACCATGAATCAACAACAATGGTTTAGCAGGTAATCGAGAACTTGAATAACGTGCAGGAATAACAATATGTTTCATTTTATTTACCTTGTGAAAGCGCAATACCGAGTTCAGCCAATTGCTGATTTAAGACGTGATAACATTCATCTGAAAGCACAGCTTCCACAGGAATCACCCAAATTTCACGTTGAAAATGAGGATGTTGTTTTAATAATGGCAATAATTTGACAGCATCTTTTTCAGTCGTAATAATTGGGTTAGCATCTTCAAACTGTAAGTCTTGAATTTCATAATCATAATGATCTGGAAATTCATGGCATTGAAATTGTTGCACCCCCATACTTTCTAAGGTGCGATAGAAACGCTGGGGAAAACCAATCCCGACCACTGCATAATAGTCCAAACTTGCATCAAAAATTTCAGCTTGATCATAGCTTGGATTCAGTAAATATGGAGCAGCAACTTCTAAATGCATATTCAAATTTGATTGTGGCGTATGCGCATGCTCAATCACGGTGCTTTGATGTAAACGTGATACAGGCTCTCGCAAATAACCTTCAGGCAATAGTTTTTCATTCCCCAAGCCACGATTATTATCCAACACAATCCATTCAATTTGACGATCTAATGCCCAATGCTGCAAGCCATCATCACTAATGATTAAATCAAGCTTATGTTGTTTTAATAACAGCTCAATACTGGCTTTACGATTAGAGCCGACAACCATAGGTACATCTGTAGATTGCACAATCAAACATGGCTCATCACCTACTGTTTCGGGCACAGAATCTAAAGTGACTTGTGCAGGAAAAGGACCATGACCACCATAGCCACGACTGATCACACCAACACGCACACCATTTTCTTGTAAATATTTCACCAAATGAATTAACAATGGTGTTTTACCACTGCCACCCACAGTAATATTTCCAATAATCATCACAGGCACAGGTGCACAATAGCGCTGCTTTATACCTGAAAGATAAAGTTGACGATTCACCACAAAACCAAAACGATACAACCATGATAATGGGCGCAAAGCAATCAACCATTTTGCTTGTCGATTCCAAGCATTTTGAATGATTTGCGCAATAGACATAAGGTGTTATTCCTCAAAACTACGTTCATGTAATTGATGATATGCGCCATGCTGTGCCAACAATGCCGCATGCGTACCCTGCTCAATGATACGCCCTTTATCCATAACCACAATCACATCTGCATTTTCAATGGTTGAAAGTCGATGTGCAATCACGATGGTTGTACGATGCTCCATCTGTTCATCAAATGCTTTTTGAATAAAATGCTCAGATTCATTATCTAAAGCACTGGTCGCTTCATCTAAAATTAAAATCGGGGCATTTTTCAAAATCGCACGTGCAATCGCAATACGTTGACGTTGACCACCAGATAAAGTTAAGCCTTGTGCACCTATTTCTGTATCATAACCTTGTGGTAATGCCATAATAAAATCATGTGCATAAGCGGCTTTCGCTGCTGCAACTATTTCCTCATCAGTGGCATTTTCAAGCTGACCATAGGCAATATTTTCACGAATACTGCGATTGAACAACACCACTTGTTGATTCACAATCGCAATTTGGGTTCTTAAACAGGTGATTTCAATATCTTGAATTTGATGTCCATCCAGTTCAATTTGCCCTGAACTCACATCATTATAACGCATGAGCAAATTGACCAAAGATGATTTACCCGCACCTGAACGCCCAACAATTGCAACCGTCTGACCTTTTTTAATCGACAAGGTAAAATCTGAAATGGCTTGATAACCATCAGCATAAGTCATATTGACATGTTTAAATTCAACATTTCCATGTAAAGTTGGTGTTAATGTCCCTGTATTTTTTTCTTCAGGTAAATCCAACAATTCAAATACTGAATGCGCTGCTGCCATACCACGTTGTAATTTTTCATTTACATCTGTCAATGCTTTAATCGGCTTACTGAGCATCCCTGCTGCTGTGATATAGGAAACAAATCCACCTGCTGACATATCGCCAATAACTTCTGGTCTAAGCGCAATCCACATAATAATACTGAGCGCAATTGACATAATGAGTTGCACAATTGGACTATTCAATTGTTGCACGATCACCATTTTCAAACCACGTTTAAGGTTTTCTAAAGAGTGATCTCGAAAACGGGTTTGCTCCGCAGTTTGTCCACCAAAACCTTTTACCACCAAGTGCCCATTGACTGATTCTTGCACCACATGGTTGACATCACCCATCGTATTTTGTACTTGGGTAGACAATTTACGCATACGTTTTGAGGCTTTACGAATAATCACCCCAATCAATGGTCCAAAAATCAAAATACATAAGGTTAATTTCCAACTCACATAAAGCAAATAACCCAGTAAAGCGATGGTAATCAACCCTTGCTGCACAATAGTTTTTAGCGATTCAGTCGATGCTGCGGTCAACTGCTCAACGTTATACATAATCTTAGCAGTGATATGCCCACTGCTATTGTCCAAATAATATTGCGCAGGTAAACGCAATAATTTTGCAAAGACTTCCTGACGAATATTAAAGATTAAATTTCGTGAAATAACTGCTGTGAAATATCCTCCCATGAATAAACCCACACCACGAAAAAACATGAGCAATACCACTAAGGCAGGAAATAGTGCAGTAAAACTGCGGTCTTTTTCCTGAATAGCAGTGATGATTTTTTCTAGCAGCTTCGCAACAGAAACTTCCGTTGCTGCATTTATTGCAAAACCTAAAACGACTAAAATCGCTATGCCCCAAAATGGCTTTAAATAACTTAATAGTCGTAAATAGACTTTGAAATCTTGTTTCACTAATTAATAACCTCGGGATGGAACTTTGGTACTAATGTTAATATTAACAAAACCGAGTTGACCTGCAATATCCATCACACGAATGACATCTTGATGGGTTGCTTTGCATCAGCAGCGATCACAAACATCAGATCACGGCGATCCTGTGCTGTTTGCTTGATTGCTGTACTCAAATCTGCGGTTTCTTTGGATGAAAGAGCTTGCCCATTCACTGCATAATGCCCACTTGAGTCTACCACGACTTCAATTTTATGTTGATAGTCTTTTGGTGGCACACCTTGCGCATCTGGCAAAGATAAATTAATGCGACTCTGCTGTGTAAATGTAGTGGTCAACAATAAAAACACCAAAATAAACAACAAACAGTCAATCATGGGTGTGAGATTAATATGCAGATCTTCAACACTTTTTCTTTTGAATTTCATTGAAGTTGCCTATCTCTAACCTGCGATTTTCAAGTCATTGTCAGTTTGTGCTGTATCATTTTGTTGATAAAACAAAGCTGCATGAAATAATGTTGCTTGTTGCTCCAACTCTGCTACATATTCTTGTACCAAACGTTGAAAATAACGATAAGCAAACAAAGCAGGGATTGCGATCAACATCCCTGCTGCTGTTGTAATTAAGGCTTTTGATATCCCTGGAATCATCATGGTTGGATTAGAGTTTGAACCCAAATCAATCACCAAAAATGATTCAATAATCCCCACAACTGTCCCTAATAATCCCAATAATGGTGCAGCAGCACTCAATGTGCCTAAGAAATTAATATTTTTTTCTAAATATGAAATTTCACGAGAAGCTGTAGCTTCCATTTGTGCACGTGCAAATTGCTCGCCTTTAGCAGCTGCATCCAAACCTTCATGAAAAATAAATCCCAATGAACTTTGGCTCGCATTTTGATCTGCTTTTAAGTTTTCAATCACCGCTGTGATTGGCTGATTTTTTTGAATCAGCAATTTTTTTGGCAATACCGATGCACGGCGCAAACGAATGAAGCGCTCGATTGAAATAGCAATGGTAAAGATTGAACACAATACGAGTGGCAGCATCAACCAACCACCCGCTTTAATGAGTTCCCACATGTTTATTCCCCAAGTTTAATTTTAAAATATGATCTATAAGTTTTATTATTCAGCCAAACAAATATTTAAAATACCATCCAACTCATCCAATGAGTTATAACTGATCACAAGTTTACCTTTTCCTTGCTTATTGTAATCAATTTTAACATTCGTACTAAAACGTTCAGTCAACTTTTGTGTTAATTGCTCAACATCTGGTGCAATCTGCTTAGCTTTCTCTTGTTTTGGTGTATTCCAGTCACGCACCAACTGCTCAGTTTGACGTACAGACAAACTTTTCTCAATCACGATTTTAGCAATTTGCAATTGATCTTTGGCTTTCAAGGTTAAAATAGCACGGGCATGCCCCATATCTAACAGACCTTGTTGCATCAAATCTTTAATTTCATCTGCAAGACTTAAAAGACGCAATAGATTACTTACTGTTGTTCGAGCTTTACCTACAGTTTCTGCGATTTCTTGATGACTTAAACCAAACTCTTCATGAAAGCGCTGCAATGCCAATGCTTGATCAATTGGATTCAAATCTTGACGCTGAATATTTTCAATCAATGCCAAAGCAATGGCAACTTGATCACTCAAATCACGTACAATTGCCGGAATTTCTGTTAATCCCGCAATTTGTGCCGCGCGCCAACGACGCTCACCTGCAATAATTTCATAAGGCGTTTCTGCATCGTCAATTGGGCGAATCACAATGGGCTGCATTACACCATGTTTCTGAATTGATGCTGCAAGCTCTTGTAAATCTTGTTCATTGATAAAACGGCGAGGTTGATATTCCCCACGTTTTAACTGACTCACATCAATTTGTTTTAATTGACCATGATCTAAAGCTTGTGCTTCAAGTTGTAATTTTTCTTTTTGAATTGAACCTAATAATGCATCTAAGCCACGACCTTTTGCCAAGCCTCGTTTTTTAATGGTCATGCTTTACTTCCTTTTTTCACTTTACTTTTTTTCAACATTTCCGCTGCTAAATTAAGATATGCAACTGCACCTTTAGAGCTTTTCTCAAAATAAATAATCGGTAAACCATGTGCAGGTGCTTCTGCCAAACGTACATTACGTGGAATCACCGTATCGTAAAGTTTCTTACCAAAATACTGCTCTAGCTCTTCAGAAACATCACGGGTCAAAGCATTTCGAGCATCGTACATAGTGCGAAGTACACCAATAATTTCCAGCTCAGGGTTTAGTGCTTGCTGAATTTTATCAATCGTCTGGGTTAAATCTGCCAACCCTTCCAAAGCATAATACTCACACTGCATTGGAATCAAAACACCGTGTACTGCTGCCAAAGCATTGACTGTAATCAAACTCAAACTTGGTGCACAATCGACAATAATATAGTCAAACTGATGTTCAATTTCTTGTAAGGCTTCACGTAAAATAAACTCACGTCCATCCTGATCCGCAATCGCCAGTTCTACACCCGCCAAATCACGGTTCGAGCCTAAAACTTTATAGCCTACTTCAGCTTTAGTAATAGCTGTTTCTATAGGCACTTCACCCAACAAAACATCGGTTACAGAATACAATAGGTCATTTTTTTGAATACCTGAACCCATCGTGGCATTGCCCTGCGAGTCCATATCAACCAATAAAACACGCTTCTTTAAAACTGCCAAAGAGGCAGCTAAGTTCACTGCTGTTGTGGTTTTACCTACGCCACCTTTTTGGTTTGCGATTGCTAAAATTTGAGCCATGGTAACCCCAATGTAAAAGATGATTTAAATTTGTTTTAATAAAAGCAGATGACGCTGTTCGTCTAAGCGTGGTACACGCAATTCGATAATGTCGCAACTGAACTGATCTTTCATCTGTGCAACTTCATCTTCTGGAATCAGACCTTTCATTGATGCAATCACGCTATTGGCATGCATAAATGGTTTTGACGCAGCAACAAAATCCGTTAATGATGCAAAGGCACGACTGGTAATCACATCAAACTGACCTAATTCTTGGATGCTGTCTTCATTTTCCACACGGGTTTGCACTGCAACCACGTTTTGCAATTTTAAATCAGCAATAAACTGTTTCAGAAAACGAATTTTCTTACCATTGGAATCTAGCAACACACATTGGCGTTCAGGTTGGCACAACGCAATAATCATGCCTGGCATACCACCACCTGTACCAATATCCAGCAAACGACCTTCAGGTAAATCATTTAAAATGCTGAGACTATCCAAAAGATGTTTCACTAACATTTCTTTAGGATCACGAATGGCGGTTAAATTATATGCTTTGTTCCACAGCACAAGTGCATCTTGATACTTTAATAAAAGCCCAAGTGCTTCATCGCTGAGTTGTAACCCAAGCTTTTCACTGCCTTGCTTTAAGTCTTGAAAATATGGATGCATAAACGCACAACATCTCTTAAAAATTTGTCAAAGTATACCGATTTCTTGAGCGTGGAACACTAGTAAACGACGAGTTAATACGCAATTAAGCGCATTAACACGGACTTAAGCGTACTCACCTTGTCGAATCTGTAGATCTAAAGCCATTAAACGCTCAGGCGTTCCAACATCCACCCAAGTGGCTGACATTTTTTCTGCTGAAATTTTGCCATCCAACATCGCTTGTTTCAGTAATGGAGCTAATGGACGCTTTCCATGTTCCAAACCATCAAACATTTTAGGGTCAATCACAGATACACCACTAAAAGTCAGATTCTCACCTTGCACATTTTGATCAAAAGTATAAGCACGACCATTTGCCAAAGTAAAATCACCTTTTGGATGCTGTTCAGGATTTTGCACAAAAACCAAATGTGCCAAATCTTCACCGAGTTTCACATCTAACAATGATGCAAAATCAAATGTCGTCCACACATCACCATTGACCAAAATAAATGGCTCATTACCCAGCAAAGGCAAAGCATTGATAATACCACCTGCTGTTTCCAAGCCCTCATCTTCACGTGTCCAACGAATGCTCACACCAAACTGTGAACCATCACCCAGCGTACTGATCAATACATCCGCTAACCACGCTGAATTGATAATAATCTCCGTCACACCGATATTTTTTAATTTTTCGATATGCCAAACGATCAAAGCTTTTCCACCCACCTCAAGCAAAGGTTTTGGCTTATATAGCGTCAAAGGACGCATCCGATTCCCTAAACCTGCGGCTAAAATCATGGCTTTCATTTATGCAACAACCTCATATTTGCCATATTTTTCTTCAAAAGCGGGCAAAACTTTAGCATGGATCAATTGCATAAATGGTTGTAGTTCTGCATACGGTTTAGATTCTTCCAGTAAATACCACATCACACGCGGTAAATCTTTGAGATAACCTGATTTTCCATCACGCTCAAATAAACGTACAAAAATACCTAAAATCTTAATATGACGTTGAATCGCCATCAGATCCGCATCTTGTTTAAATTGTGCAAAATCACGATCCTGTTTTTGCGCCGCAGGCAACAAGTCATAGAACACTTTAAACCATGTATAAACACGTTCAGGATTCCACTGCACATAAGCATCACGAGTAATCGAAATCAAATCATAAGTATCCGCACCAATCACTGCGTCTTGGAAATCAATCACACCCAAATCTGTTTCATTTTCAAGCTTCATTAAATTGCGGCTGTGAAAATCACGATGCACGATGACTTGTGGTTGTGCCAAGGCAGCATTGGCTAAAATCGCAAAAGTACGCTTAATCAAAGCACTTTCATCGGCTGTAAGCTGAATTTTTAAAGAAGGCAATAACCAATCTGTCAGCAACTCCATTTCTGAAATTAGCTTTTCATAAGCATATGCAGGAAAATGTGCCTCACCTTCGATCATCTGTAGTTGCACCAATTGCTTAAAACTTTGTGCATAATAGTCATCTACAGTGTCATCATTAAGCAAAGTTGATAACAAAACATCACCAAAATCTTCGAGCAATAAAAAGCCTTGCGCAAGGTCTTTTGCCACAATATGCGGTACACGTACGCCATGAGCGTCAAAGAATTCATCAATCGACACAAAAGGTACACAATCTTCTTGTTCAGGAGGTGCATCCATCAACATAAATGTTTTATTATTCAAGCTAATTCGTGCATAACGACGGAAACTAGCATCGCCTGCTAAAAAGTTGATTTCAAATTGATCTGAATTGAGTACAGATGTTATCCATGTTTGTATCAATTGTTCACGTTGTGTTTTCATTTGCAATTAAATCTATTACAGGCTGTTTTTTTGAAGTGCTAAGTGTAGCTACTTATCAACTTTTTCTCTATGATTCGACAATAATTAATTGCGATCTGCATACTTGGTTAATGAGACAAATGAAGCATCAGTTTAAATTTAATCCTTTAGCGACTGCTATTTTGACACTTCTTTGCGGAAGTTCAGTGTCCAGCTATGCCGAATCTACGGAAACTGCGTCTGCAGTGGACAACGAAACCTTAAAATCTGCGATTCAGGAAAACTATTCTGGGCAGAATTTTTATAACCAATATTATGTCAATAAAGACTCAGCTCAAGCACAAGTCCGTAATATAGACAGTGTAAGTAACCGTTATTGTGATGGCGTTTGGGTCACACCATTTAATACTGAGCAAAAAGCGGTTTCTCCCGAAGAAACCACCTCAGTCATCACAGCTGATCGTGGCTACTACAATCCCAATGGTGACTCTACACTCACAGGTGATGTGGTCATCGACCAAAATGGGCGTATGGTACGTGCCGATGAAGTCGTGATCGACCAAACTCAAACCTTTGCCAAAGCCAAGGGCAATGTGCAAATGGCTCAAGGGGGTTTGATCGCCCAAAGCGACCAAATTGATTACAATTTAAAAGAACAAACAGGCGAACTCAACAATAGTTTCTATATCGCTGAAGCAACCCATGCACATGGACATGCAAAAAAGATCGAAAAAACCTCTCCAAGTACTATGGTACTTGAAGATGCAAGTTATAGCACATGCCCACCAGAACAAACACCAACGTGGCAAATCAAAGCCAAACAGATTGAACTCAATCAAGAGACTGGGCGTGGTGTCACACGTGGCACAAAATTGTATATTAAAGATACCCCTGTTTTAGCTGTACCTTATTTTAACTTCCCGATTGATGACCGGCGCACCACAGGCATTTTAAATCCTACTTTTGGTTTTACCAACGATGGTGGTTTTGAAACATCAGTCCCTGTATATTTAAACTTAGCACCAAATTATGATGCGACCATTACACCTCGTATCATCAGTGATCGTGGTATCCATAGCTCAGCTGAGTTTCGTTATTTAACTGAAGATTTTGGTGCAGGTCGTATTTGGGGAAGTTATTTACCTTCCGACAAAGAATATAATGATGAAGATCGTAAAGATTTACATTTATTACATGCGTGGCAAATCAATGATCAATGGTCAACCAATTTGGAATATAACTATGTCTCAGATAAAGACTTTTTCTCAGACTTAGATAGTGATCCAAACTCACGTACAGAGCTCAACCAGCGCCGTGCTTGGGAGCTAAATTATGGACATGGTATTCCAGGTTTAAATGCAAAATTACGTGTAGAAGACTTCCAAACTTTAGACAAAAGCATTTCTGATCTTGATAAACCTTATGCCCGCTTGCCACAATTATTGGTCAATTATGTCAAAGGAAATCCGCAAGGTTTACAGTTTGAGCTTAATAACGACACTGCATATTTCCAAAAAGATATTAATGATTTTAATACAATTAACAGTAGCAGCTCTTCGGTATATCAACCGAGTGGTACACGACTGTATAACGAATTCACAGCACGTTATAACTTCCGCAACCCATGGGGTTTTGCAATTCCACAAGCCAGTGTGCGTACTTTAAATACGTTTTACGACCAAAAAACTATTGATCGTATCGATGCAACCAATCCCAACCAAACCAATGACAACAAAAATAAATCCGTCGTTGTGCCTGAATTTACCTTTGATACAGGCTTAACTTTTGAACGTGAAGGCAAATATTTACAAACCATTAGCCCACGTGCATTTTATGCCTATGCGCCGTATGAAAACCAAAACAATTATCCTAACTTTGACTCAACTACAGCATCGATCAGTTATGACCAACTGTTTAATCCACGCCGTTTCTATGGACATGACCGTTTAGAAGACAACAATTTCTTATCTTTAGGGGTAAGTTATAGTTTATTTGATACTGTTGGCTTAGAACGTTTACGTGCAGGCATTGGACAAAGTTTTTACTTCCAAGACCGCCGTGTCACACTCGACAATAAAGTTGGATACAATGATGAATTTGATACTGACCGCCAGTCAGGTCCCGTTCTCAGCCTATCCAGTCAACTGAGCGAAAACTTTACTGTCAGCGCCAACTCAGCATGGATGTCAAATGGTGATAATGCACAACGTGATTTCCAACTATATTACACAGGAAATAAAGGCAATCTGTATAATGTAGGCTATTTCTATCGTGATTATTTACCAGATCGACAAGACCAATATGATCAAGTAGTTGCATCATTTATACAACCTGTCAAAGATAATTGGCGTATTATGGGTCATGTGCAATATGACATGGACAATAATGTTGCGCGTGAATATCTCGCAGGGGTCAACTATGAATCATGCTGTTGGGGTGTTTCACTCTATGGTCGTGAATACTTTAATGATTTAGACAATGTAAATGATCCTAATGTCAAACCAAAACGTGCTGTCATGGTAGAGTTTACACTCAAAGGCTTAGGTGGCTTAAATAACAAATTAAGCTCATTGCTTGAAAACCGTATCTTAGGCTTCGATAAAATTAATCAAACTTGGACACATTAATGAAGACACAAAATTTAAAACAACTTTTTAAGGCTACTGCTCTCGCACTGTTTATCTCTTCATCAATGCCGACATTTGCCGCACCAACTGACCAAGTCATTGCAGTAGTTGGTGATCGTGCTATTTTAAAAAGCGATTTAATACAAGGAATGGCTGAAGCTGCACATCAGCTGCAAGCACAAAAAAAAGAAGTGCCCCCTGCTCAATTTTTGCAACGTCAAATTTTAAATCAATTGATTATCCAAAATGCGCAATTGGAACAAGTAAAGCGTTACGGTTTAAAAATTGAAGAAAAAACCTTAAATGATGCAGTACTCAAAGTTGCCAATCAGTCTGGCTCAAGCTCACTTGAAGCATTCCAGCAAAAACTAGATGCAATGGCACCAGGAACTTATGAAGGTTTACGTAATCGTATTTCAGATGATTTACTCATTCAGCGTTTACGTCAACAGCAAGTCATGTCACGTATCAAAATCTCTGACCAAGATGTAGAAAATTTCCTTAAATCACCTGAAGGACAAGCAGCAGTTGGTAGCCAAGCCCATGTTATTCATGTGCGTATTTCAGGTGAAAATGCTACAGAGCTTGAAAATACAGCAAAACAAATCAAAGCTGAGCTCAATAACAGCAATGACGTCAAAGCATTAGAGCAAAAATTCAGCAACGACCAAGTTAAGGTTGAAGGGGCTGATATGGGCTTCCGTCCTTTATCTGACATTCCTGCTGAATTGTCTGCACGTGTAAGTACTTTAAATGCAGGACAAACCACAGACTTAATCAAAGCACAAGACGGCATTCATATACTTAAACTACTTGAGCGTAAAGGCAATGAACAAAAAGCCTTAGTGACACAATATGAAACTCGTCATATTTTGATCAAACCAACAGAAGTTGTAAGCCCCGAGAATGCAAAACAGAGCATTGAAAGTATTTTTAATCGCTTAAAAGCGGGTGGTGACTTTGCAACATTGGCTGCAACATACTCAAGTGATCCAGGCTCAGCACGTGATGGTGGTAGCTTAGGCTGGGTAAGCCCTGGTATGATGGTGCCTGAGTTTGATAAAGTGATGCAAAGCATTCCTACAGGTGAAATCAGTCAACCTTTTGAAACGCAATTTGGTTGGCATATCCTACAAGTACAAGATGTACGTAAACAAGATATGACTGCTGAATATCAAAAACGCATGGCACGTCAGATTTTAGGTGAACGCCAATTTGACTCTGAACTTGACAGTTGGTTACGCGAGTTGCGTGCTAATACCTATGTTGAGATTAAAGACAAAAGCCTAGATGATACAAACAATCAGGCAAAGTAATCTTTCTTAACATCAGAAGCCAATCCATATCTTGATTGGCTTTTTTAATATTTTTAGATCAATAAAAAAAGGCGCAAATTATGCGCCTTCCTTAACATCATTAAATTTTAAAAATTAACGATTGTTTTCGTCATCTTGTGAGTCTTCAAATTTAGTTTCGCCTTCGAAACCAGAAGTTGATTGACCGAAACCGCCTTGGTTACCACCGAAGCCGCTACCTG
>NZ_LQXQ01000024.1 GCF_003268395.1 Acinetobacter sp. CFCC 10889 | reverse complement strand
TAATGAGAAAATTGTTTTTGTGCATGGATATAGTGAGCAACTTTCAAAATTTATCAGGATAGGTTCGCTGGTCTACTGGAAGTGCGACACCATAATCACTGAAAAAAATTTCAATAATATTCAAGGTATTGGTTATGTGTCTGCAACAGCAAAACCAGAGTTCAATAATAAGAATCAAAAATGGTCAGTTGAGTACGATCTCTTTAACACCAAAGAAGCGATTTAATATATAAATTATTTCAAATACCACCTAACAAAGTGGTATTTTTTATCAATATAAAAATATTAGTATCCAAATATAAAAAATATAAGTATTCCTATTGACTATAAATATAGGTTTGCTAATATTCATCTCGTACCCACAACGAGACCTTCAAATGAAAGCTCATTATTTCAAACAAGGTAAAAACCATGTACTCATTTTGAGTGCTGATTCACGTCCAGTTGGTGAACGCATTGTGCTTGATAGCAAAAAAGCTGTGCGTGAGATGGCGAAGCAACGTGGCGCAGAACCACACAACTTCTAAAAACAAAAAACCGCCGAAGAACTGAGACCCTTGGCGGTTTACATAAAGCGAGATCATTATGAAACAAAAACCTACTAAGAGTCAAACGACTCGGCTCTACCAAGAGCCAACTGCTGCTGAAATGCGTACTTCACGCCTCTCGATCATCCTTGCCAATGCTAAAGAATTTGCAATTTTTGCACTTATTGCTTTGGTGTTTTGGTTTGCTATCACTGCTGCATTAGTTGCAATGTTTGGAGGTTAATGTGGTTGATCAAGTTATTACTTTTCACCGAGAAGGTGAATTTGAAGCCTACCGCGATGCTAAAAAATGGTGTGAGGAAAACGGCTATAGCTACGGATCTATGCAGCACACAGCACCAATAGGTTTACTAAAAGGTAATTGGACTATCTCTAAATGGCGAAATTTAGATAGCAAACAGCGTAAACAGCTACATGGAACTATGACTTGCGTAACAAGTTTTCGTGAAGCACCTATACATATTGTCCTTAAAAATAAGGAGCAGCATTCATGAACGATTGGAAAAAACTACGTGCTCGTTATGGCAGTACAAAACAATATAAAAAGCGTATAGCAGTGTTTCCAAGCCAAGTTGAAGAATTTAGTAATTGGCTTATAGATAATGGTGCTGATGTTTATGCCCATCTTGCACAAGATGAAATCTTACGTTTCAGAATGGATGGTGAGTACGGCATTGTTTGGCGCACTGGAGCTGGCAATTTAATCGCACACAATTGTGCAGAAAAATGGGGAGCTAACCAATGAACGCCTATGTAGAACTTTCAACCCCTGCCCAACTCATTGAAAAAATGAGTAACGATGAATATCACGCTCGTCCTGAATTTAGCTCAAGTCAGCTTAAAGACATGCTTCGCTCAGGTGCTCATTTCTATTCAAAAAATATTTTGAAAGAAACAGAAAAAGAAACCAAAGAGGCAATGAACTTTGGGACTTTAGCGCACACCATGTTTCTTGAACCTGAGCAATTTGAATCAGAATTTGTGATTGCTCCAAAGTTTGATAAGCGCACCAAAGCTGGCAAAGAAGAAGCTTTGGCTTGGGAGGAAGCGGACCAGGGAAAAATTTTGGTTACTCAAGAACAGGTAGATGGCGCTGAACGCATCGCAAATAACTTGCGTACGTTAAGTACATACCAATTCATGATGAATGAATACGGCATGGCAGAAGCAAGCATATTCTTCACAGATCCTGTGTACGGCTTAAAACTTCGTGTACGTCCCGACTACCATATAGTGCCCTGCAAGAATTTTCCAAACGGCTTGATTCTTGATGTGAAAACAACAACGGATGCACGTCCTCACGCTTTCTCGAAAAAATGTGCTGACCTTGGTTACGACTTATCAGCATCGATGTACCGCGAAGGCTTCCAGCAGTACTACCAAACAGAGGATAAGCCCCCTTTTATTCTTCTCACCGCTGAAAGTTCTATTCCCTTCAACGTTAAACAGTACAACGCTTCTGATCTATTTTTAAGTGTTGGTGATGCTCGCTATAACAAAGCGAAAGAATTGCTTGCCGAGTCGCTGTTGATCAATGAGTGGGATGGTTATTCAAAAGAAATTGAAGACATTTTTTTACCATCTTATATGGCCAAACAAGCCCTAGATGCTGATTTTCACTAATTTTATTCATTTTTAAGACAGATTTATTCAAATTTAAGGAATTTTATTCATGAACGCTCAAACACAAATGTCTGCACCAACTCAACAATCAGTTGGATTATTAAACCTTGAGTCTTTCGAGCTATCGCAACGCATTGCGAAAATGTTGTCTAGTTCTACCCTTGTGCCTGAACAGTACCGCGCAACGATTCAAAAGAAAGCGGGCAAAGATAGCTATGGTAATCAGCAATGGCGTGAAGAACCAAACCCGAACGGCTTATCTAACTGCATCATTGCATTGAACATGGCTAATCGCATGGGTGCAGATCCGTTAATGGTTATGCAAAACCTTTACTTGGTCAACGGTCGACCAAGCTGGTCATCACAGTTCATTATGGCTGGCATTAATAGTAGTGGTCGTTTTTCTGCGCTACGCTTTGAAATTGAGGATTTAGGCGAAAAAGAAGTCGAATGCACTGAAACAGTGTGGGAAAACCGTCAGAAAAAAAATGTCACCAAAAAAGTTAAAATCCATGACTTTAGCTGCACTGCTTGGGCAATTGAAAAAGAAACAGGTGAACGCCTTGAATCTTCTAAAATTACCATTGAAATGGCAGTAAAAGAAGGTTGGTACACCAAAGAAGGCAGTAAATGGCAAACTATGCCTGAGCAAATGCTTCGTTATCGTGCTGCATCATTCTTCGGCCGTGTATATGCACCTGAGCTATTGATGGGCTTGCGCTCTGCTGAGGAAGAGCAAGACCGTATTATCGATGTGACACCAGAGCAAGAAGCAACTGTAGTAAATGCATCTGATTTCAAACACATCAAAAATTTAATCTTAAAAGCTAAGTCATTAGATGCTTTAGAGGAACTAGAAAGCAGTATCTATGCCCTTTCTGATGAAGCTGAACGTAACGAGTTAATTAAGTTTTGGACTGCTCAATCGAATAAATTTAAAGTCACTGATGTTGAAGCAACTGAAGCAAAAAAGCCTGAATCAACTCAGCAAGAAGCACCACCAGTTGAAGAGAAAAAATCAACTTCGGCACAAGTGCGTAAACAAATACTAGATCAAATCAATGGCTTTACAAACTCTCAAGATTTACAAGCAATCATTCCCTTTATCCAGGGTGATGAAATCTTAACTGATGCTCATAAGACCTATGTTTTAAATGCAGTTCAGCAAAAGATTGATGAACTTAACAAATCAAAAGCACCTGTAGTTAATGAGATTAAAAGTATTAGTGTCAAAAATGGTTTGATCGCACAGATACAGGAATCTAAGGACGTTGCAGAACTTGAAGTGGTCGCTAAACGCATCACTGAAAATAAGGCTCAAATGACAGATGAGCATCACCAAATAGTTTTAACCTCTTATGCACAACGCAAAGAGATCCTAAGCCAAGGTGATATTTTTGGCGAGGCGCAGTCGGCACCAGACACAGCGGTAGATCGTGCAATTACACGAATTGAAAAATGCACGACTCAAGATGAAATAAATCAGGTTTGGGCTGAACTCGAAAGCAATCCTTATAACAAATTTAGTCCTGAAGAAAAATTGTTAATTGAGCAAGCTGCCGAACGTCGTGAAGCAGAAATCACAGCTTAAAGCAGTTTGGCCACATTAAAAATATATTAATGGAGGAATCGCCAGTCAAAGAAAAATCGGATCGTATAGCTGACCCTCTGCGATCCAATCTGATTGGGATTAAGATTATATGATGAATAAATATATTGTTGTCATTGAAGCAAGTAAACCACCACAATTATTCCTAGGTGATGATTTCGCAGGTGGAACAATCGTTGAATTAAAAGCTGAAGAATTACCTCACCGTGTAACAGCAGCTTGGCTTGCAAAACGTTTTAATTATTCTCGCAAAACAATTATTGAAAAAGTTGGTGCGTTTAATAAAGGTGATGAAAATAAACACCTATACGATCCAAAAGAAGTTTTACCTGTTCTAGAGAACTTAAATGTTATCGCTGCCAAACGTGGTGCTAGACGTAAAAATTAGAAAAGGGCTTATTGCCCTTTATTTACGTTCAATATTTTCAATCAACTTCAGAAACTCATTTGCATAAGCTTCAGCTTGATCACGCTGATGAATAATATTTATATTTTCATTATTAAAACTTGCTTTGTTAGTCCAATTGAATGAACCTGTAATGACTGTTTTTAAGTCAATAATACAAAATTTATGATGCATAACATTTTTATAGTGAGCATTCATAGGTGAAATTTTATAATATTCCATATCTGTTATTTTAAAATCAATACCTCTAGTTCTGGTTAAATCATCATCATTTACAACAATTCTGACATTAAGACCTTTTCTATATTGTTTAAAAAGAGCATTTGCAATTTCTCTAGATGTTATCCATGCAACAGCGACCCAAATCATATATTTTGCAGAATTAATTTGTTCAATAACTTGTTTTTCAATATCTTCAAAAACAGGTTTTAAATCTATATTTTCTTTAAAATTTTTACCTTTTAAACGAAAAATACCTTCAATATCTTTCTCAAGTTGATAGCCATCAAATTTCAAAATTTTATTTAAATGTTCAACTCTTAATTCTGGATTTTGACATATTCTATCGTCCACTAAGCTTTCAATTAAAGGTTTTAATTGAGGTGTTTCATTAAATTCATTTAATTTATTTTTGGTATAAATCTTTCTAGAAGGGAAGTTTCCTTGTTCATTCAATAAATCATAATCATCTCTTGAACCAAAGCAATTAAACAGCTCTACTATTTTGGCACCTGTCAAACGATTTGGGCCATCATCATCTAAAATTTGTTGAACTAACTGTGTTAAAGATAATGTTGATATTTTCATAAATAAAAAAGCCCCATTCAATGGGGCATAGTTTAAGCAGCATTCAACATTTTTGCTATCTCGGAAGCTGTTGGATTGTAATAAGTATTCACCAATACACTCAGCGTTTTATGCCCTGTTACTTTTGCCAATATCTCTACAGGGAGTTTTTGATTATTCACCATTCGTGTGATTGCTTCATGCCGTGTATCATGGAACGTTAACTCACCATCTAAGCCAGTGCGTTTTAAATTTCGCTGCCATAGCAGCCTGAAAGAATTAGAACTATGAGGAACCAAGCTACCCTTTTGATCAGGTAATAAATCTAAAAGCTTTCTAGCCTTATGTGAAAGTGGTACATCACGTGAAGTGCCATTCTTGGTATCAGGCAAATGGACATAATCACCATGATCATGTTCTTTATGGATACCTAGAATTTCACCTTTACGCATTGCTGTTTCAAGCGCAAACAAGAAACACCAAGCAACAAAATGTCCTGGTGTATTTGGTACCATATTTTCATGATAATTATCCAAACCTTTTAGGATCTGTTCAATCTGTGTTTGGCTAATACGGTTTTGCCGTGATTGCGATCTAATAGGTTTCTTAACCAAGTTAAATGGATTTGATGGAATTAGAAATGCTTCACGTACAGCAAAGGTAAATACCACGGATCCTAAACTCATTTCTCTATGTACAGTTGCAGGTTGTACCATCTTCAAACGTCTATCACGATTTTCTGTAATAAGTTTTGGTGTGATTTCATGAATAGATTTATCAACTAGATCGCCATAGTAACGATCAAGCCACTTTAGATGATTACGTGTATATTCTTTGCTTTTTTTGAATTGGCCACACTTTTCATAATAGAGGTGGAAAAGCTCACGTAAGGTACATTTAGGTTTATTCAGATTTTCTAGTTCTTTTTCATATTCAAGTTGCAATTCTATTAGGCGTTTATATGCCCATTGAGTGCATTCTTCAGGAGTATCGCGAGTAGCTGCATCACGGAGATGTTTGTATTTGACTTGGATGCGCCAGGCATTGCCACGTTTGACAGGTTTTTGCATAATTACTAACTCTAAATATTTGGGGCCGTAATTTGGGCACCAAAATCCTTAAAGACCCATACGTTCTTCAAATTTGGCGCCCAAAAGCGAAATATAAAGCAGTTTTTAATGCAAATTTTGAGTATTTTGATTACTCAAAGCTGACCTATTTGACATAAAAACAGGGCAAAATCATTACAATTTTGCCCTTATATTATTGATATACATCAATAAAAATCTTGGTAGGTTTAACCAGATTCGAACTGGTGACCTCTACGATGTCAACGTAGCGCTCTAACCAACTGAGCTATAAACCTAATGTGAAAACATAGTATTCATTTTTCTGTCATCTGACAAGTATTAATTTCTTCTCCGCAACTCATTCGCACACTCTTTAAGCAAAATTTTAAATTGTTGGATATCTTCCTGATTTTCATCAGCTAAATATACCATTTTTTGAAAAATTTGATTGGTTTGCATAAAACATTCAGATTGCGGAGATTGTTGAGACAGGCGAATCATCCATTGTTGAAAGGTTTCAGATGCCACTTTTTGATCAGCCATTTCCAATTGATCATTAAATTTTAAAATGAATCGCTCTACAGTCGAAATTTTTCGAGTGCTTAAAAATTTACTGATTCCCCAATACAATAATAACAACCCCATCACGCCAAAAATCAGAACCAAACCAAAGCTATAACTCGATGTTAAGCCAAGTTTTCTCATCCAACTATTTTGTTTATCAACATCATAACCTACCACTTTACTTTGCCATTGAAAGCTTGCGTAATCACTCCACACCCTTAAATTACGCAAAATCGACAAATGTTGTAATTTTAAGTTTGAATAATCAGCATCACCAAAAATCGCTTGGTCATCACTCATCATATTTTGCATACCATTGTCAATCCGCATTGGTGCAATCATGGCTGTCGGATCAATACGATGCCACTTCCCTTGTACATAAACTTCCGTCCATGCATGTGCATCAAGTTGACGTACTTCCCAACTTTGTCGATCAGGGGCGAATTCCCCACCTTGATAACCTGTCACCACACGGGCAGGAATTCCCACATAACGCATCAGCAATACAAAGCTTGAGGCATAATGTTCACAAAAGCCCTGTTTTGATTGAAATAAAAACTCATCAATACGATTGTTTCCAAGTTTTCCAGGTACAAGGGTATAAACGAATTTTTCCTGTTTGTACCAATTTAATAGATTATTGATATACGTTTCAGGATCATGTTGGCTTTGTTGATATAAACTTTGCGCAAACTTTTGCGCTTGGACATCATTTTTTAGTGGATAATTCAAACTATTTTTTAAAATATGTTGGCTTGTCGCAGCATTTTGTACATCAGCTACATCATTGCCAATCCATTGCAATTGAATAGGTTGGGTACGTTGGACCATACGTCTTGGAACAATTGACCAATCTTCACGTAAAATAAATTTATTCTCTATAGGTACCGATTTTTCTAAGGCAGTAATCCATTGTTGACTTGGATCACTTGCTAAATATTGATAATGAAATCCTGTATTTGGCGCAAAAGATTGAGATGATTTCGCCTGTTGATTAATAAAACTACTTGTCCAACGTGTTCCATCATAGTGATCCAAAACCATCGCTCGCCAATACAACTCAGAACGTTGTGGCAGTTGTTGCATATTTCCAATCACACGAAAAGCCAAAGCACTTGATTGTGAAAGCTCAGCAATATCCCCAGGTGACATACTATCACTCAGTCCTGTCACTGCTTTATTTTGTGGAATCGGGATCTGCCAAAGTGGTGGTAAGCGTGGGAAAAACAGGAATAATAAAATAAAAAATGGCAGTGCCAAACTAATGAATTTAAGAATATGCAAAGAATCGGTTTTGAGTGATTGCAATACAGGTTGTGCAGTGACAAAATTTGCTGTCTGCACCCGATACAAACCCACCAAACAACTGATTAAACAACATAAAACCAGTAGCGCCATCCAAAAAGCTTGGCTATGTAAAAATAAGCTTGCACTGACAAACAGAGCAAAATTGAACAGGATAATAAAATCCCGCTTGCTCTTAGTCTCTAAGGCTTTAGCAAATAAAAATGTCGCTAAAACCGCAGTCCCTGCCTCCACACCTAAAAATGTGCGAGCATCAACATAGACAATAATTAAAGCGAAGACTGCAAAAATAATTTTGGGATATTTCGGAAAATCAAAAATTTCATGTTGATTTTTCTTATGATAATACACTGCCAAACCGATCAGACTGATCAAAAATAAAATCGACAATGCAATCGGCATAAACGCAACTTGCGCTAGCCAAATAAAACTCAGTGCACAAAGTATGGAAATTTGAATGGATTTGTTCATATACACCGCCCCTATGCCTGTGCCAATAAGGTTTTGACCTGAATATAATGTCGTTCTCCAACACCATTTTCAGTTTGTGCATGCGGTAAAATCACACTATACGGCGTTTGGGACTGTTCACATTGATCCACCAATTCCATCATAAAGCTGAGTTTTTCTTCATGGTCGCCACTTGGCATTTTACTATATTCAATTTGCATCACATGCGTATCGACCAAATCTTCAAACTGTTTAACAAATAATCCTTGCCCTCGTGCAGCTTGTTTCCATGAAATACTTTGCAGAGAATCGCCTGATTTAAAATTTCTCAGCTCTTTAAACTCATCCAAATCAGGCTCACCTGTATTGGAATAGTGCTGAAAATTTTGTGAAAATGCTTTGGCTTCAGGCGCAATCCAATAATTTTCGGTTAAATAAATATAAGTCCAAGCACGGACTAAGCCGAGTGGATAAGTTGAATAAATTTGAATCGGTGGAATTTGAAATTGACCACGTTGATCAGGCATCAAATGAATTTCAACGCTTTGTTGTTTTTCTTGAAAAAGCACAGATTGGATTTGTGACGCATTCACTGAATTTTTAGCGTCAGTATTGTTCAATTTTGGATGCTTAATATCACTGATTTTAAAATTTAAATATTTTGCACTTGCCTGTGCTTGCTGCAAAATAATTTTGACCTTAAATACTTCATTGACCTTGCCAACTTCATCCACAATCACTTCAAGGCTTACGCCATGTAATTGCTTAAAACTTAAATAAAAACTGATACACAAAATTGCACTGATTAAAAAGCAAAAACCTAAAATCAGGTTATTGGCATAATTGACCCCTGCTATAAATGTGATAAGAATCAATACCAAATACAAAAAACCTTGTTGGTAAATAAAAACCAAGACTTCATTTTGTTTTAAAGTACGGATGCCTGTGTAGCGAAAACGTAAATGCAGCCATCGGACAAACCTTTCTCTTAGCATGCTCAGCCCTATTAACCTTTCACAGCGACTTTTTGCATCAATGCCTGTGTTTCGGCTTCGCCCAATCCAATTCGATGAGATGCCACAGCAACAAAGACTGCTTGTACATCATCCACAATGACAAATTGACGTTTTTCAATCAGCGCATACGCTTGTGCGGCTTTCTTTAATGCCAAAAGTCCACGTGTGGATAGCCCATGACGACCTTTTCGAGTTTCTTCTGCCAAATCAAGCATATAATCAAAAACCAAATCATTGATTGCAATTTTATTGACATGACTTTGTAATTGCAAAATTTCCTGCTGTTCAAATACAGATTGCAATAACCCGATTAAATGATGCCTTGAATCTTGTTGTAATAAGTTTTTTTCCGCAGCCCGTGAAGGATAGCCCAAGGACAAACGCATTAAGAAGCGATCAAGCTGTGACTCAGGCAGGCTGTATGTGCCGCTTTGAAAGAGTGGATTTTGTGTGGCAATTACCCAAAACGGTTTGGGCAACTCATAGCGTGTACCATCAACTGTGACGTTGCCCTCCTCCATTGCCTCTAACAGCGCACTTTGAGTTTTTGGACTGCAACGGTTAATTTCATCTGCAAGTAAAATTTGCGTGAAAATTGGACCATATTTAAACTCAAATTGATGTTCTTTTTGATTGAACATATTGATGCCGATTACATCACTTGCAAGCATATCATTGGTAAATTGGATACGTTGAAAATCCAATCCTGCAAGGCGTGACAAGCTACTCGCCAATGTGGTTTTCCCCAATCCCGGCAAGTCTTCAAACAGTAAATGCCCACTTGCAAGCAGGCTGCATAATGCGAGTTTGGTTTGTTGTTGCTTATCTAAAATGATACTGTTGATTTGTGTTAAAAATGCATCAATTTTTGGGTAATATATGGCTAAATCCAAATGCTCATCTGTATGATTTTGTTGTGACACTTTTTGCGCTGCTGTTCCCCAAATCACCTTTTATTCCCCAATAAAAATTTTAAGCAATTTGATTAACATACACGGTTTTAGGGAATACTCAAAGCGAATACAATGGCTATTCCTACTTTATACTGTTGATGTATAGCTCAACTAGTTTGAGCGCTATGTTGACATCGCAGAAGTCTTAAAAAAATCAGATGAATAAATTTTCTTCATCTGTAATCTGCATAATATCTATTTTGGAAAGTAATAGAATACAAATAAATCAATTGTTTCATTGACTTCAAAATCACATATGCTATCTCGTCAGGCGACATGGATGTCGCCATGTTGGGCAAGGGCTTCATGGATGAACCCTTTGCCCAACAAAGGATTTTTGTCACTTTTGATCCTTCAAAAGTGAGGCATCAACTACGCAAAGCAATTTAAACCTTTCAATGTATATCGAGTCTGTACAAATCTTTAATTTATATTATCCAACTTTAATCAAATGGTATAACTAGCATAAGTGGCATTGTGAACCCATTAAAAGACACAACCCCACATAAAATTATATAAATATGACCCAATCATTAGATGTAAAAAACGGCATCCTAAAATGCCGTTCTCTTTAAAACTTTACAAATTCATCAACACGGACACTTCTTCAAACACCTTTCGCAGATGGATAGCGAGCATCGACACAATAACGATGAAAAGTTTTTTCATCCATCACATCCAGATCAGGATGATTTTTTTTCATGTGTTCCAAATAATTTTGATAATCAGGAACACCGACCATTAAGCGAAAACTCTGCTGTAAACGCGTCCACAACGTTGCGATTCTCGACCAGTTTTTTGGATTAAAAATCAAGTCTTTTTGCGACATGATGGTCATCTTGATGATTTTATAAATCACCGTTTTACCACTTTTGGCAAATTTAAGATTCATCTGACTCACCTCTCAAGCATTAATGTTTCGCCGAAGTCACAACTGTATCTTCAGGGTCTGCATATACCGCAGGCGCTTCATTTACAGTAGGTGTCGGACTTGCCAAGGCACGGCGAATCACCCCAATCGCAGCAATAATCATAATAATCGCCACAATCATAAAGAATGCACAAAGCGCTGCATTAATTTGATTGGATAATACAATGGTTTGCATTTCTTCAAGTGTTTTCGCAGGTTTTAAAATTTCACCTTTGGCAATCGCATCAGAGAATTTATTGGCTTGTGCCAAGAAACCAATCTTCGGATTTTCATGGAAGATTTTTTGCCAACCTGCTGTCATACAGGTGATAATCAAGAAAATCGTTGGGAGAATTGTCACCCAAACATATTTCTCTTTCTTCATCTTGAACAAAATCACTGTACCAAGCGTTAACGCCATTGCCGCAAGCATTTGGTTACCAATACCAAATAACGGCCATAGACTGTTAATACCACCGAGCGGATCAACCACACCTTGATAAACAAAGAAGCCCCAACCTGCGACTGCAACTGCAGTTCCAAGCATATTTCCCACAAAATTATGTGAGTTTTTAAGCGCAGGAACTACGATTCCCACAGTATCTTGCACCATGAAACGACATGCACGTGTACCTGCGTCCACCGCAGTCAAGATAAATAATGCTTCAAACAAAATTGCAAAGTGATACCAAAATGCCATCATTGAACGGTTATTAAAAATTTCCGTAATGATATGTGCCATACCAATTGCAAAAGTAGGTGCACCACCGGTACGGGATAAAATCGTCGATTCACCAACTTCTTTAGCAAGTAAAGTCAAGGCTTCAGGTGTAACAACAAAACCCAGATTACGCACGGCTTCAGAAGCAGATTCAACCGTTGTACCAAGCACCGCAGCAGGCGCATTAATGGCAAAATACACACCAGGCTCAAGGACAGTTGCACAAATCATTGCCATCACTGCGACAAATGATTCCATCAACATACCACCATAACCGATGACACGAATGTTCACTTCATTGTCGACCAATTTTGGGGTCGTACCTGAGGATACCAATGCATGGAAACCTGAAATCGCACCACAGGCAATGGTAATGAACAAGAATGGGAACATAGAGCCTGCAAAAACAGGACCTGTACCATCAATAAAATGCGTTGTAGACGGCATTTTCAACATTGGCATGGCAACCATGATACCAATTGCCAAACCTGCAATTACACCAATTTTTAAGAAAGTTGATAAATAATCACGTGGTGCCAACAACAACCAAACAGGCAGAACTGAAGCAATAAAACCATAAATGATCAATGCCCACGTTAACTGCGTACCTGTTAATGTAAAGAATGGTCCCCAATATGGATGCGCAGCAACATCACCACCATAAATAATGGCAGCCATCATCAACACAAAGCCAATAATCGACACTTCTGCAATTTTCCCCGGGCGGAGATAACGCATATAAATGCCCATAAAAATAGCAATCGGAATCGTTGCTGCAATACTGAAAACACCCCACGGGCTATGTGCCAATGCTTTCACCACCACCAACGCCAATACTGCAAGGATAATGATCATTACCCCCAAAGCACCAAGCATGACGATCACACCTGCAAATGAACCGAGTTCCTGTTTTGCCATCTCACCGAGTGAACGACCATCACGACGGGTAGAGATAAATAAAACCAGAAAATCCTGTACAGCACCTGCAAGTACCACACCGACCAAAAGCCAAATCGTACCGGGTAAATAACCCATTTGCGCCGCAAGGATCGGACCAACCAAAGGCCCTGCACCTGCAATGGCTGCAAAATGATGTCCAAATAACACATATTTATTGGTGGGAACATAATCCAAGCCATCTGCAAGACGGTGTGCAGGCGTCAGACGTCTGGGATTAAGTTCAAAGACTTTATTGGCAATAAATAAACTATAAAAACGGTAGGCAATGCTATACACACAGATTGCGGCTAATACCAGCCACACTGCATTAACATGCTCTCCCCGACTTACAGCTAAAATTCCAAACGAGATTGCGCCTATGATCGCAACGATGACCCAAATCAGTTTTGATAAAGGTCCTGATTTTTTCTGAATATTTTCCATTCATACCTCACATCTTGATTACAAAAGCAATTCCTTTGTTTTTATTTACGTAATACAGTTTGTGTGATCCTTTTCCCTTGTGACTCTACTCCTTGATTTTTTATTTTCATCTACGACTTTGGCATACAAATTGGTTTTAATATGCCCATCTAGCATGACTAGATGATGACGCACTGTTTGAGTGTACCGACTAATCTGTTCCTTTTGTCAAAAAATTACCAATCTACCTAGGCAATTTTATTCTGAATCATTTTCATCCTGAAAAGTAATCCAATAAAAAAGGGATGATTTTCATCACCCCTTCGATAATAGTCTATTTTTCAACTATTATGCACGTTCTAAATAGTCACCAGTACGAGTGTCTACACGAACGCTTTCTTCTTGCTGTACGAATAATGGAACACGTACCACAGCACCTGTTTCAAGTTTCGCAGGTTTACCACCACCACCAGAAGTATCACCACGTACACCTGGATCAGTTTCAACAATTTTCAACACCACAAAGTTTGGTGCATTGACTGTTAATGGCACACCATTGAACAACATGATGGTACATTTTTCGTTTGAATCATCTTTTAACCATTTTGCAGCATCGCCCATTGCAGTTTTATCTGCAGCGATCTGTTCAAATGATACAGGATCCATGAAGTTCCACATTTCACCATCGTTGTATAGATAGTCCATTTCAACTTCTACGATGTCTGCAGCTTCTAACGAATCACCTGATTTAAAAGTTTTTTCTAAAACTTTACCAGAACGTAAGTTACGTAATTTTACACGGTTAAACGCTTGACCTTTACCTGGTTTAACGTATTCATTTTCCATGATTGAACATGGGTTACCGTCAAGCATGACTTTAAGGCCTGACTTGAAATCATTTGTAGAATAATAGGCCATGAAAAGGCTCACTCCAAACTTTAATCTTTAATCTATTAATACAGTCCAAGCTGCATTAGAGAACGTACAACAACAAAAAAAGTGCCTAACAAAAGCTAAAATTGTCATTTTAGAATATTCTAAATGAGCAAGTAGTCATGAAGCAATGTTAAATTGTCCTGTTACATCGCAAAACTGGCTGATCATCATGCATACAGACGAAGATAAACCCTGTTTATCCTTTGCCTCGTTCACGGTAAAATCAACCATTGCTAGGATGTAAAATTTGCAGTGACACTTTGATTTGTTGCACATTTACATCAATTTTCAAGGTCTTATGCAGCATCACGATGCGAAATCGTGTTTGACCCCAAACTCTCTCAATTAGTATATGGCATGATAAACTATTTATACCAAGAGCAAAACTGGCAATCTCAAATGAGTCAGTTAATTACCGATCCCAATGAGTTGCTCGATATTTTACAACTTGTTCCTGAGCAATTGTTATCTGGGGCAATTTTAGCCAGTGAGCAGTTTAAATTACGTGTGCCACGTGCTTTTGTTGCAAAAATGCAAAAATCTGATCCGCTTGATCCACTGTTATTACAAGTCCTACCACATCATCTTGAGCTAGAAGAACATGCAGGATTTGTCACTGATCCTTTGGGTGAAGAAGCAGCCAATCAGCTTGCAGGTGTATTACATAAATATAAATCTCGATTTTTACTCACTTTAACAGGTGCTTGCGCAGTCCATTGTCGTTATTGTTTCCGTCGCCATTTCCCTTATCAAGAAAATTTGCCAAAAAATGATGATTGGCAACAGATCAAGAGCTATTTACTTGATCATCCTGACATCAATGAAGTGATTTTAAGTGGTGGCGACCCGCTAACTTTGTCCAATCGTAAATTAGCAGTATGGCTAGAACGGCTAGCGTCTTTGCAACAAATTAAAATTTTGAGAATTCATTCACGTGTTCCGATTGTAATTCCAGAAAGAATCGATGAAGAGCTGACTTACTTATTGAAAAACAGTCGGCTACGTGTCATTCTAGTGGTGCATGCAAATCATGCTGCGGAACTTGATGCAACAACTTGTGGCAAACTTGCACAACTCGTTCAACAGCAAATTTTGGTTTTAAACCAATCAGTTTTGCTCAAAGGTGTGAATAATTCAGCAGAGATTTTAGTTGAACTCAGTCAACGCTTGTTTGAGGCGGGTGTATTACCGTATTATTTACATGTGCTTGACAAAGTCAAAGGTGCACATCACTTTGATTTACAAGCAAATACGATTGATCAAATTTATACAGATCTGCTTGCCAATTTACCAGGATACTTAGTTCCTAAGTTGGTTCGAGAGATTGCGGGAGAGAAAAATAAAACACCGCTATTCGGGGCTGTCACTTTTTAGATTTCTTTAAATGAGTTCAATATAAGTATGATAAATAAGGAAATTTCCAACATCTTCCACGCTTCAACGGTTTTAAATCGTGAACAGTTGAGTTTTTCCGCAGCTTCAGTAGAGGCATTACACCAATGGGTGTCAGGCTTATCGATTATGAAGCTCGGAGATACGTCCGAAGCATTATTAAATGCGATGTATGAAATTGCAGAATTAAACTGCACAGAAACTTTGCGTTTTGATTTGCTACAAGTCTTACATCCAAGTATTGAAAATGTACTTATTGGTTTAGAAAAATATTTTCTAGATCAAGGTTTATCACATTCAGATCGTAATGAACACATCATTGAACTGACGACTTTGATGCGTGCTTTTTTTGCCAAAATTTATGTCAATATTGCACATCGTAGCTCACAGCAATTAACACAACAAAAATATTCTATTTTAAAATTTGCACAAAACCGTAGCTTTAAAACAGCACGAATTTTAGCCAGCTATTATGCTTTGCAACAACTTGGCTTATTATTAACCCAACAACAAATGTTATACAGCCCTGCGCTTTCTCATCAATGGCAGAGCATTCATAATCTCTATGAACTTGCGCTAAAAAATGATGAACTCTTGATTAATATTAATCATTTACAAGGTACACATTTCTCAGTACAAAACATTCAACAAGCTTATGCCCAAGTCTTATTATTAGATGCCTTTAACACACATCAAATTCGTCCAAATGAAATTCAAGCATTATATGAATGTAGTTTGGATTGGGCGAAATTGGCACAAATCTTACCACGTGAAAGTTCTCTTTCTCGTTATATTGTAGACACAAGTAAAGATCATGCGCCGATCTATAATCGTCAGCACCATGAAGACTTTAAGCCCAATGTATTTATTTCAACCCAGCAATTGCTTGAACACATTAATGATACGATTCAAAATGAATCAGCTTATTTATCTAAAAACGAAAAAGACCACCTGTCTTCTGCACTAAAATTTCATGTACAAAATGTACTAGGTACGCATTCTGAACGTCAACACGAACGTTATGAATATTCTGCACAACTACAAATTTGTTTTACCCTGCAAACAGCGCATTTTTATTTATCCAATGCGAAGAGTTTTGAGGAAACACTACAAATCAATCAAAATTTCGGTTTTAGATCTGAAGCAAATCTTCAAAGCAGTATTGCAAATAGCTCTCATAATGCTTCACAAACACAGAAAATTAAACAAATTGACCGTGAAGTAAAGCAAATTTATCAAACTGAAGTGCTCGATATTAGTATCAGTGGTTATCGTATTGCATGGTCAGGTGAAGCACCTAAAAATCTACGTACAGGTGAACTCATTTTAGTCAGTGAAACATTACAAAATAAATGGAAATGTGCCGTTGTTCGCTGGATCAAGCAAGCTGAAAATAAAAGCTATGAGGTTGGGGTGGAAATCTTATCACAGGATATTTATCCATGTGCCATCAAAGTTCCATCTGAAATCAGTAGCTATAGTTACCAGCCTTGCTTATTGGTGCAAACTGAGCAAGATGAACAAAATAAATTATCTTTAATCCTACCAAATCTCCCTAACTTTAAAGAGCAACAAGCACTTTATTTACGTTTTAATCATCAAGAAATTAAGGTTTATCTACTAAAATCTTTGTTTATTTCTCAAAGCTTTGTACAATTTGATTTTGAGCTGCTCAATGATGAAGAGCACGTATTGATCGACCAATTTATCCAACAACAATTAAATGATTCAAATCATCATGACTTATGGGACACTTTGAAGTGAGAAATTTATTATTATCTAAGAAATTAAAACTCTCCGAAACACGAGTACTGATTATTGATGATAATCAAATTCGATATAACGCCCTCATGCAGTTATTTGAAAGCAAAGAACATTTGGCACAAGGTTTATTGCTTGATGACTTGAAAAGCTTTGAAAAACAACTCAATACCTCTTGGGATTTGATTATCTTTGGACGTGCTTATGACCTAAAAATGGAACAAGCCATCACCTTGATTCAAGCCTCTGAACAAGTCAATATTCCTGTCATTTTACTCCAACCTACAGAATATAAACCTGAACAATATGAATACTTTATTCATAAAGGTATTTATGACATTATCGATTTACAAGCACCAGAACATTGTTATATCAGCTTAGTACGTGCTTTATCTTATAGTCGCACACTTCAGTCAAAGCAGCATTTATTACATGACTTAGAGAATGCAAAAACCCAAGCACAAAGCTTAGTTGAAGAACAACATAAAGCCTGTGCTGTACTTGAAGAAGGCATACATACGCAAGCAAACCCTGAATATTTACAACTATTTGGCTTAAATAGTGAAGACGATATTATTGGCTTACCTGTGTTAGATATTTTACAACCAACAGATTTAAATGATTTTAAAAATCGGTTTAAAAAAATCACACAAGGACAATTTGATTATGCACGTTTTGATATTCAAACCTTAAATCAAAATGCAAAAACTCAAAATCCTTTAAAAATTGAGTTTTTGCCAGGTTTAGAAGCAGATGCCTTACATCTCACCATTGAAATGGCATCACAAAGCACACAAAAAGCCAATGATGCGAGTACAATCACAACCAATCATTCAAATCTCTCTGCTATTTTTTCACAAATTCATCGCGCTCTGCTTGATCAACCTGCCAAGGCCAATGCATTAATTGTCTTTAGCCTAGCCCAATGTCCTGATGCTGTGTTCAATTTATCTTGGCAAAATATTTCTGATTATTTTAATGGGATACAAAGCTTTATTAAAGAACAGACCAATCAAAATGTGCTTAAAATTGACACTGGAATCTATGGTATTTTGTTGCAAGCAGGCTCTGATTCTTTATTAGACTCTCGCCTTTCTAATTTAAATGTTTTAAAAAAACCACAACTTGTTGAGATTGAGCAGCAAAGTTATCAATTTAATCTAAAAATTGGTTACGCAATGATTCAGTCCGAACAGTTTAATGAAGCAAATTTTTCAGAGTTAGTGATCCAAGCCTATAATTCCCGTTTGTCCACACAACAATCTGAATCTGATTTGCAAATGAGTGCCTCTTTACAAGAAGCACACATTGAACTTGCACCAATGCAATTAGAAGAAATCGCCCCTATAGCAACGATCGAACCTGCAACACTTACATTAGAAGCTGAAGCTATACCAACACCAAGCATTACGATACCAACACCAACTATTGCTGTAGAAGCAGCAGCTCCTATACAAGTAAATCTTACTGATTCTCCGATTTTACGCCAAATCACTGAGAAATTAGAGCAAGGTGAAATTCGTATTAAATATCAACAACTGTATGACAAACAAGATACCAATCTTTATACCTATGAAGTCACTAGTGGCTTTATTTATGAAAATCAATGGAAAAAAATTAGTAATTTAATTGAACTTGATGATGATATTGAACTCTCAATTAAATTAGACCGCTGGATTTTGGTTGAAGCATGTAAGCAACTGCATAACTTTATCCATCAATATCCTACAGCGAAAATTGTTGTTAATTTAAATCGTCATGTTTTATTCCATGACAAACAATTCCCAGAGCTAATCTCGAAACTTATTACAATTGTAGGAAGTCGAGCAACGCATCCGATTATTTTACAATTTGATGAAGAAGACATCGCTAAAAATATCATTGAAGCGCAGAAAAATATCTCTATTTTACGTGAATATGGTGCTGATATTGCAGTCCGTCGTTTTGGCTCTACAATTTCAAGTGAAGCCATCTTAAAGCAAAGTGATATCGTCCATTTCACCTTAGATGAAAAATATACACGTATGCTAGATAAAGATACCACGATGCAATCTCTACAAGAAATGATTGATAAATATATGGAAATCAGACCTGTAGAATTTTTATTGACTCAGTTAGATGATATGAATGCTTTTGCGAATGCATGGAATGTCGAAGCACGTTTCTTACAAGGTGATTATTTCCAAAAGAAATTGGATCAACTCACTGATGTGCAAGATCAATAATATAGATAAGGGCTTATACATATAAGCCCTTTTTTATATTTTATAAAACACAAAAAAATAGGTATAAAAAAACGGACTAAAAAGCCCGTTCTTTTTTGCAACGAAGGATTAACCACGTTTAACTGAACGTGACATACCTGCAAAACGTTGCTTGAATTTATCGATACGACCACCAGTATCAACATTCTTCTGTTTACCAGTATAGAATGGGTGACAAGCTGAACATACGTCAAGATAAAGCGTTTCTTTACCTAAAGCAGAACGAGTTTCAATTACGTTACCACATGAACAAGTAGCAACTAATTTTTCGTATTTTGGGTGAATATCGGCGCGCATGGTCGATTCTCCTAAGTTAAGAAAGGTTTCGCTGTCATCGCAATTAACCACTCTCAGTTTTAATACTAAGGCAAGGTTGAATAAATTAAAATTCAACAGGTTAACACCATAACAGACCATTTCTTTTGAGCCCACCGAGACTATAAGCGTCAGAGCTAAGCACAACAAGTGGGCAATATTATAATTGAAAATATATCATTAATAAACCGATTAATCCTCTTTCGCCTATTTATTCTACTGTTCTGTGCGCTATTGTAATAGACTCCATATCTTCTATAGAATTTAATAAAAAGTCGCTCATCACAACATCAACCAAATATTCTAGATTTGCAATAATGTGTACTGTTCAATAAATAGTTTGTCTTCTTGCATATTCTTTAGTCATCGCCTATTTCATCATTGTTTTGATTATTTAAATAAGTGATTAAGCACGCTATAGTTACTTAAATTATCAAAAAATAGTGACTTTTGAGTTGAAATTTAGAATCATTTTCATGCAAAAAAACTATCTTAGTGCACCAATATAGTGATGGCGTACTTGTGCTTTATAAATTTCTTCTTCTGTAACCTCTACAGCATATTGATCATAAAGTTCATCCTCTAAAGCTTTTAGTGGGGTAATTTCAAGGTGAATAAGTTTTAATAATTGTTCAGAAATTTCTTTTAATTCTAAGTCATCACTCACAATCGTTTGCTCTACCACATATTCTGCATACTGTTTATTTTCAATAAGATACCTTACATCAATCACTCGACCTGATACTCGTCTAAAACGATTATATAAACGTGTTGCCACAGTAAATGTTAAATTATTTGCACGATATTCATCAACAATATGTTCTTGCATTTAATTTCCCCAAATATTAAAAAAGTTTTTAGACCATTCATTCTATTTTTAGCTTTGAATGAATATATTCTGAGGAGCAAAAAACATACCAAAAACAATTATTTGATTTTTTTAGATAAAATGCTGCCAACACATCTGCAAAGAAATCCCAATCAAAACAACACCCATGATGATATTAAACACTCTCGCACGATTTCCCACATTCAAAAAATCTGCCATTTTTTCACCTGCAACACCCCAAATCCATAAAGACAAATAGCACACCACAAAATAAATCAATACAAACAATGCCAAGTAAAATTGATTATGCGATGCAGAAAATAAAGCAGTTCCTGAAACAGCAGCAATCCATGCTTTAGGATTCAACCACTGCATCAAAGCACCTTGCATAAAATTTGGAATCTGAGCTTGATCCTTTTCAAACTTTTGGATTTTTTCACCCTTTGCACTCAAAATATTCCAACCAATCCACACCAATAATGCTGTACCTAAAAGTGTAATTGCATCCAATAAAACGGGATAATTCACAATAACTTGATATAAACCAAAACACACAGCAGCAAGCAATAAAGTAAAACCTATTGTCGCACCTGAAATAAATGCAAAGGTTTTTTTCACACCATAATTCATACTACTACTGAGAATAGTCAAATTCACTGGACCAGGAGAAATCGACATAGATAGTGAAAAAGTTGCCATTGCAAATAACAGACTGAACATTTCTATATTTTCATTTTTTGAATTAATTTTTTAATCGGGCTAAAAGCACATTTTTCAAGCAAAAGTATAAAATAAAAACCATCCAATCCGTTTTACATTTCTGATTTTTTAAATAAATCCCAATACTGAGCGCAAACGCTAAGTTTTCGTCATAAAAATACGTTAAAATATGCGATTGCTTTGTTGTCTTTGGAAATGTTCATGAATTCGAAACCACGTCTTTCTACATATTGGGTTACCTGTGCGGATGGACTAGAAACCTTACTACAAGAAGAAATAGAAGGTTTAGGCGTTGAAAATGTTGAACGTTTTCCTGGTCGCCTGATCTTTAAAGGAACACTTGAGCAAGCATATCGTGTATGTATGTGGTCACGTTTGGCATCCCGTGTACTCACCCCAATCCATGTACATGAACTAGACTTTACCCATGATGCACGTGATGTCGCTGAGGAACTTTATGAAGGGGCAATCAATTTTGATTGGTCACTAATTTTTGCGCCACAAAGTACTTTTGCGATCCGTTTACATGTAGAACGTGATATTAAAGTCAATACTCAATTTGCTACGCTACGTGTGAAAGATGGTGTTGTTGACTCATTCATGGAAGCTGTAGGTAAACGTCCAAGCATTGATATTAAACAACCTGAAATTACCTTATATGTTTTAGCAGGTAAAACTGAACATACGTATTGCTTAGATTTGTCAGGTGATTCTTTACATAAACGTGGCTATCGCCGTTATATGACGGATGCACCAATTAAAGAAAACCTTGCTGCTGCAATCTTACAAAAAGCCAAATTAAAACAGCGTCATCCTGATATTATTCTTGATCCAATGTGTGGTTCAGGTACATTTATCATTGAATCTTTAATGATTTTGACTGATCGTGCACCAGGTTTAGTACGCCGTTTTGGTTTCTTAGGTTGGAATGGTCATGACCATGATCTTTGGATGGAGATCAAAGCGGAAGCCGCAGATCGTCATAAAGAAGCATTAGCTCAGCCATTACCGCAATTTTATGCTTATGATGCGGACTGGGAAGCAGTTAAAGCAACAAAGCAAAATATCATTGCCGCTGGCTTTGAATCAGTTTTAGATCAAATTAAAATCGAAGAACGTACTTTGGCAGATTGGCCTGACTTTAAAACTGAAGGCAAAACATCTTTTGTTGTCACCAACCCACCATATGGCGAACGTTTAGGTGAAAAAGCCTCAAATCGTGCACTCTATTTAGGTTTGTCTGCACTCTTACAAAAGAATTTTCCAAATCAATATGCTGCGGTAATCGCTGCTGCAGTTGAACAAGCCGATGTGCTTGCCTTTAATCATCCGCAAATTTTACGTTTAATGAATGGTAAATTACCAATTTATATTCGTTTTGGTGATATCAAGCCTGCAACCGTAGTCAAACCTTTCCTTGCTGAATGGCAACCTCAACAATTTGAAAAAATTGAAGGTGCAGAAGACTTCACCAACCGTTTGCAAAAAAACATGCAAACTTTGAAAAAATGGGCAGCTAAAGAAGATATTCATTGCCTACGTTTATATGATGCCGATTTACCTGACTTTAATGTTGCTGTAGATTTGTATGGTGAACGCCTACATGTGCAAGAATATGCACCACCCAAAACCATCGATCCAGAAAAAGCTAAAAAGCGTTTTAACTTAGCTTTAGCTGCGATTCGTGCAGTGACAGGCTTGGGTCGTGATGCAATCTTTATCAAAACCCGTGCGCGTCAAGAAGGTAAAACCCAATATTCAAAACAAAGTACTGCTTCTAAACGCTTTATCGTACAAGAAGGCAAAGCCAAAATTTTGGTGAATTTAACGGATTATTTAGATACAGGTCTATTCCTCGATCATCGTCAAATGCGTTTACGTATCGCTGCTGAAGCGAAAGGCAAACATTTCCTCAATTTGTATAGTTACACTTCTACTGCAAGTTTACATGCAGCTTTAGGTGGTGCAGCAAGTACAACCAGTGTCGATTTATCTAATACATATTTAAACTGGTCAAAAGAAAACTTTGTGTTAAATGGCTTAACTGTTGATCATGCTGATGAACAACATCAATTCTTTGCCAGTGATTGTTTTGAATGGTTAAAAGAAGGTCATGAACAATATGACATGATCTTTATCGATCCACCAACATTCTCAAACTCGAAAAAGTTCTATGGTACTTTTGATGTACAGCGTGATCATATTTCTCTCATTAAACGTGCAATGAACCGTTTAACGACACAAGGCACTTTATATTTCTCAAACAACTATCGTGGTTTTGAAATGGATGAGGAAATTGAAGCTATCTATGATGTACAAGAAATCAGCAATGAAACCATTGGTTTAGATTTTAAACGCAATCAAAAAATCCACAGAGCTTGGAAAATTACGCATATTCCAAACTAAGGCTTTTACAGGTTTTAACGTGCATCAGGATTCACATAAATCGTCACTTTATCGGCTGTAGTGACTGTAACTGTATTGTTGTGCAGACTTGTACCATATTCGACCATTTTTGCAGTATTCGGCAATGATGGTCGTTTTTCTGTTTTTTGACTTTGATAAGCATCTTCCTGACGTTGTTGTTCGTGATTATTGAGCACAACATAAGCCAAATGCTCTTTTTTATTTTCATTGGCTTGCTTTGCTGCCAATTGATGATTGATCTGCTTTTGCTGTTCAACAGGCGCTTGCACATCTCGTTTTACCGCAGTGATCACAACAGGTGTAATCGTACCTACATAGTTTTCATCTTTTGCTAGTGCATCGTCTTTTAGAGGTGATATTGCAAATGATGAGGTAGATATAGCAGCACATAAAATACCCGCAATCCATGGTATATGTTTTTGACCGAATAACTTTACACAGCGATTCATTTTAAATTCCTATCCATCTATTTTTATTTTCCAATTCAACTTAACAATTTTTACTCAGTGCAACAAGCTTAAATTATGATTTCCCGATAACCTGTACTTTTAAATATAATATTATTTTCAATAACTTATATAAATTAATATATTTAAACCATTTTTGATTTTTGAATTAGCTTTAACAAGGGCAACATATCTGTTTAAATCACAGGCAATTTCAACTCTAAAACCAAAATAAATTGTTGTATTTATATAAATTTAACTTTTTCAAAAACACAAGAGTGCAACCTTAATTTGCATAAAAAATCAAATATGTTATGCATTTATCGTTTTTAATTGTCATTTTGACATATTTAACAATTGATAAAGTTTTATTTTGATTCTAAAGTAATCTTTGATTTTTAAATCAATATAGGGGAAATCATGCGTTTTAAAATTATAGATATTTATCATCATAACAATACTCAACACTATATCGCAAAATGCTTAAAACAAAATTCACCACAATATATTACTTTAGAAAGTGAACGCATTTTATGTAAAGAGCTTGATATTATTGATGTTGATCTACAAAGCAACCAAGCAACTTGGGCAACGGGAGAAAAAATTGCCTTAAATATTTTGCATAAATTTGACCATTTAGAAAAAATATATGAATTAAATTAATCCTATAATTTAGGGTGAAATAGAATTAAATATAAATCAAAAGTTTAAAACTTGAGCCAAATTATTTTTTGCAGCTTCTTCAAATTTTTGTCGAAAATATTGAGTCTGAAATAAGGGTTTTTGTTGATAAAATTGTGTCAAAACTTCTGCCCTTTTTACTTGATAAGTCTCAGGACTAACCCATCCATATTCTTGCTGAATCTGCTGTTCATATTCAGCAAAACGTGGTGGTGAAGCTGCTAAAATTGCTAAATCAATATCTAGTAAATATTTTAAATCATGCTCTTTACTAGGTAGATGTTTTTTAGTAGCAATAATCCATCGTGCGACTTTTTCAAGTTCAGCTTTTTTTAAAATACCTACGCAATGTTCAAGCATTAATTTGGCACTTTGTTCCTCATTATCAGATGCTTGTGGGTCATAAATTACATCATGAAACCAAATGGCTAATTCAACTGCGATCGGGTCATTGAGTTGATCTTTTATGTCATAAAATAATTCAAGACATTCCACAATATGTTGATGGGTATGATAATAATTACCGACATAGCTATAAGAAAGAATTGAAAATAATGATTCTGATTGCACAGATCTTAAATTGATCGACTCAGAGAATCGTGTCCAATATTGCTGAAATTTTTCAATATGATTGTGCATTGGACATATTCCTCATTGATTTCATCGTTTTAATAAACCAATCCAAACATATTTATCTATGCTCCATTATTTAAAAGTTTTGCAAGAGATTGAGCATGCTCTCGTTGAAGAAAAACAACATTTTGATAGAGCTCGCAATTTCCAAACTCATGGATAAGTTCCTGTTGTCGTATAGGGTGATTACCAAATCTATATTGTCTGCTCCCACATTGCTGATTTGGTAATACATATACACCATAACTTCTTGGTATTGTATATATACCATCTGTTTTAACTTGAGCTAAAGAAATAGCATGATCTAAAATTTTTTCCATTGTATGTCCCAGTTCTTTATTTATTAAGCCGTTTGTTCATCTCGTTTAAAGACTAGCTCGCCTTGGAGTGAACTCTCCGCATCAAAATAATAACCATCCGTATTGAAAGTTTTTAAAGCTTCAATATTTTCAATTTGATTTTCGATAATAAAACGTGCCATCAAACCACGGGCTTTTTTCGCATAAAAACTAATAACTTTATATTTGCCATTTTTCTGATCTAAGAAAACAGGTTTGATAATTTCAGCATCAATTTTGCTTTCTTTCACCGATTTATAATATTCATCAGAAGCCAAATTCACCAAGATTTTTGAACCCGCCTGTTGTAAATCTTGATTAATCAAATCGGTGACTTGGCTGCCCCAAAACTCATATAAATTATGACCAGCTGTATTTTTCAGCTTTGTGCCCATTTCCAAACGATACGGCATCATCAAATCCAAAGGACGCAATACCCCATATAACCCTGACAACATCCGTAAATGTTGTTGTGAATATTCAATATTTTTTGCAGATAAATGATAAGCATCCAATCCCGTATAAACATCACCTTTAAAGGCAAATATAGCTTGACGTGCATTGGAAAAATTAAAATCAGGTGTCCAATCTTGGAAACGTGCTACATTCAAACTGGCAATTTTCTCACTGACGCTCATTAAACTTGCGATTTCAGATGCAGATAAAGCTCGACAAACTTCTATCAACTGCTCAGACTGTGCTAATAGTCTTGGTGTTGTATGCTGATCTGTTGGCAAAGCTGTTTCATAATCTAATGTTTTTGCAGGAGAAATAAGGACAAGCATAAAGATTTCACTTCAAAAATTAACCTAAACAATATAACAGTTGCACTGTATTTATGCGAATTGTGTTTTTCGTAGCAAATTATCGTTAAAATAAATCACTTTTGTAAATATTGAAGTTACATGTCTGAACATCTTCTCATCCAAGGTCAAGCAGGAAGTATCGACGTTTTAGTGGATATACCACAAGGTGAAGTTAAAGCGTATGCCATTGTCTGTCATCCACATCCACTACAAGGCGGCACACCACAACATAAAGTTCCAACCTTATTAACACAAATTTTCAACCAACTTGGCTGCATTGTATATCGTCCATATTTTCGTGGTTTGGGACAAACTGAAGGTACGCATGATGATGGTTTTGGTGAATCTGATGATATTTTAGCTGTGATTCAGCATATCCAAAATTTACATCCTAACTTAAGTTTTTATGCTGGTGGCTTTAGTTTTGGTGCACATGTATTAGCCAAATGTTATGTGCAACTTGCCGAAAAAAACCAACCCAAACAAATGATTTTATGTGGCTTACCTACAGCTCGTGTACGTGGCATTCGTGAGTATAAAACGCCAAATTTGAGCGGAGATATTTTATTTATTCATGGCGAAAAAGATGAAATTACATTACTTGCAGACTTAGTCATTTGGGCAACGCCACAAAAACATTTAATCACAATCCTGCCAGGTGCAAATCATTTTTTTACTGGATATTTAAAACAATTAAATATTGCGATTGCTCGTTTTTTAAAAGTTGAATAATGTTGCTACAGCATTTTGAATTTGCGATCTTTTTTATCTCGCTTTCCACATTAAAAAACAATTATTTGCATAAAATTACTTCTACAATCATGATAAATATCATATTGTTGAATGACTTTGAGATGATTGGTTTCATGACTTAAAACCAATCATTTTCTATCTCATTTTTAGATGATACTTTGATAAATATAGGAAATATTTCGCAATGCAACTACAACAGGGTCAAAAATTACAATTACAACAGCTTAATCTGCAACAAGAATTTAGCATCGAAGTCGATATTCAAGCCTCTTTTAATATTGATCTTTCATGTTTTGGTTTAGATGCCAATCAAAAGCTCAGTGATGAAGCTTTTATGGTGTTTTATAATCAACCTATCACACCTGATGGTGCAGTACGTTGGCAAGCTCAACCGAAACAAAACTTTCATTTTCAACTTAATTTGGTCGATTTAAAGCAAATTCAACGTTTTAGTATTTGTGCTGCAATTGATGATGCACATGCAACGATGCAACAAATTCAAGGTGGCACAGTCAACATCAAAAACCCACAAGGGCAAGTTATCGCGACATTTGCCATTCAACCGCAACTTTTTAACCAAGAAAAAGCCATTATGCTTGCTGATGTCTATTTTAAAGATGTTTGGCGTTTAGGTATTGTGGCACAAGGATTTAATGGTGGTTTAGCAGCATTGGTTGAACATTTTGGTGGTGAAGTTGCACAAGATGAGCCAACTCAACCCGTAACACCACAGCCCGTAGCACCCCCTGCCCCATCCATTTCAAAACCCACAACATCTAGCTCAAGCAGCCTGAATTTAAATAAAATTCAATTGGAAAAAACGGGGCAATCCCATCGGATTAACCTCAATAAAAACAATCATGAATATCTGAAAATTGAAGCTATTTGGGTCGACAATGGTGATGGGCGTAGTGACAATGATGATTTAGATTTACGTGTAGGCTTCATGCTACAAAATCAAAATCAAATGGGTTATGTGTGGTGCCCATCACAGCAAGGTGCTTTAGAAAGCCATCCTTTTATTCAGCATCAGGGTGATATTACAGGTGCATCCATTTCTCAGCCTGGAAAAGAAACGGTTTTGGTTCATCCTGATATTGCCAATAAACTTGGTGGCAAAGTCGCATTGGTCTTTTCTGTATATTCTGCAGTCAGTAATGGTGTGGTTTCGATTGCCTCATTACAACCAAAGATGCGGATGCAATATGGCGATCAATTGGTGGAGTGTGTTTTTAACTCAAGTGTGTCTGCCAAAGCCAAAAGTCGTTTTGTTTATACCTACGTGATTGGTGTTGCGATTATTGATGAACAAGGCATTACCCTGCAACACTCTGGCATGACCAGTGGTCGTTTTAGTGAAAATACGCCACGTATTATTTGGAAAAAAGACGGCACTGTCGATATCAAGGTTGATGGCGAACCCATGTTTAAATAATCATTTTAGACGGATATTTCCTCAAGTCTTTTACTCGGGGAAATATTCACATCAATACCCAAAACAAACCTATTCAAAAGTGAAGCGATATGTTTATTGCACCTGAATTCCAAGAAGTACGTCCTGAAGAAATTCAACGCCTTATTCAAGATTATCCCTTAGCAACCATCGTTGCACACACCCATCAAGGTCTGATTGCCAATCATATTCCTTTACTTTTTAAATCAGATAACATACTCATTGGGCATATTGCTAAAGCCAATGAAATGTATGCTCTAATCACTGAAAATCAAAATGTTCTTGCTATTTTCAAAGGTGAAGATGCTTATATTTCTGCCAATGATTATCCAAGTAAATTCATTGATCATAAGAAAGTACCGACTTGGAATTATCAAGCTGTTCATGTACATGGCACACTCAGATTTTATGATGATCAGAAGTCTAAACTTGCTGCTGTCGGAATGCTGACCAAAATACAAGAACAAAAAACCAATGGTGAACAAGCATGGAAAATGTCCGATACACCTAAAGATTATCTATCAGCATTACTTGAAGATTTAGTGGTCTTTGAAATTGAGATTATGCACATTCAAGCCCAATCCAAACTCAGTCAAAATCGTGAGCCAACCGATTTTAATGCAGTGATTGAGCGCCTTAAAGCACGTGATCAAGGTGATTTAGCACAAGCAATGCTTAATTTAAAATAAGATTTATTTCAATAAAATCATAAAATTAAAATCAGCTTACATCCGCCCATGTTAAACCAAACTTCGCCAAATACTTTTTGACTCGATCTGAGTCATTGGTACTTTGGCGTTGTTCACGGGAAATAGCAAATAAACGTCTGCCTGCATCTGCCATTGATTTTGACTGCTGACAGACATTAATCACCCCTTCAAGCTGAATCCGATCAAATTCATCGATTTCCGCCAACTGTTCTGTACTGAATAATGTGGTTAAATTGGAGACTTTTTCAGGTTCAGTCTGCAATTGCCATAAGCGTTGTAGGCGTTTTATCTCTGCTTCAACCTCAAGCAAACCAATCCGTTCACCATTCGCCAAAGTCGCCATTCGGGTTACACTTGCGGTTAAATCACGAAAATTACCCTGCCATGTCGCTTCAGAAGATTGCGAAAATTTTAAATATTTTTCCAAAGCATCACTATGAAAACGCAATTGGCGCTGTTGTTGCATGGCAAAACGCTGTAATTCAAACTCAATATTCGGTGCAATATCTTCACGGCGATGTTTTAAATCAGGCAAAAAGAAAGTCCAAGTATTTAAACGTGCCCACAAATCTTCCCGAAAACGTCCCGCCTGTACTTCTGTTCGTAAATCTTTATTGGTTCCTGCAATCAATTGAAAATCTGCCTGAACTTCTTTGTCTGCACCAACAGGAAAAAAGGATTTATCCTCCAAAGCCTTGAGTAACATGGCTTGTTCATCGAGCCCCAATTCGCCAATTTCATCTAAAAATAAAATCCCGCCATCGGCACTTTTTAAGTAGCCTGTACGGGCATTGGCTGCACCTGTAAATGAACCTTTGATATGTCCAAACAACGCCGACATTGCGCCATCACCACATAAAGTCGCGCAGTTGACATCGACCAAACGTCCTTCTAAATGAAATTTTTCTTTTTTCAGTTGATAGATTTGTTTGGCTAAATGCGATTTCCCCACCCCTGTTGCACCCATAATTAAAATCGGAGCGGTTGAGCGAGTTGCAACCAATTCAACTTCTTGAATCAGTTGGTTAAAGTCTTTATTTTTCGTGGCAATATTGGCTTTGAGTTGTTGCCAATTGGCAGATTGTTCATTTTCAAAACGCTGTGTTAAAGCCGCATAACGGGATAAATCCAAATCAATAATGCGATATTCACCTTCGGGCTGTTGCTTGCCTGCGGGCGAACTTTGGATCAATTTAGCAGGTAAATAATGTGCATCTATCAGTAAATACCAACAAATTTGTGCAACGTGTGTGCCTGTGGTGATATGCAGATAGTAATTATTCTTTTCTGTATCAAATGGATAGGATTTTACAAAGTCATACAATGCGCCATACATATCGGAAAAATCCCACGGATCACGGATATTGACCTGTTGTCCTGTGATCTGCGTGGAAGGCGAAATTTGTGCGGCATCTTTTTTGAGATGCTCAATTAAACTTACACTACGACGGTCATGCAAAAGCACCAATTCATCAACCAATAAATCTTCATGCATCAGCAAACTCATGGTTGGACGCCAACGCTGCCATCGCTCTTCTTTTTTGCCTTGATCTAAAGTCGACCCCACAAAACCGATGACCACTGTTTTTTTAGACTTTTGCATATTTTCTATAAAATTTTATAGTTTCAATGTATTTAATATAGCGAAAAGATAGCTTTCAATGCAATTTAATCTGCATTTTCCTGTTCTTGTTGCATGAGCAATTGATTTTCTGTATCTTTTGCTATAATAAATTGGCGTAAATGTTCCACATCTTGCGGATTTATCTGAGGATTTTCCAATAATAAATCAAAATATGCTTCTCGATCTTCAGGTAAAATATATTCCAAGAACTCACACATCACTCTTTCTAAACTTTGCCACTGTGCCTGATTCGGTTGCCATGCTAGCCCCACATTTAGCTGTAAAAATGTTTGCAGGGTTTTGCCTTCAATCCAACATTCATCAGCAGGTAATTCACTCAAATGCACGATCCATTGCCATAACATCGGCTGAAAATGTGATGCCAATTGTGGATAAGCCTCCATATACACGGTTAAATTGGCAATCGATTCTTGATCATTTTCTTGAATGGCTTGCTGTAAAAGTTGAGTGATTTTATCCGTAGCATATAAACCCTCAGTCCCCCAACTTGTTAAAATTTCAATACTTGCACCTTGCGGTGTTTCTCCATCATAACCATAAGGATCATCCAAAGCCTCTAGCAAATGTTGTTTAAACCAATTCTCTCGCACTCCTAAATCATTTAAGACCTGCATGGCGACCATAGGGAAATACCATATCTCTTGCTCATGCAATAAAGCTTTAAGTTGATCCATCACATCTATTGGAATTTCAATACTTTGGCATTTTTTAAGTGCATGTAACGAGGCATCAAAAATTTCTTTCTGCTGTATTTGAGAAGATCCAATAAAGGTGTCTAAAATAAACTGTTGTAAAGGTTCGGATAATTCATTTTTACGATGCGCCAAGCATATTAATAATTTTACTTTAAAATGAATTGATTCTGTTTGAGCAAAGCGCTTTGGAATCTCCAATAAAAGTGCAGGAAAGCGATCATAAAAATGCTGAATATAATCAGTTGGACGAGAACCTCCTATTGCAAAATCAAGTTTTTGTGCAGTAAATAAATCATAAAAATATTCGATGTCTTGAGGATCTAAATTTTTAGCCGAAATGTGCACAACGAATGGAAAAATCTCAAAAGGAAATGCCTGAAAACCCTGCCAAACCAAAGGAACATTTTGCTCCGCAAAAGGTGAAAATGCGTGTAACCAATAGTTTAAAATTGCCAACTTCTCTAAACTCTTTACTTCGTCTAGTTGTGGTTCAAACATGATTTCATTTAATGCATTTAAATTTTCATCTTGATTTATTGTCTTTTCCAAATCAAAAAGCTGAGGGTTTAATTCAAAAAAATGCTCTATTCTTTGCGTTTGGTTTTTAAGCTCCCCTTCATACAGCTCTGATATAACCCGATGATTCGCTAAATAAAAACTCAGGAAATGAGTGAAATAAATACCAATATCTTTTTGATTTTTTAATAAATCTTGCCAAGCCTTCACCTCAAAAAAGTCTGCCTGTCCAATGCTTAAAATTTGAATCTCATCCATTTTTTCAGAATTAAAATAATCCTGTTGCTGTAAAAGTTTTTCCAACAAATTTGAGGCTTTTTGCATTGCTTCAGGTGTAGCGACATCAGTATTTGGCATTATTTTTCCTTGTTATGATTTTTGAGATCAACTTTTATTGAATGCAAAATTAGCATTAGAAATATCCAAATGCTATACTTCACCTGCACAAAACTTCCTCTCCTTTTGCGCCATCACCGTCTGCAACGACATTTCTTGATGGATTCTTCTTGGTTTTCTGCACAACAATATTGATTTGATAACAAACATTTTGAAAATAATCAGGTTTTATTTCCCATGTTACAGTTTACATTTTTAGGGACATCTTCAGGTGTACCCTCGCTGACCCGCAACGTGTCAGGTTTAGCCGTACGACACAGCAAAAATAAAGATTGGATCTTGATTGATGCAGGCGAAGGCACACAGCATCGTATTCAACAGACCCATCTGACTTTGCAAAATTTAAAAGCCATTTGCATTACCCATGTACACGGCGATCATTGCTATGGTTTACTTGGTCTACTCGCAAGTGCAGGCATGAATGGACGTAAAGACACACTGACACTGATTGCACCGAAAGAAATTCAGGCTTGGCTTGCAAGTTCAATGCAACTGACTGAGCTTTATTTACCCTATGAAATCCATTTTATTGATGTCGCAACGATAAATGCGCCGATTCAGATTAATCCTGAACTCACCATTTCAGCCCATACTTTGCATCATCGGGTGGCGAGCTATGCTTTTGCCATTGAAGTCATACAACAACAGAAAAAGCTAAATGTCGATGCTTTAAATGCTTTGTCTATTCCTAAAGGTAAACTGTGGGGCGATTTACAACAAGGCAAAAATATCGAATGGAATGGTGAAACTTTACAAGCACAGGATTTTGTTGAAATCACCACCCAACAGGTCAAAGCCATTGTTTCAGGGGATAATGATCAACCTGAATTATTACATCAAGCTTGTGAAAATGCAGATTTGCTCATCCACGAAAGTACCTATACGCAGGAAACTTTAGAAAAAGTTGGTGCAAACCCGATGCACAGTTCAGCGAAAATGGTCGCAGAATTTTCTGAATCAGTTAATTTACCCAATTTGATTTTGACGCACTTTAGCCCACGTTATCATGATGCAAAAGAGATCGCCTTGTTAGAACAAGAAGCCAAACACTCTTATACAGGGCAACTGTTTATGGCTGAGGATTTAAAAGTGTTTGAATTGGATGCTTTAGGGCAACTCAAAGCTGTTTAAGTTACATGCCATTCCCTTTTACTTTTTTAAATCTCAGCATTTCAGCATGGGAAATGACAAAAAAGTTTGACTTGATAAGTAGAGGACTTAAAATACGCTTTTTGAATTTTTAGTAATCCGCGAACTTATGTCGAACGATCAAATTGAAGTGCAAGTTGTAGACTTGGATAATTTGCAAGAACACCGTGAAATTGTGACATTCATGCGTAGATCTTCACCTCTAAATACTTCACAAACGACTGCGCTTGAACAACATCGTGAAATGATTTTGGAATATCCTGTAGGCGACTTACGTCAGCATTTTGAACACCCTGAACGTCCTCTAACTGTAGAAATCGGTTTTGGCATGGGACGTTCATTAGTACTTATGGCAAAGGCTAATCCTGAGCGTAACTTTGTTGGAATCGAAGTTCATATTCCTGGTATTGCACAATGCGTTTACGAAGCAGGTGTCGCTGAAGTTAAAAACTTACGTGTTTTAGATGCTGATGCGATCCAAGTTTTACGTGAAATGCCTGATAACAGTATTAACACCATACAGTTATATTTCCCAGACCCTTGGCAAAAGAAACGTCATTTTAAACGTCGCTTTGTTTCTCATGATCGTATGCCATTGGTTGAAGAAAAATTGGAAATCGGCGGTACATTCCATGCTGCAACGGATTGGGAACCATATGCTGAGTGGATGCTTGATGTGTTAGATAATCGTCCACGTTTAGAAAATCTTGCAGGCAAAGGCAATAGCTATCCTCGCCCTGAATGGCGTCCACAAACCAAATTTGAACGTCGTGGTATCGAAGCGGGTCACAAAATTAATGATTTTATTTTCAAGAAAATCAACTAAATTTTAAGATCTCGAAAAAAGCCAAATCAGATGATTTGGCTTTTTTATTTTTTGTATGACTTCATTATACATATTCAAATAGCGACTGATTTTATAAACATTACATGATTAAATAAGAATCAAGCCCACATAAAAAATTTAAAAAATAAATTTTATATGAAAAAAATAGCGTGGATTTTAGTTAATATACAACTTGTTCTTGGTTTTATTTATAGCTATGACTATTTGCATAGACATATCATCATACAGCATGTTTTTTTATTTATAATCAGTGTAATAATTTTCTCTAATATTCTGTTTTATCTAATGAAAAAAATTAGACTCTATTCAATGAGAGCTTTTCTAGCAATCATAATTTCATCTTTCACACTCTCCATATTCTTTATCATTTTCACACATGATTTTCCTAAATTCACTTTAAATTCTTTTTTAATGATTTTTCTTTACTTGATCATACGACTGTTACTTTTTATCACGACACCTATCATGATCATACTTGAATTATTCTATATTTTAGGAAAAATAAAAACTTAACAAAAATTCGATGTAGCAGTCATTCCATAACAAGTTAAAAATTAAATCAGCAGCAATAAAAAAGCCAATCACCCGAAAGTGATTGGCTTTTTTATTGCATGTTCAGAGAATAACGACGTCATTAACTCAATTTCAGTTTCCCAAAATCAAGATGGCCATCTTCAGCACTGATTAAAACTGTATCGCCCGCAGTAAAATCACCTGCCAAGATCCGTTGCGCCAAAGTATTTTCGATCTGTTGCTGGATCGCACGTTTCAATGGACGCGCACCGTAAACAGGATCAAAACCAGCATCAATCAGAATATCAAAAGCCTGATCATCAACTTTCAATCCAATGTCACGTTCAGCTAAACGAGAACGTAAACGATCCAATTGAATATCGGCAATGCCACGAATCTGCGATTTTTTCAATGAGTGGAATACAACTAACTCATCAATACGGTTGATAAATTCAGGACGGAAATGTTGCGATACCGCACCCATTACCACCGCACGAACTTCTTCATCCGTCGCACCTTCGCCAAGCTCACGAACATCACTTGAACCTAAGTTCGATGTCATCACAATCACGGTATTTTTAAAGTCAATCAATCGACCTTGTGAATCCGTCAAGCGACCATCATCCAACACTTGTAAGAGAATATTGAATACATCAGGATGCGCTTTCTCAACTTCATCAAACAATACAATACTGTAGGGTTTACGACGTACCGCTTCAGTCAGTACACCACCTTCTTCATAGCCCACATAACCCGGAGGCGCACCCACCAAACGACTGACTGAGTGTTTTTCCATGAATTCAGACATATCGATACGGATAATCGCATCATCACTGTCGAATAAGAAATTACCCAAGGCTTTGGTCAATTCAGTTTTACCCACACCTGTTGGTCCAAGGAATAAGAATGAACCACTTGGACGGTTCGGATCAGATAATCCTGCACGTGAACGACGCACTGCATTCGACACCGCAACCACAGCTTCGTCCTGACCAACCACACGGTTATGTAAGAATTCTTCCATGTGAAGAAGTTTCTCACGTTCACCTTGCAGCATTTTCGAGACAGGAATCCCTGTTGCAGCACTCACGACTTCCGCAATTTCATTTTCAGTGACTTTGGTACGAATCAGTTTCGGTTCTTCATTGGTTTCCGCAACTTCTTCTTCATTCAAGCGTTTTTGCAACTCAGGAATCACGCCATATTGCAAACGGCTTGCTTCTGCCAAATCACCTTCACGTTGTGCTTTTTCAAAGGCTGTACGGGCTTTATCCAACTCAACTTGTGCCTGATTAGTACCATCGACTAAGCGTTTTTCAGCAATCCACACTTCTTCAAGATCGCTATACTCTTTTTGAACTTCTTCGATTTGTTTTTCGAGATGTTCAACTTCAGCTTTGGATACAGAATCCGCATCTTTTTTTACCGCTTCCAACTGCATTTTCAATTGAATTAAGCGACGATCCAAACGGTCTAATGGCTCAGGTTTTGAGTCAATTTCCATTTTGATCCGTGATGCAGCTTCATCAATCAAATCAATCGCTTTATCAGGTAACTGGCGATCTGTAATGTAACGATGCGACATTTTCGCTGCTGCAATAATCGCTGAGTCCAAAATCTGTACACCATGATGCGTTGCATATTTGTCTTTTAAACCACGTAAAATTGCAATGGTATCTTCCACACTTGGTTCATCGACCAAAACTTTTTGGAAACGACGCTCAAGTGCCGCATCTTTTTCAATGAACTGACGATATTCATCTAAAGTCGTTGCACCGACACAGCGCAATTCACCACGTGCCAATGCAGGTTTGAGCATATTGCCCGCATCCATTGCACCGTCGCCTTTACCTGCACCCACAAGTGTATGTAACTCATCAATGAACAGGATGATTTCACCATCATATTTAGCTAAATCTTTCAGAACCGCTTTTAGACGTTCTTCGAATTCACCACGGTATTTTGCACCTGCAAGTAAAGAACCTAAATCAAGTGAAAGAACACGTTTTCCTTTCAGGCTTTCAGGCACTTCACCGTTGACAATACGCTGTGCTAAACCTTCAACAATCGCAGTTTTACCCACACCCGGTTCACCAATCAACACAGGGTTATTTTTGGTACGGCGTGATAAAACCTGAATGGTACGGCGAATTTCTTCATCACGACCAATCACAGGGTCAAGCTTGCCTGACAATGCTCGTTCAGTCAGGTCAACGGTATATTTATTTAACGAATCACGTTGATCTTCATGATTATTCGCCATCACTTGCTCACCACCTCGTATATTTTCAATCGCTTTGCGCAGTTTGTCTGTCGTCACACCTACGCTTGTGAATAATGTTTTGGTCGCACCTGTTTCAGCAAGTGCCAAAATCACCCAATCGGTCGATAAAAACTCATCACCTGCCTTTTGTGCATAACTGTCTGCTAAGTTAAGCGCACGAACCGCTTCAGGATTAAGGTTAATATCCCCTGTCGGTGTTCCGATTTTCGGTGCATCGTTAATTGCCTTTTGCAGCTTCGTTTTCAGCTCAGGAAGATTTGCACCTGACTGTTGCAATAAACTCAGATTCGATGGCTCTTCCAATAAAGCGGAAAGAATGTGAATACCCTCAATCGCGGTATTGTCATTCCCCATCGCTAAAGATTGGGCATCTGATAAGGCTTGCTGTAGGCGGTTGGTAAATTTTTCAAATCGCATTCTTGTTATTCCTCACAACAAATTTTGTACTTGAATAATAAATGGGAACGCTTGGTCGGATTTCAATAGACAAATTAAATTATTTTACATATTTTTCAAAAACTTACCATTTCAGTCAGAATAGATTTCAGTATTAATATCTGTGCTGATTCAACTTTTTTCAAGTCAGTACTTTAGAAAAATATATGTTTTGAAATGTCCTTATATTATTGATCAACTTAGTATTTAGACTAAGCCTTATTGGACAATTTTAGAATCTGAAAAATGTTAATATTCATTAAACGTGAATTTATAAAAGGCTGAACAAATATTGCCATTTGATCAGCCTCACTCATTCATCTTAAATTTATATACAACTAAACCTGCGATTTGGTTGCAGAACTTTGTGACACAGCGCTATTGGCAGGTACACTTTGGGTAATCCACACATTTCCGCCAATAATCGCACCTTGCCCAATGGTGATACGACCTAAAATCGTTGCCCCTGCATAGATCACCACATTATCCTCAACAATCGGATGACGTGCATATTCCTTTTGTAAACGCCCTGCATCATCCACCTCAAAACGCTTTGCACCCAAAGTGACTGCTTGATAAATACGGACATTCTTACCAATCACACAGGTTTCACCAATCACTACACCTGTGCCATGATCAATGAAAAAGCCCTGATCGACCTGCGCACCGGGATGAATATCAATCCCTGTTTTAGAATGCGCAATTTCAGCAATCAAACGAGCCAATAATGGCAAATCTTTTTTATAAAACTCGTGCGCAATCCGATGATAAATAATGGCGAGTATGCCCGGATAGCACAACAAAACCTCATCTACACTTCGTGCCGCAGGGTCACCCTCGTAGGCTGCAATCACATCCGTATCCAAAATACGGCGTAGCTCAGGTAATTTTTCAGCAAATTCAGTCACTAAACTTTGTGCAAGAATATCCGCAGTTTCAGCATTTTCCTGTTGTTTTTTATATTTATAATCATAGCTCAGGTTTAACTTCACCTGCTCTCGCAAAGCATATAATGTTTTCTCAAGTGTATGTGCAATATAGAAATTTTCACTTTGCTGACGTAAGTCATGAGGTCCCAAGCGCATTGGAAATAAAATCCCACACAGATCATTCATGATTTTTTTAATTTCTTCTTTTGAAGGCAACTCTCGCCCACCAAAATCTTTTAGACTTTTCTGCTGTGTACGCCATTCATTACGCGCTTGCTGTAACTCTGTGACGATATTTTGAATGTTCCATTGGGTCATTAGATTGCCTGCATGAGATTTCTTTTATCATTATATGAATAAAATATTAAATTCAATATTCTTTATTCAAATCTTGTAGAGAATATTATTTTATTTACCAAGTTTTAGATAAACATTGTTGATATATCCATATCTGAATTTTGCATTTAGTCACAGATGCAGTCGATGCCATGATTAAATACAGCGCTATATCTAATTCAGAATCATAAAAACTTCTTTTCCTCAAATAAGAATAAGCAATTCAATTTTTATTCATTTTCAGAATATAAAAAATCATTATATTTAATATCAACTTCTCTAATAGATTATTTCAAATTCTGTAAAGCTTAGCTTAAAAACTGCTTTATTCAGGATTTGATTCAGGTGTGTAACATGAATAGTGCAACTAAGATTGAACTTCCAAAATTGGATGACAATAAGATTCAGCAAATCTTTACCGATGCAAAACAACGAGTTGAAGATCATTATCTTGAATTTACTGGCACTGTTTTGCCACATGAAGCTTGGGCTTTATTTCAGGCAGATCATGCGGTGATTGTGGATGTACGTACCAATGAAGAACGTAAATTTGTGGGCTATGTCGAAGACACCATTCACATTCCATGGGCGACAGGCACAGCGCTGAATCGGAATCCTCGTTTTGCCAAAGAACTCGAAACAAAAGTCGGTAAAGACAAAGTGATTCTACTTTTATGCCGTAGTGGTAAGCGTTCGGCTGCGGCGGCAAATGTGGCGTTTAATGCAGGCTTTGAAAATATTTACAACATTGAACAAGGCTTTGAAGGTGATTTAGATGAAGACAATCATCGTGGCGCTTTTAATGGTTGGCGTTTTCACCAATTGCCTTGGCGACAAGAATAATTTTCATTTTTTGGAATAAGTTTAGCTTTTTACTTCACAAAATTTCATTTTTTAATCATAAAAAATTGGAGGATATTGTGGAGTAAATCCAATAAATTATTTTAGCATCCATATATTTTAAAAAATGAAAATAAATATCAACTTTCATTCAAACATGTACAAAGGAGTATCGAAAAACACCGCGTTCTACACTTTCATACTTATTAAAAAACAAATTTATTTACACATACATCAGGATTTATCATGGCTAAAAACCAAGAAGTGACCCGCCAATCGTTAAGTGATCAGGCTGCCCGTCAGCTTGCCAATGCAACCAAAACCGTTCCTCAGCTTTCGACGATTACGCCTCGTTGGTTAACACATTTATTACAATGGACACCTGTAGAAGCGGGTATTTATCGTGTCAACCAAGTCAGCAATACTGATGATATTCAGGTGGCGTGTACACAACGTGATGAAGCGACTTTACCGCAAACTTTTGTGGACTATGAACTTAACCCACGTGAATATTTTCTCAATGGTGTTTCAACGGTTTTAGACATTCATACCCGTGTCTCAGATTTGTACAGTAGCCCGCATGATCAAATCAAAGAACAATTACGTTTAACTATTGAAACCATTAAAGAGCGTCAGGAAAGCGAACTGATCAATAACCCTGAATATGGTTTATTGGCAAGTGTTGCTGATAGTCAGCGTCTTTCAACCTTGACAGGTGCGCCAACGCCTGATGATTTTGATGACTTACTACGCAAAGTATGGAAAGAACCGGGCTTCTTCCTTGCTCATCCTGATGCGATTGCTGCGTTTGGTCGTGAATGTACCCGTCGTGGCGTGCCACCTCCAACCGTTAGCCTATTCGGTTCTCAGTTCATCACATGGCGTGGTGTTCCACTGATTCCATCGAATAAAATTCCTGTGGAAGATGGTAAAACTAAAATCATCCTGTTACGTGTTGGTGAAAAACGTCAAGGTGTGGTCGGATTATTCCAGCCAGGTCTTGCAGGTGAACAAGCGCCTGGCTTGTCTGTACGCTTCATGGGGATTAACCGCAATGCAATTGCATCTTATCTGATCTCGTTATATTGCTCTTTGGCGGTACTGACCGAAGATGCTTTGGCTGTACTTGAAGACGTGGAGGTTGATAAATACCATGACTATCCAAGCACTTACAAGTAATTCATTACCCACTGATACAGCATCTGCACAAGCGGATGCACCGATCAGTGAATCTGTGCTTACGCAATTGGCAGCAGAGTTTTTCTCTGCTTTGCCCAAGCAGAATGCACAAGGTTTAAATTTGGATTTACCTGAACATGCAACGGGCAATGGCATCAGCCATCCACCACAGCCGAAAGATCCAATTGCGGCATTGAGTGGTCGTGTGCCTGCTGTGGTGCAACAAAGCAGCTTGAATCCAAGTGCGACACAACGATTCGCTGATCCAACCGCAGATCATCCTGAGCGTCGAATTTTATCTTCAGCGCCTGTGATTGGCGGTGCGCACAATCCTGATCCATCTGCGTTATCGAATCGGATTCACTTGCCTTCTGCTACAACAGAAACACCAAGTGCATCTGCAATATCGCAACAAAATACGGCGCAGGGACAATCTGCCTATTACTTTCTAGACATTCCAAAGCCTGATGCGCTACAAGCAACAGTGCCAAGTGATGTATTGCGTAACCCTTTTGCTTTTGATGACTATCATGTTGTCGATGATCATCAACTCAAAGGCTTGCTCAAAGATCGTAATGACAAACCTGCGACTACTGAATCGGGCTATTATTTTGCTTCTGCGCCAAGTGTTGAGCAATCACAGTTTCAGCGTGAGCAAAATTTGCAAATCCCGGCCACTGCACAAAATCATCAACCGATTGATATTTTGCAGATCCGTCGTGATTTTCCGATTTTGCAAGAACGTGTGAATGGTAAACCATTAATTTGGTTGGATAATGCAGCAACCACACATAAACCTAAAGCGGTGATAGATCGAATTTCATATTTTTATGAACATGAAAATTCCAACATTCATCGTGCAGCGCATGAACTTGCGGCACGTGCAAGCGATGCTTATGAACATGCTCGTGATGTGGTCGCCCGTTTTATTGGTGCACCCTCTGCACAAAACATTGTTTTTGTCCGTGGTACGACTGAAGGCATTAACCTGATTGCAAAATCGTGGGGTAAGCAAAATATTGGTGCAGGTGATGAAATCATCGTATCCAATCTTGAGCACCATGCCAATATTGTGCCGTGGTTTCAACTCACCAAAGAAACTGGGGCAAAATTACGTGTTATTCCTGTAGATGATACGGGGCAGATTCGCATTGATGAGTTTATTAAACTACTCAATCCGAAAACCAAATTGGTTGCCATTACCCAAGTCTCCAATGCTTTGGGAACTGTAACACCGACGCAAGAAATTATTGCCTTGGCGCATGCCGCAGGGGTACGTGTATTGATTGATGGTGCGCAGTCTGTGTCACATATGCCAACCAATGTCACCGCACTTGATGCCGACTTCTTTGTCTTTTCAGGGCACAAAGTTTTCGGTCCTACAGGCATCGGTGCCGTCTATGCCAAAGCCGAATTGCTCGACAGCATGCCCGTTTGGGAAGGTGGCGGTAACATGATTCAGGACGTGACTTTTGACAATGTGATTTACCAACCTGCACCGAATAAATTTGAGGCAGGCACAGGAAACATTGCTGATGCAGTCGGTTTAGGTGCAGCATTAGAATATGTGGAAAGTATCGGTATTCATAATATTGCACGTTATGAACATGATCTGCTTGAGTATGGACAACACGCATTGCAAAGTGTTTCAGGTTTACGTCTGATCGGCACTGCGTTGAATAAAGCGAGTGTGATGTCTTTTACCCTCGCAGGTTATGAAACGGAAGAAGTGGGTAAAGTACTGAATCAATACGGCATTGCGGTTCGTACAGGACATCATTGTGCGCAACCAATCTTGCGCCGTTTTGGTGTAGAACGCACTGTACGCCCTTCTCTTGCATTTTATAATACGACTGAGGAGATTGATTTATTGGTTTCAATATTGCATCAACTGCGTCGTGCCAAGCCGTATAAATCCTAATTGAACCATTGATGAATCATAAAAAACCATCACATGCTGAATTGATTCAGCATGTGATTTTTATTTGGAAATGTATTTTACTTTGTTCAAAATGCTTTGAAAGTCAGCATCCAACAACATAAAAACTGTTTGATCAACCCACAAATTTATCTGTAATCGTTTTTACACGTTGTGCATAAGCACGTACCGTATCCAAATCACCTTGTGGAATTTCCTCTGCTGAAGCATCTGCTGGGCTTTGTACCATCGCACCACCAAAACTTCCCATATAGTTAATATCATTACGAGCAGCAGACTTCTTATTGGAAGGCAGAATACCCAAGCTGACCCAAATACCACCATGTTGCAAAGCAAGCGCCTGTAACTGAATCAGTGTCATTTGCTTATCGCCATTGATACTGCCACTGTTGGTAAAGCCTGCAAAAATTTTATCTTGCCAAGCACGAATGAACCAACGTTTTGAAGAATCATCTGCAAATTTCTTAAACTGCCAAGCGTAGAAGCCATATAAGTTGGTGCACCAAAAACAATTGCATCGGCTTGATCTAAAGTTGTCCATTCCTGTTCAGAAATATTACCCTGTTGATCAATCGCAATTAAATCTGCCTGAATTTCATTGGCAAAATTTTCAGCCACAACTTTAGTGTGACCATAACCTGAATAATAAACCACTGCGACTTTAGACATGTGAAAACCTCTTGATCTGTTGAATAAAAATAAAGAATGTAAAATTAAAGGCTGATATAACTTGGAATCGGTGCTGTCAGTCCCTGCTTCAATTGCTGACTTGACTCACCAACCACCACTTCAAAAGCATTGCGCTCTATCCCATCAAAAATATGTTCAGCAACGACTTTCGGTGAAACTTTTTCAATATCTAGTGTTTGCGTCAGATCAGTATCGATAAAACCAACATGGACACCCATCACATGCAAATTAGATTTGGCAAACCATTGTCGTGTGCTATTGGTAAAAGACCATGCCGCAGCTTTAGACATGGCATAACTGGCTAAAAATGTACTGGGTTGCCAAGACACATCGGACAAGATATTGACGATATAACTTTCAGGCTGAGCGGATAACACGGGAGAAAATTGCTGCGTGCTATTGATCATGCCATATAGATTGGTTTCTAAAACTTTACGTGTAGTTGCAGCAATTTCAGCATCTACAGGGCTTTGATTCAGACGTGCAATGCCTGCATTATTAATCAAAATACTGACATCACTACATTCAGCCACAGCTTTTTGAATTGACTCAGGATCGGTAACATCAACGTGTACAGCGATCATGCCCTGCTCATTAAAATTTTGCGTATTACGCATACCTGCATAGACTTTCTTCGCACCACGTTGTACCGCTTCTTTGGCAAGTACAAGCCCTAAGCCACGATTGGCACCTGTTATAAAAACCACAGCATCTGTTATTTTCATTGTATTTGCACTCTTGTAAATTTTGATCTACGACATCTCAAACGACTCTTCAGTTTCAAATGAAAATGCTGCACTGATCAATTTTAGGAACTGATATGAAAGAATAGATTTATGATATACTTTTGAAACTAAGTATCAATTAGTTACCACTTGGTAACTGGTTACTCAACTGAAGATTTATTGTGAATTATGGTTATTACAGAGGATTGAATTATGACTAAGGCATTCAATTTTAATATTTTTCATCCTGACTGCCCTGCACGATCTTTTTTTGATAAATTTGCAGATAAATGGATTCTTCTGATCATTTACCAACTACATGGTCAATCACAGCACTTTAATGAGCTAAAAAAAAGCCTCACAGGTATTTCTCCAAAAGTGTTATCTCAAAAGTTAAAAATTTTGGAACGTGATGGTTTTATTTCCCGCACGATTCATGAAAATAATGTCATTCGAGTTGAATACGCACTGACACCACTTGGAATTGAATTTGCAGGAACGGCTTTGGTTTTTAAAAATTGGGCGGAGGAGAATATGCAACATGTGATTCGAGCGCAGCGCCTGTTTGATGCATCACAAGCGATCCCTGAAAGTTAACATCAATATGTAAAATCAAAACATTTATTCATCTGTAGTCTCAACAATGCTTAGGCTATTTGTATTCACAATCCTGATCTTGAGCACAGCACAATAAACACTTCATAATATTCCAAACTGAATATGAAGAAGACCTATGTTTGCTCTGAAAAAATTATTGATTTTGTGCGGATTACTAACCACAACACAAATCTTTGCATTACCTCAAGACGCTCGCCGAGCAGGCGGTATTGCCGTCATTCCTTTATCGCAAAACGTCACTGAAGTAAAATACAATGGACTACCTGTCTTAGTCACGCAGCCCAATTCACAACGCTATGCAGTATTTGGCATTCCCCTTTCCACACCTGTAGGCACATTAGAGCTACAAACCAACAGCCAACCGATCCAAATTGATGTAAAAGATTATAAATATGCACAACAACGCCTAACAGTCAAAAATCAAGACTATGTCAATCCTAAACAAGAACAACTAGATCGTTATGCACGTGAAGCCAAAGAGCAAAATGATATTTACACCTCTTTTACACCTGCGCAATGGACAGATTTTCCACGTTTCATCCGCCCAACAGCAGGTAAATTCAGCAACTCTTTTGGTCGTAAACGTTTTTTTTAATGGTGAAGAACGAGCACCACATTCAGGTTTAGACATTCCTGCACCTGTGGGTCAAAAAGTCATTGCTCCTGCTGCAGGGGTTGTGGTGGGTACAGGAGATTATTTTTTTAACGGACAAACTGTTCTCATTGATCATGGACAAGGTTTGATCAGTATGTTCTGCCATCTCAGTCAGATCAACGTCACTAAAGGTCAAAAACTGAGCCAAGGTGAAGTGTTAGGCTTAGTGGGGAAAACGGGTCGTGTTACAGGTGCACATTTACATTGGGGAATGAGTTTGAACAATGCCCGTGTTGATCCACAACTGTTCCTAAGCCCTTAACTTGAACAAATAATGTACCTTTTATTAAAAAAATCTTAATCAGACACATTTTGTAATAATTTAAATGAAAGTATTTTGGATGATGAGAATTTTAGTGATTTTCATCAATTTTTAGCATATCGAATGTCGACCAATATACTCTGATTTAAAGTTCAGATTATCAAAATTTAGCCATAAAAAAAGCCAAAATCAATTTTGGCTTTTATATTTTTCTAAGAATTAAGCTGCGACAATTTCAAAGTCATGAGTGATCTCAACACCACCATCTGCCAACATTTTGCTCGCAGAACAGTATTTTTCAGCAGAAAGTTCAACAGCTTTAGCAACTTGTTTTTCCTTTACATCGTGACCTGTCACCACAAAGTGTAAATGGATTTTAGTAAATACTGCAGGAATGCTATCAGCACGATCAGCTTTCAACTGACATACAACATCTGTCACATCTTGACGAGATTTCTTTAATATCGTCACAATATCAAAGGAAGCACAGCCACCAAGTCCCATTAAAATAAGTTCCATGGGACGTGGACCACGGTTTTCTCCACCATATTCAGCAGAACCATCCATCACAACTTGGTGTCCACTTTCCGATTTTGCTTCAAAAGCAACATTCTCTAACCAATGTACGCTAGTTTGCATTGCAACTACCTAAAAAAAGCTATAAATTTATAGTGTACTGTACACTAGCATAAAATGAGTTGATAAGGAATTTCATCTCTTACGCTTCTATGTGACGAGTTCAATTTAGATTTATGATCTAGTTATTATCCAATTTGGAATTTTTTAGCATGTCTTCTAATTTAGCACAACTTAGTACAGACGCTTTGTCACCAGGACAATTGCCTGAATCTGTCAAAGCTTTACTCAAGCGTGCTCACATCAATCGTTTTCCGAAACGTACGGCTATTGTTGATGCGGGTTCAGAGTCAAAATCGCTGTATCTAATTTTAAAAGGATCGGTATCAATCATTCTACGTGAAGATGATGATCGTGAAATTGTGGTTGCATATCTCAATCCTGGGGACTTCTTCGGAGAAATGGGGTTATTTGAACAAAACCCACAACGTACCGCAGAAGTAAGAACACGTGATGTATGTGAAATTGCTGAAATTTCTTATGAAAATTTCCACGAAGTCAGTACACAATACCCAGATTTAAGCTACGCTGTTTTTGCACAATTGGTAAGACGTTTAAAAAATACCACGCGTAAAGTGACAGACCTTGCTTTTATTGATGTGTCTGGTCGTATTGCACGTTGTCTTATTGATCTTTCAGCACAACCTGAAGCAATGATTCTACCAAATGGCCGTCAAATCCGTATCACTCGTCAAGAGATTGGCCGTATTGTGGGTTGTTCTCGTGAAATGGTTGGTCGCGTTCTTAAAACACTTGAAGAGCAAGGCATGATCGAAACTGATGGCAAAGCCATTTTAATTTTTGATTCATCTTTAGAAGAATCTTCATATTCTGATGATGAACAAGATGACGAATAATTCATTTTGAGCATCAATGAAAAGCAAATCTTAGGATTTGCTTTTTTTTATTTAAGCGAAAATTTAGAAATACTTATACATAATTCAGTGATTAAAATAATTTCCACACGCTATGATATTGAAGCGGAATACATCTATTCAACTGCATATATGCAACAAAAAAATATTTAAGGACAATCCCAATGAAACTGAATCCATTAGGTCAATCAGGTATTCTTGTTCCAGAAATTTGTTTAGGTACCATGACTTTTGGTGAACAAAATACCCAAGCTGAAGCTTTCGAGCAACTGAGTTATGCTTTGGATCAAGGCTTATATTTTTGGGATACTGCCGAAATGTATCCCGTACCACCTAAACAAGAAACTCAAGGTTCAACTGAACAGATGATTGGCAATTGGATCACGCAAAATGGCCAACGTGACAAACTCTTTCTCGCGTCCAAAATCGCAGGGCCACAACAAGGTGGAAGTCATATCCGAGATGGTCAGACCAAATTTATTGAAAGCGAAATTACAACAGCCTTAGATGCCTCTCTCAAGCGTTTACAGACCGATTATATTGATTTATACCAATTACACTGGCCACAGCGCCCAACCAACTTTTTCGGCAAATTAGGCTACAGTAATGACGATGCATTCAACAAGCAAGACATTACCCCACTTGAACAGACCTTAGAAGCGTTATCAAAGGAAGTAAAAAAGGGGCGTATTCGCTATATTGGCTTGTCCAACGAAACACCTTGGGGAACTTTGAAATTTCTACATTTAGCAGAAAAATTGGGGTTAGAAAAAGTGGTTAGTGTGCAAAATCCTTACAATCTGCTGAATCGTACTTATGAAATTGGTATGGCAGAAATTGCACAATATGAAGAAGTTGGATTATTAGCCTATTCTCCTTTAGCTTTTGGTTATTTAACAGGGAAATTCCGTCACGGCGCTCGTCCTGCCAATGCACGAATCAGCTTATTCAGCCGTTTTAGTCGCTATAGCAACCCTGAAAGTGAATGGGCAACCGAACAATATGCACTATTGGCAGAAAAACACAATTTAAGCTTAACCCAATTGGCTTTAGCATTTATCAAACAACAATTCTTTGTAAGCAGCACTATTATTGGTGCGACCAATTTAGAACAACTCAAAGAGAATATTGCTGCATTTGAAGTGACACTATCAGATGAAATTTTACAGGGTGTTGAAGATATTCACCGTCAACAACCCAATCCTGCACCTTGATCTTTTACACATCAATACTTTACTTATTTTTAATTTCATTTTAAATCAATAAAAAAGACTTCCTCGGAAGTCTTTTTATGTTTATTTCAATGAAAATATGCTCTTAACGCCCTAAAATTCCACGTGCGACAATTTCTTTCATGATTTCATTGGTTCCACCGTAAATACGCTGAATACGTGCATCCACAAAGAAACGTGAAATTGGATATTCAGTCATATAACCATAACCACCGAATAGCTGAAGTAAGCTGTCTGCTACTTTCATTTGCATATCTGAGCTAAAACTTTTCAATGCTGCTGCGGTTTCTACATCCAACTTACCTTCTTTATATAAAGCGAGATTTTGGTTATAAAATGCTGCCGTTGCCAATTCATCAATCTTCGCCTGAGCCAAAACAAAACGAGTATTTTGGAAACTGCCAATTTTTTGACCAAAGGCTTGACGCTCTTGTACATATTGCGTTGTTACATCAATCGCACCACGAATCGCACCCAAAGCGGTTGCAGCAATCGCAGTACGCTCACGTGGTAACTCTTGCATCAAATAAGCAAAGCCTTGTCCTGCATTACCCAAAAGTTGATTGGCTGGTACTTTGACATTATCAAAGAACAATTCAGAAGTATCTTGTGAATGTAAGCCGATCTTGTCTAAGTTTGTGCCCTTTTTAAAGCCTTCCAAATGTGTATCTACAAGTAAAAGCGAAACACCTTTAGCACGTGCTTGCGGATCAGTTTTTGCTGCCAAAACAACCAAGTCTGCATGTTGACCATTGGAAATAAAGGTTTTAGAACCATTTAACAAATAATGGTCACCATTCAAAATCGCAGATGAGCGCATGCCTTGTAAGTCAGAACCTGCACCTGGTTCAGTCATGCCAATCGCACCAACCACGTCACCCGCCACCATTTTCGGCAGCCAATATTGTTTTTGTTCTTCATTGGCAATATTTAAAATATACGGTGCTGCAATTTCTGAGTGACATGAAATCGCTGTAGAGAGTGCACCATAGCCTGCACGTGCTGACTCTTCTACCAACATTAAAGAATATTCTGTTGGTACACCATAACCACCGTATTCTTCGGGTACATCTACACAAAGAAAACCATTATCACCCAATAATTTCCACATTGAACGTGGCATTAAGCCTTCTTTTTCCCATTGTTCATAATGAGGTGCAACGTTTTCATTCATAAAACGTTTGAAATTATCTTTAAAGAGCTCTAAATCTGCATCATATGCCAACATCTTGGTTATTCCTTTTGGGCTTATTCTTGGGTAATTCTCTTTTTAATCTTATCTGAGTTTTAATTTGAATGTCATGACTTTTCATGACGAGAGCATGAGGTTAATTATGTCAATACACACTTGATCCACTGTATAAAATTAAGATATTTTTAGTCTAAGTTATTCATAAATAAAAATAAACAATAGCTATAAATGGTATATTTTTCTAAATACTCCGTTATAGCTAAAGTAAGATATAAAAAACCGCAATACAATGACATTCATCATATTGCGGTTTGCGCCATCTCAGTAAAATGGCTAGCGCTTAAACGTCAATATTTAAGCATGCTTTTGAACGGTATCTTCAAGCATTTGTTTATCTAATTCTTCAGGATGATTGAGTGCATAATGCAACTTATCTTTGTCCAAATGCCCCACCCATTTTGCAACAACAATTGTTGCCAATGAGTTACCAACGAGGTTGGTTAAAGCACGTGCTTCTGACATGAAACGGTCAATCCCAAGAATCAATGCCAAACCTGCAACAGGAATATGCCCTACAGCAGATAAAGTTGCAGCCATAACAATAAAGCCTGAACCTGTCACCCCTGCTGCGCCTTTAGATGAAATCAACAACACCACAAGTAAGGTAATTTGATGAGATACATCAAGCTGTGTATTGGTCGCTTGTGCAATAAAAATTGCTGCCATCGTCAAATAAATAGACGTACCATCTAAGTTAAATGAATAACCCGTTGGAATAACTAAACCCACAACTGATTTTTCACAACCTGCAATTTCCAATTTTTTCAGCATTCGTGGTAAGACCGATTCTGAAGATGATGTACCAAGCACAATCAACAATTCTTCACGAATCATACGAATCATTTTTAAAATACTGAAGCCACAGATACGACTGATCGTTCCTAACACAAGGAAAATAAACAACAAACAAGTGATATAAAAACAAATAATCAATTGCGCAAGTTGGGCAAGACTACCAATACCATATTTACCAATGGTAAATGCCATCGCACCAAAAGCACCAATTGGCGCAAGTTTCATGATCATATTCACAATGTTAAAGAACACATGTGCAATTTGATCAACCAACTTTAATACAGGTTTTCCTGCATCACCCAATTTATGCAAAGCAAATCCAAATAAGATCGCAAAGAGTAAAACTTGTAAAATTTCACCTTCTGCAAATGCTCCAACCACTGTATTTGGAATAATATTCATCAAGAAATCAACAGTTGATTGGGATGCACCCGACTCAACATATTTGGAAATACCTGATGTATCCAAAGATGCAGGATCAATATTCATGCCTACACCGGGTTTCGCAATATTGATGACCAATAAACCAATCAATAGCGCAATGGTAGATACAATTTCAAAGTACAGTAAAGCAATACCACCTGTCTTACCAACAGATTTCATACTTTCCATACCCGCGATCCCACTGACCACTGTACAGAAAATAACAGGTGCAATAATCATCTTAATTAGACGAATAAAAGCATCTCCCAGTGGTTTTAATTGCTCACCAATACCTGGAATATGTTTTTCAACACCATCGACCAATTGTGTGGTACTTGGGAAATAATGCCCCACAAGCACACCTGCAATAATGGCAACAATCACTTGAAAATAAAGTGATTTATACAAAGGTTTTTTAGCCATAATGATAACTTCTTTCGATATTTCTGATCGCAGAAATATTTTATTTGTAGTGATCCTTAACAGAAACACAGCCAAGTCATTCTCATCAAACTTGATAAAGACCAATTTTTAAAAATAAAAAATCCCCTAGAAAATGGCATTTTCCAGAAAATTCATATCATTAAAAATTTTTATATGTCTTGATTAAGATCTAAAAGCAATAAAAAAATACTTTTAAATGTTAAGAGAACAGGAGATTTAAAAATAAAACATATTAATTCTAATAAAAAATAATCGTGATAACTTGAAAAAAATGTAAAATTCGGTGTATTTTTAACCTATTTAATATTAGACCTTAGTCTTAGAAGCAGATCTTTGCAGCCTTTCTATATTTTTTATGTCATAGTATTTTCTAAGTATTTTTAACTTTTTATCAGCCGTTTATGAATACAAAACGTAATCTATATCAAGATTTTGAACATCCTTTTGCCCAATACGTTCGTATTATTGGAAAAGGGAAAAATGGTGCACGCTCCCTGACCTATGAGGAAGCCTATCAAGCATTTTCCATGATTTTAAAAAATGAAGTTTTGGATGTGCAACTTGGCGCTTTTTTAATGTTGCTACGTGTCAAAGAAGAGTCTGTAGATGAGTTAGCAGGCTTTGTCCAAGCCACCAAAGACCAATTGACTTTCCAGCCTCTAACAGTTGATTTGGACTGGTCATCTTATGCAGGTAAGCGTAAACATTTCCCTTGGTTTTTACTTTCAGCACTTACTTTAGCAAAGCATGGCTATAAAGTAGTGATGCATGGTGCTTCAGGACATACCATTAACCGAGTATATACTGAACAGGTTCTGCAATACTTAGGCTATTCGATTTGCCAAAATGAAAATGACGTTGCACAGCAACTCACTGCTCATAATTTTGCATTTTTGCCCTTGCATGTGATTTCTCCAATTTTAAGTGATCTAATCGGCTTAAGAAATGTCATGGGCTTGCGTTCACCGATCCATACCTTGGCACGTTTAATTAATCCTTTTAATGCCAAAGCCACTATGCAAGCCATTTTCCACCCTGCTTATCGCAGTTCACATCAACATTCTGCATTTAAATTAGGCTATCAAAATAGTGCAGTGATTAAAGGTGAAGGTGGTGAATTTGAGCGTAATCCTGATGCCAAGACCTTAATTTGTGGAATTAAAAATGGCGAACTATATGAACATGAGTTGCCTAAACTGACCGACAACCGTAGCCCTGCTGAAGAAGAACTAGAGTTAAAGGTTTTTAAAGCAGTATGGCTCGGTCAGCAAAAACATGAATATGGTGAAATGGCAGTGATTGAGACCATGGGTATTGCACTTTATACCATGGGTGCTGTCAGTGACTATACTGAGGCAATGCTCAAAGCCGAAGAATTGTGGAATACACGCTTTTAAGTTTGATATTTTTAGCTGTATTTTAATAAAAGAAAAGGACGAATATCTCGTCCTTTTCTTACTTATACAAAACGAATCGGTTTAAATTCAGGTTCAGGTACATGAGAATCACATTCTTCACCTTCTTCCTTATGTCCTTTATCAATATAACCTGAACGTTCCTTTTCATCTAAATTTTGATGTTCCCAAGCAATCACAGCCTGCATACAGATTTCACGTTGCTCTTTGGTCAAGACTACACCATTTGGCCATTTGCCAATTTCAACGGCAGTTTTCAAACGTGCTACGACATCTGCGTCAAGCATAGAAAGCATTTGTTCAATATTCATGATTAATCCTGCTGTTGCAATGAATCAAAATCTTGGTTCCAACCCAATTTGGTACGACATGCCATATAGAAGTCATAACCTGGTGGATGTATGAGTGTTAATTTAAAGGGATGTTTACGAATATGCAAACAATCACCAACATTTAATGAAACACTACTCTGCCCATCAGCACTCACCATTGGTAAAACACGGTTTTCCCGAATTTCAATTTTAATTTCGCTTTGTCCACCCACCACGATTGGGCGAGAAGATAATGTATGTGGATGCATCGGAACTAAAGCGATCGCATCCATACTTGGATGTAAAATCGGACCGCCACCAGAGAGCGCATAAGCCGTAGAACCTGTTGGCGTTGACACAATCAAGCCATCACTATGTTGACGATAGACATATTGACCATCTATTTTCAGGTCAAAGTCGATCATATGTACAGACTTACCTGAATGTAATACTACATCGTTCAGTGCGATCGCTTCATAAATCGCTTGATTTTGACTGCGAATTTCCATTTCCAATAAGAAACGGCGATCAATTTGAAACTCACCTTTTAACACTTGATCTAATTTAAAGATCACTTCAGTGGGTTTGATATCAGTTAAAAAGCCCAAGCGCCCTCGGTTGACACCCAGTACAGGTGTGCTGTATTTGACCAGAGCTCGTGCAGCATGTAGCAATGAACCATCGCCACCAACGACGATGACTAAGTCCACAACCTCGCCCAACAAGTGTCGGCTGACCGTTTGCGTATTGGTATAAGGGACTAATTCTGCTGTTTCAGAATCAAAAACTGGATGTAAACCTAAGCCGAGCAAGTGATCATGGATCAGACACAAGGTATCGACCACCGAGGATTTATCAGGGCGACCAATCAGACCAATATTTCTAAATGCTTTTGACGAGATATGTGTTGGGTTCATCAATTTCCTTTATAACAACCTAACAAAACTGCATGCAAATCGTGCAAAGCAAAATCGCCGCAAAGCATTTCTTTAGATTGTATTGTAATTCTAAACTACACAATGAATTATACATATTAAATATCAAGGCTTAAACTTTTATTGCAATGCTTTATTTATTTTGCAATTTTAACTGAATCATCAAAAATGTAAGAAAAGCACTCACACGAAATATAAATAATATATTTAAATTTCAAAATCTTATATAGAAAAAATTATTATATTTTAAAATCATTCATTTTTCACAAAAAATTGACTTAAATTTGTTGTTTTACAATTTATTGCATGGTTTCATAGTGAAATTGCTTAATTTCACAGTTTAATTATTGCAAATTCTGAAAAAGCTTCGCATGATTGACAAAATTTCTCAGGTTTTTTGCATATTTTTATGAAGTCAGAACGTGGAATAGGCATCATTGCACTAATTTTCTGTGTGCTCATTATTGCTGCATTTTTAGCTTTTAGCATTTATTTGGTTCGATTAGACACCATTATTCGAGATAAATTTGAGGGAAATCGCTGGGATATTCCTGCCAAAGTTTTTGCACGTCCATTAGAACTTTATGCCAATGCACCTGTCGCTGCCAATGATTTTGAACAAGAATTGAAACTTTTAGGCTACAGTAAAAAAGATAGCTATGATAAATCAGGTAGTTATGTCGTTCAAAATAATAGCTATTATGTCCATACACGTGGTTTTGACTATGGCGATAGTGTAGACCCTGAGCAAATTTTACAAGTTTCATTTAATGACAATACTGTTGCAGACATCAAAGCGACTAAACCATCAAGTACAGGTATTGCACGTTTAGAACCCATGTTGGTGGGTGGTATTTTCCCACAGCATAATGAAGACCGTGTACTGATTAAACTTGATAAAGTTCCAAAAACATTGATTGAAGCCTTAGTGGCAACCGAAGATCGTAATTTTTATCATCATCATGGCATTTCATTCCGTGGTACTGCACGTGCTATCGTCAGCAATGTCACAGGTGGTAAGCGTCAAGGTGGTTCAACCCTCACACAACAGCTTATTAAAAACTTTTATCTTTCACCTGAAAAAACTTTAAAACGTAAGGTAAATGAAGCATTTATGTCTTTGTTACTTGAGTTTCATTATGACAAAGACGAAATTTTAGAAGCTTATTTAAATGAAGTAAATTTAGGGCAAAATGGCAACTATTCAATCAATGGTTATGGTTTAGCATCGCAGTTTTATTTTGGTTTACCTTTACGTGAACTAAATATCGCACAACAAGCTTATCTTGTTGGCTTAGTACAAGGTCCAACCTTATACAATCCTTGGAAAAATCCTGAAGGTGCAAAAAAACGCCGTGATATTGTCCTAAATAATATGTTAGTGATGGGCTATTTAACCCAAGAAGAATATGAGCGTGAAACTGCTCGTCCGTTAAATGTGGTGAAAAAACCAACTACAGGACCTTCAAAATTCCCTGACTTTTTAGACATCGTGCGCCGTCAGCTGAAAAAGGAATACCAAGAATCTGATTTAACCAATCAAGGTTTGCGTATCTTCACCACACTTGATCCAATTGCTCAAACCAAAGTACAAAACAGTTTCCGTGACACTGTAAGTCGTTTATCTCGTGCTAATCCATCTCGTTTAAAGAATTTACAAGGTGCTGTTCTAGTTACACAACCTGAAAATGGTGAACTGATTGCCGCAGTAGGTTCGACCCAAGATTTTACAGGTTTTAACCGTACCATTGATGCAAAACGTCAAGTTGGATCGTTGCTAAAACCTGTGATTTATTTAAGTGCTTTAGAATCAGGTCGCTATACTTGGGCAAGTCAAATTGAAGACAGCCCAATCAGCATTACTGTAGATGGTAATAAATCATGGACACCAAAAAATTATAGTGGTGGTGGACATGGTTATGTACCCATGGTGCAAGCATTGGCTAGCTCTTATAATTTATCAGCAGTACGCTTAGGACAAGAGTTTGGTTTATCAACATTTAAAAACCAACTCACCAAGTTTGGTGTCGAGTCCAATATTCCAAACTACCCGTCTATTTTCCTTGGTGCAGTGGATATGTCACCAATGGAAGTGATGAGCATTTATGGCAACTTTGCCACAGGCGGTTTTAAATACCCAACCAAAGCGATTCGCTCAGTTGTAGATGCTGATGGTCGTTTACTTGAACGTTATAGTTTAAATGTACAACAAACCATTGATCCATCGGCTGCGTATATTTTGAATTATGGTTTACAACAAGTCATGTCATCGGGTACGGGTCAGTCCGCTTATGCTAGCCTCTCTTCTGAGCTAAAACTTGCAGGTAAATCAGGTACGACCAATGATACTCGTGATTCTTGGTTTGCAGGCTATTCAGGCAATCATTTGGCAGTGGTTTGGCTCGGACTAGATGATAATAAAGTCACAGGCTTAACAGGCTCATCGGGTGCATTACCTGTATGGACCAATGTCATGAAGCAATTGCGCCAAAAACCAGTCAATCTTCGCCAAACAGACAATGTACAATGGCAATGGATCGATAGTGAAAGCGGTCAACTTTCAGCACAAGGTTGTAGTGGTGCCATGTATATTCCTTTATTACGTAACTCTGTACCACGTCAAGCAACAGCATGTGGTATGCCACATTATCAAGTTGAGCCTACTTACATTCCTGATACGCAAAATAACCCACCTGCAGACAACTCCAACGATAGTATTGAAAATTACATTCGTGAAAGTGAAAGCAACATGGATCAAGATTTAAATGGTCAAGGTCGTGTGATTTCAAGTGGTCGTTATCAAAATTAAGAGTGTTGTTATGCAAATCACTAAACCCAAAACTAGGCAAATAAAATATCTTGCTGTGTTAACCATCGTCTTGGCTATGGCAGGTTGTGAGTCAAATCCAATTCAAACAGGATCAGGTAAAAAGCCTGAACCTGTACCACAAAATCCAAAACCAAAAGTGGAAACGCCTGATGGAGTAAAAATTATTCCCTATGATCGCCCAGAGATCAAACGTGAATCCATGCAAGTGATTGTGCCCGAACAAAAAGCTCAGCCACAACAGTTTGATGATGGACATAACATTCCTGCTTTTAATCAGTTGATTAAAAAAACGGAAACAGCATTTCGTGCAAGTCAATGGGATCAGGCTGAAAGTTTTGCATTACAAGCACAACGGTTAGCACCACAGTCTGCGGAAACTTATTTATGGTTAGCATTAATCGCCAATCATAAAAATCAAGCAAAAAATGCCGAATCGCTTGCAAGACGTGGTTTGAGTTTCGCACAAAGTGATGCAATGCGTAAGCAATTATGGAGTGCTATTTTAAAGTCCGCCCAACAGCAACAAAATGCAAAAGCTATTGCTGAAGCACAAGCAAAGATCAAGGCACTTTAAGCCTTGATCTTTTAATAATTACTTTTCAATCTATTTTTCTAATCAAATCAAAACGCCCGAATTCCTGCAACACCATAAGCAAAATGCTGTTGTGCAAACACTAAATCCTCAGGCTTCACTCCTCCCAAAGCAAACACAGGAACAGCACATTCTTTTGCCCATAGTGCAAAATTCTCCCATCCTAAAGCATGGCTTTCAGGATGTGTTTGTGTGGGCAAAACAGGACTCAATAACAACGCTTCAAAACCTAGCTGTTGCGCTTTTTTTAAAGATGGCAAATCATGACAAGCCGCAATACAACGCACACTGATATTTAAATCATGTTGCTGTGCTTGCATCACTTGAGATTGTTTGAAATGTACTGTGAATATTTGATCTTTAATCTGCTCTGGTAGCTTTTGCCAAAGATCAACATTCATGATTACACGTGCCAATTTTGTTGGCTCTAGTTGCATTAAATATTGTAGGTCTTCAACAAGTAGTTCATCCACACGCCAGTACATTAAACTATTGAGATTTAACTGTTCAATATCCTGAATATGCGCTGAAATCTTGATCAAATGCTGCCAAGATAAACGTGCAATGATGGCTTTATTGGCTTTTGGAAAATTCAATGCTGTAAGTTGATCACGTGTATACCATGCCCACGGCGATTGAATATTTTCCAATTTTTCTATATCTACTTCGGCATGAAACAAATGTAAATTTACAATAATATCGTCATATTCATGACAGATCACATCGAAGATATGCCAGTTTTGAATGTCTACACCAACTTCTTCAAATACCTCTCTACGGCATGCCTGTTCAGGTGTTTCTCCATCTTCGACTTTACCCCCTGGAAATTCATGCTTATTTCCTTGATGCTGCTCTGCTGTTCTCCACCCCACCAATACTTTTGTTTGATGGAATAACAACGCAATTGCCACATTTACCACTGGTTTTGTCATAACTTTTCCACAGCATATTTTACAGAATGTAAGTAAATCAATTTTTTTTGAAAATAATAATAATTATCGTTGACAGGTCTATTCGATAATGATTATCATTTAAATCACTAGATGACGTCCCACACGGAGTAACAACAATGAACGCACCTTTTAGCTTATTTACACGTAACAATGAATCAAGCAATGCATTGCCTATGCTACATTCTAACAATTTATTTGCGCTCGGACGTGAAATCCGTATCATGCATGCAGGTGAAGAATACCGTTTACGCCTAACACGTAACAATCGTCTTATTTTAACCAAATAACAAACAATAATTTAATAAAACAAAAATTGTGGGAACAAGCAGTATGAATCAGCGCATACTGCTTTTTTAAGTCCAAGCATATTCTACATTGTCTAAGCTTTTTAATGGCACAACCACTCTAGAACTCCCAATTAATTGAAAAATATAAATATATTAACTCACTCTTAAACCATAAGCGAGATGCAAGCCTTGTCTTACTTCTGACATAAAAGTAGGAAAATCTTCTGCGGCAACATAGACACCGTTCTTGACTGTGAGTTTCGAAGCGATTTTTTCGATATTCATGAAGCAAACTTCAGGTGCTTGATTGCTAAATGTTGAATAAAATGAAATATGAGGCAATTTTAAGCTTAACATTCGATCCATGCCATCATGATAGATTTTAAAAACAATTTGTTTTGCAACGATCTCAACTGAAAGCAACTCACTTTCTGCACTATTTTGAATAATGTCCTCTAGTGTCATTACAAATCCATAATTTATTTATTAACTGATGTTACGCACTTCAAAAGAAATGCATCTTTTTTTAAAGAGCTTTAAGCTTACTTGACGGAGTCTTACATCAGAAGTTTTGATTTCAGGATTAGCCTTCGGCTCGACCACACTTTTGTTTCGGCAAAATGAGAAGCGAAGCTTCGCAAGAAAACCACCTTGCGGAGCGTTGCTCCTCACCGCAAAACTCGCCGAATACCAAAATTTATCAAAATAATCGCAGAAACATTCCTAATCAGAATTAGTCCCGCCTCAAACAATTGCGGATGACATTATCGCGTATCATCTTTTTATCGAGGTTCGATCTATGATTTTGATGTTACTGCGTAACATCAGTTATTAATAAAAGGTTTTATTGATAGAAATATTATTGATCAAATTTTAATACAACTTTTAAACCACCCAATGCTGACACTGAAAATACCAATGCCCCTCCATGTAAATTCATAATTTTTTTTGCAATAGACAAGCCCAAACCCGAACCTTGTGTTTTCGTCCCCAAAACACGATAAAAACGCTGCCCCAATTGGGCAATCACATCCTCGTTCAGATTGTCACCTGAATTTTCTACAATCATTATGACATTTTCACTATTTAAGTCATGCTGCATTGTGAAAACGATACATCCGCCTACAGGGGTATAACGAATTGCATTGTCCATTAAATTTCTGATTACGATAGAGAACAGTTCTGCATTTACAGTATGATTAAAATCCTGATATTTCACCTGTAATTGCAGTTGTTTTTGTTGTAGATGTACAGCAAAAGATTGCATTACCTCTTCAATGATCAACCTTAGATTAACGCTTTCCATCGGCAATTGAGATGCTTGAGTAGGATCAAGTCGTGCAAGCAATAATAAATTTTCCAACACTTGCGTCCCTCGTTGCACATCCTGTTGAATATTATCCAAATAAGGCTGTAATTCAGGCAGATTTTGATATTGCCGCTTTAATACCTGCAAACGCATTTGAATCGCAGACAGTGGTGAACGCAGTTCATGTGATGCATCAGCAGTGAAACGTTGTTCTGCCATCAAGGATTGATCTAAACGCTGCAATAATGAATTCAACTGATTAAGTAAAGGTTGTAACTCTTTAAATTCTACATTTTGTGTTTGAATCGGGGCTAAATCTTGGGCATTTTTAGCAGAAATTTCTTGTGATAATGACTGAAAATAACGAAACTGTTTTTTGATTAAAAAATGTGAAATCAACCATTGTAATAACCACAAAAAAATTAAAACACCTGAATAAATCAAAAAACTTTGCCATACATGTTCAAAACGTTGTGTTAAGGGTTGTACGACCCATGCTGTGATTTTTCCTTGTTCTTTTTCAACATAATGGCTACGCCAAAGTTGTGAATTTGCCCAAAAAAAGCCATATTCAGAAGTGTCAGTCAAATGTTGAACCTGTTGAAAATCGCTTAATTCAAATTCAGTGGATTGGGTTAAAGTTTGTTGTTGAAATTTAAGCTGATATTGAATATCAAACTCTTCACTCAATTCATCTAATTGCGTACCTGAATAATGGTTTAAATCTGACACCAACAGCATGTCAGAAATTTCATCCATAATTTTGTCTTGTACTGACATCGTTTGATAAATTGAAAAACCAAGCAAGCTCAACAATGCAATTAATCCTGCAAATATTGAACCAAGCATCGCAGTTTTAATCAGTCTTTGCTGTAAAGAAATGACTTTAACATTTTGATTTTTCATTATTTCAATACCAATTATGGCTGATTCATACGATAGCCCATACCACGTATGGTTTTAATCAAATGACTGCCGATTTTCTTACGCAATTGATAAATATAGACTTCGATGGCATTGCTTTCAATTTCATCCCCCCATGCATAAAGTGATTCTTCAAGCTGTTCACGTGTCACGATCTGCTCGGTTTTTTGCATTAATTTATACAAAATCTGAAACTCTTTTGCTGTCAAATTTACCTGTTGTCCATCTTGCGTGAGCGTTTTGCCTTGCACATCCAAGCTTAAATTTGCAAAGGTTAAATGATCTTGTCCATGCGTATGCTTTTGCCGAAATTGGCTACGAACTCGGGCAGATAATTCTTCCAAACTAAAAGGCTTTACCAAATAATCATTTGCCCCCAAATCCAAACCTTGTACACGATCTTGGATACTGTCCCGAGCTGTAATAAAAATTACAGGTGGTAAAATTGCTGATTTTTGAATGGCTTTTAAAATCTCATCGCCACTTTTGTTGGGCAATCCACGATCAAGCAACACACAATCATACTGATGTTGCTCAACAGCCAAAATCGCATGATCGCCACGCTCGACCCAATCCACGACATAGCCATCCATTTCCAACCATGTTTTTATACTTTCAGCTTGTGAACGATCATCTTCCGCCAACAAAATTCGCATGTTTTAGGCTCTATTTGCTCAGTGAATGAAATAATTTAACATGTATTTACAGCTGATCGCTGTATAGAAAAGCATATGAAAAAACCACACGATTGCTCATGTGGTTTTTATCATTGAATCTGTACAGATTAGAATTTTACTGCATCCACATCAATTTCCACACGTTTGGTCGGCTGATAATCCACATCGACTTCACCTGAAATTGTGATCAGTGTTGTTGCTGAGATGGCTTTTCCATTCCATAAATCATCATCAATATCTACAGTGATCGTGCCTGTTTGATCTCGGAATTGATATTTTTCATCACCGATTGCTTTAACGACATGCCCACGTAACTGCACTTTTGTATCATCTTTCAATGTTAATGCTTGTTTTACTGTGCTTGGCGAATACAAGGCACTTTGGTTGACTGTACTATTTACAGCAGTGTTATTTATAGCAGCATTGTTAAGTGCCGTATTATTGGCGATTGCAAATGTAGTGGTTGCAAATAAAGTTGTAAGCAAAGCCGTTTTTGTGATCAATTTCATGATTCAATCCTCAAGTTCATTTGTTTCGATAACGCTATTTAAACAAATGAAGATGAGGTGAATCTGAGGAATTCAAAATTATTCGTTTTTTACATAAGCACGGTGATTGCAAACAATGTTTGATGAACAACAAAACCAATCAAAAATAAATATAGAAATGAATGATAAAATTATTTCAATCAATTCAACGGCACAACTCGCAGTACTTCTTCTAAAGTCGTTAATCCCTCTAACACTTTCCGTGCACCTGCAATACGTAGCGGATCAATGCCTTCATGTTTGGCTTGAGCCCTTAACTCATCCAGTGTCGCATTGGCTGAGATTTTTTGTTTCGCCTCTAAGCTAATTGGCATGAATTCATAAATCCCGACTCGCCCTTGATAACCAGTATGCCGACATTCTTCACAGCCCACTGCTTTGAACACAAAATCAGGCATTTGCAGCTGATAACCAAATGTTAAATGTTTCCATTCTTGGTCATTAATAAACGTTTCCTGTTTACAATGTGGGCAAAGTTGACGAACTAAACGTTGTGCTAAAACCCCTAAAATGGTTGCGGCAGTTAAAAATGGCTGCACCCCCAAATCATGTAAACGGGTCAAACTTGATGGCGCATCATTGGTATGTAAGGTGGACAATACGAGATGACCTGTCAAAGCTGCTTGAATCGCCATATTGGCAGTATCCGAATCTCGGATTTCCCCCACCATGATAATGTCAGGGTCTTGACGCATCAATGCACGAATACCATCAGCAAAACCCAGTTCAATACCATGATTGACCTGCATTTGGTTAAAACTTGGCTCTAACATTTCAATAGGATCTTCAATGGTACAGACATTGACTTGCTCGGTGGCAAGCTGTTTCAGCGAGGAATATAAGGTTGTGGTTTTCCCCGAACCTGTCGGTCCTGTCACCAAAATAATACCGTGACTATGTTGGGTAATAGCATGCCAATCTTGGAGTAATTTTCCATCGAATCCAAGCTGTTTAAAGCTTCGTACCAACACTTCGGGATCAAAAATACGCATCACCAATTTTTCACCAAAAGCAGTTGGCAATGTGGCTAAACGCAGCTCTGTTTCTTGTCCTTTGGGTGTACGGGTTTTTAAACGCCCATCTTGCGGTTTACGTTTTTCCGCAACATTCATACGTCCTAAAATTTTAATTCGAGAAATTACTGCAGTTAAAGTATTTGCAGGCATGTTATAAATGGTATGTAAAACACCATCGATACGGAAACGGATTTTCCCATTGTCTTTACGAGGTTCTAAATGAATATCACTGGCACGTTGTTCAAAAGCAAACTGTAAAACCCAATCGACCAATTTTACAATATGTTGATCATTAGCATCAGGATTTTGCGTATCGCCTAACTGTAAAAGTGCTTCTACACCCTTATTTTCTTTTTGATGTGCACCTGACTTTTGAGAGGAAATAACTGCACGACTGACTTGGTAATATTCCACCAAATAACGTTGTAATTGCTCAGGGTTTAGTAATACCCGTTGAATTTTTTTCGGCTTTAAACTGCTTTCAAGATTTTGTATCCAATCACGAATAAAAGGTTGATCTGTTCCAATCAGCACTTGATCAGGCTGAATTTCCACCGCCAAAATGCGATTACGCAAAGCGAACTCTTGTGACATGATCGCTGTTAAATTTGCCACATCAGCTTTTAATGGATCAATGATATACAATGGTAAATTGTTTTTATCCGCCAACCATTGGCATAACACATTTAAAGTTAAGCGTTTTGGTGCTTCTTTTTGATCTGTTAAATTAAAACTCGCAATCCATTGTAATGGATGCCATTTCAGTTGATCACGTTGCCGATGTGTAGTTTGCACTAACAGTTTGTCACGCTCTGTAATCCGTTGATCTTTTAATAGTTGTTCTAAACACCAAGTGGTATCAATTTCAAAGTTAAATTGCATTATTGTTTCCCCAATCATGCACTCACTATAACAAATAATGCTTTGTGATGAGGTTAATCCAATCATATTTTTCTAGCAGATGTTTAATTTTTATAAAATCCAATACAACATCTATCTTTATTAAATTTACAATATTTTAAATGTCTTACCTTAAATGCCTTTAACTTTGACTGATGGCAAAATATCGAGATTACTCAGTCCACAACATCACAATTTTCTGCATCAATTGCGCACGATATGCTGCAGTGGGATTACATGGATTCCGCTTCTGTTCATTTTCATAAAATGCTTGCCACTCTTGTAGCATTGCCAAAGTCACCCCCTGTTTTTTAAAGCTTGCAATATCTTGCTTTTCAACACTCTGTAAACGCTGTTTTGCCCCCTCTTCACCTGTTGCCCAACCAATAACGCCTTGTCCAAATACAGGTAAACTCATGTTATTTGGTGTTGCTGGAATCGCATGACGCTGAATATTCTCATCAACTTTACATTGTTTCTGCACCGTATTTTGCTGTTGCGTTTGCGAAGTTGAACAAGCACTTAGTCCGCATACACTAAGCAAAATAAGTGGAAATATTTTCATTTTCAAAGTCTCGTGATTAAAATTTTAACGTAATATCGACAACGAATTGACGACCTATTTCTGAGAGAATCCGACTTTTTGCACTGTCATAATATTTATTATGTCGATCAAAAACGTTGTTCACAGTTAAGCCAAGATTTAAATCATAATCTCGTCCTAATTTCAGCGCATAACTGGCACGTGTATCCCAAGAAAATGCAGCAGCTAAGTGTTCAGGATCGAAGCGATTTTTGACGATTTCCCCTTGATATTCATAGCGATCTGCTTTGGCAATCGAGGATTTATTCATCACATCATAGGCAGAGCGATAACGTAAAAAGTTGCTAAACGTTACAGGCAAATGATCAAACTTAATATCCCACATGGCACGAATCGTCCAAGGTCGAGCAAAGTTATCAGCAGGCTTTTCGATATTGGCGATGACCTTACCATCGTATTCAATATAAACATCTTCGTTATACATTGAATCATCATAATGATTAAAATTACGCTCAATTTCGTTATAATCAGCCGCTAAGCTAAAACGGTTTTTACTATTGAACCATTGAATCGGTTGTAAGTTATCAAGTTGAAAGGTGTAGGTTTTTGCAACACTTTTCCCATGATTGGTGTAAATATAATCGAGACTTGTTGTATCAATTTTATCTTTGCGTACTTGATCCTTATTTTCACGATCTACAAATTTCAGTTGCGAACGCCAATTACCCAATACACCACTTAACGCAAAAACCGTTTCATCACTATAAGGCACATCAAGCTGGCTACGAACAGTATTTGCAGATGTACTTGATGTACTGATTTTCCAATCTTGTAATATGCTATTACGGCGTTCTTCAATGCTTAGTGCATTTTTTCCATCTTGTAAATCATAAGCAAAAGCATTATTGGCATAATAACGATTCCATCCCACTGTTAAACTTAAACGATCATCAGCGAACGGCATAAATTGAATATTGCTGCGTGGTGCTAGAGTATTTTTCTTGGATAAACTGTCATAATCCTGCCTTAAACCAAGTCGCAATTTCACTTGATTATTCCAATTCATTTCATCTTCAATAAATGCATGCCAACGGTCTTGCTGTAACTCAATTTGACCTTGTTGATAATGTTTACGTCTCGCTAAATATTGCCCAGAAACATCGCCATTGCTATAACTTAAATCACAGTGTGGATCGATACTTCCATTCGCCAAAGTACAACTGCTCGTCCCTAAACCACCATTGGCTTTGCTTGGCATATAGTACATATAGGCATCATCAAGACGCTGCCAATCGGCGGCATAATGTGCATAGCCCGCACCCGCTTTGATTTGATGTTGTATACCTACCCATTCAAAAGCTTTAAATTCTGATTTTAAATTGTATTGCCAATTCTTTTGACTGGTTTCTAAATCCCCATACCCACCCTCAGAAGCGAGTGTTGCCGTTCCCCAGTCTTTGCCAGGCGATGTATTCCACACCAGCATTTCGGTACTTTGTGCATCACGTGCATTTTTTTGTGATTGTAAAACCAAATTTTGAGTAAGTTTTGCTAAATCAAAATCATGTACAAACTCAACATCCAAAGCTAAATTTTCACTTTGTGATTGAAATGAGCTATTTGCCAAAGATGGATTATTTTTCTTATTGTCCTCAGTTTGGTAATACATACCGACTTTTAACTGATTATTTTCATTCAAATCATAATAAATATTGGCTGCAATATTATCGGCTTGACGAGTTTGTGAGGTATTTTCTTGTGCTGAATGCTTTGCGTTCAAATCAATGTCTGACCAACGTCTTGATGCTGATAAACTTAAGCCTAGTTGCTCATTGGCTTTGCCATAAATACTACTGCTGATGCCTTGCTTATTAAAAGCTTTTTGATAACTTGCATCATTATTATCTGCAAAAAGCTCAAATTCATCATCATCAATAAAATGATATTTACTCCAATCACTGCTGGTAAAATCATAACTTAATGAACCATGAATCTTACCTACTTCAGTTTGCGATGCACAAGTTTTCGCCTTGACTACACCACCTGCAAATTCACCGTATTCAGCGCTGACATTGCTGTCTAAAACTTCCAGCCCACAAAGCAAATCCGTATTTACTGTTGCAGACAAAGAACGACCACCTATTGAATCTATTGCTGTGTCATTCTGACCTTCCGCAGGATTTAGCGCATTGCCAATATTGACATTATTGAGCAAAAATTTATTGTCATAAAATAATGCACCATTGATGCTGACATCTGCCGCAGACAGCTCACCTGATTTGCCTGCCGCTAATGCCTCATTGGAAAATTGCACATTTGGATTTACTTTTAAAAAATCCGTGATGGTTTTTTGCGTATTCGGTGTATTTTCTAAATCCTGTTTAGAATACTGCGTTTTACCCACCACAAAACTTGGATTTGCCTGCAATACCACAGGCGCTAACTGAGCAATATCCTGCTCATTTAGATTGAATTGCTCTGCTGCCTGAAGTGTTGTGCAAGCCAAAGCCATTGCCACAGCAAAGGAAATAGGAGAATGTGAAAATGGCATAACAAAATAGGTAAACCTAAATAAGAATCACTATTATTTATATTTATTGAAATATTACAAGATGTAACTGGAGCGTTTGCTTAAAAACTAACGCTTTGTTGTGCAAAATGATTCTTGCAAAAATTCTGCAAATATCAAAAGCAAATATGCTTTGGCTACCATTCACAATTAAATTTACATACAATCAAATCAACCATAGCAAGGGAAGCCAAAAAATGTCATTTAAAATTCATGTCATTGATGTTAAAAATCAACTACAAAATTATATTTGGTTACTTGAACATACAGAAAGCCGTGATGTTGTGGTCATTGACCCCACTGAGGCTCATTTGGTACAAGACTATTGCCAAGAAAATCAACTCAATTTAAGCCAAATTTGGCTCACCCATTGGCATAAAGATCATGTAGGGGGTGTTCCAGCCCTCATTACAACACAAAATCTACCAGTCTATGGACCAAGAGATGAACTCAGCCATCTACCTTTTATCAACCATCCTTTACAACATGATGATCAATTTGAATTTCACGGCTTAAATATTGAAATTATTGCAGTTCCCGGACATACACTGGGGCATATTGTGTATTTTATTGATAAATTAGACAGTGTTTTTTGTGGTGATACCTTATTTGCCATGGGCTGTGGACGCATGTTTGAGGGTACACCTGAGCAGTTCTATCATTCTTTAAACCGTTTGGCAGCCTTACCACCACGTACCAAAGTATATTGCACACACGAATATACCTTGTCGAATGCAGAATTTGCCTTACATGTTGAACCTGATAATTTAGCACTGCAACAACGTGCAGAAAAAGTTCGCCAATTACGTGCACAAGGCGAAATTACGCTGCCAAGTACGATTGAACTCGAATTGGAAACCAATCCATTCTTACGTGTAGACAGTGTTGAGGAGTTTGCCAAAATTCGTGCCATGAAAGATAATTTTTAGTTATATAAATCCATGCGTTTAAAACCACCACAGCCTATTTATTTACCAGCTTCAACTGAATGCCGTGCTGCTTTTACATTCCTATAGCAGCACAGTACGAGCTGAATGAGGTATTCGTCTTTTTCAAATGTATGGAAATCTGCTACATATAAATTGAAACTGATGCTAATGGAACAATATTTTTATTCCCATAATTATATTGATCAATAATGCTGAATTTATAAACATCATGATATATTTTCTTACAGATTGATGAAAAATTTAACTGCAAAAAGTACAAGACAAATTATCTCAAATTTGGCTTAAACTTCTAAAGCACCCTTTTAATAATTTCATATTTTTTAAAAACTTAAGCTTCATAATAAACTTTCTCTGATAAAAAATTAGCTTAGATATTTAAAAAAGTCATTTTCTAAATTGATCAAAAATTGCTATAAAAAAAAATATTTCAATATTTCCCCCTTTAAAAATTTGCAAGTCATCCCTATTAATTTTTATAGACAGGAATTAAGGAGAGCCTTCCATGAAAAAGGTAGTTAAAGCTAAGAATCTGATTGCATTTCGTATTTGGTTAGAAAAACTTGGATACTCAGTAAAAAATTTAGCAGATGGCAAAGGCTTTACATTTAGCTTTAAAAAAGAATATGGTTTAGTGACTTGCGACCTTGCAGGCAACAACTTGGCTTTCCAACTAGGTGAAGAATTTGAAGATCATTTAAAAGCGTAAAATTTTAAATATTTTTTATTGCTTTAAATAAATATAAAAGGCATCTACTTCAGATGCCTAAAATTTTTTGTCATTTTTTAGATATAAAAAAAGCAAGACTTATCAGCCCTGCTCTTTTTTGAATA
>NZ_LQXQ01000023.1 GCF_003268395.1 Acinetobacter sp. CFCC 10889 | reverse complement strand
GATTTACTTGACCATTACAAAAGTTACTGGTTTAATTCTTATGTTCAATCCACAGTCCTGGATGTTGGGACAGAAAATAAAGCCACCATTTAGGTTGGCTTTTTTGTGAGTAACATATTTGCAAGGAATATTTTTGTGAGTAACTTTGTGAGTAACACTAATAAAATAAAGCTTTTTTCATTGATAAAAAACCGCCCTATTCATCCACAATATCAGCAAAATTAGCACCTAAAACCTTAGCTAAATCGCTAGGATTCACACCGATATCTAACCCTCGTTTCCCACCACTGACATACATTTTTTCAAGCACTTCCGCACTTTCACAAATCACTGTTTTTAAACGTTTCTTTTGTCCAACAGGGCTAATTCCACCAACCAAATAGCCTGTTAAACGCTCAGCATCTTTTGGGTCTGCCATATGTAGTTTTTTCGTACCAAAAGCTGCTGCAACTTTTTTTAAGTTAAGTTGATGACTGACAGGCAATACTGCAACGAAATAATTTTTGTCATCGGTAACCATCAACGTTTTAAAAACTTCTTCAACATTTAAGCCTAATTTTTCTGCTGCTTCTAAACCAAAACTTTTTGCATTCGCATCATGCTCATATTCATGAATTGAAAATTCGATTTTATTTGATTTCAAAACTTTACATGCAGGTGTCATGACTTACATTCTATAAAAATAATGAGTAATTATATGCCATCTGAGATCAGAAGTTAAATTTGCTTAGGCTATTTCTTCAACAGTAAACACTATCGATTTATTTTCCATGAATATCAAGCAAACGAAGCACAAAATATGTGAAATATTCAGAACATAAGATACAATTCTACAACTTGAATAAAATCATAAAATTACCCTACAATTTCTACAAACACGACGATAGTCAATAGCACTCACTGCAAGGATGTCTAACATTGATTTAAGTTAAAATTACTTTACTCATCATGTAATATCTTGTTTTAATGGCTTTCATATCCAACTTATTTTTTACAATAACAATTTTGGTTTTATTATGACGCAAATTGCACCACAGGATAATAATCAAAGACCTTTAGCCCCGCAACATGCGAGTGCTTCCAATTATCTTGCCCGTTCCATTTCTTTTTTAACACGGCGTGGCGCACGATTGCTTACTGGGGCTCGTAGCCTGTGGATTGGCTGCCAACCCGAAGAATGTAAGCAACGTATTTATTATGCCAATCATAATAGTCATATTGACTTTATTTTACTGTGGTCATCCCTACCTACACCAATCCGTAGAAAAACCAAGCCTGTAGCAGCATCTGACTACTGGTTAAAAGATGCTATGCGCCGTTTTCTGATTCACAATACATTTAACGGTGTCACCATTCAACGCAATCGTGAAAATAATCAAGATCCATTACAACCGATTAAAGATGCCCTAGAACAAGGTTATTCGATTATTTTTTTTCCTGAAGGCACTCGCAATCTCAATGATGATGTGGAGTTGTTAAAATTTAAGAGCGGTTTATACAATTTACATCAAGCCTTTCCTGATGTTGAAATTGTTCCTGTATGGATTTCTAATTTAAGACGTGTGATGCCCAAAGGTGCTTTTGTACCGTTACCCTTATTATCTACAGTTTGTTTTGGCTGCCCTTTAGATCAGCATTTTGAAATGGATAAAGTTGAATTTTTAGCGTATGCTCAACAAGAACTACTAAAATTAAAAGAGGTTGAAAATCAATGACCTTGGATAATTTACAACAAACCTATTGGTTATTTGGCATTTTTGCTGCCATTTTAATTTTGCATCAAGTGTTGGTTTTATTCTAAAACAACGTGCAGGTACAAAACCCTCTTCTGTCATTGATAATTTAAATGCACGAATCAATGCTTGGTGGGTGATGCTGATCGTGATTGGTGCTGCCATTTTGCTTGGAAAAACAGCATTTATCATCCTTTTTGGTATTATTTCTTTATTTGCATTACGTGAATTTATTAGTTTATTACCCACTCGACGTGGTGATTATTTCCCATTGCTCATCGCTTTTTATTTTGTTATTCCCTATCAATATTATTTGATTTATACCGATTGGTACGGTTTGTATTCAATCTTTATTCCCCTTTATGTTTTTTTACTGATTCCGATTGCAAGCTTAAAACAGGAAGATACTACACACTTTTTAGAGCGTAGTTCAAAAATCCAATGGGGGCTGATGGTCAGCGTATTTTGTATTTCCCATGTACCTGCTTTGTTGAATCTAAAATTACCTGGTTTTCAAGGTGAGAAGATTTGGTTGGCGATTTGGCTCATCATGGTGGTGCAAGCATCTGATGTTTTACAATATGTATGTGGAAAATTATTTGGTAAACATAAAGTTGCCCCAGTGCTTTCTCCATCAAAAACAGTTGAGGGTCTTGTTGGTGGTATTGTACTCGCAACAGGTTTGGGTGTTCTCATGGCATGGCTAACGCCATTCAGCTATCTACAAGCTGCTTTTATTGGTTTAATTGTGTGTATTTTTGGTTTCTTTGGTGGTTTAGTCATGTCTGCGATCAAACGTGATCGTGGTGTTAAAGACTGGGGGCAATTGATTCATGGTCATGGCGGTATGTTAGATCGGATTGATTCTATCTGTTTTTCTGCACCTATTTTCTTTCATATTTTACGCTATTGGTGGAGTTAAGAAATGAGCTTTTGCAAAGCAATCGTTTCTAAATAAATCACATAAAAAAGGATGGATGAATTGAAATTTTCCATCCTTTTTTTCATAATAGATCAATAATTATTGCTCAGCCAACCAACTCATAAAGCGTTGACGTTCTGCTTTTGATGCTTTTTGCCAGATTTGAATCATCTGTTGATCTGCACCATTGATTGTATTTACATTGAGTGGTGCGGTGCTTGGTGCGGATGTAGTCGTTGTAACTGCTGTATTCGCTGTTGCTACAGGCTGTTGTGTATTTGCATAGACAGGTGCTGGCTGATTTTCAGATTTTTTTGATGTGGTTAAATCAAATACTCGACCAAAAACCCCACCTGATAACCACGGTTTTGCTTCATTATTTGCACCTGTTTGCTGCACAATCATTTGATTATTTTGATCATACAAAGCAATTGTTGGTTGTTCTGCATATTTTTTTGCTGCATCAAAATCTTTAGGTGCATCGACTAAGTTTAATTTATAAGTTTGACCATCTTGTAGATTGGGTGCAGTAATGGTCACTACACCTGATTTTAAAATATCATGCTCACTATTTAAATGTTCAAAATACTGCTGATAACGTACACTGATTGCCGTTTGACCTGCATCTACTCTATATTCATTTTTCTTAGTTCTAAAAATACCTGTATTTACTTCTTGATCATTTACAGCTAAAACCACAATTTCTTCAGGAGCGGTAATGGTGACTGCTGCAAATGTTGAAGCACTCATGATCAAACCCAGACCCATTACACTTGCTGCAAATTTAAAACGCATAGGTATTTCTCAAATATCAATAAACTTTAAAATTTAATGCACTATGCTATGTCCTCATGACATTTTTATGACAACAGTCAAATGTATGCATAAAATATAATTTCTATCACTTTAAAATGGGCTTTAGTTACTATTTTACTGCCTTCAATTGCTATTCATCCAATGTTCTCAAAAATACATAGAAAAATGATGCAAACAACTTTATAAAGATATACTTTGAAATTTTATTTTCAAAATATAAATAACCTAAAATAAATATACAGGAATGTCTACAATGAACTCACATAAGTTTTTGAATATAAAATCCCTCGCACATGTCTGCATTTTCAGTGCTTTAACCATATTGCCTCTCAGTATAACGACACAAACTATCGCAGCAACCAATTACACAACACAAGTTAGCTCAACCCAGCTCACCACGCTGACCTATAACATTACCAAGAATATGATGCCACGTAATTTAAGCGCATCAGAAAAAGTACTTTATCAACAGCTTTATACACTTGCCAATAATCAAAAATCACTTTATGACCCCTCTATTGTGTCTGCATCTCAACAATATGAAAGTATTCGCAGCAAAATTCGTCAACAATTTTCAACAGTCAAGCAATTAGCAACCAATACTTATGGTAGCGCATCTCAACAAAAAATATTATTAGCAACGAATGCATTTATTCTCATGTATTACGATGCGCTCAGTCGTAATAACCCACAATTTTTTTGGTCAAATTTAGGCATCTTCGTAGCGAATGATGTTCGCTCAATGTATTCATTAACCTTTTCTTTATCCAATGCATTAGATCCTCTTCGCCTCAGTAATGGGCAAAATTTAGTGATCGCAGGAATGAATATTCCAACACTACAATCAACAATAGCACAAGCAAATAATGAATTAATTCAAGGACAAGCCAATGTCATGGCTGATATTGGAGGATTGAGTGTCTTACACCAACATTACAAATCAGAACAATTAGCACAACAATTAAGTGGATATGGCACAAACCTTTCACAAGCATTTACACTACAAAAATTGGCAGATGATGAAGCCCTAAAATCGGGAACAAATTCTGCAAAATTCAAGAAACTCGCAACAGATGCAGCCATCCAATTTGGTATTCATGAACAAGAAAAAATATTACAACCTATGTGGGACAAAGCATTGATGCGTGATTTTGCAAAAATTAATGAATTTATGTTGTCATTAAGTCTAGAAAATACTGGGTTACGTGGTGATATTTTTATTGGTGTAAATAAATTTAAATTAATTTTCACACCCTATTTAATCATTCGTGCACCATTTAGTGCGACCAATCTTGCAAGTTTACAAGACCGTATCGCCATTGCACGCAATGGATTTATTATACTCAATGAATGGAAACAAAACATTTTCTATTCCCCTTGGATTCCAATCTATCAGGCACAAATTGGTAAAGGTGAAGGTCTATATCAACCTATAGGCGCACGCTAAATCTTGCCCCCTACATGCTTATTTTTCAACTGAGGGTAACATTCATGTTGCCCTCTATTCTGATAAATCTTTATTTTGCCTTTTATTGATATGTGTGTTTGCTGATTCATTAAATTTTTGAAAATTTTGTTGTCCACAATAACGGCATATTTTTCCTGCATGTCTACGCCACATTTCATAGATAATTCCAGGAATAATTGCAAAACATAGCAATAAAAGCGTGATAAAAAGACTTCCTCGATATGTCGGTACGCTATAGTGTCCGCAAGATAAACATTTTTCTTCATGAATATTTCTAATTTTTAAAATTTTCCAGATATTACCTCCCCATTGTAGGTGAAACAATTGTTATTCTTTAACCAAATACAGTAAGTTTAGCCATTTTAAAACAAAAAAAGAGCGCCTCAGCACTCTTTTATTTACAGTAATATTAGTTAAATGTTTTAAAACGTTCAGCATCATCCATAAATGGTTTTTCGCCCGCAGGTGCTTCAACTGAACCAAAAACTAATTGTGCACGAAGTTTCCAGTTGCTTGGAACGTTAAAAGTTTGAGCAACTTCTTCATCTACGATTGGGTTGTAATGCTGTAATGATGCACCTAAACCTGCTTCTGAAAGTGCAGTCCATGTTGCAAATTGTGCAATCCCTGTAGAGTGCTCTGACCAAATTGGGAAGTTATCCGCATAAAGTGCAAATTGTTCTTGAAGGCTTTTAACCACGTCTTGGTCTTCATAGAACAATACTGTGCCATAACCTGCGATAAAACTATTAATTTTTTGACTTGTACCTTCAAATGCTTCTGCTGGAACAAGTTTACGTAAAGTTTCTAATACGATTGTCCAAAATTTTACGTGTGAATCACCAAATAATGTCACTGCACGTGAAGTTTGCGAGTTAAATGCAGATGGGCTTAGTTTGATTGCTTGTTTGATCGTTTCTTCAATTTTGGCATTGTCTAAAGTGACATTTTTACCAATTGCATAGATTGAACGGCGTTGTTTGATTTGATCTAAAAATGACATTATCGTAATCCTCAGTCTTTGTTTGACCTTATGGTCGTGTTCTTAAGATGATCTCAGTGTATTGCATTCAAACCATATTCGTCAGTGGTATCTATATGACATTCTGTTGCAGAAATAGAACGATCTTATAAAATCACAATCACCTATCTAAAACCACAGTCAATAGATCCATGACGCTGACCGTCTGCTTGATCAGCGCAGTTATTATTACGTAGCTTTCACCTGAAATACCATAGAACACATGCTAAAAATAACCTTTCTTTACGCATTGATTATGCAAATCTTCAAATCATTTACCTAACATTTACAGAGATAAATTTATGAAAAAACTCGAAAAACCTCATGCTCGTCTTCATAAGTTTTTGCATCCGCAGGTGTCATGATCGAACCAAAAGTCATCTGCGCTTTGAGTTGCCAATGTGCAGGTAAGTCATACTGTTGCAAAACTTGCTCATTAATATTTGGATTGTAATGGTGCAAGGCTGCCCCCAAATCCAAACTCGCAAGTAAACTCCATACAGCAAACTGTACCATGCCTGAGCTTTGCTCTGACCAAACTTCAAAATCATCTGCTTGTAATGGTCTGAGTTTTTGCAGTTTTTGTAGAACATTCTGATCTTCAAAATATAAAATCGTACCGTATGCCGCAATACAATCATCTATTTTTAATGCCATGCCATCATAAACTTTTTCATGCATGTATTTTTTTTGAATTTCCTTAACCATTGTCCAAAATTGTTCATGTGAATTTTGTACCAAGATCACCACACGTGCACTTTGGCAATTAAATACTGAAGGACAACAATAGACCGCTTCTTTAATATAAGCGATTAGATCCTCTTGTGAATGAGTAACCTTTTTTCCTAAATGGTAAATGCTACGGCGCTTACGTAACTCTTCTAGAAACTGATATTCATCACTTTGATTTTCTTTGCGTTTAAAAAGTAAATCTTTGGATAAATCCGTTGTTAACACATGACCGATTTTAGACAAAATTGTCAATTTACATTCCCCTAAAAAATCAAAAACAAAGGCATAATTTTTTTATGTATTTTAACTTTATTCGGGTAATTTGTATATTTTACAATAGCATTAACGCTTATTTTTACAGCATAAAATCATTTAAAAACAAAAAACTCCGTCATAAACGGAGCTTTTGTTTGTTTATCCAGCAGACATGCCAAATGTATTATTTTTCAGTTTCAAACAATGCAGCCACAAATGATTTTGCCGAGAATGGACGCAAGTCATCGATCTTCTCACCAACACCAATAAAACGAATCGGAACATGTGTACGACTGGCAATATTGAACAATACACCACCTTTGGCTGTACCATCCAGTTTGGTAATAGTCAGACCCGTTAAACCCACTGCTTCATCAAACATTTCCACTTGATTAATGGCATTCTGTCCAGTTCCAGCATCAACAACTAGCATCACTTCATGTGGCGCAGTTGCATCAATCTTTTGCATCACACGTTTGACTTTAGTCAACTCAGTCATTAAGTTGCTTTTATTATGCAAACGCCCTGCGGTATCTGCGATTAACACATCAACACCTTTGGCACGTGCACTTTCAAAAGCATCAAAAATCACTGATGCACTGTCTGCACCATGCCCTTGTGCGACGACTTGAATATTATTGCGTTCACCCCAAATCTGTAACTGCTCTGTCGCTGCGGCACGGAAAGTATCACCCGCTGCCAACATGACTGTTTTACCCTCACCTTGTAAACGTTTAGCAAGTTTACCAATGGTGGTTGTTTTACCCACACCATTTACACCAACCACCAAAATTACAAATGGATTTTTATTTGGATCAATGTGTAGTGGCTTAACACGTGGTGCAAGCAAAGCCACCAATTCCTCTTGTAAAGCCTTATACAATGAATGTGAATAAATCAAATCACCACGTTCTGTACGCTCAGTCAAATTGGCAATAATGGTCTTGGTTGCTTCAACACCAATGTCTGAAACTAAAAGTTGCTCTTCAACTTCTTCAAGTAATTCATCATCGATTTCTTTGCCACCGATCAGAATATTGACCATGCCATCTGCAAGATTTTTACGGGTTTTGGTTAAACCCTCTTTCATACGGCTAAAGAAACCACCTTTGGCTTGTGGCTCTGACTGTTCTTCTTCTGTCACAGCCGTCTCTGTTGCGACAGGTGTTTCGACAACAGGTGTTTCTATAATTTTATTTTCAACGATAGGCACATCAACGGCGGGTAAACTTGGCAATGTGACATCATCATCACCAATTTCCGCATCAATCAAGAATTTATTTTGCTGTTCTTGCATGCCGATTCCTTGAAAAGCATCATGTTAAAAAAGAAAGAGTTTAGCACAGATTGTCCTATTGATAAGCGTTTAAGACACTTTAAAGTCACTCCATCACCTGTTTCTACAGATGTTTAAGCAAATCAACCAAAATGCAACATTTCAATATTGATTTAAAACGCATTTTTCTAAAGAATAGTTTTTATACTTCATACTTTTAGGATAAGTAGTGCCGAATATCAAAAAAATACTTCACCATATTTTTTCAACTACTTTATCTCGTTTAGCGCTTTTGAGTGGATTTTACTTTGTAACTTTCAGCAGTCCTTTGGCATTTTCTGAAACACAAAGTCAACTGGCACGTACCACCTTTGAAACGACTTTAAACAATGGTCTAAAAGTGATTATCCGAGAAGACCATCGTGCCCCGATTGTCATGACACAGATTTGGTATGCTGTGGGCAGCAGTGATGAATCGGGTAATGTGCTTGGTATGTCACATGTCTTAGAACACATGATGTTTAAAGGCACGCAGAAAGTACCTGATGATGAATTTACTCGTCTCAGTCGTATCTATGGTGGACGCATTAATGCCGCAACATTTACCAATTACACCAACTATTATCAGCTTTATCCTAAAAAATATTTTCCATTGGCATTAGAGCTTGAAGCAGATCGTATGCAAAACCTCGTCTTACGCCAACAAGATTTTGAACCCGAAATCAAGGTGGTGATGGAAGAACGCCGTCAACGTACTGATGACAATCCTCGTAATCTAGCCTATGAACGTTTTAAATGGATTGCCTACCCTACCAGTCATCATCGTCAGCCCGTGATTGGCTATATGAAAAATCTACAGAATATTCAACTGAATGATTTAAAAAAATGGTACAAAACGTGGTATACGCCTAACAATGCAACCTTGGTTATCGTTGGTGATGTCAACGCAGAACAAGCACTGAAACAAGTCGAAAAATATTTTGGGGGAATTGCTAAAAAAGCCACGCCTGATCGAAATGATGTGCTTGAGTTTGACCGCTTAGGCTATCGCCATATGGAACTGGCATTGCCTGTGCAAGTGCCAAATTTATTTATGGCATGGAATGTACGTTCGCTTGCAACTGCAAAGAATCCACAAGATGCCTATGCACTGACCATTATTCAGTCTTTACTTGATGGTGGCATTTCTGCCCGTCTACAAGATCGTTTAGTTCGGGATAAAAAAATATTAACTGCAATTAGTGTCAGTTACGACCCTTACAATCGTGGTGATAGTCTATTTGTCATTTCAGCACTACCCTCTGAAAATGTTTCGCTCACAGAAGCACAAGCTGCAATTGAAAAAGAAATGAACCTATTTAAAACTGAATTGGTTAATCAAACTGAGTTAGAACGTGTCAAAAATAACTTCGTGTCTAATTTGGTCTATAGTCAAGATGACATCATTGGACAGGCAAATATGATTGGAAATCTAGAAGTGAATGGCTTGAGCTTTCGCTTAATGGATGAATTACCGCAACATTTTGACAAAGTCACGCCACAAGATTTGCAACGTATTGCCAATGTTTATTTTGTTCGAGATAACCTAAGTACCCTGTACTTAAGTCCTGAATCAAACAACAAAAAATAGAAAAAAAATCAGGAGCTTTCAGTGCAAACATCTAAACTTATTGTATTACTTACGACCTTACTCTGTTCAAACCTGAGCCTTGCTGAGTTTAATAGTGATGAAACACAAAATATTGAAGAACTCCCTAATGATACACCATTAAAATCTTTGACCACTTTGCAGAGTCTAAAAAATTTAAGTCAACAAAAAAGCTATGAAGCACCATTCGTACAAGAACTTAATAATAGCCACAAAGTCCGTACTCTCTTTGTCTCTGCCCAAGACCTGCCCATTGTTGATATTCAACTCACCTTTAATGCAGGCTCAGCCCAAGATGAAAATATTGCTACAGGCATGAATGGGCTATCTAATATGGCAGCTCGACTGATGACTGAAGGTACAGAACAATATACTGCAAAACAAATCGCCAGTACTTTTGAGGGTTTAGGTGCAAAATTTAGTGTAAATGCTTACCGAGATATGTTTACAGTACGCATGCGTGTCTTGTCCGACCCGAAAAAGCTCAATCCCGCTGTTGATATGATGCTACATATTCTTAACCATGCGACATTTAACAACAGTGGACTGAGTTTGGTTTTAAACAATACCAAAATTGGACAAAAACAAATCCAAGAAAATCCTAGCCGCCTAATGGGTATTCGTTTCTATCGTGCGATCTATGGCAAACACCCATACGCAGAACCAAGTGTTGGGACGAATGGCAGTATTCAAAAAATTACCCCTGAATTATTGGTGCAATTTCGCAATAAGTTTTTAGTTGCACAAAATATGAATATTGCAATCACAGGCAATTTAACCACCGAACAAGCAACAAGTCTTGGAAATTTACTGAGTCAAAACTTAAAACAAGGTGAAAAAGCAGCTGAAATACCAGAGCCACTCGATCAATCTGATTTTAATATTCAGTTTATTCCTTACCAATCGACCCAAGCCAATATCATGATGGGGCATCTCGGTATTACTCGTGAAAACCCTGATCGCATTGCACTCGAAGTTGCCAATCAAATGTTTGGCGGAGGCGGATTTAATTCTATTTTAATGAAAGAATTACGTGTGAAACGAGGCTATACCTACGGTGCATATAGCACACTATCCTCAACCCAAGCACGTGGGCTCTTTAGTCTAAGTTATGGGACACAACAAGAGCAAATGATGGAAAGTATTCGTGTTGCACATCAAGCACTCATTGATTTTGTCAGTCAACCCATTCAACGTAAACAACTCGAAGAAACCAAAGAAGGAATGCTACGTTCATTTCCAATGACTTTTAGTAGCAATGCCAATATTAATGCACAATTAGCATCTATTGGTTTTTACCATTTACCTGCTGATTACCTATCACAGTATCAGCAACAACTCAGTAAAATTACAGCCAAACAAGTACAAGCTGCCCTAGAAAAGCATATTCGTGCAGATCGCTTAACGCTTGTCATTGTTGCCAATGAACTTGATCAAACAGCTTTAAAGAAAATGCTCAATGCAAATTTAGGCATTTATACACCTGAAAAAAATACAGAGACATTAACACCCAAAAAAGCAAATGCTACATCACCATAAAACATCAACCAATAAACAAATCGGTAATAAAATTTGATTTAAAGCCTCATTCATCCTCAATTGCCATCGCAGGATATTCTTTTACATGCCCTCTTTCATAGGCATAAGCACGCATGAGCCTAAAATATTCATGGGTGGCTATTTGTGGCTGTAAATGTAAATGCTGAGCCAATGCTTGCGTATGTGGATAACTTTCCTGTAAAGAGAGTTTGGCTACTTGTTGATATTTTTCAACATTAATCGGGCGAAATAAAGCATAGGTTGAAACAAGTAAAATAAAGACCACAACGGCTATGATCGCCATTTTCAAAAAATACTCTAAGCTAATGTGCGATTTAAAATGTAAAAATTGATCTTTTGATATGAGCATGTACTACCTCGAATATCTAGGTAGTTTAATCGTGAGACAATTAAAAATACAGTGTTTCAAGTCAATACACACAAATTTAAGGGCTATTAAACAAAGTACAGTCTAATAACCCTAATTTCAAACGCTCATTCAAACATGATACTTAAATGATTCATTTATTCACTCTGATTTAATTTAAAACAGAGCGAATCACTGCAAAATACAAAATAAGTGCAATAATTGCCAAAACTAAAAATACAGCAAAAACGCTGACACCACCCTCTGCATGTGCAGGATGCAAGTCATCATCATCTGCTAAACGATGTAATTCACCATTGTAGACTCGGTAAAATCCTAATTTTTGCAAAGGTGCGAGATTTTGTGTATAATCATGCACACGCTTCCTTTGTGCTAAACAAAACTCACCTAAGTGAATTTCTTGGTGAAACATTGCTTCGTCCAATTGTTTGCGGTGATACTGAGCAAGTGCAACAACTTGAGACTCAGTTGGAGGAACATCAAAATTAAAACCATCTATGATATTTTTCATATTTGTTCTCCTTTTTAGTCGTCTTCCTCATATAGATTTTAATAAAAATTATTTCTGATTATTGTTTAATCATGTAATCATAAATCATTCAATCTAGCGTCTCAAAATAGTTGACAAGTTAAGTAAATTGTAATATTAGTTTAATATAGATAGATTAGATTAGTACTGTAAGTAAAAAGACCTCATGGGAGGTCTGCAAATGATCATAATTACAATAAGGAGTTATATATGATTCATCAAATCTCTCAACATGACTTAGAACATGTGTATGCAAGTGCGGTAAATACGATTCATTCAGAAATGAACTTTGTAGATGCGGTAAAACAGTTAGAAGATGCAGCAAAAGCAGGTCATGGTAAAGCAGCAATGTTCTTAGCAGAACTTTATTTCCAAGGTTTTCGTGTAGAACGTGATTCACTTAAAGCGCAATACTGGCAAAAATTAGCCACTATGCAAGCATAATAAAACGTCACTTAGGTGGCGTTTTTTAATAGCATGCTTTTATATTCATATTTGTTTACGAATTAACAGCAAGCTTACATTAAAAAAATAGTCGAATCGCTTACAATAGCGTTGTATCAGATTCGATTGTTTATCATGAAAAAATACATTCTTCTTCAACCAATTTCTAAAGAACTGACGATCAAACTCTCTATTCTTAAATCGCTCATGTATTGCGGGGTTTTATGGGGCTTATATCATCAAGGTTGGGCAATGAAGACCGACAAAAACGATGTATTCTTTCCATTTTGGCTAAACTCGTTGCAAGCATATCAATATGCGAGTTTACATTGGCCACAATACACACCTAAGAAAATTACACCAAAAGATTTTCAAGATGCCTTACTTCCGACCCTCACTCGTCTGAATGTAAAACCTGCTTTATTTAATTCTTCAGGTCGTAAATTCAAACTTTCTACTACACAAATGCATCATTTTTTCTTCGATAATTCAATGCAATTTCACGCAATATAAGCTGAAATTGCATTGCCATTTTTCTTTCCACACTTCGCTTATATAAACTGTTTAACCTTTTATCTGAAAATTGAGCTGTTTTTGACGAAAGATTAAACAAATCATTGTTTTTTTTCTGCGATTGTCATACGAAAGTATTTGCATTCTTTTAAAATAAAGCTAAGTTAAAAGAGTGCAATAAAAACGAAAAGGAAAATAATGATGACTACAGTTGCTCAAGTAATTCACAATAAAATCGGTCAAGAAATCTTTACGATTTCTCCTGAACATACTGTTCTACAAGCCATTACAATCATGGCAAATAAAGGCATTGGTGCACTCGTGGTTACCCAAGACAACAAAGTTGTGGGAATCTTATCTGAACGTGACTATACCCGTAAAATCGCACTCATGCAGCGTACTTCTGACCACACCACTGTAGCAGAAATCATGACACCAAAAGTCATTTCTGTGACGCCAAACCATACCGTTGAGCAATGTTTAAGTTTAATGACGGATGGTCATTTACGCCATTTACCTGTACTTGAGGAAGGTGTTTTAGTTGGTTTTATTTCGATTGGAGATCTTGTCAAAGCCACAATGGAAGACCAACGCAAGCTAATTGAACAGTTAAAACAGTATATTTCTGGTTAGGCTGATAGATTTACATTTTCACAACAAGATTGAAGTAAATATAAAAAACCTAGCCAAAGCTAGGTTTTTTATCAACTTAGTTTTAAATTAGTTTAAACCTAATTTTTCAGCAACAAAGTCGGCATCTTTATCGCCACGACCTGAAAGATTTACCACAATTTTCACATCTTTTGGCATTTTTGCAGCTTCACGGATCGCCCAAGCAACTGCATGTGAACTTTCTAAAGCAGGTACAATACCCTCAACACGTGACAAAGTCATAAATGCATCTAAACATTCTTGATCTGTCGCAGTTGAATATTCCACGCGCCCTAAATCTTTTAAGAAACTGTGTTGTGGGCCAACACCCGGATAATCCAAACCTGAAGCGATTGAATGCACAGGTAAAGGCTCACCCTGTTCATCTTCCAATACATAACATGCCATACCATGCAACTGACTTGGTTTTCCTAAGGTTAGTGTCGCCGAATGTTGATCCGTATCTAAACCATGACCTGCCGGCTCAACACCAACGAGTTTAACATTTTCTTCATTTAAAAATGCTGTAAATGCACCCATGGCATTTGAACCACCACCCACACATGCCACGATATAGTCAGGGTTTGCACCAAAACGTGCATGGGTTTGATGTTTGATCTCATCCCCAATGATGGCTTGAAAGTCTCGCACCATTTTCGGAAATGGATGTGGACCAACCACTGAACCAATTGCATAAATAAAGCTTTGCGGGTCTTTGAGATATTCTTCAAAAGCACTATCCACCGCATCTTTCAATGTTGCTGTGCCACGAGTCACTGAAATTAAGTTTGCACCTAAAATTTTCATTTTGACCACATTTGGATGTTCTTTTTCAATATCCACTTGCCCCATATGAATCTCACATGGAATACCAACCAAAGCACATGCTGTTGCCAAAGCAACACCATGTTGCCCTGCACCTGTTTCCGCAATCACTTTAGTTTTACCCATATATTTAGCAAGCAAAGCTTCGCCCAAACAATGGTTAATTTTGTGTGCGCCAGTATGGTTTAGATCTTCACGCTTCAAATAAATCTGTGCGCCACCGATTTGATCAGATAAGCGTTTTGCATGAAATAGTGGACTTGGACGACCTACATAATTGGCAAATAAATCAGCGAGTTCATTTTGAAATTCAGCCGTATGGCGAATTTCCTCATATGCAACATTGATTTCATCCATCGCTTGTTTTAAATGAGGTGGAATAAATTGACCACCGTATTCACCAAAAAAACCTTCTTCATTTGGTAAAGCAATGCCATTAATTTGATGTGTCATTTCATTCCTCGGATCATCAACATATTTCAATTTAATCTGAAATTATAAATATTTTTCAAGGCTAACGAGATAGATATTTAGTCAAATCCTCGATACCTTTTAAGGTCATCGGATACATGTGATCATCAAAGATTTGCTTAATCCAACCAATTGTTTGTGTATAGTGCCAATAATTTTCTTGTTCTGGATTAAGCCACGCTGTTTTTTCAAAATGATTGCGTAAACGGCGTAACCACACATCACCAGCTTCATCATTCATATATTCCACTGAGCCACCGACAGACTTTAACTCATACGGTGCCATACTCGCATCACCAACGACAATCACACGGTAATCCTTACCATAGGTATTCAATAAATCCCATGTATTCATTTTGGTTGATGAACGGCGAAAATTATCTTTCCATACATAATCATACAAGCAGTTATGGAAATAAAAATATTCGAGTGTTTTAAATTCAGTTTTAGCAGCACTAAATAATTTTTCACACTGTGCGATATGAGAATCCATTGACCCACCAACATCAAACAACATTAAAACTTTAATGCGATTACGACGTTCAGGCACCATTTGTACATCCAATATGCCCTGCTTTGCCGTTTCATAAATAGTACTGTTAATATCTAACTCTTCAGCAGCACCTTGACGGGCGAATTTACGCAAACGACGTAAAGCCATTTGCATTTGTCGAGTACCTAAAATCTGTTCATCATCAAGATTTTGATATTTACGCTGTTCCCAAACTTTGACTGCTGAATTTTTACGACTTGGACCACCGATCCGCACACCTTCTGGATGATCACCAAATGCACCAAAAGGTGAAGTCCCTCCCGTCCCGACCATGCGGTTTCCACCCTGATGTTTTTTATGTTGTTCACGTAAACGCTCTTCCAACATTTTCATCAATTCTTCAAGCGAACCCGCTTTCATCAATTCAGCACGTTGCTCAGGTGTTAAATGCTTTTCGAGTAGCTCTAAATCAAACCAATCTTTTGGTAAGTTTTGAACTTTATTGAGTAGATCATCAATATCAAAGGTCTGAATTCCCTCAAAATAATCTTTCATCGCACGATCAAATTTATCAAAGAATCTTTCATCTTTGACCATAACCGTTTTAACGAGTTGATAAAAATCATCTTGACTAGCAAATACCAGACCTGCTGCAACTGCTTGATTTAAATCAATCAATTCACGAGTTGAAACAGGTATACCATATTTTCTCAGGGTATAAAATAATCGCACAAACATCTGGCGATCCCCCTATTAACGACGTGACATAAAGGCTAAACGTTCAAGCAATTGCACATCTTGTTCGTTTTTAATTAAGGCACCATATAAAGGTGGAATCGCTTTTGACTTATCATGATTGCGTAAAATATCTTCAGGCATATCATCTGCCATAAGCAAACTCAACCAATCAATCAATTCAGAGGTTGAAGGTGGTTTTTTTAAGCCAGGTACTTGACGTAATTTAAAGAATACTTGTAAAGCTTCAGAGACCAAAGTCGATGAAATTTTTGGGAAATGTACCGCAATAATTTCACGCATGGTTGCTTCATCAGGAAACTCAATATAATGAAAGAAACAGCGGCGCAAAAATGCATCTGGCAATTCTTTTTCATTATTTGAAGTAATGATTACAATCGGGCGTTGAGTTGCTGTAATTGTTTCACCTGTTTCATAAACAAAGAATGACATTTTATCAAGTTCATGCAACAAATCATTTGGAAATTCAATATCAGCTTTATCAATTTCATCAATCAATAAAACACAGCGTTCTTCACTGGTAAATGCTTCCCACAATTTACCTGGTTTAATATAGTTTTTAATATCATAAACACGATCATCACCGAGCTGACTATCACGTAAACGCGATACAGCATCATATTCATACAAACCTTGCTGTGCTTTGGTTGTTGATTTGATATGCCAAGTGATTAATTTTAAACCTAAACTTTCAGCAACTTGCTCAGCCAACAAGGTTTTTCCTGTACCAGGCTCACCTTTAACCAAAAGCGGCTTTTGCAATGCTCGTGCTGCTTTTACTGCAAGTTTCAAACTATCAGTCGCAATATATTGCGCTGTCCCTGTAAATTGTTGCACTTCCACAGACATAATTAACCTTTATTTTTTATTTAAAGTGGTGACGTATTTTTCGTTGCCGCTGTTTTTTGCATTGAATTTTTATTTGCTTTGTATTTCGACCAAAAAAAGCCGAGCACTAAGCCAATACCAATTACAAAAGTAATCAGTGCTGCATTTGACCAAATTAATGGAGAGTCTTTAGTGAGTACACCAAAAAGTAATCCAAAAAATGCTGGAGCAATCGCAGAATTAGGTCCTTCTGAAATAGTTGGGGTTGCAATAACTGCAAATACAATAATCCATGTAATCCCACCTAATGGTGAAGGTAGACGTTTTGCGATCGAATACCAACACCTTAAAATAATCAGTGTCCCAAGAATATAGACAGTGATCGCAATATTATCTTCTGGTATAGAATCAAATAGGTTGAGGAAATTTGCCCATATTCCTGATAACTGTTCAAGCACCGCGTAATCCCTCTGGTTCAACCGCATTTGGATTAATTAACCCTTCAGGCGGCATTTGAAGAAAGAAGCCCTTGGTTTGTAATGAATCCAACACATGTAACACATTCACACGTGCCAATTTACGCGATTCATTTAACTCCAAATGCATCACATACGTTGCACGACCAAATGCAACACGCAATGGTTCAGCTAAAATCTCAAGTGGATCCGCATTTTCAGCTTCATTTGGATGATTTGGACGAGCCACATAAAGATACATTTCATCTTTTTTGCTCGACTTATAAATATCACAATGCATTTTATTCAACAGCGTAACTAAAACTCAAACAACAGCATACATGAAAAAAACAACGGATACATTAGCGTTTGTTAACGCATCAGTCGTTATTTTATGCTGTTTGTAAATTCTTTAACCAATTCATTTTGACTCAATCCAGATACACTTAAGGAAAAACTTCCATTTGCGTAGAAAGATAGCGTTTGTCATTCACCAGTATTTTAATGAGCGGTTGTGTTAATAATTCATAACGCCAACCCAGCAAATAGCGAGGTAAATCCTGTTCATCACGCTGAAAAACTACATGTTGATATAATGCATTCATCCATTTTTTACGCATAAGAACTTCTTTCGGAATTTGCATTTCAGTCGCAACATCTAAAATCAAATCCTCCACTGTCTGAGCAACCTCCTGTGAAGAATGCTTAATTGGGCGTGCAATACGCAATGGCCATTCATCCATATCAGGAAGAAATTTCAACAAATCTAAAATTGTTTTCCCATGCTCACGCACAATATTTGGACGAATATCTTTGCTTTGTGACAATTGGAAGTTATTTTTTGGATTTTTTTCGAGCAAATCATGCATCGTTGTATTTTTTAAAATAAAACTACGTGGTTGATTTAATGCTTTAGCAAGCTCTTCACGCCACAAACACAATTGTTGCAATTGCATCAATTGTTTACGTGAATGACGATAGTTACCAATATCACTGTATAACTTATCTTTTGGCGTTTCCTGCGCAATGTCATAGGTTAGATTATTACAATCTTCTACCACGCACGTATAAAGATTTTTATGATGCAATTGTTGTTTCAAATCATTTGCCAACTGCATGATATATAAAACATCATTTGCTGCATAATCCATTTGCTTACACGTTAAAGGTCGAGCCAACCAGTCTGAGCGAGTTTGATCTTTATCAATCTCAATATCTAAGACTGTTTTTAATGCAGATTGATAACTCACTTGTAAACCATGTCCTAAAAAAGACATGGCAACTTGGGTATCAAAAACATTTTCTAAACATTTTTTTTGTGAATAATGATAAATCAAGTCAATGTCTTCACTACATGCGTGAAATACATTTTGCTCTGCCTGATAAATAGATGCCCAAAATTCTGATAAATCTAAAGTTGTTCCATCAAGTAAAAATACTTGATCACAGACATTAATTTGGAACACGCCAAGTTTTGGCCATAATGTATCGACTTTGATAAATTCAGTATCTAGACCATAAATAGAACTCTGACGCATCAATTGGATCACGTGGTCGAGTTGTTTTTGCTGATTAATAAATTGAAACATGCCTGTTTTGCGTCAAAATGTTACATTTAAATGAAATGTTGATTTTACCTTAATATATAAAATATAAATATAATATTTTTAAAGTAATTTACAACAAAAGCTATATTTTTCAGCAATATCTATATAACAAATCTATTTTAAAAATAGTTTTTAACACTTAATCCCTATATAAATCCATTTATATCTGAATATTACTTGAAAACAATCACAATGATGATCTATGTGCATCGTGGCATAAAATTACTTTTTTTGAGTAAAATTCTGCATAGCAATTGTAAATATTTATATTCAAACAATAAATTTATGGAAAACTTTGTCTCTTATTCTCTTTACTTTTCCATATTTTGAGACATTTCATCAATAATTCAGGTTCTTTGATAAAAATTTAGACAAAAAAATAAGCACTAATGTGCTTATTTCATCTGCATCCGATTATGCACAGCTTGACTTAAGGTATGGCTATCGACATATTCAAGCTCGCCCCCTTGTGGCACACCTTGCGCAATACGGGTCACTTGTATCCCCAAGTGCTTGGTTGCTTCCACCAAATAGTGTGCTGTTGCTTGACCTTCCACTGTTGCATTGGTTGCCAAAATCACTTCTTGGACTTGCCCATTTGACAGTCTTTGCACCAAATAAGGAATGCCGATTTCTTCAGGTCCAATCCCATCCAAAGGTGACAAATGCCCTCCGAGAACATGATATTTCCCTTTAAAACTACCACTTTGTTCAATCGCCATCACATCAGCAGGTGACTCAACCACACAGAGGATTTGGTCATTACGTTCTGTAGACTGGCAAATATCACACACTTCATTTTCAGTTAAAGAATGACAAATGCAACATTCATGAATATAAGAAGTCGCTTCGTTTAAAGCAGATGCTAAAGCTACAGCACCTTCTTTGTTTTTCATAATCAAATGCAATGCCATGCGCTGCGCCGACTTCGGCCCAACACTTGGCAATATTCTTAATGCTTGTACCAATTGATCAAAACGGTTGCTAAACACCTAAGCAACCCTTAGAACATGCCTGCAAGACCTGGTGGTAAACCCATGCCTGCATTTGCTTCTTTCATTTTCGCTTCAGATACAACTTCTGCTTGTCGTGCAGCATCATTCATTGCCGCAGCGATTAAGTCTTCGATCATGTCTGCATCGTCTTGTAACAAGTCAGGACTAATTTCGATGCGTTTAACAACATTACGGCAAGTCATTGTAACTTTAACCAAACCACCACCTGCTTCGGCATGAACCTCAGTTTGAGCAAGTTCTTCTTTTGCCTTTTTGACATTATTTTCCATATCTTTTTGCATGCGTTGAGCTTGCTGCATGAGCATATTAATGTTCATAAAATTCTCCGAACATAAAGTGGTTTAAATTTTCATCGCTCAAGTCTAAACTCGCTTTTAGACTTGAGCATTTATTTCATTCCAGCAGATTCTAAATTAAATCTAAGCCACGAGAAAGGTCACCGATAATATCATCAATGTTTTCTAAGCCTACAGACACACGAATTAAACCTTCTACAATGCCTGCTGCTTGTTTTGCCTCAGCTGACATTCTGCCATGTGATGTCGTTGCAGGATGGGTAATTGTTGACTTTACATCACCTAAATTGCTGGTAATGGACAAGAAACGAGTATGATCAATGACTGTCCATGCACCTTGTCGCTCACCTTTCACTACAAACGAAACAACACCACCAAAGCCTGATTGTTGTTTTTTCGCCAAATCATGACCTGCATGGCTTGGTAGACCTGCATAATATACTTTTTCAACTTTTGGATGTGCATCCAGCCATTCAGCAAGTTTTTGTGCACTTTCGCAATGTGCTTTCATGCGCAAGCTAAGTGTTTCCAAACCTTTTAAGAAGATCCATGCATTAAATGGACTCATTGAATTACCTAATGTGCGAATCACACCATTAATTTCTTCAACAAGTTTGTCTTTCCCAACAACAGCACCACCTAACGCACGACCTTGTCCATCAATATATTTTGTTGATGAATAGATAATTAAGTCTGCACCAAATTTAATCGGTTGTTGCAATACGGGTGTACAGAAAGTATTGTCCACTGCAAATAAAGCACCATGTTCATGCGCAATATCAGCAATTGCTTGCATATCCCCTACTTGAGCCAATGGATTTGATGGTGTTTCAATAAACAATAGGCGTGTATTTGGACGAACTGCCTGTTTCCAACCATCTAAATCTTCTAAGTCAACAAATGTGACATCTACCGCAAATTTAACAACATATTTTTCAAATAAGGAAATAATTGAACCAAACACAGCACGTGAACAGATGACATGATCACCTGCTTTAAGATATGCCATACATACCGCATGTACCGCAGCCATACCTGAACTTGTTGCAACCGCACGTTCTGCACCATCTAAGACTGCCAAACGCTTTTCAAAAGTTTGTACGGTTGGATTGGTATAACGAGAATAGGTATTGCCTTCGATCTGTCCAGAAAATTTAGCCGCAGCATCAGCCGCATTTTCACACACAAAAGAAGATGTGAGAAAAATTGGTTCACTATGCTCACCCTCAAAACTACGATTATGACCTGTACGAATCGCTAATGTATCAAGTTGGTATTCTATGTCGTCTTGTTGGCTCATGTTAAATTCAGTGATCCACTGCCTTTGTAAAGTATTGCTAACATTTTGAGCGTCTAGTGTATTTAAGGTCAAGGTATAATGTGAAATTATCGCTTAGACTTCGATCAAACTTTTATGATTTTTGGACTAAAACGCCTTATGGAACAATTAACGAGTCATCCTCAAGTCCGTTCGAGCAAAATTAAAAATTTATCTAGACGTATTTTCAATGGTAAATCATTGGTTTTATCACAAACTACGCCTTATGAAATTATTGGTCACTACAATCAGGCTAAAATCCGCTTTTATGCTGCAACTGAACGGAAATACCTAGAACCTTTGGTATTCGTTGCACCTTTGGCGATCAATATGTCGATTTACGATCTTTATCCTTATCGTTCTTTGATTAAATATTTCACTGAACAAGGTTTTGATGTTTATTTATTGGATTGGGGCAAACTCAGTTATAAACATCGTTATCTCAATTTTTTAAATTTTATTGATGAAGCAATTCCATACTGTATTGATCAAATTCGTGCACACTCAAAAAGTGAACAAATTTCTCTACACGGCTGGAGTATGGCGGGCATTTTTGTGCTGCTTTATACAGCTTTAAAACAACCTAATTATGTGAAAAATCTAATAGTTTTAGGCAGTCCAATTGACAGTTATTCATCAGGTGGTATTGGCAAGCTCTATAAACGAGTAAATATGCTGCTGTCTAAAAACCATAAAATTCAACAATCTATTTATCATGGCATGATCCCAAAAAGAATTTTACATACACCTGGTATTTTAAATGCGATTGGTTTTAAAATTTTAGATCCCAAAGGTTGGTATGAAGGTCATAAACAACTTTTACTGAACCTAGACGATGAAAAACTACTACACGAACATGCAACTTTAGGTAATTTTTTAAACCATATGATTGATTATCCTGGGGGAGTCAATCAAGATATGCTGTTTAATATTTGGTTGCAAAACCCACTGAAAAAAGGCGCAATTCGCTTAAAAAAGCAAAACTATTGAGCTTAAAAATATTGATTGTTCACTTTTGATTGGTGCAGGTAAAAACGATCAAATGGTCACAGCAGCCTCTGTTAAGCCTTTGAGCGAATTGACAAATAGCCGTGATGTCACGTTTACTCTTATTCCTGGTGGGCATTTAGGCTTAATGTCGAGTCAAAAAAGTGCAGATGAGTTTTGGCCGATGCTTACCCAATGGTTAGATGAACGTTCAACACAATATAAGGACTAAATAATGACTCAATCAGTTGCATTTATTGGCTTAGGCGCAATGGGCTACCGTATGGCAGCACATTTACCCAAACATTTTAATGAGGTCTATGTGTGGAATAGAAATCAAGATAAAGCCAAGCAACATGCAGCTGAATATGGTACGCAAGCTGTTGATTTACAAAATGCTGTGCAAGCTGATGTAATTTTTTCTTGCTTACCTACTAGTCAAGAAGTCGATGCTATTTTGGCACAAGTACAACTTAAAAAAGGCTGTATTTGGGTCGATTGTACCAGTGGTGTCCCTGAAGCAGCCAAAACACAAGCACTACGTTTAGCTGAACAAGGGGTTCATTTCTTAGATGCCCCTGTCAGTGGGCAAACGATTGGCGCAGAAAATGCAACTTTGACCTTTATGGTTGGTGGTGACTCAAACGCTTTTCAACAAGCGCTTCCTGCCATGCAAGCCATGGGGAAATTAATCAAACGGGTTGGTGGTTCGGGGGCTGGCTTTGCTGTCAAAGCCATTAACAATATGATGATGGCTGTTCATCTCTGTGCTGCTGCCGAAGGATTTACCACCCTTAAGGCACATGATGTTGATTTAAATGAAGCACTTGCCTGTATTAATGCATCAAGTGGTAAAAGTGGCGTTACGGAAACAGCCTTACCACAACGTATTTTAAATCGTGAATTTCCATTGACTTTCGCTCTACCGCTTTTAGCCAAAGACACTGGTATCGCGATTGATTTAGTCCGAGAAGCCAAGCTTTCTGCGCCTGTAATTGGTTTGACTCAAAGCCTGATCCAAGCAGCAAATGCTTTGGCTGAACCCAATAGTGACTTTTCAACCGCTATAAAACTTTATGAATCGTGGAGTAACATCACTTTAGAATAATATGTTCCCGATGCGGCATATTAAATAATAGATATTTCAAAAGCATGGGTAAATACGCATGCTTTATTTAAAAGCTTGTTTTTTACTTTTTAAATAAACAGTGCTTCAGATATAAAAATGACTGATATTTAAATCATTTTGTAATATATGAATAAAATATGAAGTAAAATTACACTTGAATAATTTTTCATCATTGAAAAACAAAGATAGTCCTCTATAATCTAAACCATATAAGTGACAGTATGTCCAATTGAGGTAAACTCATGAAAAAGTTTTTAGTTACAACCTTTGCATTGACCAGTTTATTCATCGGTTCTTCTACTTTTGCTGCGGATAACGCACAAGAATGTAAAAAACTGCAAGATGACTATAACGTTATTTATGCATCAAAAGGTTTCTGCTTCAAAGACCCTGAAGCAAAAGCAAAATTTGGTAATGAAAACTGTTTTACATCAAAACCTAAGTTTTCTGAAAAAGAACAGCAAAAATTGGATCAAATTGCTGCGCGTCAAAAAGAATTAAGCTGTAAATAACGGTATGATAGATACTTTTATAGTTTAAAAACAGCATAAGCAAGGAATTTAAAATGGCTTACGATGATCAAAATATTTTTGCACGAATTTTACGTGGTGAACTTCCTGCAATAAAAATCTATGAAGATGAACAAGTGTTGGCATTCATGGATATCATGCCACAAGCCGATGGTCATACTTTAGTCATTCCAAAAACTCCAGCCGTGACATTACTTGATCTTCCACCAGATGCAGCCGCATATACCATCCAAGTGGTACAAAAAGTTGCCAATGCCATGAAAAAAGCACTCAATGTTCAAGGCATTGTACTCATGCAACTTTCAGGTGAAGCCGCAGGTCAAACTGTACCACATGTGCATTTTCACCTCATTCCAAGCTCAATACATGAACTTGGTAAGCATGCTGCACAAATGGGTGATCAAGAAAAAATTAAAGCATTTGCAGAACAAATCAAAGCTGCGCTTTAAAATAAAATACTTAAATCAATAAGAAATGAGGCTATTTAGCCTCATTTTTTTTATTCTTTAAAGAAAAATATCTATTATTTCAAACATTTTTTTCTTCTAGCAAACATTTCGTCATCAAAATGTCATCTGCTCTTCACCCATTTGTAACAAAGTTTTCAGATACTGCATCCAAGTTAGTGAGTCACGTAAAGATTTGTTTCTTACTGACGCTATATAAAAAATTTATAGGTTTATGCCCTACTAGGACAGATTTGGAGAAATCTCAATGAAAAAAGTGCTACTCGCTGCCGCAGTTGCATCATTCGGCTTAAGCGCAGCGCAAGCAGCGCCAACATTGTATGGTAAGCTCAATGTTTCGTTAAACCAAGTTCAAAATTATGATTTTGCAGACAACGATGAAACTCAATTAAATTCAAACTCTTCTCGTATTGGGGTTAAAGGCGAAGAAGCGTTAACAGATAATATTGCAGCGGTATATCAAGCTGAATGGGCTGTTTCTACTGATGGTTCAGGTTCAGATACAGACTGGAGCGCACGTAACCGTTTCTTAGGTCTTAAATTTAAAGACATTGGTACAGTAAAAGCGGGTAATTACGATTCTTATTTCAAAACTTCAGCAGGAAAATATCAAGACATCTTCAATGATGATACAAATCTAGATATTACCAAAACAATGCACGGCGAAGAGCGTCTAAAAAATGTCGTTGGTTTTGAAACTGATAAAAATCTGATCATTCCAGGTTTACAGTTCAACCTCATGGCACAAGTAGGTGAACATAACTCTACTGAATATACAACCAAAGAAAATGACAGCTTCAGTGGTGTTTCGACTTCTATTTCTTATGAAAATAAAGACATCGGTTTAGCTGCTGCGATTGCAGGTAACTTCGCTGTACCAGGTGATTATGCTGCACTGAGCTTAAAAGATGTTGAGTCTGACGCTTATCGTGTAACAGGCTCGTTAGACTTAGGTGCTTTAGGTGCGAAAGGTTTAGTTTTTGGTGCTTTATGGCAACATGCTGAACTTTCTGACTCACCTTCTGCTGCGGCATTAGCTGCTGCAAAACTTAAACCTGAAGCTGCATCTGCTGAAGAAAAAGCATGGGCAATTACTGCGGGTTATACCATCCCAGAAACACCAGTAACTTTAAAAGCACAATATCAATCGGCTGAAACGACTGCTGATGGCATGACGGATCGCACGATTGACCAATATGGTGTTGGTGTGGATTATAACTTCAATAAACAAACACGTTTCTATGGTGTACTTGCACAACAGAAACAAGATTGGAAAGCTGAAGATAAGAAAACTGTCGTTGGCGTAGGTATGGAATATAATTTCTAATATATCCTAAGCGACAAAATAAGAAAGGAATATGAGCAATCATGTTCCTTTTCTAATTCATTAATCATAAAATATGATTACATTAAATTTTCAACTTCACCTGTCACAGGATTATAACTTCCCATCATGCGTCCTGAAGGGTCATAAAGTACAATTTCTTCAACACCTTCAAACTCGGCATATCTTTGATTTACCAATCTAAATAGTCTATTTGGATCATAAGCCTCTATCTCAGTTACAATTTGTTCAACTTCATAATGAGCGAATGTTTTTGTGATTGCTATTAAAGCTTGCTCCAAACGTATGGCATTCACTTCATAATCAGGGTTAATACCACCACGTAGATCCGCACGATAAGCTAACCAATCGGTTGCATAAGTTGACAAAATAAATTCTATTTTATTATTTTCAAAATAAATAGTAATACAAAAACCATCCTCTGAAAAAACTTTATTGCCATTTTCTAACAACAGCGTTAAGCCATTAATATCAATTGTATAAGGAATTTTTTTTTCTACATGATTAAATTGATGAAATAAATCAAACCAATAATCTGTATCTTTATAATCATCTTTATCTAAGATTATATAATCTTGAATATCATATTCAAATGAAGAACTATCAACAACTTGAACATCATCTTTTAATTTTATTTTTTTTGGAAAAAAAATTCCGTATTCTTCCAAGATTATGAGTAAGGTACATAAGTCATTCATTAATGAATCTTTAGTAGAATCATCTTCTATCGAGTCTATTTCCTGTGTAAAATTCCATGTCCCAAAGGGCTTTCCAAATATAATCATCATTCATTTCTTTTTAATATTCGATTTGTAACTGCTATTTTATAAGACGATCCTTAAATTTTAAAATACATTGTGAATTTTTATACAAAGAGATTTAAACATTAAACCTCTTTGATGTGATATAAATGTTATTTCAAAACACTGACCTTTCCATACACTTCTTTGGGCATTTCAGCGATTTCGACACACAATTGTATTTCTAAACCTGATGCTTGATATTTGTCAAAATTTTTTAAACATGTCAATAATTGCTCAGAAATCAATTGACGTTGTTCTAAAGTACGCCCTGTCATAATGCCTAAACGTACATGAATATACGCTTGTTGATTATCACCAAAACCAATCAAAAAATCCTGATTGGCACGGATACGTGTTTTGATATTAAAAGGATGGTCAATCAAACCCGTATCAAACAAAGCATGATTTAAATTTAACATCAAATCTTGATGATTCAGTTCTGTGATATTGTCTGAATACTCAACAACCATTTGTGGCACGACACGCTTCCTTTTTTGGCATTTTGCCCAATAAATTAAAATAATTTAATGTAAAATTCAATATCTTTTTCAATATTAAAATTTACATTATTCGATAAATAACAGTGCTAAACGTACTTGGTCATAGCCCATTTTCGGACTGGTTAACTCGACAATTGGACGTAACTTGATTGTACCCTCTTCACTAAAATGGCTTGGATCTTGACGTTTTTGCAATTTTTTATAAATTTTACGTACTTGCTCAAGCACATTTTCATCTGGGCTCGCCACCGAAATGTCTAAACCTTGTTCACGGTGTAATTTTGCCAAATGATTGATAATAGTCGCAGGTGTCAAGCCTCGTTCATTGGCAATATCCTGAATTTCATAACCATTTTCAAACAACTCACGGGTTTCATCCAAAGTTGCTGTGGCATAATTGGTTTTACCCCCAGTTTTTGCTAACTTTTTCTCATTGCGTTGAATTTCAGACGCATTCAATGTACCACCACAATGGCGAATAAAGGCATTGTGCTGAACAGTCAAATCTTCTTCAGCAAAGTGTTGTTCTGCCTCAGTTGACAGTTCTTGGAAACGGCGATCTGCCTTGATGGCTAGACTGTCTAACTCTAAAGCTTGTTCGTTAAAACCAAGTAAACGCAAGCCATTGATTGATTTTAAACGTGACAGTGCCACATAACCTTGACCTTTTTCAAAGGTATGTGACAGATTAATTTCAGCTGCTTCTAGCGTCATACCTTGTGATTTATGAATGGTAATTGCCCATGCCAAACGTAATGGAACTTGCTGTAAACTGGCAATGGTTTTACCTGCATCATTATCCACTGACCATGTTTCAGGTTCGACCAACAAAGTCGTGCCATCCGTCAGCTTTACTTTAGGCAATAAACCCAATTCATCATCTTCTTCAAAACCAACCACTTCACCCAAACTGCCATTGATATAACCCATATCAAAGTTGTTTTTTACAAACATCACTTTGGCATGTTTTTTTAGGGTTAATTCATCGGGCGCACGAACTGAAGACTTAAGGGTTTCAATCAATTTTTCATTGCCATCAGTCACTGCAACAAACTGATGTTCTTTACCTGAAATTTCATTTAAATGCTTATAATTAATATTGTCCACGTCCATATTATGAGTATATAGACGTGTATAGGTATCACCAATGTCTTGATTACGGGTGTTATGTAGGGCTTGCAAATGTTGTGGTTGAATACTTTGCGCTCGAATTGCATTTAAAACATCATTCAATGCCGAATCATCTTGACGATGTTGTTCGGTCAAATAGCACACTCGAAATTTGGCTTCAACCCATGCATTTGACATAAAACAAAACTTATCACGGTTTTTTTCATCATTTTTTCCTACAGGTGGTAACTGAAAAAAATCCCCCGCAGCAATGACTTGAATCCCACCAAAAGCCTCATCAGACTCTTTAAAATATTTTAAACTTGATTGACCAAATTCAGTTGTTTGGCATGTAGCATCGAAATTTCATCAATAATCAATACTTGGGCATTTTCCAAATGCTCTTTTAAATATTTACGTTCTTTCATGCGTTTCAGATCTTCATCTGAAAGGACATCTTTAATGCCAATGCCTGCCCAAGTATGAATGGTCATACCATTCATGTGCGTTGCTGCGATGCCTGTAGATGCCGTAATCGCCACAGGAACTTTGCGAACTTTCAAGTAATTTATATACTGATTTAAGGTATATGTTTTTCCTGCACCTGCTGAACCTGTCAAAAAGACATTTTCACCTGTTTTCATGAGTTTCAGCGCAGTTTCTTGTTTCATAACAACCTAGACCTTATCAGACCGCTATAGCCTAACGATTTTTGACAAAAAAGTTAAGTTTTTATGCCAAAATCCGTGCATCGACCCGCCGTTTACGCAGCATCAAATTAAATTCAGCAATAAAAGCAGAGACTTTGCTAAGACAAGCATCATCTGCGGCACGATTACTTGGATATTCTAGTTGATCAAAATGTAATTGATCATCTTTATACACACAGCCCAATGTCAAGCATTGTGTAGGGTGATGCTCTGGATAAATATGAAATGCCACATATTCCTGTGCCAACATACGCTCAGTATATGAATGTGCCAAACAGTGTTTATAGTCCACAGACTCTTGAATTACACGTTCTAATTCATGTAATTCTTCAAAGCACCAACCTTCAAAATACATGATCGGCTCAGGTGAAATTCGCTGCCAACTTTCTGTTTCAATACGATGTTTCAAATAATTTAAAGTATTGTCAAACTCAAGTTTTTGATGCCATTCATGTGCTTGCTGAAATAATGCTTGCCAAGTCATATTTTTATTTACATCACGTTGTTGTGAAAAGTGATCCAATAAATAATCCGCCACATAAGCATTAAAAATACTGATCGAACGCTGCGGATGAGTCACTTGATATTTAAAAAGCTGCCTAAACGCAGAGACTTCCATTTTCGACTGTTGTAAAGCTTTAAAAAAGTCGTGTTGTTGATGCGTTTTAGGATCAATAAAATTCCATAGCTCAGTCGGTAAATTTTGCACAATTTTCTGTAAAAACAACATATATGCTTGCATTACTCTGCTCAGTTTTACATAACATTGTTTGAGTAATTTCGCATTGTTTTTCGATAATATATGTACCAGCTCAAGCCATTCTTCGACATATAACATCGAAGCACTAATGGCATTTTTTTGATCTAAATGTTCACGACTTTCATTTAAACGATATTTTTTATTTTCAGGGTTTAAAAACCATTGCTGCTCAAGCGATAAGTGTCGGCATTCTGCTAAAAATAAACGAGCTGCAACATTTTGAAAATATTGCAGTGTTAATACAATGACTTGTGGATGCACATGACTACTATCGACAAAACTCAACGCCGTTACAGCGACTCGCAAATTTGGATTTTGAATGGATTGACTCAACCATAAATTTAACTCAAGTTTTTGTTTAAATAACCAATTTACTGCTTTGGCTTGGTAAAAAACAGGAAGTCGTGCCAGTTGTGAATCATCCCAATATGAGCTTTTAGCATCTAAAAAGTGTGCTTTATCAAGTAAATTTTGATATTGCCAATAGCCTCGATGCATCAATTTTGCATAAGCGATGACATTTGGTTTTTCAAGCGCATGTTGTCTTAATAATTGGAAATCTTGTTGATGTTCAAGCAGATTGATCAAGTTAAATTGTTCAGGATAGAAACATTGCACTAAATGATAAATTTCTTCAGGCAAAAATTTTTGTGCTGAAAAACACAATTCCTCATAGATTGGAATCAGTTCATTAACAGCAATAAATTGTTCCCCTTTCACCGAATTCGCCAAACATAAATGTTTAATATTTAACTCTACATCTAAGGGAATTTGTGTTCCATGTTCAGCAAAAGCAGTTAAATGTGGCTGATCATAGTAATGTTGCTGCACCAATAACGCATCAATCTGTACTGCATCATGTACTGAAATATTATAGATAAATTGTTCAATATGATTTTCAGCATCGACCCATTCAAATACTTGTTCCATCAAGGCTTGACGTAGCACTTGAACATTGGTTTTGATCGTGGTTGGATGTTGTGGTGAACGGTTGCCTGTCAGAAAGGCGATGTCTTGTAAAATAACTTTTGAAATTTTTTCTATTGGTAAATCTATATCATGTACTCGCAACTGCAATATTTCATTTTCATGATTAAAATCAATAATCAATAATCCATTTGCAATCAAAAGTTGTTTATTTCCCACATCCATTCGCAACATATTTTGTGCATCAATATGCTGTAAATACACCCATTGCTGCTGGAAAATGTGTCGCAATGTTGGCGCAATATTCAATAATTGTTGTGCTGTCCACTGATGTGGATTTATGTGTTGTTGATCATCAAGTGGCAACATATGGATGTGTTTCTCATGTCAAATATTCCCCAATACCAGTCCATTATAAGCGCTCTACTTTGAAGATTTGTGTTCTTTTTCGCTTTATTTTTTATGAATTTTTCTTATTTAAAATTTTTATTAAAATCCACACTTCAAATAACTTATTCATTTTATTTATTTTTATTTGGTAGGTGTTTAGTAGGTATAAAAATTAAATCGCTCAGGCAATACTCATTCTCAAGGTGATCATCACCTGTTGGATGATTAATAACAAATATGGTAGAAGGAATCGCACCATGGCTTTTAAAAATATTGCAGATCAAACAAACGGCTTTTATATCCCTTGTGTTTCATTATTTGGACCAGGTTGTGCCAAAGAAGTGGGTGCTAAAGCACAGAACTTAGGTGCTAAAAAAGCACTGATCGTAACAGATGCAGGTTTATTTAAATTTGGCGTTGCAGATATCATCGTTGGTTACCTAAAAGATGCTGGCGTAGACAGCCACGTTTTTCCAGGCGCAGAACCAAACCCAACAGATATCAACGTTCATAACGGTGTGAAAGAATATAACGACAATGGCTGTGATTTCATCGTATCTCTTGGTGGCGGTTCATCACATGACTGCGCAAAAGGGATCGGCTTAGTTACTGCAGGTGGTGGTCATATCCGTGATTATGAAGGGATCGATCAAAGTAAAGTTCCTATGACACCGCTTGTTGCAATCAACACGACTGCAGGCACAGCATCTGAAATGACACGTTTCTGTATCATTACCAATACAGATACACATGTAAAAATGGCGATTGTAGACTGGCGTTGTACTCCACTGGTTGCTATTGATGATCCTAAGCTCATGATCGCAAAACCTGCGGCATTGACTGCTGCAACAGGTATGGATGCATTAACACATGCGGTTGAAGCATATGTGTCTACTGCTGCAAATCCAATCACAGATGCATGTGCTGAAAAAGCGATTACCATGATCAGTGAATGGTTACGTCCTGCTGTGGCTAACGGTGAGAACTTAGAAGCACGTGATGCAATGGCGTATGCACAATACCTTGCGGGTATGGCATTTAACAATGCATCTCTTGGTTATGTTCACGCAATGGCACATCAACTCGGTGGTTTCTACAACCTTCCACACGGCGTGTGTAATGCGATCTTATTACCACATGTATGTGAATTTAACCTAATTTCTTGTCCAGATCGTTATGTGAAAATCGCACAACTCATGGGTGTAGATACACATGGTTTAACACAAACTGAAGCTGCTAATGCTGCGATTACCGCAATTCGTGAGTTATCTGCATCAATCGGTATTCCATCTGGTTTAGCAGAACTTGGCGTAAAAGCTGAAGATCATGCGGTGATGACTTCAAATGCGCAAAAAGATGCGTGTATGTTAACCAATCCACGTAAAGCAACTGATGCACAAGTGATTGCTATTTTTGAGGCGGCAATGTAACTCTCTCCTTTTTCGCTTTATTTTCCGAACTACTTTTTGGGAATATCTTGACCGATATTCCCTTTTTTTATTATGATTTTTTCAATAACAATAATAAAATCAAAAATTAATCACATTTCACTCACAAAAACTTCACCATCTAGCAAAAACATTTTATGATCATTCATAGTGCACAAATTGGATATCAGTAAAAATGTCAAACCCACAAAATTTAAATTATCTGCCTGACATTCTTGGTGCAGGCTTTGAACAAATGACTTTGGATTTTCCTGATGATGATCAAGGTAAAGTGGTTGCCACACTGATCCGAAAAAAAGCCACACAACCGACCAACAAAGCAGTGTTATATATTCATGGCTTTATTGATTATTTTTTTCAAAAAGAAATGGCTGAGCAGTTTAATCAACATGGCTATGATTTTTATGCAGTTGACCTAAGAAAATATGGTCGCTCATATCGCCCACACCAGAAATATTATTATGTAAAAAACCTCAATGAATACGATGCTGAAATCCACCAAGCCCTTGATATTATTGCATCTGAGCAACATGACAGCATCGTGTTAGCAGGACATTCGACAGGCGGACTGATTGCCACACTTTTTGCAGCGCACAACCTTGATCACCCTACAATCAAAGCGCTATGGTGCAATAGTCCATTTTATGACTTTAATATGAATATTTTAAAGAAAAAACTCGCACTGCCTCGTTTAAGCAAACTTGGGCAAAAATTCCCAAATATTAAATTTCCAAGCGATTTAAATAAAAACTATGTACCAAGCCTACATAAAGATTTGTCGGGAGAATGGGATTTTAATCTGACATGGAAACCGACCAAATATGCAAAAGTATATTTAAGTTTTGTACATGCCATTTTTGAAGCACAGAAAGAAATCCATGCAGGTGCAAAAATCAATGTACCAGCCTTGATCATGTGTTCACATCAAACCAAAAATCCTAAAAAAATGAACCGAGCTGCTAAGACCAGTGACATTATTTTAGACGTTAAAGATATTGAAAAGTATGCAAATAAATTACAAGGTGATGTCAGTGTCATTCCAATTAAAAATGGATTACATGATTTAGTGTTGTCAGCATCACCTGTTCGGATCCAAGTTTATGAAAGTTTATTTCAATGGTTAACACAAAAAATCTGATACTTTAATTTTTTAAATGATTTTATGAGATTTTTAGAAGCTGTGAAAACAGCTTCTTTATTTTGTATTATTTTAAAATTATCTAAAAATTAAATCATTTTTTAATGCTCTTCTCGATATTTTAATAACATCTGATGTGCTGGATGACCCGATGGTGTCAGTTCAATTAAACGCTCTACCGCATCAATCGCTTCAGGAAAATGCGCTAAGTGTTTCAATAAAACATCTGATTCATTGGCTTTAAAAATCGCTTCACTCAAACGAGACTCTAAACAATCACGCCATGCACAGAGAAAAGGACTTTCCGTTTTCGCCAAAAACACTCCTCGACATAACTTTAGTGCAGACTCAGTATAACCTGCATCCAAGGCATTTTCAGCTTGTAAAAAATCTGCCTCAACTTGCGCCAACAAGCGATAAGGACGAGAACCTAACATCCCCCCTAAAATTTCACGTAGCTGTGACATTTCTGCTTTTAACGTCCCCATACTCACTTTACGTTCGCCGTATAAAGCCTGATGTAAACCTTCAAGATTTAGCCCTTGTGGACAGAGTGCCAAAATCGTTAAAATTTCGATCTGGCGTGGTGTCAACACCACAATTTTGCCATTAAATAATACTTGTGGCACAGCAAAAGCACGAATAAATAAATGTTGTTGCTGATAATTTAACAAGGCTGACTGCAAAATAGAGGCACAACGTTCTGCTGCCAACAACCCTAAACTATTGTGATTACTCCATGTCGTAGATAGATCAATCACCCCCAAAACATTTTTGGAATAGGGATCTATTACAGGTGCGGCATAACACACCCAATCATGAATAGAACTCATATAATGTTCATTGGAAAATACACAACTTGACTGCTGTGTTTTTAATGACAATGCCAAAGCATTGGTGCCAACTAAATCTTCTCGCCACTGCCCACCCTCAACAAAGTGAACTCTTTCCGCAGCGTTACGCATTTTGCCACTCGCTGCTGACCATACAATCGTACTGCCTATATCACCCACGGCAATAACCATAGAAGACTGCTCTGCAATATGCTTTAGCTCTTCACCACATTCTGCAAGTGCAACATCTAAACTACTTTTTGCTTTTTCATTTTTTTGATTTTGAATTTGTAAAGGTGCAGCTTCACGATCAACAGGAATTTCTGCCTGTTTTGAACGCTGCCAAGAACTCGCAATACTTTGCCCTAACTGATCGGCTTGGTGCAAAGATAAACTACTACTTTGTCTAAATTTTTCAATTTGTTGACGCTTTTGCATTAAACTTTGCATATTCAACACCCTTTTACATCCATGTAATTATTTACTTACGTGCAACGTGCGATTTTAATTTTGTTGAACCTTAACCACATTGTTTGCAAAATATGCTGTAATGGTCAAGACATTTAATACCAAAGAGTAAGTAAATTTAAAATGTATCTAATTTTCTCAGCACCCACCCTCAAAAGAAAACACTGCTAAAATTTAAAGCATACGCCAAATATTAATTTTTTAACTCCAACCTTTTTCCAACCTTTAATTTCATAAGCTCAAATCATCCAATAAACCGACGAAAAAATTCGTCATCCATGCAACGTTAAAAATAAGTAAAGGGAAATTCTTATGCGCTATGCAGATCCAAATACTGAAGGCTCAAAAATCCAATTTAAAGCTCAATATGAAAACTTTATTGGCGGCAAATGGGTTGCACCTATAAAAGGTGAATATTTTGACAATATCTCTCCAGTTGATGGCAACGTATTTACCAAAGTACCACGTTCTTCTGTTGAGGACATTGAACTTGCACTTGATGCGGCGCATGCAGCCAAAGCAAGTTGGAACAGTTCTTCTCCGACCACTCGTTCAAATATTTTATTAAAAATTGCAGATCGCCTAGAAGAAAATCTTGAACTTCTTGCAGTTGCTGAGACTTGGGACAATGGTAAACCTGTCCGTGAAACGCTTGCAGCAGATATTCCGCTTGCGATTGATCATTTCCGTTACTTTGCTGGCTGTATCCGTGCACAAGAAGGCGGTATTTCTGAGATTGATGAAGATACCATTGCTTACCATTTCCATGAGCCTTTGGGTGTAGTGGGTCAAATCATTCCTTGGAACTTCCCAATTTTGATGGCAACATGGAAACTTGCACCAGCTTTGGCTGCGGGTAACTGTATTGTCTTGAAACCTGCTGAACAAACACCTGCAAGTATTTTAGTTCTCGTTGAATTGATTCAAGACTTGTTACCTGCTGGCGTACTTAACGTAGTCAATGGTTTTGGTATCGAAGTAGGTCGCCCACTTGCTACCAATCCACGTATTGCGAAAATCGCATTTACTGGTTCAACTGCGGTTGGTCAGCAAATCATGCAATATGCGACTGAAAACATCATTCCTGTAACGTTGGAACTTGGCGGTAAATCTCCAAACATCTTCTTTGAAGATATTATGGACAAAGATGATGAATTCCTGGACAAAGCGCTTGAAGGTTTTGCAATGTTTGCATTAAACCAAGGTGAAATTTGTACTTGCCCATCACTGCCTTGGTTCAGGAAAGTATTGCTGACAAATTCCTGGAAATGGCGGTTGAGCGTGTAAAACGTATTAAAACGGGTCACCCACTAGATACAGATACCATGATCGGTGCACAAGCATCTCAAGAGCAACAAGATAAAATCTTGGGTTGTATCGCGACAGGTCGTGCGGAAGGTGCGCAAGTGCTTACCGGCGGTGGCGATCGTCACGAAGTGGGTGAAGGTTTCTATATCGAACCGACCATTTTCAAAGGCAATAACAGCATGAAAATTTTCCAAGAAGAAATTTTTGGACCAGTTTTATCTGTTGCAACCTTCAAAGACTATGATGAAGCAATCAAAATTGCCAATGATACGATTTATGGTCTAGGTGCGGGTGTATGGTCACGTTCTACCCACACGGCTTACCGCGCAGGTCGTGCGATTCAAGCGGGTCGCGTTTGGACGAACTGTTACCACATCTACCCTGCACATGCAGCATTTGGTGGTTATAAGAAGTCTGGTATCGGTCGTGAAAACCACAAAATGATGCTTGATCATTATCAACAAACTAAAAACTTACTTGTAAGCTACTCAACCAAAGCAATGGGCTTCTTCTAAGTTTTAGCTCTAAATTGAGTGTGAATTAAAGCGAACTTCGGTTCGCTTTATTTGTTTTTTACTGCTATAAAATGGACAAATTATACATAAATTGATTCAAATCGCATCATGACCCAACATTTAAATTTTAATTTAGAACAATTCCAACACAACATGAACATTCTGTTAATCAATGATCGTTTTGCCCCAATTAAAAGGCTTAAAATTCAAGATCATTGTTTTAGTTTTTCACGAGGTCATTGTAAGACCACATTATTTTTAGATGCGGAACAAAATGTAGAACGTATCATGATTAAAATAAAACTCATCAATTCTGGCTTTATTTATGTCTTACCTGCGATGATTGCTCAAGCGACCCAAGCACCGATTTCACAAGATGAAACCTCTATACGTATCATGCGCTTGCTGATGAATTTAAACAGTTGCGACCTAACGCAAACTTCTCATATTGTAATCGAAAAAATCAAGTACATTGCTTCAAGGGATACGGAACAAAATTACATCCTAAATATTTATCCTGTGTCTGTTAATTCAGACCAAATATCTTCATAACCGTCATCATCAATAATAAAATTGAAACCATGATCAAGTGCAAGATAGGGCAAAACTTGGGGCAATAATTGATCTAAGTGTGATGCATGTATAGGTTGAAAATTATCAGCATCAGAATATTCACCACAATGAATAAACCATGTGATATTTTCATCCTGTTCAGGAATGATACGAGTGGCATAAATCGGTTGCTGACCAAGTGTCTGTAACGCTATCGCAACCATTTCAGAATCGTTGATCGCTCTATAGACAGATTGATATTTTTCACATATTTGTTTTTGTAAATCAATTAAATTCATCTTCTAAACCTTCTGCGCAATCTCTATAAACGCCTTCACAATCGGGCTGATCTGCTTTTTATTCTTTACTGCCAAACCGATTGACCGCTTAATATTCGGTGATAATGGCAATTTCTGCACATTGGGAAATAAAGTCATCAATTCCTGATTCAATGCCATATCCGCGACAATCGAAACCCCTGCATGGTTATTCACCATATTAATAATGGTTAAAATCTGCGAAAAATGACACTTAATTTTAGGGCTTAGATTAGCTTTTCTAAACATTTCAGTAACATGACTTTGACTCCCTGCCGAAGTCATTAAAAATGGATGCTCAACAAGCTCAGCTAAACTCACAGCACTCTTTTTCGATAATGGATATGATTTAGGAATCAAAGCCACAAAAATATCATTCATCACCGAAAAGGTATCAAAGCGCTCATCAGGCAACACCACAAAACCCACATCAATACTGCGCTCCTGAATCCATTGTGCAATATCTTTGTCTGTACCCTCTTTGATAAATACTTCAATATTGGGATATTCAATGCTAAATTTTTCTAAAATCAGTGGAATCAGCACATTGGATGAAGATGCACCAAAAGAACCTATACGCAATGTACCTGAATGAAAACCACGAATATCCGAAATTTCTTGTTTTAATTGATTGGAAATATTAAGAATTTCCTGCACATATAACAACAGACGAGTGCCCGCTTCAGTGAGTTCCACTTCGTTATGATCACGATGGAATAAGGTCACTGCCCAATCTTGTTCCAAACTTTTAATTGCATGAGAAATCGCAGATTGTGAAATTTGCAAATGATGTGCCACGACTGTAAAACTTTTCTGCTCTGCCAAAAGCGCAAAAATACTTAATTGGGTAAAAGTCATGCACACACTACTCATGAGTAAAAACTCATTTTACCATGAAGTATTATTAGGAATATCCTATATTCAAATTCAGCTATCAATTGTCACAAATGAATTGTTTCAGCCCAATTCAGTAAGGATCAGGCACCGCACATGTTACAAATGATCAATATTCTATTTTCACCGATTGCACTGATTGCCTTGGGATTCTACCTATTCCAATCACGTACTTTGGATGAAAAATTTTGGAATGGTGCTGAGAAGCTGAATTATTATGTACTGTTTCCCTCATTGCTGTTCAGTTCGTTGGCGAGTGCCAATATGCACATGGGACACCTCGACAGCATTTTGATGGTGATCTTTGCAATGATGGCGATCATCATTGTCAGTACCTATGGTTTTGCCAAGCTGAATAAAAGCCCTGATGCACATTTCGGAGTGTATATCCAAAGTCTGATTCGTTTTAATACCTATATTGGGCTTTCAATTGCAACCACACTGCCCAATCCTGAAATTAAAAGCATTTTGGTCAATATTTTGGCAATCGCCATTCCTTTTGTAAATGTGGTGTCCATTCTTTCACTGACACCGAAAAATCAGTTAAATATTAAAAACATTGCGATTTCATTGATCAAAAACCCTTTGATCAATTCCTGTATTCTAGGCATTGCATTTAACTTATTACAGATTCCGATTTGGACGGGTTTCCAAAGTTTATTACAGGCATTTTCAAGTAGCAGTCTAATGTTAGGCTTACTGTGTGTGGGTACAGCAATTCAATTCAAAGGCATGCAAGCTTATTTCAAAACAGCATTCATCATTAGCTTGGCAAGATTGTGTATCATTCCAATCGTGACATTTATCGTATTGCAATTTTTTGATCTGAATTACGCAGCAGTCATCGCGATCATGATTTTCTTTTCGATTCCAACAGCTTCCGCTGCTTATATCTTAACTAAACTGCTCAATGGTGATTATCAGTTAATGGCAGCTGTGATCAGCTTACAAACCATATTATCTGTAGTGACTTTGGCGATCATGTTGGCTTTGCTTCAAAGTTATTATTTTTAAAACTGATTCCACAGCTTACTCATTCATACACATGATAAATTAATATTGTTATCGAAAATTTTAGATTCAAAGCATATCCAAAAGAATATCGGAAGTTCCTTCTCCCTTTGGGAGAAGGCTAGGATGAGGGTTTTTAAATACTATTCCACTGCTTGCAATGCATGCTCAACAAAATGTAAATGATCAACACCCCAAAACATTTCATCCCCCACAAACCAAGTTGGCGCACCGAAAACACCTCGTTCAATCGCTTCTTCAGTCACTTGTTTAAGCTGATTTTTAACTTGATCATCAGCAAGCCAAGCCTGTACCAAATCAATATCAAGTTCCAATGATTGAGCCAATACAACCAATTCGCTCATATCATTTAAATTTTTAGGCTGCCCAAACATTGCATCAAATAAACCCTGCAACACTTTTTGAAAATTTTCAGGCTGATACAGTTGCACGGCTGTAATCAAACGCATCAGGTTCAAGGTATTAATCGGGAAATACGGATTCATTTGCACAGGAATATTCCAAAGTTTTGACCATCTGCCCAAATCAATCATCGAATACCGTGCTTTCGCAGGAACCGCCATCGGACTGCTATTCCCTGTTGCTTTAAAAACACCGCCCAATAACATCGGTTTCCAAATAATTTCTGCTTGATGTTGCGTCGCAATCTGCTGAATACGGTAAAAACCCACATAACTATATGGACTACCAAAATCAAAATAGAATTCCACTTGTTTCATTTTGCTTTCCTTATCATTTAAATCGAATCAATTTCCTTAAATTACTATCTGCTATTACATCGTAATATAAAAAACTTATTAATCTTGATGAATATTGATACGCGATAACGTCATCCGCAACTGTTCGAGGCAGGACTACATCTGATACATACTGTTTTTGCGACGCAATTAATCAATATTTAGTAGCTGACGAGTTTTGCGGTGAGGAGCAACGCTCCGCAAGGTGGTTTTCCTGCGAAGCTTCGCTTCTCATTTTCCGAAAAAAAAGTAGGGCGAGCCGCAGGCTAATCCTGAAATTAAAACTTTTGATATAAGACTCCGTCTAAAACGTTAAATAATTTTAGTTTATAACTTCAGATGCTTACGAAATTTAAATTTTATCATTCAATTAATCATCAAACAGTATCACCACTTTTCAATCCAAGGACGTAAATCCAATTCATGCGTCCATGCATCACGAGGTTGTTGTGCAATATGCCAATAATTTTCCGCAATATGCTCAGGATTTAAAATACCATCCTGATCTTTCTTCTCATATAAATGCGGAAACGTATTTTTAATAAAATCAGTATCAATCGCGCCATCCACCACCACATGCGCCACATGAATATTTTGAGGACCAAGCTCACGTGCCATACTTTGCGCCAAAGCACGAAGCGCATGTTTTGCACCTGCAAATGCCGCAAAATAAGCAGAACCACGCATACCTGCAGTTGCACCTGTAAAAATGATTGTACCTCGTTGACGCGTCACCATTCGTTTAGCCACTTCACGTCCAACAAGGAATGCCGCAAAACATGCCATTTCCCAAATCTTGAAATATTTACGTGCTGTTTCTTCTAAAATACTGCACGGTACATTCGCACCGATATTAAAAACTAAAACATCAATTTCACCAATATTCGCTTCAATCTCTTCAATCAGTTGAATAACCTCTTCTTCCTTTCGTGCATCGGATGCAAAACCATAAGCGACACCGCCGAAGCCCTCTATTTCTTGAATCAAAGGCTGTAACTTATCCGCATTACGGCGTGTCATACAGCTAATATATCCACCTTGTGCAAAACGTTTTGCAATTGCACCACCTGTGGCATCTCCCGCACCAATCACGAGTGCCACTTTATTTCCCTGCTGTTTTAATTCATTCATTATTGTGCTCACTTTAAACGAACAATGCGGTCGTTAAATTACCCACCAATAAAATAACGATCGTTATCATAACGATTACTATGTTATAATTCCCCAACATCGTCAAGCTTAATTTATAATCAAATGATTTAAGCTCATGACAATAATTATATTTATTCCGTTGAATATGTGAGATAGCACAATGCGTTATAAATCAGGCTATAAAGCTGAGAAACGTCAAGAGTTATTGGACATCAGTGGTCAAATTGCCAAAAAAAATGGCTTTAGTGCCACAGGTGTAGACAGTTTTATGAAAGCTGCCGGTGTGACCAGCGGTGCTTTTTATTCTCACTTTTCATCTAAATCTGATTTATTCAAAGCTTTGATTGAAAATGAATTACAACACAGTATTCAAATGTGGCAAGACAATCCACATCAAGACAATGCCGAAGCGTGGATGGACTTTGAACTCAATCGCTACCTGTCAATTTCTCATGTAGATCGCCCTGATCATGGCTGTGTATTGCCGACTTTAGCCAGTGAAGTTGCTCGTTCTGAGATTGACATAAAACAAGTGTATCAAGCTGAACTGCTCCGTGGTCAGTACCTTTTTATGAAACATTTGGGCAGTGAAGAAAAAGCATGGGCAGTCATGTGCCAATTGGTCGGAGCAATACTGATGGCACGTAGCATGACGGATGAATCGATCAAATTGCTGATTTTAGAATCAAGCAAACAGTGTATTAAAGCCATGTTGCAAAAGGCATCATAATTTTATATTTAAGCTCACTATAAACTGCTATAAATATCCTATATTCCTTATAAAACCGTATAAATCATGACTGCTCCAACATCCGCTTTGCCTAAAACGATCTATGCAATTCAACATTTAGCTTTTGAAGATTTGGGTGTTCTTGAAGATACCTTTTATGAACACGATTATCGGGTTCGCTACTTTGAGGCAGGTGTTGATGATTTAAAAAAAGCTTTTGAATTTGAGGGCTTAGTGATTATTTTAGGTGGTCCGATTGGGGTCTATGAAACGACAGACTATCCATTCTTAAATGATGAAATTGCCTATTTAAAACAGCGTTTAGCAAAAAACTTACCCACGATTGGGATTTGTTTGGGTGCACAATTGATTGCCCATGCTTTGGAGGCGAAAGTCTATGCAGGACACCAGAAAGAAATTGGTTGGTCTAAATTAAAGATTCAAAATATTCCAAATAATCCGTTATTGCCTTTGGAAAATACTGAAGTTTTGCATTGGCATGGTGATACTTTTGATTTGCCTGAACATGCTGAATTATTGGCGAGTTCAGAAATCTACCCGAATCAAGCTTTTAGAATCGGACAAAATATTTTAGCGCTGCAATTCCATGTTGAGGTTGCTGCTGACTGTATGGAAAAATGGCTCATTGGTCATACGTGTGAATTACGCAAAGTAGGTTTTGATATTCCACATTTACGTACTCATAATCAGATATTTGCACCATTATTAGAAATCAAAGCACAGCAAATTTTTCAACAATATTTGAAACAACTAGAAGCAAGCAAGTAAATCATGAGGTGGTATTCTAAACTGTATACTAGCTAAATCTGTTGATAAAAGTGAAAATATATAAATTGAATGCTCTGTATTTTCAGTATTTGATAACATTGAAACAATGAGTAAAATATAGCCAGTATACTTTTTTAAATACCACCAACCAAACCAACTATATACCACGCCAATCGACTCGCGCATTACGCTCAGTCATATAAATACGCTGTACATATTGCCCAAGAGGCAGATTAAGCAATTCATTTTTATAATTTTTAACTTCTTCTGACACACTATCCTCAGACTCAACTTCCCAAGGTGTCCCATTTAAAAATAACAATGGAGCAAGCATCGAACAGACTGCAATATCTGCCAAACCTAGGCGATCACCAACCAAATAGCGACATTGATTTTCAATAAGTTTAGCATTGAGCTGTTGCGTAATTTCGTCTATTTTATTTTTAGATTCAGCAACTTTTTCCGCATCTAACTGATAACTTTTTGAAACCAAAGTTTTTAAAATAGGTTTGGAAAATTTTTCAAACTGACGTAAATAACCTTTTTCACCCAACATAATTTCCAAAGGCTCATCACTAGTTGATAGTGCTTGCGCTAAACCCCAACGGCGTACATGCTGCCCTAACGCATTGGAAATTTCATTGATTTCTAAAGCATTTTGGCGTAATTGAGCATCTAAACGAAGCAAAGTATGCTCAGGATATTGTTCATCTAAATACAAAGCAATTTGGGTAGAATCTGCGATCCAGCGTTCGCCATCTTTTAAAATTGGTAATTTATTTTGCCCTGTTTTTAATTGAGCAAATGCACGATGCACCCCTGGTATCATATTTTGTGCTACAAAATCTATTTCTTTATGATCAAGTAACCAACGCGCTTTTTCACAGTAATGCGACAAAGGAAATTGGTAAAGGGTACGCATAAATTCTCCAAATTATTTTTTTAATCAAAGCCTTAGGATAATTCCAAGTGATTACATCTACTTTAACTTTTCACTTGGGAAATTACAATGTACATTTTGTTCAAAAATTCCAATAAAGAGTCAATTTTTATTAAAAAATAGGAGATGTTAAAAAAAATAAGCTGATACTAGATGGATTTTATACATTAAATATCAACTAATTTTAATGTTTATATTAAAAACCAAACATACTTTTGACATTAAAAAGAATGAATATTCATTTACAAAAAATACCAGTTGTAAAAAACTGGTATTTTTTAACGGCAAGATTAATGTCTTTTAAGGCTTTTCAGCATTTGCTAGACGCTGTTCAATCGCATCCAAAACTGCAGGCAGATCAGCAATACTATCAATTACATAATGTGCGCCTGAAGCATTCATTTTTGCATAGGCTTTTTCTTTTAAACGAGCTTGCTCAGTTGCAGAAAGTACAGACCATTCTTCAAAGCTTAAACCGACTTCATTACCACTCACGGCTAAGCCCACTGTCCAACAACCACCATTTAAACCCTCTTCAATACCAACCACTGTGTCATCCACTTTCACCACAGTTTTAATATCTAACACATCCAATTCAATCAAATTTTTCCACAACATCTCAGGATATGGACGACCATGTTTCACATCACTTGCGGTGATAATGCAGTCTGGTACATAACCTTGATCTGCCGCATCTTGTACCAATTGACCAATCATCATCGACGCATAACCTGTATTACTGCCAATTTTTGCACCGCGCGCACGAATATCTGCAAATGCCTCTAATGCACCCGGAATCAACTTCGAACAGGTTGGAATGGTTTTTAATTGATACGGAATAAAGTCTTGATACAAACGGTCAATGTCTGCAACAGTCACTTCCGCACCATGTGCTTGTTTCCATGCCTCTGCAACACGTGACATTTTTAACACAGCTGCAATGTGATCACGTTTTTCTAAACCCATTGGCGCACGTGCTTCTTCAATTGAAATTTCAACTTTGTTATCTGCAAATAACGCCATGAATGCCAAAATTGGTGCACGTGAACCAAAGTCTACTGTCGTACCTGCCCAATCGAAAACAACTGCTTGTAATGCTGAATGTGAAATGTTCATAAGTTTGTCCTAAAAGTTTGTGTATTAAATTGATATATAAATAAATTGTGAAAATAAAATTAAGCCTGACAATATTGCTCAATCGCTGTTAAAAGTCGTTCAATATCATCCAAATAAACCTCACCGATATTGCCAATACGGAAACAATTTAAATCGGTGACTTTGCCGGGATAGATCACAAAACCTGCTTGTTTCAGATTTTCATACAAGGCTTGGAAGTTAAAATCGGCTTCATTTGGATAAAGGAATGTGGTGATAATTGGAGATTGCGGTGTGTTTTGATCTAAGACCATTTCAAAACCAAGTGCTTGCATGCCTGTCGCTAGGCGTTGCTGATTATGCAAATAACGCTGATAACGTACAGTAACACCGCCCTCTTGTTCCAACTCGAGCAAGGCTTGATAAAATGCACGTACCACATGGGTTGGTGAGGTGAAACGCCATTTACCACCCTGCTGTTCCATCGTGTTCCATTGGTCATAAAGGTCTAGACTGACTGAACGTGCCAAACCCTTGCATGCCTGTAATTGCTCTCGTTTTGCCAAAATAAAACCAAAACCCGGTACACCTTGAATGCATTTATTGGCACTTGAAATCAGGAAATCTATTTCAAGTTCTGCAATGTCCATTGGCACACCGCCAAAAGAACTCATTGCATCGACGATCCATACTTTATTTTTCGCTTTGACAATGCGTCCAATCTCTTGAATTGGATTCAACAAACCTGTTGTGGTTTCGCAATGCACACATGACACATGGCTAATACTTTCATCTTCAAGCGCTTTTTCAATATCTGCAAGTTGAGGAGTTTGCATTTCAGGATAGCGTAATTCCACCACATCAATGTTCAGGCAACGTGCCATTTGCACCATGCGCGCACCATAAGCACCGTTATTGATGATTAAAATTTTGCCATCTTTGGGAATCGCAGAACCTAAGACGGATTCAACAGAAAAACTGCCACTACCTTGCATCAACACCGCACTATATTGCTCAGGTTGTGCTGTCGCCATAGCCACCAAACGACTGCGAATATCCTGAACCAAAGCATTATATTCTTTGTCCCACGTACACCAATCACGTTGCATCACACGGCGCACAGTTGTCGAAGTCGACAAGGGGCCCGGTGTCAGCAATAAGTATTTATTCTCAAGTTCATTGTTCATTTGATTTGCAATTTCGTTTTCAAGTTCAATTTTTGCGTTCATTTCGCCTAACCTTTGTTCAATTTTGTACAGTATAAATCAATGTGGTTTAAACCAGATTAAAAAATATAATTTTCTAACATTTCTTTCATAAAACCTGCGCCTGTGGTCATGCCCTTTCCTGCAATTGCACTGACAAGGAAAATATTACGTTCAGCTTCCGTTACGCATGCCAACTCAGTTGGATGGGTCAGGTAATAACCATTCCAACGAGCTTCAACTTCAGGAAGTTGCAAGCCAATGTTTTCTTTGCAATATTGCAAAATAAATTGGTTAATTTCTTCACGTTGATTAAATTGTGGTACATCTTCAATTGGATAATATTCATGGCTATCGCCCAAAATAATTTGTCCAAATTGATTTTGTTTAATCAGAATATGAATGCCGTATTTTTCAACCAAACCGATTTGTGATTCGTTGCGTAGGTCTTGATGGCTTGGGCAAATTTCAAAAGCAGGATAACGAGAGATCGACAAACCTGAATAAATCGACGCATTGAGATTCACGTTGAGTGGTTTGGTCAGTGTCATTTGTAAGGCACAACGCAATAAGCCTTTTTGTTGCAAGAGATCGGGATAGAGCAATTGCGTCACTTCACCATGACAAATCAGAACTTTATTTGCCGTGAAGGTTTGCCCTGTTGCTAAGTGAATACGTGCCATGTCTTGGCTTGACTGTGTTTGTACCACGCATGCATTGCACTGAATTTCCACGCCAATTTTTTCAGCATATTGCAATAAACGCTGACCGGCCAAATGTGGCTCAACGGAATAATCTTCATGGAATACCATGCCACCACGAAGTGCCGCTTCAGGGGTTAAATAATCATATTGATCAAATAGTTGTGATTTTGATAATAAACTCACAGGAATCTGATAATCAGGTGCAGCTTGAGCAAACTCGTTTAACACTTGCCATTCAAGTTCTGTATTTGCCACATACAAGCCATTACGCTGTTGAAATGAAATATCGGTGTGTGCTTGAATTCGTTGATAAAATTCACGGGTTGCCAAAGCATATTCACGCCATTTCGCATCGGGACGACTGAGTGTTGATGTTCCAACCATGCCAAAGTTACGGCGCGTTGCACCGACAGCTTGTGCATCTTTTTCAAAGACTTGCACTTTTAATCCTTGCTCTGCTGCTTGGATTGCTGCGGATAATCCTAAAATCCCTGCACCGACAATAATTAAGTCAAATTGTGCTGTATTCATGCTACTTTTCTACCTTATTTACTTTTTTCAGGACGCAAAATCCCGAGCGCCTGAAAACAAGCGTTTAATTCAAATGGTTTAAAAATTTAAAAGTTAATGTTGAATGATCAATCTGTTATCAATGGTTTATGAATGGGTCTGCTCACGCCATCGTTGGCTTGATGCCATCATTTTTCGAGTCAGCAACCAATGCAGCAACTTGACGGCACATGATGTCAGTAAAATCAAAATACTCATGGCAACCGCAGCCACGGTATCGCCTGCATCATCCATATTTAGCACTGCCACCGACGCTAAATTGGTATCAGGTGAGTAAAGGAAAATCGCAGCGGAAACCGTAGTCATGGCATTGACAAATAAATACACCGACACATCGCATAGCGCAGGAAAGGTTAAAGGTAAATAGACTTTGCGAAACATGGTCCAATGTGAAGTCCCCAAACTTTGCGCTGCATGATCAAGTTGATTCGGGATCTGTTGAATCGCATGAGTCAGCGTCATATGTGGCACAGTGTAATAATGGATAATGGTCGAAATCACCAACAGCGTCATCGTACCGTACAGCAAAGACACAGGGTTTTGCGGTGCATTGAAGAACAAGATATAAGCAATACCCAATACTAATCCCGGTACTGCTAAAGGCAATAATACCAAGACTTGCACATAATTTTTCAGCAAAGGATGTGCTTTAAAACGAGTGCTGAATAAGGCAATGATGAAGATTAAAATCGTTCCAAAAACAGTGCTAAACAAAGCCAATTTGATCGAGTTAAAATAGCTTGCCCAACCGCCACCATCGACATAGTCAAAGCGATAATGATTGAACGTCAGTGACAAATCATAAGGCCAATAGCGAATGAATGAGGCAAGAATCGCAGTGATGATGATCAGTAAAATACCACCTGAAATTACACCACAAAATACGGTTAAGGCTTTTTCAATGCGAGGATTGGCACGTAGACGATAAGGCTGAATTTGGAAATTTTGATAACGTTCCTGACGACGACTTTGATAACGATCAAAGATAAATGCCAACACCGCAGGACATAGCAACAAGATCGAAATCACAGCACCCATATTCATATTTTGCTGACCAATAATCTGCTTATACACATCCAATGCCATCATATTGAATGAGCCACCAATCACTTTGGGAATCCCGAAATCGGTAATGACGTAGGTAAATGCCACCAAACAGGCACTGACTAAACCGTAGCGAATCGCAGGAAATGTCACTGCCCAATGGGTTTCTAAAGTATTTTTTCCTAAGGCATGTGAAGCTTCAATCAAGCGTTGATCTATATGACGAAATGCGCCCATCATTAACATCACCATAGCCGGAAACAGCCAAAAGCAATAACTGATCAGAATGCCGAGCGGTCCATAAATCTGCACCTCGCCCATGATGCCCTTGAACACGCCTTGCTGACCAAACAAATAGACCAATGCCAAAGAAGGCAATATCGAAGGTGCAAGAATCGGTAAAAATGCCACAGCTTTAAAGAAAGCTTTGCCTCGAATATTGCAATTGGTCAATGCAAAAGCATAAACACTTGCCAAGCTGACCGTGATCAACATCGCTGTAATGGCAATCCACATCGAATTGAAAATGGATGAGATCAAAGCAGGATTGGAAAAATAAGCGGCAAAATTTTCAAAACCAACAAACTGATGCTGTTCATTTAAAAATGCGCTTTGCATCAACACCATTAAAGGTGCGATCAAACTCAACGTTAATAGAATCGCTGCAACAAATAACACTGCACTTGAACGCAATGAATAACGAGAACGATGCGCTGTCTGCGTTTTTAATAAGGCATCGGCAGCAGATTGATTTAACATCTCGCATGCCCTCGTGCATCAAATACATGCAAAGCACGAATTGGCACTTGTAAAACCATGTCATCTTGTACAATCGTCATCTGTTGATGATCGACATCGACTTGTAAAACATGCTCATCTGAAACATTGCCATCCGAAACACTGCCATCTGATGCATTTTGATTTTGAATCACACAAAATAAACGGCGTTTTGCACCCAAAAACTCAGTATTGACAATACGAACGGCTAAATTTAAATATTCATTCGATGGTTGATTTTCATTCACAAGTTTGACATTTTCAGGGCGAAAAGCGATTTCGAATTGCTCATCTTTGGCAAATGTTAAATGCGGAAATTCAATCTGTGATTGCTCATCCATTTTCAAATGATGTGCATCGACAGCCACCGTCTGCATAAAATTCATCGAACCGATAAACTGCGCCACGAAACGTGTTTGCGGTTTATAATAAATATTATGTGGCGTATCGAGTTGCTCAATCACACCTTTATTCATCACCGCAACACGATCAGAAATGCTCAAAGCTTCTTCCTGATCATGCGTGACCATGATCGCAGGCAGATTCAACTGACGCTGAATATTGCGAATTTTCTGACGCAAATTTAAACGCACCAAAGCATCTAAAGCGGATAAAGGCTCATCCAAAAGTAAAATATCAGGATTCGGCGCAATCGCACGGGCTAAAGCCACACGCTGTTGCTGACCACCTGACAATTGATTGGGATATTTTTCTGCAATGTTCGGCAATTCAATCAGGTGCAATAATTCATTCACACGATATTGAATCTCTTGTGTTGTCCAATCTTTCTTATGCAAACCAAATGCAATATTTTCCGCCACGGTTAAATTCGGAAAAAGTGCATAGTTTTGAAATACGATGCCACATTTACGTTTTGCTGTATTGAAATGAGTAATATCAATCTCTTGCTTAATCACCTTGCCATAATCAGGCTGTTCAAGCCCTGCAATGATGCGTAGCAAGGTGGTTTTTCCACAACCCGATGGACCTAAAAAGCTGACAAACTCACCTGCTTTGAGGTCAAGATTAATATGTTCCAATACCCGACTTGAACCAAATGATTTTTGAATATCAATCGCTTCGAGTAAAGTTTTAGATTCTGCCATTTTAAATGTTCTTAAGGTTGAGAGCAGATGCCCTGCCGAATTTGGCATGGCTTGCCCTGTCCTGCTATTTTGTAAATGCGATGGAATTTGCATGTTGCACCTGATTTTTAATGCTTAATTTGGAATATCTTGTTGAAAATCATTTGTTTTAAATAAATCGTTTTGAATAATTAATTCTGAATGATTCATTACTTTTCAAATAGTGCTGACCATTGTTTTAAAATTGATTCACGCTGCTCGGCTGCCCAATAAAAATCATTTTTCACCAACTGCTGTGACAAATTTTTCGGGAAGTCTGCATTTTTGCTCTGTACGTTTTGATGCGCCACCATTGAGAAGTTTTGTGCATAAGCCTCATTGGCTGCTTGGCTGACTGTCCAATCAATAAACTTTTCTGCGCTACTGAGTTTTTTCGTGCCTTTGACAATCGCCGAGGCTTCCATTTCCCAACCTAAGCCTTCTTTCGGATAGACAATTTCTAAAGGTGCACCACGAGATTTAAGTTTAAATCCCGGATAACCAAATGAAATGCCAATGACCGTTTCTCCTTGCGCTGCCATCTTGCAAGGCTTCGAGCCTGAATGCACATATTGAGAAATGTTTTGATCAAGTGCCTGCATATATTGCCAAGCTTGCTTTTCACCAAAAATCTGCACCCAAGCCGTGACATCCAAATAACCCGTGCCACTCGATGCAGGATTTGGCATCACGATTAAACCTTTGTAAATCGGTTTAGTCAGGTCTTGCCATGTTTGCGGGATCGGTAATTTTTTCTTTTCAAGTTCTACTTTATTAACACAGACAGCCGACTCCCAAGCGGTCATCCCTGTCCATGTCGGAATGTCTTTTTGGCTATAAAAGTCAGTTTTCAGTTGTTCAACATTTTTTGGACGATATGGCTGTAATAAGTCATTTTTTTCCATGACCAATAAACTCGTCAACGCCAAGCCCATTACCACATCGGCTTGTGGATTTTTTTGTTCGGCTAATAATTTCGCAGTGATCACACCTGTCGAATCACGTACCCATTTTACTTTTAATTCAGGATGCGCTTTGCGTAATTCCCATTGATAACGCTTCAGTTGATCCGCTTCTACGGCGGTATAAACCGTGATTTGCTCAACATCGTTTGAAGTTGAAGATGTGGTACATGCGGCACTGACGCAAGCCAATACAATACTTGTGCCAATTGCGAGGAGCTTCTTTTGCTGCTGTTTTAAATACGGGCTCATGGTGACATTCCTAACGAATGCTGCTTCTTGATAAGCTGTATTTCAACAAAAGTTTGTGACAGTTTAATTAATCTGGTTTAAACCAGATTGATTATTTTATCCGTTTTTCTAATTAAATTCCTCTCGAAATTTGATACGCGGAAACGTCCTTCGCAACTGTTTGAGGCAAGACTACATAATTAAGTTAATGTTTCTACGACATAATTAATCAATATTCGGTAGTTGACGAGTTTTGCGAAGGACAATGGTTTTGCCTACTTTTCCCAAAAGAAAAGTAGGTCGAGCCGAAGGCTAATCCTGAAATTAAAACTTTTGAAGTAAGACTCCGTCACAACTAAATCTTATCCAAATTAAATTACAAAAAATTTTGTACACTCACATTACTTTATTCTGACGCTTCAAAATGCAAATCAAGCACATCATGCAGCCAATATTCTTGGTCAACATCGGTTATAACCCCATTTTGATCACAATTGGTACGGCAAATATACAAGCCCATACTGCCCACATTGACATGTAAAGCCTTGGCTTGTTGCTCCGACAAAGCAGTTGGATAAAGGCTGATATGCGCACGGGTTAATTGACGTTGATAATGTTCTGCCATCAGAATCGTGATTGAATCTTCTAAATTTTGTTCTAAAAACTCAGGAAATAAACTTGCATTAATCCGTAAATGTTCTACTACCGCAGGACGTCCATTGATACTACGACGTCGCCACATCGAATAAATGTCATCGCCCACATTCACTTTTAAATGTGTTGCATCCCAAGCCGTTGCTTGTACCAATTCCGCAGAAATCAATTCGGTACTTGGTACACCGCCCTGTTCCGTTACATATTGGTTAAAACTTTTGGTCGATTGTGGACAGTAAATAATGCGCGGTGCACGCACAAACCAACCACGGCGGTCTAAACGATAAATCAGTCCATCCATTTCCAAAGCCAACAAAGCTTCACGCACTGCAACTCGTGTGGTTGCAAACTGCTCCATCAATACACGTTCTGAAGCAAGTTTGGTATTGGCACTCCATTGCCCCGATTCGATCTCATGGGCAATGGCATCACGAATCGCAATATATTTAGGAACACGTGAAGATGTTTCTTGGACAGACATACTGATTTATTTTGTGAAAATTTCTACTAATATACCCAAATATTAAGTCGATGCGATGACATTTAAAAAATAAAAATAGCGGTGAAATACAGGCGACGGTCTTAATACACACCCATGGTTAAATCACCATCTTGACCAAAACACTGATTAAATTCATTGACAATCTTTTGTAATTGCAATTCATCTTGTGAAGGTACAAGCAACCAATATGGATTTTCTCGAAAAATAACCAATAATGTCAGTTGCTTTTGTTCAGCAAAATGTTTGATTTGATCAAATAAGATTTCTTCTACTTTTTGTTCTATTTCAAAGCGAGCTTCAAAATCATAATCTTCATCAAATTGATCTTCTTCTAAGCTGTCAAAAAGCACACCAACATCTGTATCAATCGCTTGATTTAAAGCTTCTATATCCACTTGTTTTTGTTTAAATACTGTACTGTCATTAATCCCATTGATATCATATTCTTTGATTTCAACATATTGAATAAAAGAATAATCTTGATTTACCCAATTTTCAAAAACTGTAAATTCAGTTAAATCTTCAGGTAAAGTTTGCTGTTTTAGTTCAGGAAAAATCTCCTGAAATGTTTCATAAATCTTTTGTGTCATGGTCTTGATCTTATGTTGTGATATTTTAATATAAATAAGGAAATACAAGATCGAATTGGGTTTAATAGACAACCATTGTCGAATCTTCATCCTCGTTAAACGTTGCATTAAACAATTCAGCAATTTCAGCTAATTTTTCATCGCTTTGTTTGGGAATAAACATCCAATCAGGATTTTCTTTCACAACAACCAATAAAGACAATTGCTGCTGCTCTGCAACAGCACATAAAGTATCAAAGAAAATATCGTAGGTTTCATCCAATAAATCAATATGTTGATTACCTTTATTCTGTTCAAACAACTGATCGACTGCCTGTGCAATCTGCTGCTCAATCGCGTGAGTATCCACATTTTTTTGTATTAAATAATAATTATCTTCAATATCATGATTCTGAAATTCTGTCATTTCAATATAATGCCAAATATGAATAGATTCATTCATCCACTCACCAAAGGCATAATAAAGATCCCAACTGTTCATCTCATCTAAATCTTCTGGATTGCTAAGATACTCAGGTAAAGCTTGCTGTTTAAGTTCAGGAATAATATCTTGAAAAAGTTCATAAATATTTTGTGTCATGGTCTTGATCTTATGTTGTGATTTATTTTAAAAAGTGAGCCCATAATTAAACAGAATCGTACGTTAAAAGCCGTTAAATTTTGTAAAGCTCTAATTTTCATAAAGTTGAGCTATGTTGATCGGCTACAAATATAACGTTCATAGTGTTCAATCATGATATTTTGATCTTTAAATTGCTTATTAAAAGATTTACAAAATTTTTCTATCTTTGCTTCATCATTCGGGACTAAGCACCAATAATAATCGTCAGCATAAACCAACAAAAGCGCAAACTGAATTTGCTCTGCTACAGTTAAAACTTCTTCTAAAACAATATCTAAAATTTGATCATTGACATTATAATAACGTCCAATCACCGCTTTATGCTGCTCAAAATGCGCTAAAATTGGATCTGCTTTGGCTGCAATATTCTTTTTCAATCGTGCTATATCAATTTGAAAATCTTGCAAAATTGTTGAATGCTGCATTTCATTTTCAAAAAAACAATCAGGTTGCATTTTCATGATATAAGAATGATTTGCAAAACTTGCATCTTTCATCCATTGCATAAAATCTGCAAAATTTTGCCGATGTTTTTTCTTTGGAATATCTGCATTTTTGAGCAATGGAAACCAATGTTGTAGAATTTTATAAATTTTTTTATCATCCATGTTGCTGACCTATTGTTTTTCTTAGCTGAATTTTATGTCAGGTGCATTTAATTATGATGACATTCTGCCAATATTTACGGGTAAAAATATACATTATCACTATACTCAGTTGGTTTTTTGAAATAATTAAATAAAAATATAGTATTGAATTTAATAATTTTTTTATTTTTTTAAAATAATTAAATTGCTGTTTTTAAAAGTTTAAATTCTGAATCAATTGGCTGAATCTCGCTTTAACGATAAAATAGCGCCAGAAAATACCAGATCAAATACTTTTACACATTCTAATTGATTGATCTACAAGTGTAAGGATAGGTTAATTATGGCGCTATTTGCAGTCATTGGTTTAGGAAGTTTTGGCGGTACAGTGGCGCTAGAACTGACGCATTTAAATCACGATGTGATTGGGATCGACACCCTAAAAAAGAATGTAGAAAATATTGCTGATCAAATCAGTCATGCTGTCATTGCTGATGCAACTGATGAACATGTACTTGAAGAGTTAAATGTTCAAAATTGTGATGCTGTGGTGGTTGCGATTGGTGATGATATCGAAGCAAGTATTTTATGTGTGTTGCATTTAAAGAATTTAGGTATTAACCAAATTTTGGTTAAAGCCAAGTCTAAAGCACATCACATGATTTTATCACACCTAGGTGTGGATCAAATTATTCATCCTGAAGAAGATATGGGCATCCGTGTTGCTCAATCTTTGAGCTATCCGATGGTGCGCCGTTATATGGCATTGAATAATGAACGTTATATTGTGAAAATTGAAATCGCATCCAATTTACAAGGTGCACAATTTCAAACTTTGATGGATGATACAAATAACGAAATTCATACTTTATTATTGCAACGTGGTTCACATGTGCTCTACCAGATTGCACCAGGCACGATTTTACAGGAAAAAGACATTTTGATTGTTGAGGGTCCTGTAGAACAATTACGACAACTTTCTAATCGCTTCTTATAGAATGAATTATGCGTTTATCTAAAAAAGAGTTGATCAATAAAAAGCATAATCGTATTAATCTCAGTCCACCGAGTTTACTTGCCTTAGGTTTTTTAAGTTTCATTATCATCGGCACCTTACTGCTGAAGCTGCCTTTTGCCCATCATGGGGAGCTTTCTTGGATTAATGCCCTATTTACTGCAACATCGGCTGTGACCATTACAGGTTTATCCGTAGTGAATATTGGTGAATCTTTCACAACTTTTGGTAAAGTGGTCGTGATGCTGTTGATCCAATGTGGCGGTCTAGGCTTTATGACTTTTGCAATTTTGGCGGCACTTAGCTTGTCATCACGGGTCGGTTTGAAACAGCAAGTCATGGCACAAGAAATTATTGGGCAAACTAGTTTATCCAAAGCGACTACGACCATTAAAGGCGTACTGATTTATTCTTTATTTTTTGAGGCAATTGGTACGATTATTTTAACCATTGCTTGGTCAAATCATTACGATATCCAACATGCATTTTTCTATGCACTTTTTTATAGTATTTCTGCCTTTAATAATGGTGGGTTTTCACTATTTCCCAATAGTTTAATGAGTTTCTCTGATCAATATATGGTGACATTAACCATCAGTATGTTGTATATGATCGGAGGAATTGGTTTTGTGGTGCTGATGGACATTCGGCGTGCTAAAAAGTGGAAAAAACTCTCCGCCAATAGCAAATTGGTTTTATCAACCATTGCAGGTTTGAACTTATTTGCTTTTGTGACAATTTGGCTGATCGAAGCTTCTAACCCTTTAACACTCGCACCCATGTCTGTTGGAGATCAAGCTTTAAATGCTTGGTTCCATGCGACCGTACCTCGTTCTTCTGGCTTTAACAGTCTAGAAGTAGGTAATATGAGCAATGCTTCGACCTTGGTCACGATGGTACTCATGTTTATTGGTGGTGGCTCTTTGAGTACTGCAGGTGGTATTAAAATTGGGACATTTATTATCATGATTTTAAGTGTGATTACCTTTTTAAAACGCTCAGATGAAATCACCGTATTTGGTCACTCTATTTCCCATCAAGCCACTTTTAAAGCATTGGCAGTTATTGCGATTAATTCACTGTTAATTTTGATTGGTTTCTTTACTCTTTTGGTACTTGAACCGAATAAAAAATTCTTAGATTTATTGTTTGAAGCAGTATCAGCAGCATGTACAGTTGGTCTTTCACGTGGAGTCACTGAGGACTTACACACAGGAAGTTTGATTACACTAATGCTGCTGATGTTTGCAGGACGACTCGGCCCTTTGACTTTGGCATATTTGATTGCAACACCAAATAAAAGCCGAGTTAGCCATCCAAATGCTGAAATTCAGGTGGGTTAATCTCTTGTATTTAAGACATAAAAAACCGTTCAAAATTGAACGGTTTTTTATTTTTCATCTTTGATCTTTGCTGTTAAAATGCATTCATCAATGAAACACCTAAGCCAACATAGGTTGCACGGTGATTATAATCAATCAAACTTTCGCCATAACCATCAAACAGTTGGAAATGTCCACGCAGTTTGCCTTTAATTGGAAATGCCCAATCAAACTGTGCTGCACCATGTGAGTCATCACCACCTTTGAGTGAGTGACGCAACATCAATGAAAACTCATTATCTTTCCAACGATAAAATGCGGTCATATCACCACGCCCAACATAGTCTTTAATGTCAGGGTTATTATCATCTTTCGCATCTTCATCTAAACGATACCAAGGACGAATCATCAAGGCGAAATTATCTTTTTCAAAACCAAGATTCAGCATCACACGATTCCAACTACGAGACAGTGGATCTGAACGCCCATTCGATTGATGGTTTAATGTCAATCCAAGTAAACGTCCGTTTAAGCCCAATACTTCATAATTGGTTCTAAATACTAAGCTGGCTTCAGGCTCATAATTAGTTTCACGAAATGGGCGAGATTCATCTTCGTTATAGACTTGCCAGCGAGATGACTGAGTATAACCTACCCATAAATCACCATTATCACCAATCAAGTTTTCAACCGCTTTGGTTTTTAACGAGATTTGGAATTTTGCTTCTGTCGATTTTAAATCTTGTGCTTCTTCCACAGTGTTCTGAGGATTTGGACTATGAGGAAACTCATTTTTACTACTTGTCCAGAACGCAGGCAATAAATAAACAGGTTGATGGGCACGAATATTCCATGTCCCTAATTTACTGTCTGGTGAAAGTTCCCAACGCTTGTCTAATAAAGATGTATTCGGATCAATTTTTGCACCATGTACTGAAAATAAACTTTCTACTTTATCTTCAATTTTAGCTTTAATGCCTTGCGGCTCAGCTTTTGGTACTGTTAGCTCTTGAGCAGCACGTTGTTCTGAAACGATCACAGGAACAGGTTCAGATGTTCCAGCTTTAAACAATGCATCATAGCAAGCTAAACGATCTGCATTGGACTCCAAAGCCACACACGCTTGTGTGCTTGCAGGATTCATCAACGCAGTTTCAGCATGTGTAACAGTCACCCAACCAAAACTGAGCATCATTAAGATGCTCAGGTTCAATGGTGTGCGTTCAAAAGTTTTGAACGACATAGCATTCTCCAAAAAGAGTTTTAATTTACTTTTTTGATTTCAAAACCTAATTGCTCTAAAGCCTCTTTTTTGGCGAATGGTGCAACCACTGCTCTTGTTGGCTTTTGACCGATTAAGTAAGTTTGTGCAACACGTTTTAAATCTTCCAAGCTCACTTTAAGTAAACGCTCACGCATCTGACGTCTAAATGCAGGTGTACGTCCATGCAATAACGCATAACATGCTGTAATCGCTTCGCCCGCAGGTGAACCCGGTTTATCCATACTTGAAACTAAACCTAAAATCGCTTCTTCAAGCTGATGTGGTTTTTGCTCTTCGGTCATTAACCAGTTTAAACTTGCTTCAAAATCTGCAAAAGTTTCTGCTAAACGTGGATCTCGATAGCTATAGAAACGGAATGCACAAGCATTACCATCATAGCTTGCGCCACCACCATATGCACCGCCTTTTTCACGAATGGCACTGTGTAAGAAACCATTGCGTAAATACGCTGCCAAAATCATTAATGGTGCAGCATCAGGATGCGACACTTCAACCGCTTGATAAGCCGATGCACAGAATTGAACATTGGCTTGAATCAACCATGCTTCATCTGCATCACTCGAAAACTGCTCAACTTCTGTCAATAAAACAGGAGATTGATCTACTTCCAATTTATCCCAAACATTTTGAATTTCTTCAAGTAAACGCTCAGAGTGATGTTCTTCACAGACCAATAAAAATTGTTTTGGTGCAAGCATTAAACCACGATGAATTGCTTTTAGCTCATCAATTAAAGCATCAAACTCAACTGTATCTTTTTCAATTTTAGCAACCAGCTCAGCCAACCAATTTAAAGCACCTAAACCTGTATTTTGGTAATCACGTTGCGCCAAGGCACTGCTGTTACGAGACGCAATCTGCATCGCATAACTATGCCCTGAACCTGACAAACGAGATGCCCAACGCGTTTTACGTTGCTGCAATAGCTCTAAAATACGGTCTTTTTCATCGAAACGTAATTGCTCAAATGCCAATTTCAACAAGCCAATTGCGTCAAGTTTATCCGATAAAGACTTGGTGGTTAATGTCAACCAAGCAGTAATTTTACCTTTATCATCCGTTTTTGAACGTAACGATGCACCCATCCCTAAGCCACCACTCACCGCAGTTTGCAGTTGTTGTAGCTCTAAATAATCGTACTGTCCCGCACCAACTTCCCCCATAAGCACTGAGAGCAAATTGAAATATGGTGATTTTACGATTTGATCAGGAATTTGAATCAATACTTGTTGATAATAAATACCATTGGTTCCTGCATGATACAGATTTAAAGGTGTATCCACTTGATTAGAAATGATTTCACGTAGCTGACCTTGTACGATCTGCAAATCCGCAGGAATATCTTCTAAGCCTACTTTCGGCAATAGATTTAAATCATCTTCAGTTTCTTGACGTATTTTTAACGCTTCAGTTTGCGCCACAATTTCAGCTTTTTGCTCTTCACTGAGTGCTGCACCAATTTTTGCTAAACGCTGTTTCTCATCTGCTGCTTCTTGTGCGGATTTATTGGCATCAGGTACTAAAGTTAATTGCACACGATGTGGATTATCCAACAGATAAGTTTGAATCAAATTCGACAACCACATTGGGTCTTTAAGTTCTTCTTTCACTTCAGCAATGGCAGTATCCACATCCCACACATGCACAGGATCATTGTGGTGAATGGCACTTCCTAAACCATTTAAAATCAAAGATAAACCATATGGTGTACCATCGCCATTGATTTCACGTTGATGCAATTCGATTTGATGTAAAATTGCTTCCACAATTTCAGCATCAGCAGGTCGAGACGCTGCTTGTTGTAAAATATTCAACACGCCATTCTTAAACTCTTCAGCATGTTCAGGGTTTGAACCTTGCACAGCACAATAGAATGTCATTTCAAAATTAGAATCATCCACGCCCATAAATGGACCTGTAGACTGTGCATAACCGCAAGTCTCTAAATAATGACGTAGTGGTGACGCTGAATTTTCTAATAAAATCCCTTCAACCAAACGCATACCTAAGCGAACTTTAATATTGCTCGCTTCAGGCAATAACCATGACAAAACATGATAAGTTTTATCTTTCAGATCATCGCCATCAAGTGCATAACTCTCTTGTACTGCGATTGGTGCAGTCAAACGCTGTTCAGCTTTTGAATAGAGTGTTTCACCCTTTTCAAATTTAGACAGTGCTAATGTTTCAAATTGCTCTTGTAAATCATAAGCAGTTTGATTACCAAAAGTCATAAATACCGCATTACTTGGATGATAATGTGATTTATAGAAAGTCACTAACTCATCGTAAGTTAGGTCTGGAATGTCTTTTGGATCACCACCTGAGTTGTAGTGATAAGTCGTTTTTGGAAATAAATGATGTGCCAATTGATGATAAAGCTGGTCTGAAGGAGAACTCATCGCCCCTTTCATTTCATTAAAAACCACACCTTTATAGACAGGTTCGCCATTTTCCAACTCAATGCGAATGCCTTCTTGTGCAAAATCCAATGGATTCAAATTTGCGGCAAAAGCGGCATCCATATAGACTTCAAGTAAATTTTGGAAATCTTTACGGTTTTGTGTTGCAAATGGATACGCTGTCCAGTCCGCCGCCGTAAATGCATTCATAAAAGTATTGAGTGAACGGCGAATCATCAAGAAAAATGGATCACGAACTGGGAATTTTTCTGAACCACATAATGCAGTATGTTCTAAAATATGCGCTTCGCCTTTAGAGTCCATCGGCTGTGTACGAAATGCAACGAGAAATACATTTTCATCATGTTCGGTTGCTAAATGGAAATGCACAGCACCAGTCACTTTGTGCTTATATTCTGAAACTAAAATATCTAAAGCTTCAACATGGTGTTGACGTACCAACTGAAACGCAGGATGAACAGTGTGGGCTAAGGTTTCAGTGACATCTACAGTCATGTGATCTCCTAAAATTTAAAAAATATAACATCTAATATGGCATTATACATTCAGAATTCAATCTAATTCACCTATTAAAAGTATTGTCATTACAAAAATCCCTAGCTTTATACTCGGAATTGTAAATTTAATTATTTTTCAAGTTGTTGATAAAATTTTAAAATGGCTAATTTTAGCATGCTGGCAAGTCTGATATGCACATGCTTGATAAAATGCTGCTGCGCCTGTTTTATCTGTATATAAAGTTAAAATTTTAAAATAGTGTTGAGCAAACCTTTCTATTTCAGTCAGTAACTTTCGGGCAATGTCAGATTGTCTAAAACTTGGATGAACATAAAAACGGCGTATACGAGCAATCTGAGTGGATGAAAAGTTCAATTTATTGATACTTAGGCTATTTTCTAAATCATGAGGCTGTTGATTCAGACCTGCGATCCCAATCAATTGATCATTTTTATACACTGCAAATAAAGCTTCTCCTTGCTGATCAAACCGATTTATTCCCGTTTCAAACTCAGATTTTAGCCGAGTTAAAAAGCGAAAACCTTCTTGTTGTGCATGAAAGATTAATTGTTCTAATTGTATGGGAAGTTCAGTGATTTGAATGATTTTAGGCATGAGAATTATGCTTGCAAAATCTTATGAATTTTAAAATTCTGAGCAATATGATACTTTAACCAATAATCCAACATCACTTGTGTTTCAGGAAATAAATTGTCAGGTAATGCATCCAAAGCAAACCATTGCCAACATTCAAAAATATCAGCTTCAGTAACCTGAATCGACTGCTTTAAATCGTTTTGAGCATTGTCCAACTGACAGACTACACCTGCAGTCAAGTTTATATAATCACGTTCAATATCATTCATTAACATAAAAACTTGTACCTGTTCAGCAGCAAGTTGAAGTTGCGCTTCTTCAAATAATTCTCGGACAGCCGCATCTTCAAAACCCTCATGTTCATCTACTTTTCCACCGGGAAAGCACCATGTCACGGATTCATCATGTTTAATTCGTTTGCCCAATAAAACCTGTTGCGTATCATCGATTAACATCACGCCTACACCGATCAAAGCGTGTTGCATTTTTGGCATATCCTGCTTTCCATTTTAGAATGTCATGTTGGTTTTAGCATAATCTATTTTGCATGTGATGAAATTAGGTGTTATTTGCCATTTAAACTGAATTTTCTTCAACAAACTATTGTAAAACTGAGCATTCGTGTAAACTTTAGCTTTTAAAATATAGATGTGATACATAACATGGCTAAAGTTGATCTTTTTGCAATTGGCAATGCGCTCATTGACCAAGAATTTAAAGTCTCTGATGAATTTTTGACCCAAGAAAATTTGCAAAAAGGCACCATGCAACTCACCGATGGTGAAACGCAAGCCCAACTTTATGCACATTTACAGCAAAGCCAAAATTATAAAGGTCAAGCTTCGGGCGGTTCTGCTGCCAACACTGCGGTTGCTTTTGGTGCATTGGGCGCTTCAGCATTTTATGCTTGCCGTGTAGGCAATGATGAACTTGGTTCAATTTACCTCAAAGGCTTAAATGAAGCAGGCATCCAAACTTCTGAAAAATCAATCAGTGAAGGTGTGACAGGCACATGTATGGTACTTGTGAGTGAAGACTCAGAACGTACCATGCACACTTACTTAGGCATCACCGCAGAATTATCAGATACGCAAATGGATTTTGAACCACTGAAAACTGCAAAATGGCTCTATATCGAAGGTTATTTATCGACCAGCGATTCAGCACGTGCAGCCGTGAAAATTGCTCGTCAAATTGCCAAAGAAAATGCTGTCAAAATTGCAATCACGCTCTCTGATCCTGCAATGGTGCAATATGCACGTACAGGTTTGGATGAGTTGATTGATGATGGTGTGGATCTGATTTTCTGTAATGAACAAGAAGCCATGATGTACACTGAAACTGATTCAGTCGAAGCTGCATTGGCAAAATTGAAATTACTTAGTCATGACGTTGTCATTACACTCAGTGAAAAAGGTGTGCTTGTTTCCAATCAGGAACAACATTTTTATGTATCAGGTCGTAAAGTACTTGCAGTAGATGCCAACGGCGCAGGTGATGCTTTTGCAGGTGCATTCTTATATGCACTGAATGCTGGTGAATCTTTACAAACTGCTGCTCAATTGGCGATTCTGATCTCAAGTGAAGTGGTTTCTCAGTTTGGTCCTCGTTTAGCAGTTGCAGCTTATGCAAACTTGCTGACAAGCTTTAAAAAGGAATCTGCATAAATGTCTGAAAAAATTGCCATGATGGAAGAAATTCCAGAACGTGAAGCACGTGCATTTGACACCATGACAGGCGATACGATTTTTATCACCCAACGTGATGGTGCTTTTTATGCCTATCAAAACCTCTGCCCGCATCTACAAACTGAGCTTGAATTTTTAGAAAATCAGTTTTTAGACCAAGATGGTGAATATATCCAATGTTCAACCCACGGCGCTTTATTTAATGTGGAAACAGGTGAATGTATTTCGGGACCATGCTTGGGTGATACACTTGAAAAAGTGAATATTAAAGTCCATTCGGATGGTGGTATTTACATCGTAGAAGAATAATTTATTCTCAGGGACAGCCATGCTCTCATTTTTTTTAGAATATGACTTAATGCCTTTTCATTTAAGTGTACTCGCCTTAATTTTGCTGAGTATGGCGGAAACGATTGGTTATTATGTTGGTTTAAGACCAAGTACATTTCTAAAACGAATCTCGCCAGTTTGGCTGTCCCGCGCCCCACTCTTGCAAGTTAAATTTGCCAAAGTTTTAATTTTTGTTTTTCTACTGATAAATTTCAGTTTTGCTGGTTATTTTTTACAATTGTGTATTTTTGCCAGTCAACAACAGTTTTTCCCTTGGTACTATGTCATTTTACCTGCTTCAGTCATCGCTATTTTCTTTACGGTATTTATGATTCACTGTTTAGACCAAGTGATCAAACCTAAATTTAGTCCAACGACAGTAAATTTATTAGGGCGCTTGGCAACTGTGTCAAGTGGTAACGCCCGCCCCGGTTTTTCAGCACAAGCCCGTGTCCGTGATGAGTTTGGTCAACTACACTATGTGCAAGTTGAGCCTGAATTTGGTGAGCTTGAGTTTCAGTCACAAATCATTTTAATTCGTTTTCGTAAATCACATTACATTGCCAAAAAAATCTCTGTGTCTAATGATTTATTCAGCTTAGAGTAAAATAACCAAATGATTTGCATGACAATATTGCAAAATCAATATCCCATTAGCCTTCTCTTTTTATAATATACAAAAATACTTAACTCTCTATCTTTTCATCTTCCTAAAATTTCAATTTTTGTAGCAAACATGTGCCTAAATAAAGTATTTCCAAATTAAATTTAACTGTCTTGCTGTCTAAAAGAACTTGTAAATCATTCCTAAAATATACAAATCCTATTTTGCATAGATTTTATATGATTATTATTTTCATTTATATTCAGATATAAATCCAAGTATTTTAATCAGATTTTAAAATATAAATACAAACCTTTTTAGTTGGTTTAATTTTTAAATCCATAGTATTTTACTTTGATTTAAAATATTAATTTATACTAAATTAGTCTACTTTATTTCATAATTCAAAGTATTTTAATCAACTTTTATTTTTAGTTTATTTTTTATTTAGCATTATTTTAAATCATTGTTTTTTATAAATTTAATAATATATTTTTATTTTAATTGTTTTATCTATTTATTTTGTGTTGAGTTTTGTTTAATAATATAAATAGAGTTTAAATATAGGCTTTGTTATGAGCTTTAAACGCACCGATATAAATCGTCGTCTAGTTAGAGAAATTACGATCATTTTAATAATTAAGGTCATTCTTTTGCTTGTCATCAAAAATATCTGGTTTGATGCACCGACGATTCCTAAAGATTTTGATAACCAAGTTGCTGAGCGTATTGCTGGCAGTCCTTCCCAAACTAAGGAGACACGTTGATGATTTCTGAAAGCGTGGTCGATCTCTCGCGGTTCCAATTTGCAATGACCGCGTTGTATCACTTTATTTTTGTGCCTTTAACCCTAGGTCTAGCTTTTATTCTTGCCATTATGGAAACCACTTATGTGATTTCAGGTAAAGAAATTTATAAAGATATGACTAAGTTCTGGGGAAAACTCTTTGGTATTAACTTTGCCTTAGGTGTAACCACAGGTTTAACCATGGAGTTTCAATTCGGCACAAACTGGGCATATTACTCACACTACGTGGGCGATATCTTCGGTGCACCACTTGCTATTGAAGGATTAATGGCATTCTTTTTGGAATCAACTTTTATTGGTTTGTTCTTTTTTGGCTGGGATCGCCTCTCTAAAGTGCAACATCTGGGCGTAACATGGCTCGTTGCACTTGGCTCTAACATGTCAGCATTGTGGATTTTAGTTGCCAATGGTTGGATGCAAACCCTGTTGGTGCTGCATTTAACTATGAAACCATGCGTATGGAGCTTGTGGACTTCGGTGCGTTGATTTTCAACCCTGTTGCTCAAGTGAAGTTTGTTCACACTGTTTCATCGGGTTATGTGACTGGTGCGATTTTCGTATTGGCAATCTCAAGTTTCTACTTGTTGAAAAAACGTGATATGCCTTTTGCTCGCCGTTCTTTCGCCATTGCTGCGATCTTCGGTTTGGCATCAACATTGTCTGTAATCTTACTCGGTGATGAGTCTGGTTATGAACTCGGTGATGTGCAAAAAACCAAACTTGCAGCGATTGAAGCTGAATGGGAAACACATCCTGCACCTGCGCCATTCACCTTGTTTGGTATTCCCAACCAAGAGGAACAACGCACTGATTATGCTGTCCGCATTCCGTATGTGATGGGGATCATTGCGACACGTTCATTAGATAAAGAAGTCACAGGTATTAAAGATTTGATGGTTCAACATGAGGCTCGTATCCGTAATGGTATGGTGGCTTATAGTGAACTTGAAAAATTGCGTGCAGGTGATCGCTCTCCTGAGTTGTTGGCATCATTTGAACAAAATCAAAAAGACTTAGGCTATGGCTTACTTCTGAAAAAATATACACCTGCTGTTGTAGATGCATCTGAAGATCATATTAAAGCTGCAACCAAAGATACCATTCCAAATGTAACCGCATTGTTCTTCTCATTCCGTGCGATGGTGGCTTCTGGTTTCTTGATGTTACTGCTGTTCATTCTTGCAACTTATGCCGTGGCAAAACGTAATGCAGAAAACAAACCGTGGTTACTTAAATTTGCATTGTATGCATTGCCTTTACCATGGATCGCAACTCAAACAGGTTGGTATGTGGCTGAAGGCGGTCGTCAACCATGGACAATTGGTGAAGTATTGCCAACACATTTGTCAGCATCAAGTCTAAGTACTGGTGACGTTTGGGGTTCAATCATTGCACTTGCAGCGTTCTATACTGTTCTGCTCATCATCGAAATGTACTTAATGATCAAATTTGCACGCTTAGGACCAAGTTCTTTGCACACAGGTAAATATCATTTTGAAAAATTAGAAGCTAAAAACCAAGTTGTTGGAGAGGCTCAATCATGATCGAATATGAATTACTGAAAATCATCTGGTGGGTTTTAGTCGGTGTTTTACTGATTGGCTTTGCCCTCACCGATGGCTTCGACATGGGCTCTATGGCAATCATGCCATTCGTAGGCAAAACCGATGATGAACGTCGTGCAGCAATCAATACGATTGCCCCACACTGGGACGGTAACCAAGTTTGGTTTATTACTGCGGGTGGTGCGTTATTCGCTGCTTGGCCAATGGTGTATGCAACTGCATTCTCAGGCATGTATTGGGCATTATTACTCGTTCTCTTTGCCCTGTTCTTACGACCTGTCGGTTTTGACTATCGTTCTAAACTTGAAAATACCCAATGGCGTACCTCTTGGGATTGGGGTTTAGCGATTGGCGGTGCTGTGCCCGCACTGGTGTTCGGCGTTGCATTCGGCAATATGTTCCTCGGTGTGCCATTCACACTTGATGAAACTGTACGTTCAACTTATACAGGCAGCTTCTTTGCACTGCTTAACCCATTTGCCTTAATCTGCGGTTTAGTGAGCCTAGCGATGCTGAACGCACACGGCGGTGCTTGGTTGATGTTACGTACAGATGGTGCTTTGCGTCAGCGTTCTGCCAAAGCAACACAGTTAATGGGAATAGTGTTCCTTGTTTGCTTCTTAGCAGCTGGTGCATGGTTATACTTTGGTAATATCGAAGGTTATACTTTAGCTCAACCTTTTGATACAAATGGTGTTGCCAACCCATTAGCCAAAGAAGTAATGACCAATAATAACCACGGTTGGATGAATAACTATTCAACTTATCCAATCACCATCCTTGCACCTGTCATGGCAATTTTAGGTAGTTTGATTGTGATTGCTTCAGCGGGCAAAGGAAAAGCAGGCTTAAGCTTTACAGGAACTTCACTGATGATCATTGGTGCGATCCTCACTGCTGGTTTTGCATTGTTCCCATTCTTGATGCCATCAAGCATCAATCCTGTTGCAAGCTTGACCATGTGGGATGCTGTTTCAAGTAAAAATACTTTAACAGTGATGACTGTTGCTGCATGTATCTTTGTTCCAATCATTCTGTGTTATACCACTTGGTGTTACTACAAAATGTGGGGTGTGATCACCAACAAACATGTACAAGAAAATTCACACAGTCTTTACTAAGTTAGAGTTGAAGGAGAACAAATATGTGGTATTTCGCTTGGATTCTTGGAATTTTAATGGCGTGTTTTGCAGGTGTACTCAGTGCGCTTTACATTGAACATCATCAAGATTTAGATGAGGAATAACACCATGACAGAAATCGCAATGACAACAGAAGAAAGTAAGCCTAACAAATTTGCCATGGCAGTTTCATTTTTAATGGCATTGCCTTTAGCTACGGTTTTATTGCTCCACCCTGCAATGATGCTCGATGCCAATGGTCACTATAACCATACGGTTTTAATGTTGGTGATGATCGGGATCTCAGGTGGATTTATTCATGGCGTAGGATTTCTGCCACGGTTTTGGTTATGGAAATGGTTATTTAGCCCTTATGTTGCATGGCCACTCATGCTTTGGGGTTATTACACTTGGTTCTTAACCTAATGATTTAAAAGAAAACCCTGATTTTACTCAGGGTTTTCTTTTTTCTATTTTCAGTTAACTATCAAAACCAAATACAAAACGAACTTTGCCATGTTCGTCTTTTACTCGCTCACCTTTCCACACTAAATCATATTCTTTTGCAATTTGATCAGGATCAGACAGACCTATCGCATATAGATTTGGAATTGCTATCTCAGGCTTTATACATTCAGGATACCAACCCTGTTGATGCCTTTCAGAATCTTGTAAATACCACCACCGATCTTCTATCATTGCCAAACCGTCATACCGATCAGGCTCTTGCAAAATAAAATAGATTTCAACAGCATATTTTGTTATATAGCCATCATGATAATATTCTGTTTTTTCAGTCTCTTTTAATTGTAAATATGGGCTGTTCCACTGATGCACCCAAGCCGATACATCCTCAAAATATTCATCATCGAGCCAATAAGTCATACCAATCAAATGATCATTTTTGACCAATAAAGAAAACTGAGCAACCCAAAAGCATTCTGCCAAATAACAATGTGAAAATGCTATATCAAAATCACCCTTGTGTTGAATTTTTGGGACTAATGTCTTGCCATTAAACATGAGCAGTACATCATTAGACATTTTTATTTTCCTAATCTACTTTTCTAACCACCACCATGGCATCGCACCGCTTTTTAAAATTTTACGATGGTTTTTATAATTCGCATCATGTTTTTCAACTTCGCCCCAAAACGCAGAACTATGATCAAAATGCCGTGTATGCGCTAACTCATGTACGCAGACATATCGTGTAATCGCCTGATCACACAACACCAAAGCACTATTCAACATAATATCATGTCGTGCAGTACAACTACCCCAACGAGTTTTCGGCTGACGAACACTACATTCAGCAAAATTTAAACCTGTTTCAACACTGACATGTTGTAAATAGATCGGTAAATAATGCTTTGCATAAGCAATCACGAAAGCTTTTAAATATTGTTCAGACTGACGATCACTGATCAATAATTGATGATTCTGCTCATCGAAAATATAAGAATTTTTCTGTGTTTGATAAATAATTTGTAAAGGTTGTTCTAAGTTAAACAATTTTAATTCTATTGGTAAAGTTCGATCTAATTGCCCTGCTTTTTCTTGCTGTTTTTGCCAAGTTTCAATCATCCATTGTTCAGACTCAACTAAAAATTCTTGAATCTGACGTTTGGTACAAAACTTAGGTACAGTTAATTTGATCTGAAGGGGTTCTACACGTAAGCGTAATCGAGTTGCTCGTGCATGATGAGTGATTTGAATTTCGGGGAGGTTTGGGGTCATTTATTCTAAAAATTTATAATCAGATTTGGAGTTCCCTCTCCTTTCAGGAGAGGGTTAGGGAGAGGTTTTCTTTGCCCTCATCCTAGCCTTCTCCC
>NZ_LQXQ01000022.1 GCF_003268395.1 Acinetobacter sp. CFCC 10889 | reverse complement strand
ATACAGCCAATATTGATTGATTTGGGTGAAATACACCAACGCCATCAAAGCAATCAGAAAACCTACACCCCACCATTTCCCTGCTGCAAACTGCTGTATTTTTGCAATGATGCTTTTGCCATACAGCACACCGAAAATAAAAAATGGGAAAAATACAAAAATCCGCCCAACAGAATATAAATAATTATTCCAAGGGCTTAAGCCGATCAAAACGGACATCAACAATGCAAAAATCAAAGTGAAAGATTTGGATATTTTCAACAAAATATGTGTCAAGACTGTCCATAGCATCATCCCCATCAGATACCACAACACCCAATAAGGTTTAATGAATACATTCCAATTCCATTGTATTTGCCCTGACCAAATGGCATCAAAAGCAGCAAATAAAAACTGAAATGGCAGATAAAGTGACAGGAAAAACAGTGTATTTTTAATGTAATTTTGATCTTTATATAATATGCCCGACACAAAGATAAAGGCAGGCATGTGTATAAAATAGATCGTTCCCAACACCGTATGGCTCACAGGATCACGCCATCCGATCATACGTTCTACAAAGTGCCCCAAGACCACAAGGAAGATCAAAATCGCTTTATGAGTATCGAGAAAATGATTGCGCATAGTGGCGTGTAAACAAGAAAATTTTGGAAATTATAGCAAATCGCAGAATTCACTGAACTATATTACGCACATTGTAATTATCATTTCTTTTTTAACTCTACTAAAAGCTATTTGGCAGAGTCTTACAACTCAGGTTTTAATTAAGGGATTAGCCTTCGGCTCGAGGTACTTTTCTTTCGGGAAAAAGAGCAGTGAAACTGCGCAAGGAAACCATCTTGCGAAGCTTTGCTTCTCACCGCAAAACTCGTCAACCACCTGCTATTGATTCATGACATCGCAAAAACAATACACAACAAAAGTAGTCCTGCCTCAAACAATTACGGATGACGCTTTCGCGTATCACACTTTAAAATACACTTGAATGATGTTTAAATTGATCAAAAATATGAGGCTGTGCTTATATCTCTTTCAATTTTTGAATCAACTTTGTAAATTTTACTATATACCCAAAATCTGCACATCAGCTGCATCAATTTGCGCTAACTGTTGTCGATAAATCTTAAAATTTTCCACATCAAAACACACAAAATGAATCTCTTGCACATGCTGTGCATGTTTCAAAAAATCAACCGCACTATGCACTGCTATTTCGGCTGCATCAAATTTTGGAAAACGATAAATTCCTGTAGAAATGTTTGGAAAAGCAATGCTTTGCAATTGCTTTTGTTCAGCAAGTCCCAAACTATTGCTATATGCATTGTGCAATAATTGATTCTCCTGTTTCTCTCCACCTTGCCATGTTGGACCTACGGTATGAATCACATAATGACTCGGCAATGCACCTGCTGTGGTGATCACAGCCTCCCCTACTGCACAACCACCTTGTTTGGCACGAATTTGCTGACACTCAGCTAAAATTGCTGCGCCACCTTTGCGATGAATCGCCCCATCTACCCCACCACCACCAAGCAATGATGTATTGGCAGCATTCACAATCGCATCTACTTTTTGAATGGTAATATCACCCTGAATTAATCGAATACTTTTCATTAAATTAAAGCCATCACATCCTGATTCTTATTTGCAAGATTATAAAACAATGCCTTACGTCTTTAAATTTAGTTCATGTTAAACTTCAGTCATCTAAACAATCGCCATCCCTCACATCAATATGAGTAAAAAGCATCATTACGAATCAGGAAAGTTTTATTGGGCATTTTTACTGCCACAATATTGGGGAATATGGATCGCAATTGTATTTCTCATGTTACTTGCGATTTTACCGTGGGCAATTCAACATCGTTTGGCAACATTTTTAGGCAATGTCGCTTTTAAACGTTTGAAATCACGCCGTAAAACTACTGTTCGTAATCTTGAAGTGTGTTTTCCTGAATGGACAGCCGAACAAGTTCAGGACAATGCCCGACAAGTTTTTGTGGATATGATGATTGGGGTATTTGAAACTTTAAATGCGTGGTATTCACCGCAATGGTTCAAGGGTCGAGTGACTGTTGAGGGCTTGGAACATATCCAAAATGCGCAAGCTGAAGGCAAAGGCATTTTACTGTTAGGTACACACAGCACCTTGCTTGATGCAGGTGGTTATTTATGTGCGCAATATTTTGAGCCTGATGTGGTCTATCGTCCACAAAATAACCCTTTGTTAGATATGCTGATTTATCGCTGTCGTGGCACGATTTATAAAGCACAAATTGATCATGATGACATGCGCGGCTTAATTCGCCATTTAAAAGAAGGCGATGCAATTTGGTACAGTCCTGATCAGGATTTTGGTTTAAAACAAGGCGTGATGGCTCCTTTTTTTGGCACACCTGCGGCAACTGTCACGGCACATCGCCGTTTATTGAAAATTTCAAAAGCGGTGGCGATTCCCTTATATTTTTATCGTCATGGTGACATTAAAAATCCACAATATCGTGTGTTGATTGAGCCTGCGGTGGATAATTTACCAAGTACTGATGAACTTGATGATGCCATCCGTGTCAATAAAATCATTGAAAATCAATTACGCATCGCACCGACTCAATATATGTGGTTTCATCGCCGTTTTAAAACTCGTCCTGAAGGCTATGAAAAGATTTATTAATATTTTTCAAGCGACTGTACTACACTGTTTGAATCTGTGCACCCACCTCACGATTGTAAGGAAAAACGTATGAAAGTAATGCAACTGCTTCCCGAACTCAATAGTGGTGGTGTAGAACGTGGTACTTTGGAAATAGCAAAAGCCTTGGTCGCTGATGGGCATCAATCTTTAGTGGTGTCGAATGGCGGACGTTTAGTTCCTGAGCTTGAAGCAGAAGGCACAACCCATTTAACCTTACCCATTCATAAAAAAGCCTTGTCGAGCCTGTGGCAAATTCGCCCTTTACGTCGCTTAATCGAACAACATCAACCTGATATTGTACATGTCCGTTCACGTGTGCCTGCATGGTTGACGCATTTTGCACTTAAAGGCATTGCAGCGGACAAACGCCCACATTTGATCAGTACCGTACATGGTTTTTATTCGATTAACCGTTACAGTGCAATCATGACCCAAGCTGAAAAAGTCATTGCCGTGTCGAACAGCGTAGTCAAATATATTACTGACAATTATAAAAACTGCCCACCTGAAGACATTGTACGGATTTATCGCGGCATTGATCCTGCGGCATTTCCGCATGGCTATCAGCCACCTGCTGCATGGTTTCAAAAAACTTTTGAAGATTTTCCACAATTGGAAAATAAGTTTTTGATCTGTTTGCCGGGGCGTATTACCCGCCTTAAAGGACATGAAACTTTGATTGAGTTGATGGAACAATTACATGCTCAATATCCGCAAGTCCATGCCGTTGTGGTGGGTGGTGCAGATCCGAAAAAAGCAGCTTATTTGGATGAATTGGAAAAGACCATTCAAAATAAAAATCTCCGTGATCTGATTACCTTTGTTGGGCATCGTTCCGACATTCGTGAATGGTTGGCATTTTCGGATGTGGTGCTGTCATTGTCCAATCAAGCAGAAACCTTTGGTCGTACCGCATTGGAAGCATTGTCAGTGGGTACGCCTGTGATTGGTTGGGACAGAGGTGGCGTGGCGGAAATTTTGGCAAATGTTTATCCTCAAGGTAAAATTGCGGTAGATGATAAAACTGCACTTTTGAATGCTGTAAAATTACACATTGATCAACCTCAACAGGTTGCACCTGTGACGCAGTTCAGCCTGAAAGATATGTGTGATCAGACCATTCAGCTTTATAAAAAAATACTGAATTAGCTTAGTTTTACATTAGATTAATATTAAAAAGCTGAATCATTGAGTTTGGCTTTTTATTAAAAATATTCGAGAATTAAAATGATTCCATTTGGATTGGCTGAACCACAGATCAAACAACGCTATCTCAATTTCCTTGAAGCAAATTCACTTGCCTTAATTGAGCATTTACAACAATTATTTGCAACGCCATTACAAAACGATGTGCTCTCGGCAGAAGTACAAATTTTCATTCAAGAAGATCGTATGGAGATTCCTGAAATTTGGATCTATTATTCAGGTGTTCAAAATAAAATAAGTGCTACACCTGCTGAGCAGATTTATGCAGGGCAATCATTTGAAATCAAAATTGATTTTAAAAAAACTTTTGCTTTGGCGGTTGAATATTATCAAAACAGTCATTATCACCATATATTTGCAGATCTTGCCAAACAATGGTTTGCAATCTGTTGGTGGAAAGCCTGTGGTTGGCAATACACCATTCCATGTCAAGTGCATACCCATGATTATGGTGATGCAAACACGATACAACTGACTGCAAAAGTAGCACAGCAGAAAAAATAAGAGGGTGTAAATAAATCTGAAGCCACCAACACATCAGTCGCGATATCATGCTATAGACATAACGACTGATTGGGCTTTATCTCAGACTGCACATCGAGTTGCTATGCTATAAAACCTCATCCCCTGCAACTTCGATTTTGCCCTGTTCAATTTCCTGTAAAAATTGTGCATAGTCCACAGCATTACGTTCTGCATATTGAAAAGCATATTCTTGCAGTACCTTAATACTTTGCTTACCTTCACCCAAATAACCCATCAGCACATCTGCATTGCCTGCTTTGGCATGTGCATGTGCCAATGCCAAACCACAACTGTCTGCATATTCATACAGATACACATCATCCATATCTTCAAGATCAATCGAAATTTTCATATCACGTAACTGACGGACATAGAACTGCTGATGCTCTCGACCATAAGACGCAAAGCCCAAGAAAATATCATTTGCTGCTTGCATCAACTGTTGCCCTGAGATTACACGCTCGCCTTCATGTTTGGCTTTTTCAGGAAATAATGGATTTAAAATCGAAGGATTAGCTTCTTTCATTTGCAAAATCAAAGGCTCACGATCTGCATCTTCAAACAAAGCAATTGCTGCACGTGTACCCACACTCCCCACACCAACCACTTTTAATGCCACATCAGTACAACGATAACGATCAAACAAAACTTGGCGATCTGATTTCAGAGAATCACGATAACGCTGAAAAAACTCCTTAGAATTTTTAGCAAAGACTTCACCTTCTTGAGGATGACGAAGTAATGGCGGCTCATCAATAAAACAACGATGCCCTGATTCAGCATCATAATCGGTCAGTTTCGGCAAGACCGAAGCAGAAGTACGGCGATGTGCTGATGCCAAATGCTTTTCACGCTTTTTACGGATTTTTTGATCTTCGGTATGCTGTAACAACACCGCAGCATCGATTTTTTCATACCATGTTTGTAAGGGTGAAAGTGTTCTAAAATGCTGTAAATGTTGACGATAAGCATTTAACATCACTTCAATGGCTTTTAAACCAACCCGCTCCTCCAAACCAATTTCACGTGCTGCAATGATAAAACTGGTCGATAAACGCTTTAAATCTCACTCAAAAGGGGCAACCAAAGTTTCATCAAAATCATTGATACCAAATAATAAATTCCGTTCTGGACTGGCAAAACCACCAAAATTCAGTAAATGGCAATCGCCACAGACTTGTTGCATCAAACCTGAATGGCTTTTTTCCCATGCAAGATCATAAAGCATCAACGAAGGCATGCCACGAAAATAGGCAAATGGCGAAACGCTCATCCGTTTAGCACGTACAGGCTTTAACAGATCCACTCGCCCTTCATTGCTCCAATGGTAAATCGTCAGTGCATCGACACCTTTGGGACGTTCGGACAGTGTAGCGAGTTCTGAGCGAGGCGTTATTTTACGTTGCGCTTTACCGAGTTCAAAACCTTGTTCTTGATCCAATAACTTGCCATGATATTGATGAGTTGTAAGATCTAGGCTATGTTCCGTCCATAGTTGTTTTGGTAGTTCTGGAAAATTTTTCTTTTGCATTACAGTAAATTTCTAGTTTATTTTGATGAGAAATCATAACACTCAAGGATCAAATCGGATATTCCATTTCATTTATTTTTAATAAAAAACACCAATAGCCCTACATAAAGATGCAAAGCATCACATGCAAGATGAGTTAGATGAACAATGTAAATTTTAAATTACTGAAAAGTAAATAATATTTTCTGATTTCGCTTTATGTAAACGGGTAATGATCCATGTTTATCATCCCCAAAAGCATAACCCGAGTTCTGCGTCCTGCAAAACTCGGGTATATGAGGTTGTGCTTTCAAGTTGCTGTTCTTTTTATTGTATTTGGTGATCCATTCCAACATCATATCCATGATGATTTTTCCATCGGCTTCGTCTTCCTTAAGGGGACTCTTCCTTTCCCTACTCCGTGTGCCGATAGAGTTATATTAAAACCAACGGCTGTAGTTTGCCTATCCGCTAAGTACCTAAATAGACGTAAGCTTTTTCGTACAAATGTTGCAAATCTCACATGATCGCTTAGCCACGCTTATAATCCTGTGCAATTTCATCTGTGACTATTTTCTCTTCACGTTCAGCTTTTTCAATGCCCTCCTGAATCGCATCCTGAGCTTCTTGTTCATCGGCATCCGTTTGTTCTAATTCTTCTTGAATTGCTTCAAATATCCGCCCCGTTTGCAAAGTGACATAGACTGGAAAATGGTCTGAGCCTATATGGGGTAAACGTTGCATCTGTACCAATGCAAAGTCTGTACTATGGAAAATATGATCCAATGACCACCTTAGAAATTTATAATCTGCATGAAAGGTATTGACATATTTGCGCCCAACACGTGGATCAAGCAAACCGCTGATCCGTTGAAAAAGTCGGGTTGTTCTTGACCAAGCCACATCATTTAAATCCCCCATCACGATACAACTCTCATCCAAATCTTTGATTTGATCACCCACGATGAGCAATTCTGCATCACGTAAAGTAGAGTCTTTCGCTTCAGTCGGACTAGGTGGTTTAGGATGCAAACAATACAACTGCACAGGCTGACCTGAGCGTAAGATCACTGTGGTATGAATCGAAGGAATTTCATCACTGAGAATAAATTTGACATCCGTATCGACCAATTTCAATTTGCTATACAAATGCATACCATACAAATTATCCAAAGGCACAGGGACACGATAAGGATAATCTTTTTCGATCACCGCCAATTGCTTCTGCCAAGTTTGATCCGTTTCCAAAGTGAGCACAAGATCAGGCTGATATTTTTCAATTTCAGCAATCAAAAGTTGATACTGATCATTTGGGGTTAATACATTGGATACAATTACAGAAATTTGTTTATTCAAATCAAGCTGTTCAGTGCGAACTTGCGCCACTTGTTTTTTCCATATGAAGGTATAAGGCAATACCATTTTCAACTGAAATGCCAAAGCAGCGATTAACAATACCAGAATAATTTCTCGTTGAAGATTCCATTCCCCTTGCCAAAAGATAAGCAATAAGAATGCAATCACACCTAATACTAAAATTTGTAGCCGTGGAAAATCTGCGCCACGAAACCACCATTCATCACGCGGGATGAGTGACCAAAAGCTTAACCAAATCACCAGCCCCGCCAGAATTTCTATCCAGATCATGATCTGCTCGCTTATATTCTTAATTTTTTATTGATTCATAAATTTATATCAGTTTTGCATGTAACATAAACAAGATATATTGCACAATATTGTTGGTGTTTTGATTGTGTAGCTATTGCAGTTACACGTCCTTTTGATACACTCGAATCCCCCTATTAATTTTTTAACGCACCGAGGCGAAGTGACATGAAAGTAGGTCTGGTCGGTTGGCGCGGGATGGTTGGTTCCGTCCTTATGCAACGTATGGTTGAAGAGAATGATTTTGCTCATTTTGAGCCATTCTATTTTTCTACCAGTAATGCAGGTGGTGAAGCCCCTGCTTTTGGTGGTAAAACCGCCCCAGCACTTATGGATGCATCAGACATTAACAGTCTGAAGCAAATGGATGTCATTATTACCTGTCAAGGTGGTGATTATACGTCTGAAGTCTTTCCTAAATTGAAAGCTGAAGCTTGGAAAGGCTATTGGATCGATGCTGCATCAACATTACGTATGGATGATGAAGCGATTATTGTACTTGATCCTGTTAACATGAATGTCATCAAAGATGGTTTAGTGAATGGCACTAAAACATTTGTTGGCGGGAACTGTACCGTTTCACTGATGCTGATGGGCTTAGGTGGTTTATTCCAAAACAATCTTGTGGAATGGGCAACTTCTATGACTTATCAAGCCGCTTCTGGTGCTGGCGCGCAAAATATGCGTGAACTGATCACTGGTATGGGCTACTTATATAATAATACCAAAGATTTACTCGATGACCCACGCTCACCAATTTTAGACATCGACTCTAAAATTGCACAATTACAACGTGGCGAAGGTTTCCCATCTGCAAACTTTGGTGTACCTTTAGCAGGCTCACTGATTCCATATATCGATAAACAACTTGAAAGTGGTCAATCGAAAGAAGAATGGAAAGGTCAGGTTGAAACCAACAAGATTTTGGGCAATGCACAAATTGTTCCAATTGATGGTCACTGTGTACGTATTGGTGCGATGCGCTGCCATTCTCAAGCATTGACATTGAAATTAAAGAAAGATATTCCACTTGATGAAATTGAGGATATCTTACGTAATGCGAACCCATGGGCAAAAGTTGTTCCAAATACCCGTGAAGCATCGATGACAGATTTGACACCAGTTGCAGTAACAGGAACTTTATCTGTACCTGTTGGTCGTCTGCGTAAACTCAACATGGGTAAAGAATATCTTGGCGCATTTACTGTGGGTGACCAACTCCTTTGGGGTGCTGCTGAACCGCTACGCCGTATGTTGCGCATTCTGATTGACTATAAAAATGCTTAATTTTTGAGATTTTTAGTCAAATAAATGAAAGCCGAACTGTAAAGTTCGGTTTTTTTATGTAACTATACGGTTAAAAATTTATTTGGGGAAATAACTAAGCATAAACTGTGCTTAGTTAGTTGACGATAATTTCATTAGAGCAATGAAAGCGATGACCGTATATAACAAACTAAAAATTGCCATATTAGCTATTATTGCATCACAATCTGTATCTGCAATTAAACTTGACCCGATTCAAATCCAATCGAGTTCGGGAGATTTGCTCTATGCAGAGATGAAATTTAGCAATTCCAATCCAAACGAAAAAATTGATGTTAATCTTGCCTCCACAGAAGACATGATCAATATTCGTGCATCACATCAACCACCTGGGCATTTAAACTTTTTTACCCGCCGTTCAAGTGATGGCAGTGGTGTTATTGTGATTACCTCTTCTCGCCCTGTGATTGAATCAGAACTCAATATTTTACTCAAAATTCAGGAAGGGAGTTCAACCTATATTCAACAAGTCAAAGCCAATTTACCTCGCACTCAAGCAGCCCCTGCACCAATGGCAATGCCGAGTAACGAAACGGCTTTAACTCCTCAAATGATTGTCAGTGAAAAAGAGATTGCTTTAAATTTACCTGAAAGTGCTTCGCAACAAAGCCCTCAAACCATAAACATCGCAACATCAACAACAAAAGCACTTTCAGCAACTTCTTTACCAACACTAAATGTAGCAACTCAAAACACAACTGGATCTAACACAACAACTGCCCAAGCGACTTCTGCATCATCAACCCAATCTATTCAAACAAATAACATCCGTGAAGATGCTGAAGCAACACGTGCTGCGTTCTTAAGACATCATCCAATCGCAACAACCAAGACTGAAACTACACAGTCAACACCTAAACCTGTACCACAGCAACAAACAACACAAACTGTAAATAAATCACAAAATACACAGGCTGCACCACAAGCAAAAGTGCCTCAACAGCAACAAAAGGACAACATACAGTTCAAGCCAATGAATCATTATGGTCAATTGCAACAAAGATCGCAGCCAAAACAAAGCAAAGTGTTCCAGAAGTGATGCGTCAGTTACAAGCCAATAATCCACAGGCTTTTGTGCAAGGTGATCCAAATCGACTACGCCAAGGTATTGCATTAAATCTGGCGCAGCCAATGCCAAATTCACAACAAAAATTTAAACCCGCTCCACCACCAACACCACAACAAAGAGCCAATAACAAAACTAAATATCGTCTCAATCAAGCTGAAATGAGCATTGTGGCAGATCAAAAACCATCACAAACTACATCATCAACGCATCAAAATAGTGTGCAAAAGACAACTTCAACAGAATTATCTGTAAAAGTTATGACAGCACGTGAAAAAACAGTTAAATTACAAAATAACGTGACGCAACTGAGTTCAGCTCTAAATGAAAAGAACAATCGAATTCAATTGCTCAATGCACGACTTGCTCAAATTCAGCAACAATTGCAACAGCAAGCTCAAGCAAGAAAACCTAAGTAATTCACCTATTTTTTAAATTAAGGTTCATTGGATACAATGAAGGGGTAGCCAAACATGTTGTTGTATATCATTCCTTTTGTTTTATTGTTAGTGGTTGCGATTGTTTTAAAAAAACGCGAAACAAACAATCAGGATGCTGGCAACAGTAAAACCAACAAAAAAGCCAGCAACAAAAAAACCGCCAAAAAGAATGTGGCGAAAACAGCACGTACCAATCAACGTCAACAAACTCAAGCACCTGAGCCAGAAGCTGTTGTCGTGCAAGAAACCGTTGTAGAAGTCAGTGCTGATTTAAAACAAAAAATTGAAAGTTTAATCAGTGCCAAAAATTATTCTGCGGCAGAAGCACAGATCAATTTAGCGTTGAATCAAGATAATCGCCAACATGCTTTGTATTTATATCTACTCGATATTCATTTGGCACAAAAAGATGAATTTGCTGTTGATCAATTGGTGCAACATTTACATGCTTTAAATTTAGAGGAAATCGCACAACAAGCTGAAGAGAAAAAAACTCAGCTTAGCACACAAAAAATTGATGTCATTGAATTCAATACAGCGACCGAAACAACACCCGTGGTGGCACCTGTTGAAAAAAGCCCTGTTTCAACAGATGCTTTTGATGCATTGGTTGACCATAAACCAACGACAGCCAACAATAGTTTTGACTTATTACAAAATGAATATAGCCCAAGTGCAAAAGTTGAGGCTCAAGCTGTTGAATTAACATCTGAAACAACCATTACTGAAACTGAAACCACAATACCACCTCAACTGGTTGATTTAGAATTCACCCCAAGTTTAGCTACGCAAACGATTACACCTGCAGTTGAAGAATCGACTCAGCCTGAAAATAATGAACTTGCATTTAATTTAGCTGAACCTGAGAAAAAAGCCAATCAACCACAAACACATGAAGCACTTGATTTTAGTTTTGGTTTAGAGACAAATACATTAGAGGCAAGCACAGCAACACCATCTGTAGCTGAAGAAATAGCAACGCCTGCTTTAGAAACTACACCACTTGAATTTAGTTTTGATACAACACCACCTACAACAGTGACCGAACCTACTCCTGTAGTAGATAACATTACTGAATTTAAAATGGATTTTGATGCGCCTATTGCACCAAGCGTTTCAGAGCCTATTGATATTGACACAACAACATCTGAGCCAAGCATTTCAGATACACATTTAGACTTTAAACTTGATACGCCTGTTATAGAACCAGTACCAAGTTTTAGTTTTGATCTTGCTGAAGAGCCACAAGCAGTACCTACTTTAGACATCCAAGAGCAAAATCAACCTCAAGTCACAGATAGCTCTATATCTGATCCTTTGGCTCAAGCATTCCCGGATGTTTTAAATACCCATGAAATTGCTTTAAATCTCGATCTTGCTGAGCAATATATTACGCTTGGTGCTTATGATGCTGCACGTCAACTCTTAGCACAAGATCAAGACAGTTATTCTGTAGATCAAAAACTACAATCACAAAATTTACTCAATCAAATAGCCTCTTAATACAATTCGTTTTAAGATAAAGCAGTCATTCATGGCTGCTTTTTTATTGTATCTAAAATATGTAGCCAACATCATGTCCCTGAAAACAGCTATCAGAAGATCCTGAGTCGAAGATCATGAACAAAAAAATTGCTTTAATTTATATGGGTGGAACCTTTGGCTGTATTGGTGAACCTTTAGCCCCTATGCCTGAAACAGCGTTTATTCCTCAACTTAAACGTGTATTGCCCTCTCATTTACAGATCGAATGCTTTAAAGCACCTGCAATTTTAGACAGTAGTGCTTGCACCGCCCAAGTTTGGCTAAAGCTGATCCAGCAAATTCAGAGCCTACAACAACAAGCTTTTGAACATTTTGTCGTGATTCATGGGACAGATACGCTCAGTTATGCGGCAGCTGTGCTATCACGCTTTTTAGCAGATTCTTGCACTGTAATCATGACAGGTAGTCAATATCCGCTCTTAAGCATTGATGGCAACGATACTCGTGAATTTAGTGATGCGATGGATAACCTGAATACTGCACTAGAGCATGTCCTAAAAGTTCCATCAGGCGTATATTTGTCGTTTTACCATCAAGTCTTTCACGCCAATAGTGCTTTAAAAGTTCATAGCACTGCATTAGATGCTTTTCATGGTAAAAAAGTTGAAGCTGTACAGCAAAATCATTCACATGTTCAAAATCAAGCTTATGCTGTGAGTCTTGCTGATCTTGAAAAAGCACCACACTTAAATATTCTTAATTGGATGATCCTTCCCATAGAACAGCAACTATTGGAAAATAATCTTGCCACGCTGCTCCATCAACCACCGCATGTTCTCATTTTACAAGCCTTTGGTGTGGGCAATTTAGCTGTCAATTCAAATATTATTCAGCAGTTTAAAAAATTAAAAGAATGTGGCTGTGCCGTTATTTTAAGTAGTCAAGTTCCCTTTGGTGACTTAGATCAGCGTTATGCTGTTAGCCAATGGATACAAGATGCCAATATTTTGTGCAGCGATACTCAAAGCCAAGCTGATCTTTATGCCAAAATCTTAAAAATTTATTTACAATACCCAAGCTCAGCACAATGGCATGACCATTGGTACGATCATTTCGACAATCAGCCTGAATAGAGGTAATTATGCAACGCTTTGCAATTGGTATTGAGTTTTGTGGCATTCGATTTAAAGGTTGGCAAACTCAACAAGCTGGCGTACGCAGCATTCAGGAAACGTTAGAAAAGGTACTGAGTACCATTGCGGATGAGCCAATCATTTTACATGGTGCAGGACGAACGGATGCGGGCGTGCATGCGACTAATATGGTGGCACATTTCGATACCAATGCCATTCGCCCAATGCGTGGTTGGCTCATGGGTGCAAATAGTCAGCTGCCAAAAGATATTTCTATCCAATGGATCAAAGAAATGGATCAGGATTTCCACGCACGTTTTAAAGCCAAAGCGCGCCGTTATCGCTATGTGGTTTACCAATCACCAAGCCGCCCTGCACTCCTGTTTAAACAAGTAACACATGCATTTTATCCATTGGATGTTGATAAAATGATTGAAGCAGCCAAGAAATTTGAAGGCACACATAATTTTGAAAGCTTCCGTGCTGCTGCTTGTCAGTCCAACCAGCCTGTACGTCATGTCAAACATTGTCGGTTGATCCGTCACGGACATTATTTAGTGCTTGATATTCAAGCCGATGGCTTCTTACATCATATGGTGCGTAACATCATGGGTTGTTTGTTAGAAATTGGGCAAGGCATGTATGAGATTGACCACATTGATGAAATTTTTGCAGCCCAAGACCGTAAAGCCGCTGGCATTACTGCCCCGCCTGACGGCTTATATTTCATCCATGCAGATTATCCTGAGCAATTTGAGCTACCTAAAATGCCTTTAGGACCACATTGGCTGAATATGCCTGAGTGATGCCAATCTAAAAATATAGAATGAAAGTTCAATTATATACTTTCATTCTACTTACCAAAATTTCCACCATTTTTGCGTTGTTGTCATGAGGGGGGCTGACTTTTCTAGATCCGTCCCATCATCTAAATCAGCATGTGTAGGTGTCAGTTGCTCGTGTATTTCTAGTAAAGATTGATCTAACCACAACTCATACCAGTCTAAAAAGCTGAGCTTTTCAGTATTTCCCAATTCTTGAGCAGGATAAATTCCACCATCATTCGCACGATCATCCGTCCATACATAACCATACTCAGCCCCATTCACCACCAAGTTTAAACTCACACCACAACCATAATTACAAATGGCAATACAACCATCCATTTGATGTGAATGAAACTCAAAATATTGCCGCTCATAGTGTTCATCATCTTCATCACATGTAGCACTAAACATGACATTCCATGCTTGTTGATGCGGAAAAGGTAAATGCGGATTGAGCAATAATTGTGGATTTGGATAATCTAAATCAACAAATAAAGCATGTTCAAAAGGCTCTAAGCCTAAAAATGGACCTGCACCACCATTTCCAATTTGTATCAAAAAAGCCACATAATCTTTGGGTAAAATTATCTGATATTGTTGTTCAAAGTGCTGAATTGTCTCAATAGCAAGTGGTGGATTGAGTTGGTATTGATGATGATGTGCACCAAAAAGTTGAAAATGAATATCTAAATTTCGAAGTTGTTCAAGTTTGGTCGTTATTCTTTGTAATTGTTGATTCATGACTGATCCTTGTTATTTTCAAATGCTCCAAACAAAAAAGCTTCGCATGATGACATCCGAAGCTTTTATCCTTACCACTGCGCTCACTTAACGCTGCTTGCGTTTTCTATATTCGACAGGTGTTTCATTCGTCCAACGCTTAAAGGCACGATAGAACGTACTTGGTTCAGAAAATCCTGTCAGATACACAATTCGCTCAACACTTTCATTGGTATTTGCCAAAAGCTTTTTCGCCAAACGACAACGATAATCGGAAAGAATTTGTTGAAAACTGGTATTGGCTTCTGAAAGCTGAGTACGCAAACGACGTGGCGTAATGTGCAATTGGGCAGCCACTGTTTCCAATGTTGTTTCACCACTTTCTAATGTTGAACCAATCGCACGGCGTACTTCACCGACCAAATCATAACGTGCAAGTTCTTGCAATTTTTCAATCGCAAGTTGCTCATGCAACTGTAAAAGTTCAGGTTCAGCTTGCCACAATGGATAATCTAAAATAGCAGAATCAAAATATAAGCGTGTTTCTTTTTGTCCTAAACTAACAGGACACTCATAAACTCGGAAATATTCATCATCAGAAGCACCTTCACTAAAATTAAAGTCGATATAAATCGCTTCAAAACGCCCTTCAGTAATAAATTTAAAGAAACGTAAAATTCCTGACAATGCACATTCGGAAAAATGACGGTTGACAATGTTTTCGCCCCAAGGCTGCTCGCCATTGGTTAAATAACAACGTCCATCACTCTCAACCACTAATTTGGCATGAAAAGCATCGCTAATTAATCGTTGATATGCCAATGCCCGTTTTAAGCCTTCACCGAAGTTTTCGCTTGAAATAAACAAGTGCTCAATCACTTGCCCACGGTACAGTGGTAAATGCTCTCCAAGGTGTAATCCAATGTCTGGATCTTTACTCACCTCTTCTGCCGCAATCCAAAATGCGTATTGCGCACTTAAAGGTGTACGGGCATTTTGATCAATTTGATTTAATGCCACACCCGCTTTTGATAATAGTTCTTCGGTTGGCAATCCCGCACGACGAATTGCTTGATAGCCTAATCGCAAAACAACCGAAGCATCAGTTAGCTGACTCACGCAGTGCCCTTCCTTGTATCTTATTCATTTATACTTAAATCATGAGATTTAGATTACAGACGATTGACCAAACTGACAACATGTATAAGCAACTTTTTGTTGAAATAATTTATTTCTTTGTTCGCTTATTTTGACTACATTTGCTTCGCTAGACCTCACTGCCGACTTGTTTTTTCCTATTTTTTTGCCTATAATTTGCGCCTTTCCAATTTAATCATCAGGTAGGCTATGGCCAATAAAGAGGAACTTATCGAGTTCGAAGGCGTTGTCACCGAAACGCTTCCTAATACTATGTTCCGTGTACGTTTAGAAAACGGTCACGAAGTGATTGCACACATTTCAGGTAAAATGCGTAAACACTATATTCGTATTTTAACTGGTGACAGTGTGAAAGTCGAAATGACTCCATACGACTTAACGAAAGGTCGTATCACATACCGTGCACGCTAAGTTTTAGCAAGCAAAAAGCCACCTTTCGTGGCTTTTTTCATGTGTTATGCTTAATTCAGTGCAGTGCTTTTACAGCCCACTGTATCACATTCACGAAGACGCTCTCTTAACCAAGCATTGCGTTGTTGTGTTTGTTCCAAATTACAATTTACAAAAACTGTACGCTCCGCTTCGTCTGAACATTGTGCATCACGCTGTTTAATCCAAGCCACTTGAGAGCGCTTTAAAATGGTTTTTTGATTGCTGCTCAATTTTGCACGCAACAACTGATAATTTTTATTCAGTTCTGCATCAGCACTGGCATATATTTTATTACTACAATAAATATCATCATAGGCATTACGAGCATTGTCACAATTATCTGCAAATGCAAAGCCTGACAGACACATCATTATCAAACCCATCCAAATCTTTGTCATTGTCTTATCCTTTTCACTCTCATTTTTTTATTTTGGACAATGCTGCTGACCACATATCAGATTTTGCAATGCAACAACATCTTATGCTCAGATTTTTTACTACACTCGTAAAGAATGTCAATATAAAAAATGTGCGTTCTATGATGGAGAATGATCATGTCAAAAATCATATTGTTAATCAGTATCAGCACCCTATATCTTGGACTAACAGCCTGCCAGACTGAGGTGAATCGACCTTATGATCTCAATGCTTATTTACATCAATTTTTAGGTCAGTCCAGCCCAGATATTCAGCAAAAACTCAACTTTAAGCAACTCGGCTATCAGAGCAGTGCACCACAGGTCAGTCAAGATCAACTGATTTACACCGTTTATCGCCCACTCAATATTCCTATTCCACAAGGCAATTTCGGCTTAGGTACAACACATGCAGGAGCTAGTAGCTATGACCTTAATTTTCAATGTAAAATTATTTTTGAGTTAAATCAGAATATTGCTAAAGCTGTTCACTATACAGGACGAGCTTGTTGAGTTTAGAGTCACTTTAAATACATTATTTTTTATGTGAAATGCGATTGTGCCATTCAAATGAACAAGCTTATATTTAGATTTCTCTAATGAATTAAACAATTTAAAAATGAAAATGTATCATAAATTCATACTCTTGCTCAGTATTGGGTTATTAAGTGCTTGCTCAACTATTCATCATGAGCGCAACCATACCTTGATGCAAAAGTTAAATACATATCAAGGTTTAAGTGCGAACGAAGTACAACAACAGCTTGATTTAAAAGATATTGGTATTACGCTAAAAGAACCTGCGAGAATCACTGAACAACAACTGATCTATACGTTTGAACGTGCAGTTCCAACCGCTGCATCATCTCAACTCCCTATTGCGGATGCACGAGGTCGTTTTATTCCAATGCAAACAGGCGGCTCAAGCGAAAGCTACTCTAGCATCATGACTTGTCATATTATTTTTAATCTTCAACAACAACGTGTTAGTTCTATTCAACTCAAAGGAAGAGCTTGTTAACTCTCTAGTTTTAAAAATAAAAAACGCAGCCAAAGCTGCGTTTCATTGACTTTTCAGTCTATTAAGCAAGTGCAGCAACGACTGCATCACCCATTTCAACTGTACCAACTTTATTCATGCCTTCAGACATAATGTCACCTGTACGTAAACCTTGATCTAAAACATTGCCTACAGCATCTTCAATCGCTTTAGCCGCTGTTTCTTCACGGAAGGTATAACGAAGCATCATTGCAACAGAAAGAATCGTAGCAAGCGGATTCGCCACGTTTTGACCAGCGATGTCTGGCGCAGAACCGTGACATGGCTCATACATACCCTTACCATTTTCATCCAATGAAGCTGATGGCAACATACCGATTGAACCTGTCAACATCGCAGCTTCATCAGACAAGATATCGCCAAACAGGTTACCTGTTACAATCACGTCAAATTGTTTAGGTGCACGTACAAGCTGCATCGCAGCATTGTCCACATACATGTGTGACAAATTGATATTTGGATATTGTGCTTCTTTCAAATCAGTCACAGTTTGTTTCCAAAGTTCCGTCACTTCAAGGACATTGGCTTTATCTACTGAACATACTTTACCACCACGAAGATTCGCCATTTCAAAAGCTACTTTGGCAATACGTTTGATCTCAGATTCAGCATAAACGTCAGTGTTATAACCTTGTTTTTCACCATTTTCGAGTTCACGAATACCACGTGGTTGACCAAAATAGATCCCACCTGTAAGTTCACGTACGATCAAAATATCTAAACCAGAAACCACTTCAGGTTTTAAACTTGAAGCATCCGCTAATTGTGGATAAAGAATTGCTGGACGTAAGTTTGCAAATAAATTCAATTCACTACGAATTTTTAATAAACCACGTTCAGGACGGATTGAACGCTCAATCGTATCCCATTTTGGACCGCCAACTGCACCCAACAAAATTGCATCCGCTTTTTTCGCTTGTTCAGCCGTTACATCTGGATAAGGTGAACCATGTGCATCAATCGCAGCTCCACCAAGTAAACCATGTTCCCAAGTTAAACCTAAATTAAATTTCTCATTGACACTGGTAAGGACTTTTTCAGCAGCAGCGACAATTTCAGGACCAATTCCATCACCTGCCAAGATCAAAATTTGTTTAGACATTCGTAGTTCCATTTTCATTGTTGACAGTCAAACTGCCAAGTAAGTTTAAATTTTTTGTTCAATATATTCGCTTAAACCCGTCTCTGCATTATAAGGACGGCAAAAACGGCGTATGGTACGTTTCTCTTGCAGTAAATCAACACATAGTGGCGAAGGTGCTGATACATTCAACAAACTTCCTGAGTTTTCAGAGCGTTTACGATACATTTTAAAGGTATATTGCTGATTGGCTTTAAAACGATGAATCACATGAAAAACTTCAGCATGTTGTTGAGAAATTGGATAAAAACTTATCACCAACTCATACTGATTTGCAGGTATTGTCAGATAGACAGAGCGATTTTTGGGATCTTGATTTGAAAGCTTGAAGTAACCAGTTTTCAATGCATCTTTATGAATACGATGGGTATTTTCATCAACCAAGGTAATGCTGTTTAGCCGACTAAATTCACAAACTTCTGCTCCAGTGCAATAAATACTGACATTATTGCGTGAATCATGATGTTTACTTTCCGCTTTTTGAATGCGTACAAAGTCCGACGTTTGACAAGCACTCAGTAGAATACTCAACACACCGATTACAATGCGATAATCAAAGACCTTAATCATTGTTTTGGTCCAACCCTGTCACCTAAAACATACATTTTCTTATGTTTCACATGTTAGCAAGAGTTGAACCTAGACGCTATATGTTATGTCATTAAGCTTGAATTTCAGCAAATACCCAAGGACGAGCCGCTTTGGTTTTTTCTTCATAAGCTCGAATATCATCCGCAGCTTGCAAAGTTAAACCAATATCATCCAAACCATTCAATAAGCAATGTTTACGGAATGGATCAACTTCAAATTTGAATGCATCGCCATTTGGTGTACGCACTTCTTGCGCTTCTAAATCAATGGTTAACTGATAGCCTTCATTGGCAAAACATTCTTTAAATAACTGATCTACAATCTCTTCAGACAAGATCACAGGCAACATGCCGTTTTTAAAGCTGTTATTGAAGAAAATATCAGCATAACTTGGCGCAATCACGGTACGGAAACCGTATTCTTCCAATGCCCACGGCGCATGCTCACGGCTTGAACCACAACCGAAATTTGCACGTGAAATCAAGATAGAAGCACCTTGATAACGTGGTTGGTTCAAGGTGAAATCAGGATTCTTAGGACGTTTTGAATTGTCCTGACCTAAAAAGCCTTCATCCAGATAACGCAATTCATCAAATAAGTTTTCGCCAAAACCAGTACGTTTGATGGACTTCAAAAACTGTTTTGGAATAATTAAATCTGTATCAACATTGGCACGGTCTAAAGGTGCAACGATACCTTGTTCAATGGTATATTTTTTCATGATCCATGCTCCTATTAGAATGTACGCACATCAACAAAATGACCTGCAATCGCCGCCGCAGCTGCCATGGCTGGACTCACCAAATGTGTACGACCGCCATTACCCTGACGACCCTCAAAGTTACGGTTAGAGGTTGATGCACAATGCTCACCTGGTTGTAACTTATCTGCATTCATGGCTAAACACATTGAACAACCTGGTTCACGCCATTCAAAACCAGCTTCAACCAAGATTTTATCCAAGCCTTCTGCTTCTGCTTGCGCTTTCACCAAACCAGAACCTGGAACAACCATTGCCTGTTTGATTGTTGAAGCCACTTTTTTGCCTTTCGCAACTTCTGCCGCTGCACGAATATCTTCAATACGTGAGTTAGTACATGAACCGATAAATACACGGTCTAATTGAATATCTGCCAATGCCTGACCGCCATTCAAGCCCATATATTGATAAGCACGTGTCCAGTCATTGCGCTGTACATCATCTTTCGCCTGTTCCAACGTAGGTACGGCTTGAGATACAGGAATCACCATTTCAGGTGAAGTTCCCCAAGACACTTGCGGTTCAATCTCTTCACCTTGCAATACTACAACAGTATCGAAATGTGCGCCTTCATCAGAAACCAAAGTATTCCAATACGCCACAGCAGCATCCCACTGTTCACCTTTAGGTGCATACGGACGATCTTTTACGTATTCAATGGTCTTGTCATCAACAGCCACCATACCAACACGAGCACCACCTTCGATTGCCATATTACACACAGTCATACGACCTTCGATCGACATATCACGGAACACTTGACCACCGAATTCAATCGCATGACCTGTACCACCCGCAGTCCCGATTTTACCGATAATGGCTAATACCACATCTTTTGGTGTTACGCCTTGACCTAATTTACCGTCAACACGTACCAACATGTTTTTCATTTTCTTTTGCACTAAGCATTGGGTTGCCAATACATGTTCAACTTCTGATGTTCCAATCCCATGCGCCAAACAACCAAATGCACCATGTGTAGCAGTATGTGAGTCACCACACACCACAGTCATACCCGGTAAAGTTAAACCTTGCTCAGGACCCACCACGTGTGCAATGCCTTGACGTACATCATTAATGTCGAATTGAACCACATTAAAGGTTTTACAGTTATCATCTAAAGTTTGTACTTGGATTCGTGAAGTATCATCTTCGATGCCTGCAATCCCTTCTGAACGCTCTTTGGTCGATGTCGGAACGTTATGGTCAGGTGTTGCCACGTTGGCACTTAAACGCCAAGGTGTACGACCTGCCAATTGCAAGCCTTCAAATGCTTGTGGTGAAGTCACTTCATGCAATAAGTGACGGTCGATATAGAGTAATGCAGAGCCGTCATCACGTTGTTTTACTAAGTGATCATCCCACAATTTATCGTACAATGTTTTTGCATTTTCGGTTTTTGCATTTTCGGTTTTTGCTTTTTGGTTTTCGCCTGCCATGTCGATGTGCTCCACTGGACTGGGTAATTCTTTCATTAAGGTCGATTATAACCGTGTTTTTACATAAATCTAATTTATCATTTTTATTAATTTAAAAACTTTTTGGAATCTATATTTTCCACAGATAAATTCTATTCATCTTATTTTTTAACTAAATTTAAATCGATTACAAACTCTTTCATCCTATACCAATAGTGGCTCTGACTTGCCTTACTTAAGCTCAGTTGTTTCAACATTGGCATGGCGAATAATTGACGATTGAGTAGAAATTTTTTCCAACGACCACGCAACTGTTTATATAAAATCCAGCCAAAAGCAATCACAACCAAAACAGAAAAACCACATATAAGTCCAGCGCCAACACCCAAACTTTTCCATGAAGCCAATGTCACCAGTAATGCAACAATTAACATCCACTTTGGCACATGTTGATTAGGATCAACATATAAGTAATCCGTATGTAATTCGGGCATTAAATGTAGAATTTGTTTATGCTGTAATGCCAATACGTGAAATTCTTGACTATGTTCAATCGGTTTTAAAATAACCTCCACTTCATCACCTTCTGAAAATACCAACTGAGTAAATTGCCCGACAATCAAATATTGCTCAATTTGTGCAGAAAAGCATGTTGTTTCAAAATTTTGCGCACCATAAAGAATACTACGTCGATAATTCCACCAATTCACTTCCTGTTGATTTCTATAGTGAAGCGACTTGATCACTCCTCGGATTTGAATCAATTCAGTACAATGATCCCGCATGTTTTCTTCCACTTCTATTTTTATTTATAAATCCAATCACCATAAATTAAAAATTCTCTTTTACATTTAAGAATTTGATAGGTATTCAAATTAAGATTGTTAGAGGTTGTAAAGCAGCTTTCAACCTATTTGAATCACTCACAAAATCAGTCATAATCTCAATGCAATACAAATAATTTACAACCTACAAAAAAACTATTTTATAGAGTAATAATAATGCAAAATATCTTTAAACAACTTCTTGCACCAACCTGGCAACAACGTGAAGAAGCCGCAAAAAATTGTTCTCATTACTACTGTTATGACAACAATTTGCCTATAGAAGCGCAACAACAAGTTGATACATGGTTACTCGAATTAGGCGAACAAAAAACATTATATTTAACTGCCATTTTATCCTTTTGATCGCATGTTATAAATTTACAAGCAAAAAATAAAGTAGCAAATAGCCGTCAGATCAATGCCTATTATCAAGCACGTATTGATCGAGCAGCCTGTGAAAGTTGGCGCAAACCTGATTTAGAACAACATTTTCCACTAGATCAAGATGACGAAAAATTACAGATGGATTGGTTAATCAATCCATGTAGACCAATTGAATTGGTGACACGCTTAAGTAATGAATTAGAATCTTTACAGCAACAATTGGTCGATACCTTTCCAATTTTAGATTTAAGTATTGCTGAAACGGCGAAAAGAGTTCTCTCTGAAATGCCACATATTACAGATCAAACTTATTATACATGTTTAGAAGAATTTAGAGGTTCTAATGAAACAAGCCATTTTCAAAAATTTGCACAGCACATGAATACACCTGCACGCATAGAACAATGGTGTGCTTTTTATGCACATGAAAATAATAGAGATACTGAAATTTTAGATCGCTATTTAGACGTTGCAGAATATGTACCACAACAAAGTGCTTCCCAAATTTTGCTATTTTTAGTTCATTTCTACCAACAGCAACCTAACCTTAAAAAAACATCACAACTCTTACATGCTTTTGCAAGCCTTTGTGGCAGTGCTGGAAACTTTCCAACATTTGTAGTGGAATTTGCAATACAAGTATTGGAACAAGAGCGTGAAAATAAAGAAAGTTTTTGGGGCGAACAATTAGCTTATTTTTTAAGTATTTATGATGCGCATACTTACGCAGATGATATTGTTTATTTTCTCGATCACCCTATTGAAAGACACCATTACACCGCTTATGCCATTCTCCCTATCGCAATCAAAAATAGAGATAAATTCCCAAATAAAATTATTGATAAAATTTTTCTCTATGGGCTATTTGACGGACTGTTTAACCCCAACTTTAGTCATACTGCAGATTTTTTTGATTTTTTAAAGATGATGAACCCACAACATCTGAAGCAATTTGAACCCACTTTTCAAAATGCACTTCAAAATTTCATCAATGATTCTGAAGATTTTCTTGTGGATGCGATAAATGATATTTTACCCATACTCAGCTATCTCAAAAAACAAAATATTGACTTAAAACAAGAGATAAAAATGATTATAGAAAAGGTTGAGCTTTTTTATAATGAAGATATAAGTGAATTTCAACCGACTCAAAGTATGGATGAAATATTAGCAGCAACTAAAGCCGATCTTATAAAGCAAGGCTTAAGTGATGAAGAAGCTGAATTAGAATTACAACAATCCATGCTCATTATGAAACAATTATTTGGTGTAAATGAAGATCAAAGTTTAGAAGAAAAATTTGCACAAAATGATTTGCAATCTTCAGAAACTACTGAAGAAGAAGATCCTATACTACTTCAACTCAAACAACTCATTAACTAAATACATTTTCTTTTTAAACTTTATTTTTAATATATCCTTACTACAGCTTTTACTTTATTCAGCATAAAGTAAAAGCATATTTCAATCAAATAAATAAAATGGACTTGTCTTTAAAGTTCATTTACAAATCCAATCACCATAAATTAAAAATTCTCTTTTACATTTTAAATGATAATGATTATTATTCATTTAATTTCTATCTTATGGTGATTGTCATGGCTCGTTTTCAAAACTTCGTAAATACCAATCAACGAATTTTCAAAAAAACCTTAAGTTATTACATCATGCACATCACTGTCGCAATGATGGTGGCTTATGTTATTACAGGAAATCTATGGATGGCTGTCACTTTAAGCTTAGTTGAGCCAACTGTACAAGCGGTTGCATTCTTCTTCCATGAAAAAGTGTGGAATAAAAAAGACCAAGCTGCAATGAATGCACAAAAAGCCTCTACCGTAGATGCTTAATTTCTAAAAATGCTGTGGCAATCAATCACCACCTCCGCCACAGCTACTACAACTACTTGAAGAATCAGAACCTGAACCACTATCAGAGCTACTCGAGCCATGATCCGACCAAGAATGACTCACACTACTTGATGAACTTGAACAAGACGATGTACAAGCCGTCGCACTCGAAGAACAAGAACTATTGGCAACTGTAGGTGAAGCATCCGAACTGCTGATCAGCAGTTGCATATACATTGCGATCAGTAAAGGTAACTCAAAATGAATACCATTTTCCCATTTCACTTGAGTATCTACTTGAAAGAGTTGAGGCAAAGTTTTCGTAGTTTTCGGATCTAAATGATGGATCTGACATGCCACTTGCCACGTATTCATTAATTGTTGCTGTTGTGCTGCTTTTTGCATTGGTGTTGGTTGCGTATCATGTGGTTTGTGTTTTAGTTCATAGCCCAAAGTATTTTTACACATCCACTGGTAAAAACCTTGAAACTCCTCAATCAGAAGATGCCACAACGCATCGACTGCATGTGAGGGCATGGCATACGCATTTTTCTGCCATAAATGTAATGCCAAATAATCTTTAAACCCTTCTTCAATGAGCTGTTGTGAGGAGGTACTCATTTGTGGATGGCGCTGATAAAAAGCTTGCCAAATATAATCAGGAATACGTATCGCCACCAAATCTTTAAGTTTTTGAAGATGTAATCTTCGAACCATTGTCCAAAAAAATACAAAAATAACGCTAAAAATCAGTGGAAAATAGATATGAAAACAATAGAGAAATAAAGCACCCAATGCCAAAATAACCAAGCTATACATCAAGAATCTAAACCAAGATAACTTAAATATATTTCGCTTCACGGTACTGAAATGTTGGAGAGAATGATGTTGTTGTGTATGCAAATAAAATCTACCTTTTTGTTGTTTTTATTCTCATCAATATAAATAAATGTCCTGTTTTTTGTACAGTAAAAACTTGTATATAAACTTTTCTACATCATCAGTCACAGTTCACTCATTTCACTTAATTTGTAAATATTTCAGAATTACTTTGATTAATTCTAAAAACTTCTGAATAATAAATTACGCATAAAAAATCTTTATGGATGAAATATCATGAATCTTGCTGCCTTTGAAGCGTTTGTAAAAGTAATGGAAACTGGGTCTATTTCGATGGCAGCAGAGCACCTGTTTATTACCCAACCTGCGGTCACCAAGCGAATACACAGTCTCGAAGATTATTTTGGCGTTAAACTTTTTGAGTCCGCAGGTCGTGGTGTACAGGCGACACATGCAGCGCATTCATTACTGCCCAAAGTTAAAAATTGGTTAAATGAGTTAGGTGATATTCACCACACGTTGAGCCATGAACAAGGTCAAGTACAAGGCAAACTTAAAATTGGTACAAGTCATCATATTGGCTTACATCACTTGCCTCTCCATCTGAAGAAATATGTACAAGACTTTCCGAATGTGACTTTGGATGTGCATTTTGTCGATTCGGAACAAGCGCATGAACAAGTGCTTGCAGGAGATCTAGAACTTGCATTTTTAACCCTGCCGCCACAAGGCGATGATCGCCTAAAATATGTCAAAATTTGGGATGATCCTTTGGTTTTTGTGGTTGCACCATTCCATCCTTTGGCACAAAAAGAAAATTTAACACTTGAAGATTTAATTGAATATTCAAGTTTAATTCCTGCCTCTCAAACCTATACCAGCCAAATCACATTAGCTGAGTTTGAGAAAAAAGGATTAAAACCTAAAATCACCATGAGCAACAATACTTTAGAAGCGATTCGTATGTTGGTTTCGATTGGCTTAGGCTGGTCAGTCCTACCTAAAACGTTACTAAACAATGACTTAAAACAACTTAACATCAATATAAATATGTATCGCCAACTGGGTATGGTCTGGCATCCTGCACGTAGTCAGTCTCGTGCGGTTTTAGAATTGATTGAGATGATGAAATAACTTTGTGTATTTTAAAGTCATAAATAAAGATCAGAACAACCATATTTTCAGGAATCATCTAAGCGACATCGAGCTTAGAAGAACGCTTTTCCTGAAATATGGCATTCTGACATGAGCGCTGTATTTTCTTGTTGTATCAGTTTTTAAATAATGAATTTTGCTTTTTTGTTTTAAAGTTATTTTCTTTGTTGTCGCTATTCTAGTACATCAATTATTGCAGTTTGATTAAAAAAACAAATGAATTTAAAAACCATGTAAATTTTTATTACATGGTTTTTATTCAAAATCTTCATTGATCAACAATAGAAAATTATTTCACTGAATCTTCATGCAAAGATTCATTGAGTTGATCTACAACTGTTGCCCACTCTCCATCTGAACTGAGTTTTTCAGCTAAAAATTGGCGTTGTGATTCCGTCCAAATATTGGCTTGAATAATGCTTGTATCAGCATCAAGCTGATGGGTTTCAATAAATTTCTGAATTGCAGCTTCACTAGAGTCTAAGCCGAGTTGTTCAAATAAATTGGTCATTCTTGGACGTGTTTGGCTCATTTTATCTCTCCATTCGTTTCTAAAAGTTCTAAAACCAACATAGCATTTTTATTTTTAAAATGAAGTAGAAAATTGATTTTTTAAGAAAATTTTAAAACTATATTGCAATAATAAAATGTAAAATTCAGGATTAAAACCTTTAGAACTTAACGCAACAACAATAATGATATAAGGTGCTTAAAATGATGATTTGGATCATATTTTATATTTTTGTTAGCTTAGTACATAAGTGGATTATTTCTTGGGGTGGTGCTCAAATCATACAAGGTTGGAAATCCTTTTTTATTCTTGGCTGGTTTGCATGGGATTGGAATGTAGAACAAATTCGATTTTATGCATTACTTAGCTGGATTATTGTTACTGTTATTTTTGTATTGGGGTGTTTTAATCCACAATTTCGCCATGAATATTTATTTTAAGTTTAAAAACATTACTCAAAAATAAAGCAATGCTAAAACATTGCTTTATTGTGCTTTTTCAATATTTAAATCAATCAAATCGACCAGTCTTGAATTTCCCAAGCTTGCTCTTTTGCCAAAGCTTCTAAACGATCATCAGGATTGATGGCAAAAGCATGATCTGCATATTCCAACAAGAAACGGTCATTGATCGAATCAGAATAAGCCCATGACTCCGTCACATCACGCCCCTCAAGCCATTGATCTAAACGTGCCAACTTGCCTTGTTGATAACATGGAATATTGATCACTTTGCCTGTGTATTTGCCATCTTTGACTTCAGCATTGGTGGCAATAATTTCATTAATACCAAATTCACGGAAAATTGGTGCGGTAATAAAATCCGATGTTGCGGTAATCCCAACCAGTTCATGCCCTGCATCTTTATGGCTTTGAATCGCATCAAACCCTTTTGGACGCATTTGAGGACGAATCACTTTTTGCATAAATAACTGATGTAGCTCAGTCAAATAAGCATGGTCATGTTGGGTTAAAAACTCAAAAACAAATTCGTTATATGCAATTGGATCAAGCTGCCCTGCTTTGTAATCTTCATAAAATTTATCATTCATCGCACGATGTCGGATGGGATCGACCAAGCCTTCATTGACTAAAAACTCTCCCCAAGAGTGGTCGGAGTCGGTATTTAATAAGGTGTGATCTAGGTCAAACAACGCCAATTTCATGAAAATACTCGTGCAAACTGAAAATTAAGAAAAAAAATGTAAATCTATCTCCGCTTGTCGATAGAAATTCGTTAAGATCATAGCAATTTTAAAACATTATTACTTTGACTTTGTCGAGTTGGACTAAAGAGTGAATGTCCCCATATACAAAGTCAATGAAATTCACAAATTTTTAGGTAGCCAAATGATCGATTCAGAAGGTTTCCGACCCAACGTCGGGATCATTTTGGCAAATGATATTGGACAAGTTTTATGGGCAAAACGCATTGGTCACAATGCATGGCAATTTCCTCAAGGAGGTATCCAGTTTGGAGAAACTCCTGAGCAAGCTCTTTTTAGAGAACTACGAGAAGAAGTTGGGCTCCTACCCGAGCACGTCCAAATAATCGCCCAGACAGATGACTGGTTGCATTATCGTTTGCCGCTTCGATACATTCGCTCGGATTCCGATCCCGTATGTATTGGGCAAAAGCAAAAATGGTTTTTATTAAAATTGGTAGCATCAACGAAATACATTCAGTTGAACCTATCTGATCCGCCAGAGTTTGATCAATGGCAATGGGTCAGCTATTGGTATCCATTAGGTCAAGTGGTGAATTTTAAGCGTGATGTTTATCGTAAAGCAATGATGGAGTTATGTATGCAAATGCCTCAGCATTTACCTGAAAGTTCTATAAAAATGTAAATGATTTTTTTAGGTGCTGCTGTTATAAATAGAGTGAAATGACGCATTTGAGCATAATTCAACAATAAAGGAGCATATATCCATGTCGAACATGCAACTAGACACCCTCAGACGTATTGTCCAAGAGATTAATACGTCCGTTAGCTTGCATGAATCTTTAGAAATTATGGTCAATCAAGTTTCTTTAGCGATGCATGTCGATGTATGTTCTATTTATTTACTTGATGAACGTAATCAGCGCTTTGTCCTGATGGCAACAAAAGGACTCAATCCCAATGCTGTTGGCAATGTGTCATTGCATACCAGTGAAGGCTTGGTCGGTTTAGTGGGTCAGCGTGAGGAAATTGTCAACTTAGACAATGCACCGAAACACGAACGCTTTTTGTATTTACCAGAAACTGGGGAGGAAATTTATAATTCTTTTCTTGGCGTTCCTGTGATGTATCGTCGTAAGGTCATGGGCGTTTTGGTGGTACAAAATAAAGAACCACAAGATTTTAGTGAAGCGGCTGAGTCATTTTTAGTGACACTGTGCGCTCAGTTGTCAGGTGTTATTGCCCATGCGCATGCGGTGGGTAATATCGATGTTTTTCGTAAACCGAATAGTTTACCGACCTATAAAACTTTCCAAGGCATTTCAGGTTCAGGGGGAATCGCCATTGGTCGTGCGGTGATTTTATATCCGCCTGCGGATTTGGCTGCTGTTCCTGATCGTGAAGCCGATGATATTAGTGAAGAATTACAACTTTTAGATCATGCTATTGCCTTGGTTCGAGCTGAAATTCAGTCACTTGATGACAAAATGCAAGATGCGTTAATGGCTGAAGAACGTGCGCTGTTTAGTGTGTTCTTGCGCATGCTTGATGAAAATGCCTTGCCCTCTGAGATCAAAACTGAAATCCGTGATGGTCATTGGGCACAAGGTGCGGTGCGTATTGTCATCGACAAACATATTGCTCTGTTTGCACAAATGGAAGATGACTATTTACGTGAACGTGTGTCTGATCTTAAAGACCTTGGTCGCCGTATTTTAGCTTATTTACAAGAAGCAGATTCGAGTCACCGAGAGTTGACTGATGAAAGTATTCTGATTGGTGATGAGATTTCAACTGCTGCGTTGGTGGAACTCCCTGTCGATAAAATCGCAGCTATTGTCACCACTGAAGGTGCGATGAACTCACACATGGTCATCGTAGCACGTGCCCTTGGTATTCCGACTGTTGTTGGGGTAACGGAACTACCAGTCAATACTTTAGATGATGTAGAAATGATCGTCGATGCACATCAAGGGCGTGTTTTTATTAACCCACCACGCCGTATGCGTACCCGTTATAAAGAGATTCAAAAAGAAGAAGAACAAATCGCCAAAGATTTGAAGCAATACGAAACCAAAGATGCCATCACACCTGATGGCGTTGCGGTCAAACTGTATGTGAATACAGGTTTGATGATTGACGTAGTACGTGGTGTACAACGTGGTGCAAAAGGTGTCGGTTTATATCGTTCTGAAATTCCATTCATGCTGCGTGAACGCTTTCCGGGTGAGGAAGAACAACGTGCCATTTACCGTCAACAGCTCAGCCACTTTGCCAACAAACCTGTGGTGATGCGCACCCTCGATATTGGTGCAGACAAAGACTTGCCTTATTTCTCAATTGAAGAAGAAAACTCTGCTTTGGGTTGGCGTGGTATTCGTTTCACCCTCGATCATCCTGAAATTTTTTCTTCACAAATTCGTGCCATGCTCAAAGCCAGTATTGGTCTAAATAACTTACATATTTTACTGCCAATGGTGACCAGTGTCAGTGAAGTTGAAGAAGCGCTTTATCTGCTTGAGCGTGATTGGGTTGCGGTGCAAGAAGAAGAACAAGTCAAAATTACCAAACCAAAAATCGGCATCATGGTTGAAGTACCGAGTGTACTTTTACAAATTGATGAATTTGCGCCTTTAGTGGACTTTTTCTCAGTCGGTTCGAACGATTTAACTCAATATTTACTCGCTGTTGACCGTAATAATCCACGTGTTGCCAACGTCTATTCTCATTCGCATCCTGCGGTACTACGTGCATTAACTCGCTTAGTACAAGAATGTCATAAGTATGACAAACCTGTCAGTATTTGTGGGGAAATGGCAGGTGATCCACTGACCGCGATTTTACTCATGGCAATGGGCTTCAATACCCTGTCGATGAGTTCAAGTAATATTTTGCGGGTGCGTAAAGCGATTTGTCATGTGCCAATGCCTGATGCCAAAGAACTGCTTGATCGCTCTTTACAAATGAATAATCCACTCATGGTCAAAAGTTTATTGGAATATTATTTTAAAACCCATGGTTTAGGCGATATGGTAAAAAATTCTTCTCGTGCAGTCAGCTTATAATTTTGATTGATACTGCTGTAATTTTTAAAAACTTAAACACAATGCTAGAAAGTAAAAAGGTCGATAATCATCAGAATATCGACCTTTTTTGTGTTTAGAATAACCACGTTTTGCATCTTTTTTTCGATCTACAAAAGTTTGGCTCTTGTTAAAATCATTCATGTGTTTTGCCACAAAGTTGTGAATTACAACTTCAGGCGTAGCTTTTTTCTTCGCCATTTTATTTACCTTTTAAACTGTATGTTCACCGCAGAATAGTTATGCGATGCAAGGCTGATATTACGCTTTTTTGTATAGAATACAAGCGGATTTATCCAATATTTCCAATACATCACAGAACAAATACATACAGTTCTTTATACAACATTGCCAATGCTAGAACACACATCATCAACGCTAAACTTTTTAATAAAATTCTCTCTATCCATTTATTATTTAAAAGTTTCTTAATTTTTAAGGCAGCAAAAATATATAGGCTTCCAACAATAAATAGAGTCAAAATTGTCAGCCCAGTCAGAAAAATCGTTTTTTCTTGTAACGATGCTGAACCAAAAATAATCGGCACCAAAGCAAGATAAAAAGAAATCGTTTTCGGATTGCTTAAAGTCATCAACAAACCTTCCTGAAATGCTGAAAATGAGATCTTTATATCTAAAATTTGAGTATTTTCATTGAATAGATCATCCTGAAAATTCCAATATTGATAAGACAAGTACAGTAAATAAAAACTGCAAAGCAACATCATATAAACTGAAAAATGTGGACTAAGCTTATGAATAAAATCAATTAAAAAAATCGAACTCAGCAAGAATAAAACATCACCTGTGATCAGCCCTAAAAGCATTAACAAAGCACGTTGATACCCTTGAGTAAAAGTCTTCAACATTAGACCTGTCATACCCGGTCCTGGTAGCAAAGCCGCAATGGCTAAGGTGAGTAAATACGTTGAAAATTGGGTTAAATCTTGCATCAGCATCACAACCTGAAAAATCTGAAATGTATCCTTATATTTTTTGTGAAAAACGCAGGTAAAACTGATCTATTTATTTCTAAAATAGTAATAAAAAGGGTATAAATAACCTTTAAGGTGAATTTCAAAGACAAAAATGACCCAAAAGCAGATCGATAAAACTGACACTAAAATTTTAGAGTTATTACAACGTGACTCTCGTATTTCCAATGCTGAACTCGCTGAAAATATCGGAATGTCTGCCTCACCCTGTTGGCGCAGGGTGAAACATTTAGAAGATACAAGCATCATCAAAGGCTATGGCGTACTGTTGGATCGTAAAAAAATCGGCTTAGGTGTCATGGTTTTTATCCGTGTTTCCATCGACAGTCACAGTGAAAAAGAAGCCAAGAAATTTGAAGAGCAAGTGACAGCTTTGGAGCATGTTGTGGCTTGTTATAGTATTGGTGGTGATGCTGATTTTCTTTTACAGGTGGTCTCGCCTGATTTAGATACTTATGCAGAGTTTTCAATGTCAATTATTCGCCGCTTGCCAGGAATTAAAGAAATGCAAAGCATGTTTGTACTCAAAGAAATTAAACCTTTTCTAGGTTTCCCAATTTTAAAGCCCTGAGCATATAAAATTATTTTTTGCTCTAAAAATAAAGACCATGATAACAATCAGTTATAGCCTAAAAACACACAGCCTTACATTAATTTTCATTAAAACACAAAATAATCAAATATTTTCAACAAGTTAAATTTGCTTTATTTTTAAAACGTATATATATTGTATATACATTTGATTTTCACCTTTGGGGATAAATACGTGATGGCTGAATTACCCAAAAAGACAAAGGTGAATAAAAAGATGGTCAGCTCTTAATTCGCATTAACAGTGCTGAACGGGATGAGTTTTTACAATTGTGTGAAAGTCTTGATACCAGTGCAGCACGTGAGTTAAGAAAATTTATCCGTAGTTTTATCAAAAAACATCAGCCAACGGATAGCAAAACAAAGGAGTAACATGATGTCAAAGCAAGTTAAATCTTTAAAGAAACAAATCAAAGCGCGTTTGGACAAAATTTCAAAGCACGAAGGTAAATTGAAAAAGCTCCAAAAAAAGCTTAAAAAACAAAAGTAATTTTCAATAATTACATGTTAAAAATATCAGCTTCAAATCTAATTTGATTTAAGCGTATGAAGGTCATAATGTTGCATTATGACCTTCGCTGATTTAGGTATTTAAAAATTATTTCAACTCGCCAACGCCCTTTCTAACAATCGCTCTACATCCACTGATTTCGCATCCACTATGCCTACGACTCGTCCATGAAACTCACTATAACGAGTTGCAATAAACGCATCAGAGACAAAATCAGGTGCATACTGTTTCAGTAAAATGGCTTGAGCGAGAATGACCAAGCGACTGACCAGACTACGTGCCATAAACTGCATTTCATCGGCTTGCAGGCTACTGAATAATTTGAATAATGACTGCAATTCATTCTGTAAAACAGCATCACTTGAAGCCACTTTGGCAAATGATTGAAACAGGACTTCAATCGACTCACGATCACGCTGAATGGCGCGCAACACATCTAAACACATGACATTGCCCGAACCTTCCCAAATGGTGTTTACAGGGGCTTCTTTGAAAATGCGCGCCATAATACCTGTGTCAACATAACCATTGCCACCAAAGACTTCCATCATTTCACCTGTCAGTTCCACCGCACGTTTACATACCCAAAATTTCGATGCAGGGGTCATGATGCGTTTCCATGCCAACGACATTTCATCATCCTGCTCATAGCAATGTGCGAGATGAAAACTGAGTTGCATTGCGGCTTCTGTTTCCAGTGCCAAATCCGCAAGCACGGCTTGCATCAAAGGTTGTTCGGCTAAATGCTTTCCGAAAGCTTTACGCTGACGGGTATAGGCAACGCACTGCACCAATGCCTGACGTAGCATCGCACTTGAACCAACTGAGCAAGTCAAACGGGTGTAATTCGCCATTTCAATAATGGTCGGAATACCACGCCCTGCCTCACCGATCATAATGCCCCACGCATTTTTAAATTCGACTTCTGAACTTGAGTTACTGCGATTCCCTACTTTGTCTTTTAAACGTTGCACGTGAATATGATTCTTGGTGCCATCCTCCAACCAACGAGGTACAAAGAAACACGCCAAACCATCTTGTTCAGTTTTCGCCACCACCAAATGTGCATCACACATTGGCGCAGAGAAAAACCATTTATGCCCCGTCAGTAAATACGCTTTGCCACGACCTGATTCCGCCACAGGCACTGCATAGGTTTCATTGGCACGGACATCTGAACCGCCCTGCTTTTCTGTCATGCCCATGCCCATCCAGATGGATTTCTTTTGGGAAATGGGAATGTCACGTTCATCATATTCATTGGACAGTAATTTTTCACCGATTTTTGCCCATAATTCAGGTTCATTTTGAATCAGTGGAATACTGCCCAAAGTCATCGAGTTAGGACATAAGTTTCCACATTCCACTTGTCCGCTTAAGAAGAATCGTGCTGCCCAATCCACCCATTTTGAGGTTGATTGTGACTGATTTTGTACATCACTAAATGGATAAGCATGGGTATGGAACTGACGATTCAAGCCCATCCATTTATGCCATGCAGGGTGAAACTCTAGAAAGTCTTTACGGCGACCACGTGCGTCAAAACTATGTAATTCAGGCGTATGACGATTGGCTAGATCTGCATATTGATAATATTCTACTGAACCGACAATCTCTCCAAACTCTGCTAAAGTCTGCTGATCTTGACTGCTATAACGTTGCAAAATTTCTTGTAGGACTTGGTCTGTGCTGAATAAATTGTAGTTCTGCAATTCATCAAATTGGTTGCTGATCTCATGGGTTTGCCATGCTGTGGTTGTTCCAAGTTGTGCTGTGTTCATGCTGAAATCCTGTCTTGTTGTTTTGTCCAATTACATTCAGTATAGATGAAAATCTGTGGATGGATGTTCGGGTTATTTTTATGGCTTTGCCTGCAATCAATGTACGTCGTAAACCTCGCCAATCAAGGGCTCGTATCACTCAAGAAGCCTTGATGGAAAGTTTTGTTCGGCTTTTGCATGAACGCCCTGCCAGTGAAATTACCATTCGGGAAATCACCGATGTTGCAGGTGTCGGCTTGGGAACTTTTTATGAGTATTTTTCCAAGAAAGAAGATTTAATTGCGTTGACCATTCATCAGCATGTGAAAAGTAATGCTGAAGCTTTAAAAAGTTATGCACAAAGTCTGATCGAGTTATCCACAAATTTGGATTTTTCAGCATATTTACAGCAGGTCATCCATTTTCAGTTACAGGGAATTCAGGCTCAACAGTTTTTATGGGCACAGACTTTTTTGTTAGAACGACAGATTTCGAGTATCGAAATTTATCGTAAAAGTTATGAGATGATGGTGCAAATGTGGTGCAGTATTCTTGCGCCTTTTATTCAGGATCATGAGCAACTGAATCGGATCAGTTTAAATATGCAACGGATTTGTTATGGCTTTATTTCGCAAACTTTATTGATTGAGCCTGAGTTTGGGGAATGGCAGGTTTTGGAGGCTGATGTGCTTGGTTTTGTAAAAAGTTTGATGAGAATATAAGGTTTTTATTTGCAAAATGTTTCAAAGTCGCTTAAAAAACCAAGCGAATTGTTTCCAAGTCGCTTTTTTTGTAATGAATGACTTTTTTTAATTGTTAATTTCTTGAAAAACAAATAATTTATAAAATCTATTTAACATAATACCCGCCATATTAAATAAGATAAGTAATATGCATCTATTTAGGCGTTTTACATAAGCTCCAAGAAACTAAGCCTCGTTCACTTAGAATATTGTTTTGATGTTTGGCTGCTCTGATTTTTTTTAATGTTTTTCTGGTTGGATGCACTGCATACATTGATACTCCGACTCCAGTAATAATAGCTCTTCCATTCTTTTTATCTTGAAATTTTGTTTTTTTACCATTAATTTTAAGGTTAAATCCTTTTAATATTTGTATAACCGTTGCGAGAATATATTCTCTTTCTGTGGCTTCATTAAAGCTAAAAGTAAGATCATCAGCATATCTAGTATAAGTAATATCTTTATTTTTAATTACTTCCATAATCAAATTATCAACTTCAATCATAGCAATATTTGCTAAATATGGGCTTGTTGGATATCCCTGTACAATCCTTTTATTTACTAATACAAGATCAAGTATATGATCTGATATATAATTCTCTAACAAACTTTTTGGAAGGCTCTCAAAAAAATCCTCAATATCTAAAGATAAGATAAAGCGACTTTTTATATGAGTAGCAGCATTAGTTACACAATTTTTTCCTTTAAGAAATGCATGATCACAATCGTGAATATAATTATTATGATAAATGTTTTCTAAATTTTTTAATAAGGTTCTTAAGAATTTTTTTAAATTTTCGTTTGGAACATAGATTTTTCTAATTTTTCCATTGTTTTTAGATATACACTTTTGTGTATAAGAAAATTTTTCTTTATACATAATTTACGAAAATCCCAATAGTTTCAATGGATGAAGCGTTAGCTTCACTCTCAGTCAAGCGTAGCTTCTTCAAATATTCGGTGATAACCGAATAACCTACTAGATAAGCAAAAAAAATAATAGTGGACGAAACATCAACACCTAATTGTTCTGCTGAAGCTAAATTATGTATAAAGTGTACATATTATTTAATATATACTTATAAATAACAATGGTTTTTGGAATAAATATGCCTAATTTAGATCATTATCCTCAATATTATTCACCAGATGGTGGACCTTGGGATGATCCCTGTTGGAATAACGATTGGGAAATAGAATTATTAACTCAAGGCTATAAGACTATGGCTCAATGGAATGATCTTGGTCGAGTTATCAAAAGTGGAAAAAAGGGAATTTACCTATCATGTGCAAGACGCTATGTCTTTGATGTACAAGAGACAGAAGAAAATATTAGATTAGCAAAATTTTTTAGTAAGAAAAGAAATAAGCTTATTCAGGTAGATCGGAAAAAAGATAATATTGCTAGTAAAGATAAGCTAATTTTATTTCTTATCCGTAATAAATTTCAATATATTCAAACAGTTTCTAATGTATGGAAGGATGCTTTTAAATTATCCATAAAATCCAATCATCTTTTTATTTTATTTAGAAAAAATGGGGTTGATATCAAACTTTATGATGATGAGTTAGGTGAATATTCTATAAAAATGGAGAAATATAGCTTCCTATCAGGTCATAGAGTATCTTTTTCATATAATGAATCTTCTATGTCAATTTTTTACTTTATTGTTCAATTAGTATCTGTTTTTAATATGGAAGGAAATATAAGATTTATGATGGAATCAGTAGAATAGTTATTTACTATCTAAAATTAACATAATACAGCTTATGCGAAGTGCAATCAGTTATCTTTTTTAAATCAGTAGATTGCAATCCATGAAAAAGCCTGACTTGTCCAAGTGTGGCTTTTTTAGATGAAAATTCATTGTTCCAAAAAAACCGCCCTCAGGCGGTTTTTTACATTTTAAATTATTTATTTCACATCAAAGCGGTCAGCATTCATGACTTTCGTCCATGCTGCCACAAAGTCTTTCACAAACTTCTCTTTGTTATCGTCCTGCGCATACACTTCTGCATAAGAACGAAGAATCGAGTTGGAACCGAACACTAGATCAACACGGCTAGCAGTCCATTTCACATCACCAGACTTACGCTCAACGATGTTATATGAATTTTTACCTGTTGGTTTCCAGTTATAGTTCATATCCGTTAGATTCACGAAGAAATCATTAGTGAGAACACCCACTTTGTCTGTGAATACACCTGCTTTATTGTCCGCATAGTTTGCACCAAGTACACGTAAACCACCAACAAGAACTGTCATTTCAGGTGCAGTCAAACCAAGCAATTGTGCACGGTCAAGCAACATTTCTTCAGGTTGAACCACATAATCCGCTTTTAAGAAGTTACGGAAACCATCTGCTTTCGGCTCGAAATCTTCAAAAGAATACGCATCTGTTTGTTCTTGAGTTGCATCACCACGACCTGCAAGGAATGGAACTTTGATATTCACACCCGCATCTTGCGCTGCTTTCTCAACCGCTGCTGTACCACCAAGTACGATCAAATCTGCAATGCTGACTTTCTTGACTAAGCCCGCTTGAATTTCTTCAAGTTTCGCGACAACTTTAGCTAAACGAGCAGGTTCATTCCCTTCCCAATCTTTTTGTGGAGCAAGGCGAATACGTGCACCATTGGCACCACCACGATAGTCCGAACCACGGAAAGTACGTGCGCTATCCCAAGCGGTTGCGATCAATTCAGCAGAAGTTAAACCACTGTTCAGTAGCTTCACTTTAAGATTAGTCACTTCGACATCAGACAATGTGTAATCTGCTTTTGGAATTGGATCTTGCCAAATTAAATCTTCATTTGGAACATCAGCACCCAAGTAGCGAGTTTTTGGTCCCATATCACGATGGGTCAGTTTGAACCAAGCACGGGCAAATACATCAGCTAATTTGTCAGGATTTTGATAAAAATCTTCTGCAATTTTACGGTACGCAGGGTCAAACTTCAGTGCCATATCGGCATCTGTCATCATTGGGTTACGGCGTACATTTGGATTGTGTGCATCAACAGGTTTATCTTCCTCTTTGATGTTCACAGGTTCCCATTGTTTTGCACCTGCAGGACTGAGCGTTTTTTCCCATTCATACGTGAACAGTAAATACAGGAATTCATTGTCCCATTTGTCAGGATGTGTTGTCCAAGCACCTTCAAGACCACTGACCATGGTATTTGCACCATTGCCTGTGCCTTCTGAGTTGTGCCAACCGAGACCTTGGAATTCTACATCTGCACTTTCTACATCCGCACCGAGATTTTCAGCTTTACCATTACCATGTGCTTTACCCACGGTATGACCACCAACGGTGAGTGCAACAGTTTCTTCGTCATCCATGCCCATACGGTCAAACGTAACACGCATGTCCTGTGCAGTACGTAATGGATCCTGTACGCCATCAACACCTTCAGGGTTGACATAGATCAAGCCCATTTGTACCGCAGCAAGTGGATTTTCCAAAGATGAACGATCTTCATCACTTGCATAACGCTCTTTGGTCGGTGCAAGCCATTGACGTTCTTCACCCCAATAAATGTCTTTTTCAGGTGCCCAAATGTCTAAACGACCACCACCGAAACCAAAGGTTTTTAAACCTGCCACATCATAAGCAACTGTTCCTGCAAGAACGATCAAGTCCCCCCAAGAGATTTTATTACCATATTTCTGTTTGATTGGCCAAAGTAGACGACGACCTTTATCTGTGTTGACGTTATCAGGCCAACTGTTTAAGGGTGCAAAGCGTTGGTTACCTGTGTTCGCACCGCCACGACCATCTTGTTTACGATACGAACCTGCCAAGTGCCATGCGGTACGCACGAACATACCAATATAGCTACCATAGTCCGATGGCCACCAATCTTGGCTTGAATTAATCAGTTCACGTAAGTCTTGTTTTACTGCTTCCAAATCCAATGATTTAAATGCTTTGGCATAATCAAAATCTGGGTCCATCGGATTGGTTTTTTTGTCATGTTGAGAAAGAATATCGAGATTCAGCGCATTCGGCCACCAATCTGCATTATTGGTGCTGGCTACACTGGTCTGCCCACCGGCTTGATGGAAAGGGCAACCTGAAGCTGGCTTATTGTTATCCATGTATAATTTCCTCATTCATCAATTTTGATTAAAAATTTAACCGTTTAAAAATTCTGCTACAACACCAACATAGCGGTTTTTCATGACAAGCTAAAGTGAATTTAACGAATAAAAACAATCGGATTCTTCTATTTAAAATCTTAAAATTTAATGATTTACAATAATTCAGCGATTTAGCAACATTTTCTCGACTATTTCCTTACAAAGTTTAAGTGATTCATTATTTTCATCATACTTTTCGATTATTCCGATGGTTTAAAAATGTACCGATACAGACTGTTTTTTCGCCCAATAATTTCAGTTATAGTGAGCTTAAGCGCTGCATAAAATGAGCCTGTGAATGTCAAAAATAAGCACTGAAAATCATATTGCCCTAACTAAGGACAGCATTGAACAGATCATTCAACAACATGACATTGTGTTATTTGATGCGATTTGTGTGTTATGCAATGCTTGGACAGAATTTCTAATCAAATATGATATAGATGCTCGATTTAAACTCGCCTCAGTTCAGTCTGATTTAGGACAAGCCATTTTAAAATTTTATCAAATGCCGACAGATCATTTTGACACCATGCTTGTGGTTAAAAATGGGCAAATGTACACTGAATCTACTGCATTTTTAAAAGTGATCGAAGACTTGGGGCAACCTTTTTCAAGTTTAAAAGTCGGTTATGTCATGCCGAAATTGCTCCGAGATTTTCTCTACCGCCGAGTGGCTTTCAATCGTTATCGCTTATTTGGGACGACGGATCATTGCATATTGCCTTCTGTTGAAAATAAACAGCATTTTTTGGAAAATGTCGTCAATGGAAAAATATAAAGCGATCCGAAATTCCCTGATCAGCATCAATATCACTTTGGCAATCCTTTGGATCTATCAGGGTTTAGTTCCCAAGCTCATGTTTCATGCCATGGATGAACAACGTTTGTGGGAGCTCCAAGGCTTTGATGAAATCGGCATGTTATTTTTAATACAAATTTCAGGTTATATTGAAATCATTTTTGGAACTTTATTCCTGATCTTTAGACATGCCAAAGTTTTACATTATTTGAATATTTTAGGCATGATCGGTTTAAGTGGGCTGATTTTATTTACAGATCTGCGTTATTTCCAACAAGCCTTTAATCCATTTGTAATGAATGTAGCAATGGGAAGCTTATCGGTGATTGCGCTACAGTTGTTGCCCCATTCTCAGGTACCTTAATGCGGTATTTTTATTTTGGGTATAGTCTTTAAGGTCGGCTTGCCAACTTTGCGTTTCCGTTTTGATTTGGGGCGCTAAGCGCTTTTCAACCTCTTGAATCAGTTGTGTTCTTTCTTTCCCACTGACAAAACGTGCCTTATAACGGATTTGCATACTTTGCATATAATGATTGAGTGCCTGACGTTGTTGTTGGTTTTTCGGTGCGGTATGCAAGAACTGTAAATATTCTTTTTCTGCATCGATTTCTTGTGGATCGCCCTCACTGTTGTAATCCTCCACATAAATCACAGCCGTGGTTAAATCCACCCCACCCTTGGCATTGACTGTATAAATTTGTTTGCGAACGCCATAAGGATATGCCCATAAGCCTTGTCGATCACTCGCCGCCCAATAGGTATAAAAAATCAGTTGATTGCCTTTAATGTCATAATCTCCCACCTCTATGGTAAGAATACTGCAATCACCTGTACTTAAACGTTGAGTATGGGTCAGCAGCTTTTTAGCATCACGATACAACTCAAAGTTGTCCTGCTCGAAACCTTCTTCAGTTTCGCCATGTGTGTTTTTTATCTCAAAGTCATGTTGGTTAATGTTGACCGTCTTTGCCTGAGCAACAGTGCCAAACATCATTAACACAAGAATAAAAGGTTGGAATATTTTCATTATTTTTCTCATTTTTATAAATTAAATAAGCACTTATGAATGATTCTTATGCCACCGTTGCAATAGATCAGGAAGTTGTAATACAAGGTATTCACTTTTCATCACAGGATAAAACACACCATCTTCAAGTTTATAACCAATATATGGTTGTTGAGCATATTCAGCAAACTGATATGGATCTTTGATGGTTTTCTGTGCTGATGGTGGAGAAATACAAGCAAGTTTTGTAAATAATAAGCTATTTGTTTCATCATCAAAAGTACTGTTATCCACCAAGTAAATTGAATTATTCTGTTCAAACAAAATCGAATAATAACCTGAACATACATCCCCTTGCAGGCGATCTGCCATTAAGCGATAACAGTCTGCGACAGTTACCCAGTGGTATTTTTTGTTTAGCTGATACGCTAAATACTCCTCAAACTCAAAAGCAATATTGAAGCACATCGAAAACTCAAGCTGAGTCCAAACATGTTGATGATTGCGATGAACATAATAATCAAAAAAGTAATCAAATTTCTTTGAATCAAACTCAGCAAAATCAGTAATGAGCACAATATTCATCATGGGTAATAATTGATCTATTCGAGTTTGGAGAATATGAATCTCAATCTCACCCTGAATTAAAATTGCCATATTTCACTTCCGTATTATGTTCATCAGGCTTTAGACAATTAACTTACGCCCCTCTTTAATACAATAAAATGGATTCATCAATTTAGAGGTATTTTTCATTGCAAGCTGCAAGTCATGTTCAGGTTGTTCACGGTTTTCATCAGTCAGTTGGAATGTTCGATAATGGATCGCCAAAGAACGCTTTGCTTGCAAATCTGCATGTGCTTGAAACGCATCTTGTGGATTCATATGCATATATTTCATCAAATGACGTGGTTCATACGCACCAATTGGAATCAATGCAATACGTGGTGAACCTAAACGTTTTTGAATTTCTTTAAAATGCCCTGAATAGCCAGTGTCACCTGCAAAGAAAAAATGTCCATGCGGTGAAATAATTGAAAAACCACCCCACAATGCTGCATTTTGGTCACGAAAACCACGACCTGAGCCATGTTGTGCAGGCGTATAGATAATTTTTAAATTTTTAAATAATGCTGATTGCCACCAATCCATTTCAATCACATGCCAATCTTTTGGCAAATAATGACTATTGCCTAAACCTGTATAAATCGGCATGGCAAATTTTTGATGCAACCAACGTAAACTGGCAACGTCCATATGGTCATAGTGATTATGGCTTAGCAATACAGCATGGATCGTTGGCAAATGTTCTAACGCAATCCCTGCAGGAATCACACGTTTAGGACCACGCCCTTGTTTTGGGCTAACATGGTCTGCCCAGACTGGATCAGTTAAAAAGTTATAAGGTCCTATTTGCAACAAAACTGTCGCATGATTGATAAACCACACTTGCCAATCATTATCAGATGCATTAGGGCGATTTTGTGGCAAAGCACGTGAGGTTGCATAAAACTCAGCTGCTTCTTTGGCTGAATCGACTTTCCATGTTGAGGACTTACGAGTACTCAGCCATTTCACCAAATCCCAACGACGACGACCTTCTGGGCGACGCACAGGATTAAAAAAGTTTTCGCCATTATGATGATCTGACGCCAATACCTTAAATACAGGACGATACCATGTATGAGCTAAGCAACTCTCCGTTTCTAATCTATAGTGGAGTTGCTGTGTAGGAACGGTCGCTACAAGTTCTTCGGTGTGCAAAGTACGATCTTCAACCGAATTTTGTTCAATCTCTTTTGACATTACGACTCTAAACGCCCTTTCATTCTTTCTAACCACATCTGTTGTGTTTGCGGTTTAATAAATAATGCAATAATTTCAGGATGAATCTCTTTGATCTTGTTTTCAATACGATTTACACAAGCTTCGATATCATCTGAAGTTAAATTATCTTTAAATTCTAAACTGAGTGAGGCAAGCACTTGATGTGCGCCCATTTGTTCAGTTAAAACGCCATTGGCATAATGTACCGCAGGATCTTCTCTTGCCACTTTTAACACATTTTGCCGCAATTGTGGATCAGCAATTTCACCTAAAAGTAAACCTTTGGTTTCTCTTGCCAAAAGTACAGCTGAAATCGCCAAAACTACGCCAATCAAAATTGAAGAAATACCATCAATCACAGGAAGATTCAATTGATGTGCAAGGAAAATCCCCACCAGTGCAATAAATAAACCGATCAATGCTGCCGAATCTTCAAATAATACCGTAAATGTTGTCGGATCTTTACTACGTCGAAATGCTTCAAAGTAGCCCATTTTACCTTTCATTTTCTTAAAAGATTTTAAAGCAACAAACCAAGAAGTTCCCTCACACAGGATCGCAATACCTAACACAATATAATTGACATAAGGTGAGCTCATTTTTTCAGGATGTAAAACATGTTGTACACCCTGATAAATTGACACAATTGCACCCAATGCAAATACCATTAACGAAACAATAAATGCCCAAAAATACAACTCACGTCCATAGCCAAAAGGATGTTTAGCATTGGCAGGTTGTTGTGATTTCTTCATACCATACAGCAATAATATTTCATTGAGTGTATCCACGACTGAATGAATCGCCTCACTGAACATTGCAGAACTATTTGTAATATAAGCAGCAATAAACTTCACTAAGGCAATCGCAAGGTTACCAAAAAGCGCTGCATACACCACAATTTTGTTGGAATCTGACATTAATTGTCCTATTTTTTATCATCAAATACAGTGATTTGATTTTTATCTGCATTTTAAGCCATATTTGTTAAATAGCTTGTATTTTTCCTTTATTTTTTGTTTCTTTTCTCGTTTGGGCGATCTTTTTATGCAAACCAAAATTCGTTCATCTTTACCTAATCAGCACCAACAACTTTTGTCTGTTTGGCAACAATGTATAGAGTCATTTCAAAAAAAACATGACCTGCAACATGTATTAAAAATAAAAGAACTCATCACTGAGCATCATTATTTTAGACATTTACAATTGTTTCATTTGGAAATCAACCATGAAATTGTTGGTTTCATTGGCTTGGCTTATCAAAAAATTGAAATGTTCTATGTGCATCCGAAATATATTGGTCTTGGCGTTGGCTCAGCTTTGCTGAAATATGCATTGTCTTTAGGTATTCAAGAAGTAGATATTTTAGAAAATCACCCTGACTTACAGCATTTTTATCAAAAGCATGGCTTTGAGGTGATTGCCCGTTCAGCATGGGATACACAAGGGCAACTTTGTCCCACATTACATTTACGTTTACACCCCCATTGTTAAATTCATTTAAAAATCGAAACATAAAAAAACCTGAGCATAAAACCTGAGTAAAATCACTCAGGTTTAAGATGACAAAAAACCGAGATTATTTAACTAACTTACGTAGTTCTTGACTCATATCCAAATGCTTATCTGCTTCAAAATTGGTTTGTTTGCTGATGAGTTTTTTCAAAAGACGCATCTCTTTAGCAGCATTGACGGTGATTCCACCCACAATCACGCCATCAGTCACGCCAAATAAGATGAATGATGATTCAGTAGCTAATTCAGCGTTCATTTCACCACGAATGTGCCATTCAGCAGCAGCCATATCACCGACAAATTGATAATTAATATTCAGTTGATCTGTCCAAAACCATGCAGGATTTGGCGTTGGGTGTTCAACACACATCACATGGCGAGCGAAAATCCCTGCTTGTAAATTGGCATTTTCCCAAGTTTCTACACGACCATATTGACCATTGTCACGTAACTGTGTTGCCACATCGCCTGCCGCATAAATATCAGGATGTGATGTTTGGCAATTTTCATTGACCTGAATAGCAAAGTCTACGTCTAAGCCCGCATCAATTGCTAATTGTGCATTTGGAATAATACCAATGCCGTAAATGACAGCATCTGCACGAAGTTCTTCACCACCCTCAAGTGTGATCACCACTTCTTCACCCTCAAGCTGACACTCAGCAATCTTAGTTTCAAGGCGCACATCGACACCTGCAAGGCGTTGTTGAGCCAACAGGAACTCACTCAAAATACGTGGCGATGAACGTCCCATCACCATGCTGCCCATTTCGATCACGGTCACTTGGCAATCTTTAAAACGTGCAGAAGAAGCAAGTTCTAGACCAATCACGCCACCACCGATTAAAACAATACGACGACCTGCTTGTAGTACGGGAACAAGGGCTTGAGAATCTTCAAGATTACGTAAGGTATAAACATGTTTACCTAATGCATCGAAGTTTGGTAAACGACGTGCCGCACCACCTGTGGCAAGCAGTAACTTATCAAAGGCAATTGTTTCACCATTTTTAAGTTCAACCGTTTTTTCCTCAGCATTGATTTTCACCATACCATTGCCACGGATATGTTCAACACCCAAATCTGCCAATTTCTGTTCTGACAAAATCTCAATTTTGGTTTCATCAGGCTTTAAGATCACATCTTTCGATAAAGGTGGACGTTCATACGGCAGATGGATTTCATCTCCCACCAAAATGATCTTGCCCTCATATTTGTTAGCACGAAGTTCTAAAATGGCGCTCGCACCTGCTTGACCTGCACCAACAATTACAATGGTTTTCGTCTCATTTTGGCTCATGGGAGATTTCCTTTATTTATTTCAATTCAGCAGATACGATGCCAAAGCCCGCAATCCACTCACTAATATCTTCGTAGCAATGTGTGGTCATGTCGTATTCGCCCACTTCATGCATTGCAGCAAAAGCAGCCATCCATGAACGGACTTCCTGACCACCACGACCACCATCTTTACGGATTTCAGCTTCAGTCATCGCTTCAATCGTTGCAAAGTCAGCTTTGGCAAAAGTTTCAAGCAAGGTACGATCCCATTCAGGATTTAATGGCACAGCCACAGAGGTATCACCTGCTGCCAATTTTTGTCCTACAGCAATAATTTTGCCTTGACGTGTATTGCGTGATTCTTCACTTGGATTACGTCCACAAATCAAGAATTCTTCCACTTCAGGCGGTACTGAACCCATTTGTGGTGTCGGTGGATCGTGTGATAAGCCACCTGTTCCTAAAATCAAAACACGTTCATTTTCAAGGTTCAATGATTTAACAAACTGACCGACTGCACGACCTAAAGCCACTGTACGTTTGGTGGTGGGCATCGGTGCAGCAGCACCATTGATGAAAATAGGAATGGTTGGGTAGCGATCCAGTTTTCCACCGCATAAAAAATGTAAGGGTTGCGTTACACCATGATCGGCTTGCATACGGTATGAATAGGCAACATCGACGCCTTCATCTAAAACACGACGCACCAACTGAATTGCTGTTTCTTCAGGTACATCAATTTTATTGTCAATTTTGCCATAGTCCCAATCGCCTGCTGCTGTGGCACGAATCCCCACACAGAAACTTGGCATCAAGTCATAGAAGAAACCATTAAAGTGGTCAGGACCAAAGGTAATGATTAAGGTCGGGTTGTATGCTTCAACTGCTTTGGCAAGTTGAGCAAAAGTCTCACGAACTTTTTGTTCTTTGTATTGTTGTTGCGGTGAAGCAAATTCCATCAATGGACTGTGCGATGCACATATGAGCTTAACAGGCATGTTGGACTCCGAAATAGAAGCAATCACTGAATGAATGTATTTTTGAAATCTCAACTAAACTTTTAAATAACCTAATCAAAGTTTAGTCAACATTTATAAATTGAAATGATTCAGCGGAGTCTTTCCAATGACGTTTAGACTTTCGGAATAACCTTCGGTTCGACCTACTTTTGTTTCGGCAAAAGTAGGCAAAACCATTGTCATTCGCAAAACTCGGCAAAAACCAACTCGTAATAAATACATTCTCAGAAACATTACGTTTTAGATGAAGTCCTGCCTCAAACAGTTGCGAATGACGTTTCCGCGTATCATAAATTTTCAAATATTTACTCAAAGCTTTAAACTCTAAATTGAGTTCCTTACTCCTCAGCAGCACAAGGAAATCAATTTAAATATAAATAAATTTATGAAAATTTTAGTGAATCACTCATCAAAGAAACCTGCACGCGGTTGGCGTAATCCACGAATCCCCAAACCACATTCCGCATTGATCAATACACCTGTGAGTGGGCGATTGTTTTGGCGAGATGCGAGTAAGACATATGAACCAGTCATGTCGGAAGGTTCAGGCAGGAAGTTCAGTGGCATACCACGGGCAATTTTCTCAGGATCACGTGCATCCAATAAGCCTACATTTTCCTGACCTAAAGATGCCGCACCTTTGATATTGACATTCATACCTGAGGGCGCAACGGCATTCACTCGTACTTTAGGCGCAAGCTCATAGGCCAATTCTTTCATAATTCCAACCCCTGCATGCTTAGATGCTGTATATACAGGGCCTCCGCCTGCTGAGTACAAAGCTGAATTAGACAAAGTAAATATGATAGACCCTTCAGAAGCGATCAATGCATCGAGTGCAGCCTTGGCACCAAGGATTAAAGACTTGGTATTAATGCCCATGATTTCATCAAATGCCTTTTCAAGTTGTTCACCTGAAGTATTGACGATATCGGCATAATGATCCCAAATACCTGCATTGCCCACGAAGCAATCGAGTTTGCCAAAGCGTTCAACAGTGGCTTTTACCGCACGGACATTATCTGCATAGTTGGCTACATCACCCTCAATTGCTAAGACTTGACCACCAAAATGTTCATTTAAAGCATCCACTTTGGCTTTAGAACGCTGAAGCACTGCAACTTGTGCACCCTCTTCAATAAAACGCTCCACCAAAGCCCAGCCTAAACCTGAACCACCACCAGTAATCAGTGCAACTTCGCCTTGTAGCCAACCCATGCTTATTCTCCTGCCATTTCTACAAACAATTGACCATCTTCCACAATCACAGGGAATGTTTTGATTGGATCAGTTGCAGGTAGACACAATGCTTCACCTGTTTTTAGACAAAAACGTGCAGAATGTAATGGACATTCCACCGTACCGTCATCTTCAAGATAACCTTCAGACATAGAGGCATTGCCATGTGAACAACGGTCATTCATGGCAAAGAATTCACCATTGTTGTTAAAAACAGCAAGTGCTTCGATACCATTCACGCCGCACTCTACTTTTAGTGCTTCGCCTTCGTCTAACTCGTCAATTTGGCAAACAAAAATTTTATTCATCAGAAGAACACGCTCAAGTTGTGTGAGTTATACGTCACTTGGTCTAGGGTAATTTTACGGTTGAAGATTTGAAAACCTTGCTCGGTATCGACTTTACGGATTTTGTCATGGCGTTTACCACAGTAAATCGTCACGTCTTTTTCTTTCTGTGTACGGTAAAGTAAATAGGTGACGTAAACATCGTATTCACCATCGACTTCCGCCGCTTCAACAATCACATTTGAAACCATATGTGTGGTACGTGACGGAGGTTCTTCCGCCCAAGCCATACCTGTTTCAAGACGCGCAACACGGCGTTCCAGCAAATGTTTATTGTCGTTAAATACCCACGTCGTTGGTGGCTCAACAGAACGACGGCGGTCACGGGTTTGTGCATTTGGTGTGGTGCGAAGCGTATAAGAAATATCTTCTGCAAAGACATCTAACCATTCACGAAATTTCCAATCATCAAGCAGTTTTGCTTCACGATATAAAAATTGGCTGATTTGATGTTGTAATTCGAGGCTGACTAAACTCATTTTACAAGCTCCTGCTCATACGCTTCTGCCGCAGCTTCGACGTCTTCCCATTTTTCATGAATCAGTAAGTCTGCCCAACGACGGTACATACCACGTGCGGCTGTTTCTGAGAAAATGTAGTTGGTGATCCCCGGAATACCATCTTCACGGACTTTCTCATTACCTAAACCCATTTCCATAATGAGTTGGTTTTTACGGGCTTTGTAGCCACGAAGTACTTTTTGAATCTCAATCCAATTCTCAGAATCATCTTGCTCCAAGAAACCTGCAGGACCAAAGGCACGTGTCGCAGAACGCTCAAAAGCTTCTTTCACTTCTTGTGATGCTTCGGCATCGGCAATACAGAATGCCCAGACTTCTGTTTTGTTTGGACCACGTGGATGCCATACACGAAGTGTTGCTGTACCATTCAACCATGACAATGTTGGGAACATGGTGTTGTGACCTGCAAGACGTAAAGCACGGACTTCACCTAAACGTTCTTTGACTTCATCAAATGTTTCACGGAAATAGTTGGCAACCTCACCGTCCACCCAGACGTTTGCATCAGGTTTCTCGGTAAAGAAAAAGCCTGAACCATGACCACGTGAACCGTATTGAATTGCGTCTTTGGCTGTTTCCCAAACAGGACGAGCAGTCTGTGCAGCACCTAATTTTTTAGAGCCTTCATCATCAGGTTTTGCTCCCAGCACTTGTATCGCAGAAGCATGTGAGAACAAAGCATGGTATTGGTCAGATGCAAACTGTTCTGCTGCAAATTTCCAGTTACACTCGATTTCCCATTTGTGTACACCCCCGATGATTTCTGTGCCACCCGGACGACGGTCTAATACACCATCCAAATACCAAGCAATATCACCCATGTATTCTTCAAGATCAGGTGTGCTTTCATCCCAACAACCAAAAATTAAACCTTTATAAGATTTGACACGATTGACTTCGATCAAGCCCCATTTTTCTTTACATGCACCTTGTGGAAATGCACGATCTTCAAGTGGAATATCTTTCAGTGAACCATCAACACCGTATGACCAACCGTGATATGGACATGTGAATGCACGGGTATTACCACAGTCTGCAAAACTGACACGCATCGAACGGTGACGGCATTGATTCAATAATGCTTTGATTGAGCCATCTTTTTGACGCACCACAATGATTGGATCTTCACCCATGTAAGTGTTAAAAAAATCACCTGCCTTTGGAATTTGGCTTTCATGGCAAAGGAATAACCAAGTACGACCGAAAACTCGCTCTAATTCCAATTCATACAAATCAGGATCTGTATAAATAGATGGCGAGATACGTCCATTTTGTGCATCGACCAAAGCGTCGATTTCACGTACATCAATTTTTCCACTCATGAAAGCTCTCCTGCGACAAACGTGGGGTCACAAACAAATTGACTCAACTTTGCACAAATCATCGCTTTTGAAAGGCACTTTATGGAAATATTTATTTTGTTTTAATTAAGATATTTTATGAATTAATAATCCGTTTATTTTTTATCTAAAATTTTAATGAATTGCAATAAATCATTTATTTTCTAAATGGCATAATCATCTTCACGGAATGGATGATTATAGATTATACTCTGCCAGCAACATACTAAGACATTTTTTGGATTACTCTTTGGAAGAGTTATATGGAATTACGACACCTTAGATATTTCATCACTGTGGCTGAAGAACTTAACTTCAGTAAGGCAGCCTTAAAGTTATATACCGCACAACCCTCTCTGAGTCAGCAAATTAAAGACTTGGAAGAAGATGTCGGGGTTAAACTTTTAAACCGAACCAAACGTAAAGTTGAGCTTACTGAAGAAGGTGCTGTGTTCCTTGAACAAGCACGTCTCACCTTAGCGCAAGCGGACAAAGCGGTCGCCATGGCACGTCAAGTTTCCAAAGCCAAACAACAGTTGCTCCGCATTGGTTTTGTACCTGTGGCAGAGATGAAAGTCTTTCCTTATGTACTTCCAAATTTACGTGTTCAAAATCAAGACCTTAAAATTGAATTACTCAGTTTAAATAACCTTGAACAAATGCGTGCTATTCAAAAAGGTGAATTGGACATTACCTTTACCCGTCATAATTTTCACAATGATGAAATTGAAAGTAAATTTGTCCTGCGTGAGCCTTTAATCTTTATCTTGCCTGCGGATCATCCTTTGGCAAAATATGAGCGAATCCCTGTCAAAGCATTGAATGGTATTGATTTTATTATTCCTGCTGAAGAGCAATCGGGAACGCTGCATAATGCTATTTTAGACTTTGCTAAAACTCAAGGTATTGAGTTCAATATTGTGCAAACCGCTGATAATATTTTATTTAATATCAACTCAATTGGTATGGGCTTAGGCTGTACCATTTTGCCGGGTTATATTGCCCCACTCACGATGAATAACTCTGTGATTCGACCTTTAGACGTAGAGTTGCCCTATCTCGACCTTTATGTGAGTTATCGCAAAAATAGCAACTCGTTTGCAGTACAAAAGTTTATCGAACTACTCACTAAAGTGTTTTATCTCGACATAAATCGTGTCGAATAAGAATTATATTTTCACTCTTTTTTATCACATCAACTCACTACTATTTTTTAAATGAATACTAGTGAGTCAAAACCAAGACCTCGTTCACACTTTAAAATGATGTTTGAATGCTATTTTTTAATCTACATCTGTCATTCTCAAAAACTTTAAATGACTACTTTTTGCACCTCATTTATTTCTGCTACTTTTTGACTTTTCATACAACTTAAGTCTAATCACCTCCCATAAATTCGACTAAGATATTTATACATAAAACATAACAATTTTAAGTTTGGGTGATGTTGATGAGGACAATACATACGTTTCACCGCTTCAAGTCAGGAGTGCAATCTCGTCCATACTTTTTTATAAGCTTTATCATGACAGCCCTGCTCTATGTAATGATCGCTTTTTCAACAGATTGGAATTGGTCTACAAATCTATTATTGAGTTGGAATATTGCTATTTTTGTCTATCTTATTTTGACCATGAAAACATTATGGACAACCAATCGGGCGCATATTTTAAAACGAGCACAACAACAAGATGCCAGTAAATGGATCATCCTATTTTTAGTCATTTTAAGCCTAATCATGTGTTTTATTGCGATTATTATTGAATTAACACATTTGCCAAATGATCATATGGTCAAATTAGGGCATTTGATTTTAGCAATGGTCACCATCATTTTCGCATGGTTATTTATGCACACCATTTTTGCGATTCACTATGCGCATGACTTTTATTTAGCAGTCGCCAATCATCAAGATGGGGGCTTAGATTTTCCAAAAACGCCTGAACCGACTTATCCAGAATTTATATATTTTAGTTATGTGATTGGCACTTCTGCACAAACTGCTGATGTTTCTTTAACTTCAAGTTCAATGCGTACACTGAATATTTTACATATCCTTTTGGCGTATGGGTTTAACACCACCATTTTGGCGATCTGTATTAATGTCGCAGCGAGTTTTATTATGAGCTGAGCAACAAAATACTCTTTCATTTACTTCCTATTATAAGTGCTACTTTGACATCACGATCTTATATCTTTACAACATGTACAGAATATTGTACATTTATTTTATACTCCATCGTGTAGATGGTTTAGATTACTTATTCATCGTCCATAGTGGTGATCGAGGTATTTAAATGCATGTATTTACATACACAGATGCACGTAACAATCTAAAAACTGTTTTAGATAAAGTAATAGATGATGCCGATGTCGCTGTAATTACTCGTAAAGAAGGACAGCATGCTGTTGTGATGGGACAAGATTATTACAATAGCATCATGGAAACATTACACCTGTTATCTTCTCCAAGTAATGCTGCACATTTAGCAAAATCAATTGCTGAATTACGCGCATCGAAAGCAGTCGAAAGAGAACTATTAGATGACACGACTGACTAGTTTCACGCCTACAGCTTGGGAAACTTATATTTATTGGCAAAGCCAAGATAGAAAGACGCTCAAAAGAATCAATACTTTAATCAAAGAATGTCAACGTACGCCCTTTGAAGGTATTGGGAAACCTGAAGCTTTACTCGGTGATTTATCTGGATTGTGGAGCAGACGTATAGATGAAAAGAATCGACTGGTCTATGAAGTCACAGATACAGCCATAACCGTAATTTCCTGCCGTTATCACTATGAATAAAAGCATGAGCTAATCCATGCTTTTATTACAACTCTACTCAAAGGGCTAAAAAAGGACAACTTGCGCCATCCTTTTGTTTACTTTGATACAGAAAATTTACACACCACGTGCAGTTAAATAATCTTTAATCACGGTATTAAACTCTTCCGCTTTTTCTACTTGCGACCAGTGACCACACTGACTGAAAATGTGCGCATCGGCATGTGGTACAGTATTTAAAATATCCCATGAACGAGACACTGGAATCACCACATCCTGTACACCATGAATCAATAATACGGGTACAGTAATGTCTTTCATTTTGTCAAAATCGAGTGGAAATTCAAAACGATCACGATCACGTGCGCCAACCACATCCATTAAACGATTTGATGCATAGTCATTTGCAGCAGAAGCGAAACGTACTTTCACCAACTCATCGGTGATTAAGTCTTTGTTTACCACAAACATCGACAAAGTTTTTTTGATGCCTTCTTCTGTCAAAACAGGATTTGCATGTGCTTTCAGTGCTGCTGTTTGTTTTGCACCACCTGTACCCATAGATACAATACCAAGTACACGCTCTGGATAATCCATTGCCAATTGGAATGCCAACCAACCACCAAGTGAGTTACCAACCAACCATGTTTTTTCAATGCCCAGTGCGTCTAAAGTACGGATCGCATGATCAACCCATGCACGAATACCATAAGCAGTATTTGGTGCAACCACTGTTTGACCATAACCAATGGTATCAATCGCGATACAACGTGCTTGCTCACCAATTTGTGGCAAGTTTAACCACCAGTTTGCAGCTGCAGAAACACCTGTACCTGAACCATGTAAAAATAGAATCGGTGTACCCTCACCTATTTCATGATAATGGGTGAGTTCGCCTTCAGCAGTTTCAATCCATTTATCTTCCAAGCCGAAGAATGCATCAGTTTTATAATCTGGGATTTGTACAGTACTCATACCTATTCCTTTTACAGCCTAATCGATGGGTTGAATCCATTTAAAAACGCATCAATATGGATTCAAACTGACTAATTTACAGCTTCATAGTACCTGTGAATTTGAGTGAAATTGATACTTAATAACGATGACAAACTACAAAAAAACGATAATTTAAGTCATTGTTTTAAATAATTTATTAATAATGAAAAGCAACCCTAAATTTTAAATTCATCTAAAAAGTTATTTTTAGAATTAGGGTTACTTAAATGTATATTTATATATTAAGTCACATTGGATTTTGCTATCGCAGGGCGACATGGATGTCGCCGTTAGGCGGGGGTATAGGACATACCCCTCGCCCAACAAAGGATTTTTGTCTTGCGAAGCAATGCTTCTCATCATCCTTCAAAAGTTAGGCATCGCCTACGCAAATCAATTTAAATTTCTCACGATATGAAGGGCTGTGCTAGCTCAACAACCTCCCCAAAAACTTCGATTAGATAAAATTAAGATCTAAAGGAATAAATCCTTAAAACTTATATGTATACGTCGTTGCCACACGATGTTCCTGTAAATCCACAAATCCTGGCACATTGGCATAATTCACATTGATATACATCCATTGAAAACCAAGACCTTTAAGCTTCCCTTCAGGAATTACATAATTCACAATCAAATTATCTTCCTGTTCTTTCCCTCGTGTACCATTGTTATTTTTAATATTTGAACCATCATAATGACGTGCAGTCACAGTCAAACCTTTGGCAAAAGTATCTTTAAAATCATAGGTATAACCTAAACTCCAAGAACGCTCATCTTTACGAATAAAGCTTGCTACCGACCAATTCACCAAATACGGCTGAGGCACCCAACCTGAAAGTGTTGGGAACATCGCATTCACATTACCCGTATCACCAAAAATCTGTTGATAGCCTGCATCTATCGTATGGTTGTCATGTGTCCATGCGCCACGAAGTGAAATTGCTTGGTTATCAATTTCACCATAAATCGCATCACCAGAATCTTGGTTATCGAAATAACGGATATGTGTGGCGATTTTATTGTGCTCATCCAGCTTTTTATTAAAAGCCAAACCAAGATAATTTTGGCGGTAAATATTGTCTACATCCGCATAGAAATAGCTCGCTGCCAACTCAGGTGTCACTTGATAGTCCACACCTGCGATGAGCATACTTTCGCTATCGCCTTCACGAACTTTACCCTTATCCGTATTTAATTCATTGGGCCACAGTCCAAAATCATGTACCTGATTTTCATAGCGAGCATTAACACCATCTAAATAGCCCAAAGTAAGTTTGGTATTTTTAAGGTCTTTAGATTCTAACCAAGCACCCTCAAATGTGGTGAGTAATTGGCGTGATGGGTCGAAATGCACCACAGGTGACATGGGTAAAATTTCACCCACTTTAAGTTCTGTTTGGCTGATTTTGGCTTTTAATGTCGCACCCAATTTTGCATTATCACGGGCTTGCTCTTTGCTGTTGTAATCGTATGGCATAACATAATCATTATCACCACGATCTCCACTTAAACGGAATGCATACTGTGCCAAAACATCGACACCCACCTGTACAGGACCAAGTTCTGCATAACCTGATTTAGCATCCAATGTTACTGCCTGTGACCAACTACCAAAATCTTGAGGCTTAGTCTGATCTGGTTGATCAATTTGACGATCTAAGAAAAAGTTGCGAAATTTGAGTTGAACTTGACTGTCTTCTACAAACGCTGCATGCGTTGCCGTTGTCCCTAAAACTGCTGTTGCAGTACACATTGCTATCCATAATGATTGACGGCGCATCGCTGTTTTCCATAAAACAAAATCTAAGCGGACATCATGCAAAATGCAACTTTGAGAATACATCCGACCACAGTCTGACAATATCCACACTTTTAAGGCTTGAGCGAAAGCAACGATTTCCCTCTTATTTTTTTAATATTTTTTAACAATAAGTACTTTTTAGCCAATATTTCTCTTTAAGATTTTATCCTCACAAAATAATAGAGATTATTAACAAATAAATAAGATGATTATTATATTATGAAATCTTTTAGCGTTTTTAAGTTTAAAAATATTTTTAATTTTGCATTTTTAATTTTTTTATTTATAAGAAATAGCGTTTACATAAAAGAAATTAACTATATTTAATTCAATAAATTGTCTATTTTGATTTATTCAACCAAATAAAAAGCGCTCTTTCGAACTAATGCCAGTCAGTTAAGGATTTTTGAATCCTCCCCAACCCTCCTTTTCCAAAGGAGGGAGTTTTTCATTACTAAAAATCATTTAGTTACAAGAAGTTCCCCTCTTTTTCAAAGAGGGGTTAGGGGAGATTTTAGGAATTTTTCAAATAATTTTGCTTAACTGATCAGCATTACTCTTTCGAACGCCTCTATTTTACAAAGAATATCTTAAGCAAAACCACCATTGACCCGAATCACTTGTGAATTGATCCAACGCCCATCTGCACCTGCCAAAGTTGAAACCACACTCGCAATTTCCTCAGGTTGCCCAATGCGTCCCAACGGAATCTGCTGAGCAATCGCATTAATTTGTTCTTCGGATTTACCTTTATAAAACAACTCAGTTCCTGTCGGTCCGGGCGCAACTGCATTCACTGTAATGTTTCGACCTTTCAATTCATTGGCAAGTACATGCACCAAGCCCTCTACCCCTGCTTTGGATGCAATATAAGGTCCATAATTTGGAAATGATTTGGCAATCACACTACTCGTTAGCGCAATGATTCGTCCACCATCGGCAATTTGCTCTGCTGCATGTGCAAACATGAGAAATGCACCACGTAAGTTAATCTGAATCATACGATCAAAATCCGCCAAACTTTCAGGTGAAATTTTTGCCATGCTCATACTGCCTGCGCTGTGTACCACCACATCAAGCTGTCCATGCAAGGCTTTGACTTCATTGAATAATCGTTTTACATCCTGCTCATTGGATACATCCGCTTGGATCGCAGAAGCTTGTCCACCTTGGGCAATAATGTCTTGAACCGTATGGTCTGCATCAGCCACATTACCTGCATAATTCACCACAACATAGAAGCCATCTTTTGCCAAACGCTGTGCAATCGCTCGACCAATCCCACGTGAAGCACCTGTGACCAAGGCTGTTTTAATTGCTGTATTCATATTTTCACTTTTAAAGATTATTTTTCTAAAATATTCAAAAATAAATGAATCGTCAAAACAGGAATTGTTGAAAATTTTATCTAAACGTCCAAAGCAAAAAAAGCGCCCTTTCGGACGCTTTCATTAACTTCAATTTTCAATAAAATATTTAAAAATTAAGCATTGGCTTCTTTGGTTTTAGACATGGTTAATGCAAGATCTTCAATCATATCTTCCTGACCGCCCACCGTACCACGGCGACCCAATTCAAGCAGAATTTCACGCGCCGATACACCATATTTTGCTTCAGCACGTTTCGCAAATAATAGGAATGAAGAATACACACCTGCATAACCTAAAGTCGCAGCATCACGATCTGCACGAATCGGATGTTGTAGCATTGGCACAACCAATTCTTCAGCAATATCTTGTACTTTAAATAAATCCACACCTGTTTCGATTTGCATACGGTTCGCCACCGCAACAAACAGTTCCAATGGTGTATTGCCTGCGCCTGCACCTAAACCTGCAGAAGCCAAATCAATACGTTTTGCACCTGCATCAACAGCAGCCACAGAGTTCGCTACGCCCATGCCTAAGTTATGGTGACCGTGGAAACCGATTTCGATTTCTGCTGCTAAATTTGCACGTAAGATACCGACGCGATCAGTCACATCCTGTGGAAGCATATACCCTGCTGAATCAGTCACATAAATACAGTTTGCACCGTAAGACACCATTTTTTGTGCTTCTTCAAGTAATTTCTCAGGAGTAGCCATGTGTGCCATCATCAAGAAACCCACAGTGTCCATACCAAGTTTACGTGCAGCAGTAATATGTTGTTCTGAAACATCTGCTTCGGTTGAATGCGTTGCCACACGAATGGTTGCGACACCGACATCATGCGCCATTTTTAAATGATCAACCGTACCAATACCCGGTAACAGTAAAGCTGAAACTTTGGCTTGTTTCAGGTTTGGGATCACCGCTTTTAAATATTCTTCATCAGTTGCAGCAGCGAAGCCATAGTTGACCGAGTTACCACCTAAGCCGTCACCATGCGTCACTTCGATTAACGGTACACCCGCATCATCGAGTGCAGTTGCAATCGCAACCATTTGCTCAGGGGTTGTTTGATGGCGCATTGGATGCATACCATCACGTAAAGTCATATCATTAATCATAATCTTAGACATGAAAATGCTCCTTATGCTTCTACTTGGTTAGCGATCAGACGTTCTGCAAACATTTCTGCGGTACGTGCTGCAGCTGCAGTCATGATGTCGAGATTGCCTGCATATTTTGGTAAATAGTCACCCAGACCTTCAACCTCTAAGAACATCGATACACGGTTGCCATCAAATACAGGACCATTCACCAATTTATAACCTGGGACGTATTTCTGAACTTCTTTAATCATGGCATGTACGGATTCAGTAATCGCTGCTTGATCAGGCTCACCTTCCACTAGGCAATGCACAGTGTCACGCATCATCAGTGGTGGCTCAGCAGGGTTAATGATAATGATCGCTTTACCTGCTTTTGCACCACCCACCTGTTCAATTGCACCCGCAGTGGTACGGGTGAATTCATCAATATTTTTACGTGTACCTGGACCGACTGATTTAGTCGATACAGTTGCAATAATTTCACCATATTCAACCGCCTGAACACGTGAAATCGCAGCCACCATCGGAATCGTTGCCTGACCACCACAAGTCACCATGTTTACATTTGGCAAATCACCTGCTTCAAGCAAAGCTTCAAGGTTTACAGGTGGTACACAGAATGGACCAATCGCCGCAGGCGTTAAGTCAATCATCTGTACACCAAGCTCGTTGAGCTTACGGCTGTTTTCAGCGTGTACATATGCAGAAGTCGCATCGAAAGCAATTTTAATATCATCTTCTAAAACATGAGGAAGCAGACCATCGACACCTTCAGCAGTGGTTTTAATACCCATTTTTGCAGCACGTGCCAGACCTTCAGATGTTGGGTCAATCCCTACCATCCATACAGGTTCTAAAAACTCACTGCGTTGTAATTTATAAAGTAAATCAGTACCAATATTTCCTGGACCGATCAATGCACATTTAATCTTTTTCATGAACAATATCTCTTAACGCTAAGTTGTAAAATGCAAGGCGTTGTAAAACTCAAGACCTAATAAAATTCAGATTTATTCAGCTGCAAAAGCCGCAGTCACTGAACCAAAACCTTCAATTTCCACAACAAATTCATCACCTGCATGTGCCACAACCATTGGACCCAATGCACCAGTCAAAATAATGTCACCTGCCAGAAGTGGACGACCACGACGTACCATTTCATCTGCCAACCAAACAGCTGCATTGAGCGGATTTGAAAGACAGGCTTTACCCACACCTTGAGAAACCACTTCACCGCTACGTGTCATGGTCATTTTGCAATTTACAAGGTCAAGATTTTCAAGTTTGACAGGCTTAGAACCGAGTACATAGGCTGCAGAAGACGCATTATCAGCAACAGTATCAATCAGTGAAATTTTCCAGTTTTCGATACGGCTATCGACTACTTCAACCGCAGGCAAGGCATATTCTGTTGCACTGATAATGTCTGCATAAGTATGTTTTTCTTGGGTTAAATCCTTATTGATCACTAACGCAATTTCAGCTTCAACTTTCGGTTGAATGAGCAAACCTGCAGGAATGGCTTCACCATCACCAAATGCCATATCAGCGAATAACATTCCAAAATCAGGAGAATCAACACCTAACTGCTTTTGTACTGCAATTGAAGTCAGACCAATTTTGCGCCCTACTAAACGACGACCCTCAGCAATCGCACGTTTGGTATTTTCTTCCTGAACGGCATAGGCGATATCTACATCGGCACTTTCACCCCCAAGTTGTGGACGAACAGGCGCAATCGCCGTTTTTGATAATTCAGCTTCTCTTAAAGCCAAAGCAACCGATTCAACACTTGTTTGAACAACAGCAGAATTCGACATCATGTTTCCTTAAACTGCAAAATGGACTGAATACCGTTTTAGATGGCTGAATCTCGACATTACCCAATGAGAGATTTTGCTGGGATGATCAGATCAATCTCTGCAGTTCTACTGCATCTGAACACCATTTTTCTTTAAAACGTGTACTTTTATGAACAGTTTAAGCATCGGTAAATTGCTGTTTTTGTGCCAATACTTATTTTATTTATGACAATAGTTAGAACCTATAAATCTTTATCCATATTTTTAGATGAATAAACAAGCGTTAAAAATCAATTAGAAATACCCGTAAATTACTCAGAATTCAGGTCGTTGTTATTTTTGAGGGAACTTTATTCTACGACTAAATGCTAATATAGAGCATTCAAATGAGCCATCCCCAATATTCATATAAACCACTAAAATAGACATTTCAGTGATAATAAAACAGTACATTCAGGCATATACAATGATCTCTAAACTTCAAAAAACTATTCTTTTTACAAGCCTTTCCCTAGCCTCCATTGGCACTGCTTGGGCTGAAAATTACCAATCTGCACTCAAAGGGAAATATATTATTTTAGACGGTGCGAGTTGTGCAGGCTTAAAGTTTAATGCTCAAGCCACTGCAGCTGCATGGCAAAATGAAATGGAATGTTCTCGTGGTTATGACAATAAAGATGCTTGGCGGATCACATGGATTTCACCTGATATTTTTATGATGACTGAAGTCATTCGTCCTAATGAAATCTCACCACCTCGTAATGATATTTATAAAATCATGAAAATTCAGAATAAAACCGTTACTATGACCAACTATTGGACAGGTTGGGGTGCACATAAACCCGATATTCAAAAGTTTAAAATTAAATAAGTTCAAAGCTACGTTATAAAAATAACGTAGCTTTTTTCATATTTATTAAGGTAGCTCTACTACAAGAATATATAGATCATCAAGCCACATCTGAAGCACTGATTTTTGATTTTAAAAAATCATGCAAAGTGCTGACATCATTCGCAATCGTTAATGGATTAAAGCTTTGTAAAACTTCAATACGATGCACGCCATAACTCACACCTACACGAGGCATCGCAATGTTTTTCGCCATTTCCAAATCATAAGAAGTATCACCGACCATAATCGCACGATCAGCTTGAATCCCTATGTGTTGTAAAATTTCAGCCAACATTAATGGATCAGGTTTAGACTTGGTTTCACTCGCTGCACGGGTTACGGTAAATAAATCACGACTGTTGGTTTGCCCTAACACACGATCTAAACCTTTACGGCTTTTACCTGTTGCCACTGCCAAGTGAATATCCTGACTTTTTAAATCATGCAACATTTCTGACACACCTGCAAACCACTGATCACCTTTGGAATGCTCCACATAATGATCACCATAGCATTTTAAAATTTCTGTATGCAGTTCAGGCACAGTTGGAAATAAAACCTGAGCCACTTCAGGCAAACCTAAACCGATAATACTTTTTGCAGCTTCAGGTGTTAAAGGTTGCTCAAATTGCTCAGCAGCAAACAATAAACTCGCCACAATCTGCCCGACAGAATCAAACAGTGTTCCATCCCAGTCAAAAATAATCAGTTCTACAGGTTTTTGCATTTTTCACTCTTAACTCAATCATGCAAAACATCTTATTCACGATCAAATCTGATACGCGGAAATGTCATCCGCATTTGTTTGAGACAGGACTACATTGAATAAGTAATGTTTCTGCGTAATATTAATCAAAAATAGGTAGTGAACGAGTTCTGCGGTGAGCAGTGAAACTGCGCAAGATGGTTTTCTTGCGAAGCTCCGCTTCTCATTTTGTCTAAACAAATAAGTCGAACCGAAGGTTATTTCCAATCATTTAAACTTAATCGGAAAGACTCCGTAGTGCTATTCATTACATTTTATATCGTAGGCTTATCCGCTTTCTGCGATCTTAACTGCGCCACCAAACTCTGCATATCTTCAGGCAAAGGCGCTTCAATCACAGGATAACCTGGAATTTCCAAACGCATCGCATGTAAACACAAACGACGTGGATTTGGACCACGATATTCAGTTTCATGTCCATACTTATCATCCCCAACCAACGGATGACCAATACTCAAACCATGCACACGAATCTGATGGGTACGCCCTGAAAGAGGCGAAGCATGCACCAAAGTTGCATGCATAAAGCGTTCAGCGACTTTCCATTGTGTCTTAGATTCTTTACCGTCTTTTGACACACGGACACGACGTTCGCCATTTGCCAATTCATAACGCAATAAAGGTTGATCAATCAATTGACTGTCTAAGCTCACCTGACCTTTAGCAATCGCAGCATAGGTTTTCTGAATTTTATGTTCACGTAACAAATCTTGCAGTGTTTTCAATATACTGCGTTTTTTAGAAATCATCACCAAACCAGACGTATCACGGTCAATACGATGGATCAATTCTAAATATTTTTTACCTGTTGCAGCACGCAACCCTTCAATCAAACCATAAGCAACACCGCTACCACCATGTACTGCGATGCCAGATGGCTTATTGACCACCATTAAACCTTCATCTTCATAGACCACACGGCTTAATAAACTTTGCGCGACTTTATCCGAAACAGGCACAGCATCTTCTTTTTGCTCAAAGCGAATCGGTGCAACACGGATCTGATCGCCAATTGCGAGCTTAGTTTCAGCCTTAACGCGCTTTTTATTGACACGAACTTGACCCTCACGAATCAAACGATAGATGCGACTTTTCGGCACACCTTTTAAACGTGAAAATAAAAAATTATCAATACGTTGAGCTTCCTGATGTTCGTCGACTTCAAACCAGGTGACACTTTGCCAGTCTTGCGTAGAATTCATACAGTTACGATGACCTAATAAAACGAAATTTTGATTAAAAACTGATCACTTAGACTATACATTTCATACAAAATAACCGTATAGCCCATAGGCAGATGATGCAAGGTTTGCTATAGTCAGCGCACGGATACCACCGTAAGTGAACTTTACAATTATGATTTCAAAAACTTTTGAAACAAAAAACTTTTTGAAAACCAGACTGTATCAAACATTCACCCAAAGCTCGGAATGGTCCCAAAAGAATATGCCGACGCCGATGGCTTATTATATCGGCAAAATGACAGACTGTTGCGTTTAATTGTACTTAAAGTACATAAATCAGTTTGTTTAAAAATATATGCGCCAACCTCTACGTTGGTTTTTAAACATAAACTGATACACATCAGACAAGTCGCTAGAGCAATTTCAGGACATCAGTGTTTGAGGCATTGGAACTGCACAACTTGTAAAGATACGATGATAATTCCGTATCAAGACAAACTTGATCTCAAATAAGACGAGTTGATCTTCGAGCAATACGTGCCAGTGAAAGACGACAAACAGTCATCCAATGCACCACTTTTTTCGTACCAGTGAACTGCTCAAAAACTTTAATCGTGCAAAGGTTAAAGCAGTATTGCAACATCACAGAGATGTAATTCCCCGCCCATTCACAGGCAGGCAAATCATCTTTAGACACATTAAGATTTATTTAAAATCCATAATGTATTTCTAAACCATGATGTTTGTTAGACTAAAACAGCGAGTTGTCAGTGTGGATCACTATTAGGTGTTACACCCATGAAACGTATGTTGATCAATGCAACACATGCCGAAGAAATTCGCGTTGCACTTATCACTGGTCACCGCCTTTACGATTTTGACTTAGAAAATCGCACGCGTGAACAAAAGAAAGCCAATATCTACAAAGGTCACGTGACTCGTGTAGAACCCTCTCTTGAAGCTGTATTTGTAGAATATGGTGCAGGTCGTCAAGGTTTCTTGTCGATGCGCGAAATTGCCAATTCTTATTACAAAGCAGACCCTCGCCAAACTTCAAATATTCGTGAATTGATTACTGAAGGCACAGAACTTCTTGTTCAAGTTGAAAAAGAAGAACGTGGCAATAAAGGTGCTGCCCTTTCGACTTATATTTCACTTGCTGGTCGTTATTTAGTCTTGATGCCAAACAATCCGAAAGGTGGTGGTATCAGTCGTCAAATTTCAGGTTCAGTTCGTGAAGAACTCAAAGAAATGTTGGCGTCTTTAAATACTCCACGTGGTATGAGCGTCATCGTTCGTACCGCAGGTATTGGTCGTTCACAAGAAGAATTACAACTCGACTTACAGCATTTGCTTGACCTTTGGGCGCAGATTCAAGGCACTGCAAGTTCTGGTCCATCACCAATGTTGGTGCATCAAGAAGCGGGTGTCGTGACACGTGCGATTCGTGATTATCTACGTGATGATGTTGCAGAAATTTTAATTGATTCTGAGCAAGCCTATAACGAAGCCTATAACTTTGTTAAAGCAGTAATGCCTAACCAACTCGACAAACTCAAAACATATACCATCAATGAACCATTATTTGCTCATTTTGGTATCGAAAGCCAAATCCAAACTGCTTATGAACGTGAAGTAAAACTTCCATCGGGCGGTTCTATTGTCATCGACCAAACTGAAGCATTGGTTTCTATTGATATTAACTCTGCGAAATCTACTCGTGGTCATGATGTTGAAGAAACAGCATTAAGTACTAACTTAGAAGCCGCTGAAGAAATTTCTCGTCAACTCCGTTTACGTGATATTGGCGGTTTAGTCGTAATCGACTTTATCGACATGACCAAAGAACGTAACCAACGCATGGTTGAAGCGAAACTTCGTGAAGCAACACAAAGTGACCGTGCACGTATCCAATTCGGTCAATTGTCACGTTTTGGTTTAATGGAAATGAGCCGTCAACGCTTACGTCCATCGCTTGAAGAAGCAACAGGTTATGTTTGCCCTCGCTGTCATGGCACAGGCATGGTACGTGACTTACGTTCTCTTTCTCTTTCAATTATGCGTAAAGTTGAAGAGATTGCACTCAAAGAACGTCATGGTGAAGTTCAAGTGGAAGTGCCTGTAGAAATTGCTGCATTCTTATTGAATGAAAAGCGTCACAGCCTTGTTTACTTAGAACAAACATCAAATGTACGTGTGACAGTATTGCCGCATCCACATTTAGAAACACCACATTACGAAATTTCGTATAACCCTGAAGGCTTTGCCCCAACAAGCTATGAACGTACTGAAGCAACACGTTCAAGCGAAAAAGAATTGGGTTATGAGTCTTCTGAATGGCATTTAGAAGAAGAACAACACGCTGCTGCTCAACAAAACCAAGCAGCACCTGTTCAAAATCAACAAAACCAAAAGCAAGGCAATAGAAAGCAACACGCTGCCCAAACACAACAACAAAAGCCTCAACAGGCAGTACAAGCACAAGTTGCTCAACCATCATCTAGTCCATGTGCTTGGTTAGAAAATTTGTTTGTTCAAAAACAAGCAACGACTATTGATCAATCACGCTCTGCAAATAATGCAGCTGCTGCCATTGAACAAATGGTCAATGGTGGTGCTGTAAGTCGTGGTCAATTTGGTCAAGTTAATACAACACCTGTGGCTGTTGAACCACAACGCCCTGTGGTAGAAACCAATGCTTATTTAAGTCACACGCCTGTTCAAAAAAATGAACAACGTGATTACGCTGAAAAAACGTTTGAGAAAGATGAAAAATCTCAACGCAACAATAAAAAGCGTAACAACAATAATAAGCACAAAGAAACACGCGAACAATCACATGAACAAAATCAAGTGATTGAAGAAGTTGCTCAAGCACCACGTCATGAGCAACGCCAAGAACAACGTGAACCACGTCAAGAGCAACGCCGTCAACCAAAACCTCAGCGTACTCAACATGAACAACAAGCAAATGAAACACATGAGCAAGCTGTTCCACGTCGTGATCGCAACAACCATCAACGTCCAAACCGCCCAAATCGCCACCGCGATACAAGCGTGTTTAACGATGAGCAAAATCCAACTGCTGCACAGGCACAGACAAGTGCTGCACCTGCTGAAACAAAAACAGTAGAAAAAGCCGCAAGTCTTAAAGTGAACTTGGTTGATGCACCACGCAACGAAACCATGACAACAGCATTGGTTGTAAACGTGGATCAAGCGCAAAGTGAGATCATCGCTTTAGCACCTCAACAGAAAGTAGCTCCTGTTGCCAAAGAAACAACAACTCCTGTTGTTGCTAAAACAGAAGTCAGCAAACCAACACAACAACAGACTATACAACCTGTTGTTGAGGAAAAAGCTGAAGTTACACCTGCACCAGAGCAACACGTTGAACAAACGAATCAACCTGTAAAACGTGCAAGCAATGACCCACGCCAACGCCGTCGCCAACAACGTGATGCAGCAAAAACTGCACCTGTTAAAACACCTAAACTTACACCATCACAAGTGCCAACTTTAGGTCAATTTACTGTTGGTAGCTTGATCCGTCATGTTTATGGTGAAGACTGTGCTGTATTGATTGAACAGTTTGGACTCATTCCAACATTTAATCGTGCATTACAAAAGTTCACTGATGAGTATGCTTCTACACAACAAGTCAATGAAGCTGAAGTTGCAGTTGAGAAGAAAGCGGTCACTCGTGATGTAGAAATCACCAAAGCAGCACCAGAAGCAGAACCTGCACCAGTGTTGGATTTAACACCACCAAAACCTGTTTCAGACAACCGTGTCGCAAATGATCCACGTGAGCGTCGCCGTTTAGCAAAACTTGCTGCTGAACAAGCGAAGCAAGCTCATGTCGAGCAAAAACACACGACTGAAGCTGAAACAACAGCTGCGGAAGTAACAACATCAGAACCTGTTGCTCCCCCTGTGAATGAAGAAAAAGCAGTAGCTACTGAAATAACTTCATCACAAAGCGAAAGTGCAGTATCAAGCGAAGAAGTCTTAACAGATGAAATTGCACCTGTAGTTGAAGTTTCATCTACAGTTAAAGCTGATGAGCCTGAGCCTATTGCCGAAGCTACACCTCAAGTAGATGTACAAGCGGAAGAAGTCGAAACTGTGGTCGCTGCAAAAGCTGAAAAGCAACCAAAAGCCAAAGCACAGCAAAACTTAGCACTTGAAGCTGAAGCAACGGAAAAAACCAGTAAAAAGACTGAGGATGAAGATGCTGAAAAAGCAGATGGTGAGAAACCAGCTCGCCCTCGTCGCCCTCGTGGTCGCCCACCAAAGAAAAGCACACCGCCTACAGCAGAATAATTTGCTGAATTGCGGGTGATTTTATAGAACCTAGTCATTTCGATGACTAGGTTTTTTGCTATTTTAAATAGTATTTTTATAAGTTTTGTCAAATTAGGTTGATTGCACTAGGCGATACCATTAAAAGGACAACTGTAAAATTGATGTAAAGTCACTCGCCAACAAAATAGACCTTATTGGATTACGAAAAATAAATAGGATGCTTATGAGCGCAAATACACAAACCGATCTTATTGGGATTACAGATGTCGCAGCACGATTACCACAATTTCTCAATAAAGTACCCAATTTACTCACTGGGCTAAAACAAGCTTATTTACGCACACCAAACACACCTTCTGGTTTAGGTTTAGCCTTTGAACGTGCGGTAAAACGTAATCCATACGGTGATGCCTTACTATTTGAAGACCAACGTTTTAGTTACAAAGAACTCAACAATTGGGCAAACCAAATCGCACACTACTATCTCTCCATAGGTGCAAGCAAAGGTGATGTCATCACTGTGATGATTGAAAACCGCCCTGAGTTGATTGCAACTGTAATTGCTTTGGCAAAGATTGGCGTGACATCTGCACTAGTCAACACTTCCCAAGTTGGTAAAGTGCTTGCCCACAGCATCAATCTCGTAAACCCAATTGCCATTATTGTTGGGGAAGAATGCCGTGCCGCAGTCGATGATATTCGTCAAGACTTGAAAATCGCAGAAGATCGCTTCCATTGGTTTGCTGACCAAGAAACTCTAAAAGATGCAGGTCAAGCACCTAAAGGCTATGTCAACATTGCAAACGTGATCGATGCGTTCCCTAAATTCAATGTGCCAACGACTCACAAAGTCACAGGCAAAGATGGATTATTTTACATCTATACCTCAGGGACTACAGGTTTACCTAAAGCGGTTATTTTTACCAATAGCCGCTGGATGTTAGCTTTTGGTACTTATGGGCATGTGCTGAATCTCAATGAAGATGATGTCATGTACTGCACCCTGCCGCTCTATCATGCTACAGGAATGGTGGTCTGTTGGTGTGGTGTCCTTGCAGGTGCATCAACACTTGCCATTCGCCGCAAATACTCAACCTCTGGCTTTTGGACAGATGTTAAAAAGTTCAATGCTTCTGCCATTGGTTATGTCGGTGAACTCTGTCGCTACTTGATGGATGCACCTGAATCAAAAGCTGACCGTGATCATCGTGTGACTAAAATGATCGGAAATGGTATGCGTCCAAATATTTGGAGCAAATTTAAACAACGCTTTGGTATCAAAGAAATTTTAGAACTCTACGCATCAAGTGAGGGCAATGTCGGTTTCAGTAATATTTTTAACTTTGACAATACGGTTGGCTTCTCACCAATTCCTTATGCAATCATCCAATTTGACAAAGAAAAGAATGAAGCTGTCCGAGACAAAAAAGGTCAATGCATTAAAGTCAAAAAAGGTGAAGTAGGCTTACTGCTGGGTAAAATTACCAAACGCTCACCTTTTGATGGTTATACCGACCCTGAAAAAAATAAATCTGTCATCATGCATGATGTCTTCAATAAAGGCGATTCCTACTTTATTACAGGTGACTTAGTACGTGACATAGGCTTCCGTCATGCACAATTTGTTGACCGTTTAGGAGATACTTTCCGTTGGAAAGGTGAAAACGTATCGACCACTGAAGTTGAAAATATTGTTAGTGAATACGATAAAATCACTGAAGCTGTGGTTTATGGCGTAGAAATTCCAAATACCAATGGTCGTGCAGGTATGGCAGCCATTACCCTCAATGATGGTGCTGAGTTAACAGAACAAGACTTAACCAATATGGTTACTGAGTTCAAAAAAGGCTTACCTTCTTATGCTGTACCCGTATTTTTACGTATTCAAGAAGCTGTAGAAACCACAGGTACATTTAAATACCAAAAAAATAAGCTCAAAGAACAAGGCTATGATCCGAAAAAAACCTCTGATCGCTTATTTGTTCTTTTACCAAATGCAAATAGCTATTGCGAGATTAACGATGAAATTTGCCAAAACATAGAAGCTTATAAATACCGTTTCTAATGTTATGTTCGGCTATAAATGCACTTTTTTCGCAAATAAACGCCAAAATTGTGTTATTTATAACCGAACGTTGCAAACTTTTATAATTTTTGCTTGCGCTCTATCAATAACTTGCTAAAATACGCTCCATCAAAACAAAGTGCTGTTTTAAGAATAATCTTCTTAAGTCCGCATATTCAACTTAGTTTGAATATTTGTATT
>NZ_LQXQ01000021.1 GCF_003268395.1 Acinetobacter sp. CFCC 10889 | reverse complement strand
ATACACCACCATGATCTTAAAGGTCATCATTGTGGTGATCTCGTATTAAAACGCTTTGCGAATATTTTACGTAAAGCAACTGAAAATACGGCTTATTCTATTTCCCGTATAGGCGGTGATGAGTTTGTTATTTTAATGCCACAAGCCACAGAAATCATGGCGTATCAATTATTTGAAAAAATTCAAAATTATATTTGCGAAGACAACATTGAACATGAACATGCCCTAATCAGTGTTGCTGCGGGGATTGGCTGTACCGATTCTGAGCCAAATATTGAAAATCTGGTGCGCTTAACCGACTTAAACATGTACGAACAAAAAAATCAGTATTATCAAAACTACCGTTCTTAAATTTTTAAGTTTACTTCACAACTTATTATGTGATTTTTCACAATCCAATAATTACAAACTTAAACTAAATAAATACTAAAGTTATAATTAATTATTATAAAATATAAGCACATAATTTTAATAAAATGTGACTTAAATTGCATTTTTCACCCTAAGTCCTTTGCTATAGCCTCATAATTAGTGCTATATTTCCGCCATAACTTAATGAACCAACTAAATGACTAGGAATATAAAATGGAGATTTTAGAATCATCAATTTTCAATCTTTCACCTATTCCTATGTGGCTTGAAGACTATAGTGAGGTCAAAAAACAATTTGATCTATGGAAAGATCAAGGCATCACCGATTTAAAAGCATTTTTACAAGAAGATTTAGCACGGGTCACCCAATGTGCCCATAAAATTAAAATTTTAAAAGTAAATCCGAAGACCTTAGATGTTTTTGAAGCGCAAAATCAGCAGCATTTATGCGAAAATCTGCATATTATTTTTCAACAAGAAATGTTTCAGTCACATATTTTAGAGCTTGTCGCTTTATGGCAAGGTGAAACAGAATTTTCAAGTACAACAATTAATTACACTATTTCAGGTAAAAAGTTAGACATTAAACTACGTGGAGTAGTTTTGCCCAATGCTCAGCATGACTTATCTCGTGTTTTATTGACCACAGAAGATATTAGCGATTATCAGAATGCCTGTCGTTTAGAAGAAAATAACCGCCGTTTAGCAGAGTCTCGTTTTATTTATTCGCCGACATCATTATGGGTAGAAGATTTTAGTCAAGTCAAAATAAGACTCGATCAATTACGTGCTTTGGGCATTGAAGATTTTGTGACTTTTTTAGATGTCCATGCTGACTTTATTAACCAATGTGTTGATGACATTATTTTACTCGATGTCAATCAAGCCACTTTAGATTTATTTAAAGCACCTGATAAAGACACTTTATTTAAAAATTTACACCAAGTTCTATCCAAGGAAATGCACCAAACTTTTCGTGAACAATTGATTGAATTATGGAATGGTAATATCCATCATCAACGGGAAGCGATTAATTATGCCTTAGACGGCTCGATTCGCCATGTCCTCCTACAATTCACAGTTTTTCCAGGCTATGAACAAGATTGGGGCTTAGTCCAACTTGCTTTGACCGACATTACTGCCCGTAAAAAAGCCGAAAGCTATTTGGAATATTTGGGCAAACATGATGTGCTGACCAAACTCACCAACCGATCATTTTACACTGAAGAAATCCATCGTTTAGAACGTAATTTAGTGCGTCCAATCTCTGCGATTTACATTGATATGAATGGCCTAAAATATATTAATGACGAATTTGGACATGATGCAGGTGATGAACAATTACGTCGAATGGGTAATCTTTTAAATCGTGCTATTGCCAATACAACTTTTTCAGCATCACGCATTGGTGGAGATGAATTCGTAATTTTAATGACAGGTGCAAATGAAGAAACTGCCGAAAATCAAAAACTGGTTATTGAAGAATTATTAAATATTGATAATCAATATTATGCATCTCAACCCATTCACATTGCGATGGGACATGCAACTACAGAAGCAAATGAAAGTATTGAACAGATGTTAAAACGTGCTGATCATTTTATGTATCAAAAGAAAAAAGCTTATTATGCAAATCTAAATTTAACGCTGTAAAATATCTACAACATTGACAAATGGAGCTAAAAATGAGAATAAAAATCATCAAATTTTGTCTGCTGAGTTTAACTTATTTTATCAGCTTAGATACGTCTGCTGAACTGATTACGCCACGTCAAGAAAATATGATCAAGGCAATGATTGATGCTGAATATGATCTACTGAAATCGCAGAAGAAAAATGCTAAACAACCATTAGCAATGGAACACTCACTCATTTCTCGCAATCAACCACTCACTGATCAAACTAAAGCAGAAACATTAAAAAAGGTTCAGGATTTTATTCAACAAAATGCTAAAACCTCAAACTACTCAGACTATGCAAATTTATCTCAGAAAATTGACAATATATCAGATATTAAATGGATTATTTTTACCACAGTGATGATGAGCTATGAAGTCCCAACATTTATATGCCAAGAAAATGATCAGTTATGTCGCCATTCAATGACAGATCCTGACCAAACTCTTAATCAGTTCGAATTGTCTCAATTATCTAAGCCAGATGCACTCACGCAAGCTGTCCAATCTATTTGTCAAATTGAAAATGACTGTTCACAAATAAATAAAGATGATATTTCAGAAAAAATTAGAAAAGAAGTTGGTCTGTACAATCCAAATAAAAGAGAAAAACAACTTGAACAACAACTTAAAAAATTAAATCTTGAATATCATTACGGACAATAAATTATAAGCAATAAAAAACAGGCAATTGCCTGTTTTTTATTAACGTTTTCCCATCGAACGGCGTGTACCACGTGGTGGCATCCATGTACGATCAGCATATTGCTGTGGTTTTGGACGCATATCCTCTACATCTTCGTCAGCAGGTTTTGCATCGTTGGCATTTTTCACAGGAAAAGGCAATTTCACTATGGGCTTTTTCTTGGGAGAATTTGAGGTACTCATGAAAATGTCTCAGTTTTAACTGCATATATTGTACGAAAATTTTGGAAATGATGCGAGTTCTCACACACATTCATGACGATTTGTATTTTATTGATACATTAAAGTTTGATTTTCGTGATTATTTAGCGAATTTGCTTAATTTTCAGGCGACTCGATACGAATTTTTAGGCTATCATAATGTGCTTTTTATTTTTTAATCCCCATAAGAAGGAATACTGCCGTGGACGTACGTCTCTCTGATCGTGTAAATGCCATCAAACCGTCCCCAACGCTTGCTGTTACCAATAAAGCTGCTGAACTCAAAGCAGCAGGCAAGAATGTTATTGGCTTGGGCGCTGGTGAACCTGATTTCGACACCCCACAACACATCAAAGATGCAGCAATTGCAGCGATTAATAACGGTTTTACCAAATACACTGCTGTTGACGGTACGCCTGGGCTTAAAAAAGCAATCATTGCGAAATTAAAACGTGATAACAACTTAGAATACGCAGCAAACCAAATTTTGGTTTCTTGTGGTGGTAAACAATCTTTCTTTAACTTGGCACTTGCTTTGTTAAACAAAGGCGATGAAGTGATCATCCCTGCACCTTACTGGGTAAGCTATCCAGACATGGTGATCATTGCTGAAGGCGTGCCAGTTGTTGTGAAATGTGGTGAAGAACAACGTTTCAAAATTACTCCTGCTCAACTTGAAGCTGCAATTACAGACAAAACTCGTTTAGTGGTTTTAAACAGCCCATCTAACCCTACAGGTATGATCTATACAAAAGCTGAATTAGAAGCTTTGGCTGAAGTTCTTCGTAAATATCCTGAAGTTTATATCGCTTCTGATGATATGTATGAACCGATCCGTTGGGATGATGAATTTTACAACATAGCAACTGTAGCACCTGATCTTTATGAGCGTACTATCGTGCTTAACGGTGTATCTAAAGCCTATGCAATGACTGGCTGGCGTATTGGCTATGCAGCAGGTCCTGCTAAACTCATCGGTGCGATGAAAAAAATCCAATCTCAATCGACTTCAAACCCTACTTCGATTTCACAAGTTGCTGCTGAAGCTGCATTGAATGGTCCTCAAGACGTTCTTCAACCAATGATTGAAGCTTTCCACCGTCGTCATGACTTAGTGGTAAATGGCTTGAACGATATTAAAGGCATTACTTGTCTTCCTGCTGATGGTGCATTCTATGCTTATGCAAACATCCGCCCATTGATTCGTGCGAAAGGTTTAAAATCTTGCACAGAATTCTCTGCATGGTTATTAGAAGAAACAGGCGTTGCTGTTGTTCCTGGTGATGCATTCGGTTTAGGCGGTTATATGCGTATTTCTTATGCAACTGCTGACGAAGTGCTTGTCGATGCACTTGCACGTATCAAGAAAGCTGCTGATTCAATCGAAGGCGTTGACGCTGCGATTGCATCAATTGCTGCTGAAAAATAATCTGAAATTTTAATTTTCAGATCTAAAACCCGCGATTTTCGCGGGTTTTTTATTTAAAAATAAGAGGTCTTATTTTCATTTTTCAAAGCTATTTAATCCTTTTTAGTTTTCTTTTAAGCACCCAAGCAAATTAAAAATCACATACCAACTCACACTATAGCATTGATGAAAAATACAATAAATCTAAAGCCAATCATAATATCTACAACATTTTATATTCAGGTTTTATATTGACAAAATAAAAGGACTTGCTAAATTTAAACAATAAGTTCCATTTTGAAACTCTTTAAAATATAAGCAGGAAGTTTAATATGAAACATCCCAAAGAAATGACTGGACTCGAATTTTTACAAGCCATGGTTGCGGGACATATCCCTCGTGCAAGTATTACTGAAACTATTCCTATGGATATTCATGAAATTTCTGAAGGTATTGCCAATTTTAAAGTTCAAGCGGATCAACGTCATCTAAATCCACTTGGCGGTGTACACGGTGGTTTTGCTGCAACAGTTCTAGACTCAGTTACAGGTTGTGCTGTACATACAATGCTTGAAGCTGGTGTAGGTTATGGCACTATCGACCTAAATATTAAAATGTGTCGCCCTATTCCGATGAATAAAACATTATTGGCTACAGGAAAAGTCATTAATATGAGTAAAAATCTTGGCATTTCTGAAGGTCAAATCGTGGATGAAGAAGGTAAACTTTATGCACATGCAACTGCAACCTGTATGATCATTCGCCCTGAAAAATAGATTTATTATATTATCAATGAATATAAATACTTGCTGTGTTTTTACATCACAGCAATTTTGTAGTCCTTTAACAACCATTAACGCTAAACACCTAAAACTTCAAAAAATTTTGATAATTTTATTTTAGACATGGAGAATATTTTGGCTTAGATGGAAAGAAAATCACCAACAAAATGCCACATAAAACCAAAATACTCGAAAAAATAACGCGCCACCCCACCATTTCACCAATAAACAGCGAACCACCGATAATGGATAAACATGGCACACTCAATTGCACTGCACTTGCGGTAATTCGATCAATCTGTTTTAAAATCGAATACCACAGCACATAAGCCCCACTTGATGCCAAACCACCTGAAGTCACAGCAAGCAGTATGCCTTGCCAATTCATATGTAGATTGCCAATAAAAAATACACTAAAAATCAATACAAAAGGCAAAGCCATCACAAAATTACTATAGGTTGTGACCAAGGGATTTTCTGAACCTTTACCCAAAATACTATATGCCGCCCATGCAATACCTGAAACCACCATAATCAAGGAATACATCAAATCAGGTGCTGTTGCACCAGGAAGCAACAATATAATGATGCCTAAAATTGCCAATAATAAGCCTGTCGCATTTTGTAGGTTCAAACGTTCGCCATGTAATAATCCATAAATCACCATGGTAAATTGCACTGTACCGAATAAAATCAATGCACCTACACCTGCATCAATTTTCACGTATGCCAACGACAGTGCAACCACATATAAGGCTAAGAAAAATCCATTTTTGATCTGCCAATGCGGTTTTAGCTTTGTAACACGTTGACGATTTGCCATGACAAATAAAATAGCCAGTACAATCACACCGCTCAATACCCGAAGCACACTAAAACTCATCGGATCAATTTGATCTTGTGCCAAAGCTAGTCGACACAAAACAGAATTTGCAGCAAAAGCTAACATTGCTAACGCTATTTTGTAGTTCATCCTTAAACCTATTTTTGCGTATGTTTTATCTAAACTATCATATAATTAGTTTTATCCTGACTTGAAAAAATAGGCAAATATTCTTTCCAAATAAATCTATTTTTCATTCTTATTTATCCATTTACAGAACGTACCACATGATCCACTGCATAGTGTCCCCATGCGGATAGTTCTTCGATAAACTGATTTAGCTCATTTATTTCAAAATGACTCTGCAACATATAACACGCTGACCCAGAAACTTTGTAACTATACTCAATCTGCGGATAATGCTTTAAAAAATCTTCAAATGCAGAAAATTGATTATTTTCCATCATGATGCGAATAAATTGTGTGGTCGAATAATTGATTTTAATGGTGTATTTTTCAATCAACCCCAAATCAGTTAAGCGTTGAATACGTTGTCCAACCGCTTGCCCCGTTCGATGTACCTGCTCACCGATATCTTTGTGACTTAAACGAGAGTCTGTTTGAAGAATATGTAAAATTTTAAGATCAATCGCATCCAGTTCTAGCATTTTTTATCCTTAACATTTTCAAAATGAAAGTGATCATCCATAAAGTCTTTCGCAACTTACTGTGAGATTTATCCAAGATTGTTTAATGTGATAACAACTTCAATACATGGATATACCCAATGAACCATAACGCATTATTAGTCATTGATGTACAAAATGATTATTTCCAAGGTGGGAAAATGGAGTTATTTCAAGCAGAACAAGCTCTTCAACAAATCAATGCATTAGAAGATTATTTTATTCAAACACAGCAACCCATTATTTATATTCAACATATTTTTGAGGGTGAAAATGCACCATTTTTCCAAGCAGGAACTCATGGCGTTGAATTATCTACAGGTTTAAAACTCAAGAAAGATTCAACCATTGTCAAAAAACAATTTCCTAATAGTTTTTTTCAAACTGAATTAAAAGCTATTCTTGAAAAACTTGCGATCGAGAAGTTAGTCATTTCTGCCATGATGACACATATGTGTGTGGATGCCACCTCTCGTGCCGCAGCAGAATTCGGCTATCAACCTATTATTATTTCGGATGCAACTGCTACCCGTGATTTAAGCTATGCAGATCGCACTGTTCAAGCGGTTGATGTGCAAACAGCGTGTTTATCTGCTTTTCAAATGTTTGCACAAATCCAAAGCACTGAAGAATTTTTAAAATAGTTAAGAACGTCAAAAAAAATAGAGAAGTACAGCAGTTTAAAGGTGTACTTCTCTTTGTATGTGAATAAAAAATTATTGCTGGTTTAAGAAACCTTCTTTGATTTTTTCAGTTAAGCCTGCATGCCACCATGTATAAATGGATGATTTGATCTCTTCATCCTGTTCAGGGTCATTGAAAGGTTCATCATCTTCACGAATCAATTCATCGCCTTCAAATTTAAACCAAAACTCCCACGGATCATCATCCCCACAGCCCCAAGCCAATGTATTGATATCAGGGAGTAATGCTTTTAGAAACAGTAAGATCGCTTCAATAAATTCATCACCAGAAGAACCATGCACAAAATGGGCAACCGAATAGTCTGCAATTGAGTGTAATGATTCAGGCGCTAAATCAAACTCAATACTATCCACTGTATTTAAAAGTTCTTCCGCAAGTTCTTGTCCCAATTGTGCGTTTAACTCAACTGCAACAGCAATAAATTTGTCTTGTTCACCATGATGTTCTTGAAATAAACGATCCAGTTTTTGCATGATTTCAATACTTGGATGTGTGTAATATACGTTGCTGTGTAGTTCCATATTTCCCCGACTTTTAATATTTCGTTGCTTAAATAAAATAGATGCTGTTTTTCTAAACGAATAAATTATATTTTAAACACTGCAAACAGCAAGTCAGCTATGTATAAAAAGTTAAATAATACAATGTATTGAATACAAATAATGTGCAATGAACAGTTTTATGTCCAATTTATGTCGAAGCTATCAACTTATCACCACATCAAAAGCTATTTTATTAATGCACAGTGTAAATGATCGTGCTAAAATAAGAGAAATCGGGTGTGCTCCCGATTTTTTTATGCGGATGAGTTCCGCGCTGACAGGATTTAGGTTTACAACATGCCCATTTCAGAGACATGGTTATTACCTGATGGTGTAGCTGATGTATTACCAGAGCAAGCGCAAGTCATTGAAACTTTGCGCCGTAGCGCTTTAGATTTCCTTGCTTCTCGAGGTTATCAATTGGTGTACACGCCGTTTATCGAATACATCGAATCTCTCTCTTCTCTTTCAGAATCGAATCAAGATTTAGACTTAGCCACTTTTAAAGTCATCGACCAGCTTTCAGGTCGTTTACTTGGTGTGCGTGCCGATATGACACCACAAGTGGCTCGTATTGATGCGCATGTACATCCAGTAGAAGGTGTGGCTCGTTACTGCTATGCAGGAACAGTACTTCATACCAAACCACAAGGTTTTAATACCACACGTGCCCCACTTCAGTTGGGTGCAGAATTGTTTGGTTCAGACAGCATTGACGCTGACGTTGAAATGATTGACGTAATGCTGAGTTTGATCGAAACCGCAAATTTAGTTGATGGTGTCCATCTTGATTTAGGACATGTCGGTTTATTCCGCAGTTTGGTGAAACATGCCAATTTGAGTAAAACTACTGAACGTCAACTTTCAGATTTATATCAACGTAAAGCATTACCAGAATTGGCTGAATTTACGCAAGAATTAAAATTCGGTTCAGATTTCTATGCTTTAGGTCGTTATGCAAGCGATTTGGCTGCATTACAAAGCAACTTAAGTGCTGAAATTCTACAGGATGCAGCCTTTAAACAAGCCTTTGATGCACTCGCAACTACGCAAGCAGAAATTCAGGCACGCTGGCCAAATCTGCACATTGGCATTGATGTCGTAGAGCTGCGTTCATACCATTATCATACAGGTCTCATGTACGCTGTGTATGCACCCAATCGTGCTGCACCATTGGCACAAGGTGGTCGTTATGATGGTATCGGTGAACATTTTGGTCGTGCACGCCCTGCGACAGGTTTTTCGTGTGACTTATATGCACTCAGTGCAGGTCAATTCCAAGCGATTAAGACAGTTGTTGCACCAAAAGGTACAGATGCAGCCCTACTCGCTGCAATTGCACAAGCACGCAGCAACGGTTTAAGCGTGATCCAATTATTAGGTAAAGATGACTTAACATCTGTTCCAAATGCAACACATCAAATGGTGAATGTTGCTGGTGAATGGAAAGTCGAACAAATTTAATCGCTTTATATCAATGTTCATGTCATTGGTATGAAGTTTTCAATTTTAACAGCATGATGTAATGAGGCTATTATGGGCAAGAATGTTGTGGTACTTGGTACCCAATGGGGCGACGAAGGTAAAGGTAAAATCGTTGACCTGCTCACAGATCAGGCGGCTGCGGTTGTACGCTATCAAGGTGGACATAACGCAGGTCATACGCTCGTCGTAGGTGGTAAGAAAACAGTTCTTCACCTCATTCCATCAGGTATTTTACGTGAAAACGTACTGTGCTTAATTGGGAATGGTGTTGTACTTTCTCCTGAAGCGTTGATCAAAGAAATGGACATCCTTGAAAAAGAAGGTGTTCCAGTTCGTGAGCGTTTACGTATTTCTCCAAACTGTCCTTTGATTCTTCCGCATCACATTGCGTTAGACCAAGCACGTGAAATTAAACGTGGCAATGCCAAAATCGGTACAACAGGTCGTGGTATCGGTCCTGCATATGAAGATAAAGTTGCACGCCGTGCGATTCGTGTTGCAGATTTGGTCCGTGGTGGCGAACATCTTAAAGCACAACTTGAAGAATTACTTGAGTACCATAACTTCCAGTTAACTCAATTCTTCGGTGTTGACGCTGTTAAAGTTGAAGATGTGATTGCACTGTGTGACGAATGGCGCAAAGTTGTTGCTCCATTGGTTGTTGATGTCACAACTGAGTTGCACAACTATCGCAAAAACGGTCAAAACGTGATGTTTGAAGGCGCACAGGGTTCTCTTCTTGATGTTGACCATGGTACATATCCATATGTAACATCTTCAAACACAACTGCGGGTGGCGTAAGCTCAGGTTCTGGTCTAGGTCCGTTACACCTTGACTATGTATTGGGTATTACCAAAGCTTATACAACACGTGTAGGTGCAGGTCCATTTCCAACTGAGTTGGTCTATGATGCTGCAAACGATGTCGGTGATGCAATCGGTAAACACTTAGGTACGATTGGTGCTGAGTTTGGTGCGTCTACAGGTCGTCAACGCCGTTGTGGTTGGTTCGATGCTGAAATTTTACGTCGCTCTGTTGATGTGAACTCACTTTCAGGGATTTGCCTAACTAAACTTGACGTTTTAGACGGTTTGGAAGAAGTGAAAATCTGTGTAGGTTATGAAGCTGCTGACTCTGGTTGTGTTGGTTCTTCTGATGCACTTGCATTTGAAACTTTAAAACCAATCTACGAAACCATGCCAGGTTGGTCTGAATCTACTTTCGGTGCAAAATCATTAGATCAATTGCCTGAAAATGCAATCAACTACATTAAACGTATTGAACAATTGATCGAATGTCCGATCGACATCGTATCAACAGGTCCTGACCGTGATGAAACCATCGTATTACGTCATCCATTTGATGCTTAAATGATAGTAAATAAAAGCTCCTTCGGGAGCTTTTTTATTACAGTTAAAATAAAATGTGATTTTATTTTGATTTTTTTCAAAAAATAAAAGATAATTCTTTCTCCGATTAAGCCAATATAACTATTGGTATAATATTTATAATGATTACATATTATGGTAAATATAATGATGAATAAAAAATTAATATTAGGCTTCGGTCTTGCAGCAACATTATCTGGATGCACAACCATTGCAGATTTAACTGGAAATGACTCAGCAACCTTAAATTTAAATGCCGCACAAGATTATCAACTCCTTGTAGAAGACGCTAAAGCACAACGTGCCTTAGACACAACCTCCTCTACCTATAAGCGCATCAATACTATTTTCCTTAAAATGAAACCTTTTGCTGACCAAGCGAATAAAACTGGTCAGACATTTGATTGGAAGCTCAGTGTCTTACACTCAGATGAACTGAATGCTTTTGTAATGCCTGGTGGTAAAGTCGTGTTCTTTACAGGTATCGTAAATACCTTAAAACTAACAGATGCTGAAATTGCAGCAATCATGGGACATGAAATGACCCATGCACTAGAAGAACACTCAAAACGTTCTGCGGGTGCAACAGCACTGACCGATATGGCAGTTAAAATTGGTAAAGGCTATGCTGAAGAAAAATTTGGTTCTTTAGGTGGTCAAGCACTTGATATTGGTAGCAAATATGGTGTGGGTTTACCTTATTCTCGTAGCCTAGAATCATCCGCAGACCGTGGTGGTCTAATCCTCATGGCACAAGCAGGCTATAACCCTGAGGCGGCTGTCACTGTTTGGCAAAAAATGAATCAGATTGATAGTAGTGGTAATGGTCTTGGAAAATTCACTTCAACACATCCTTCGAATGATGACCGTATCAAAGACCTCAACAAAAATATGATTGAAGCAAAAAAAGTTTACTCAGCAGCGATCAAAAAATAATTTAAATTATTTAGAAAAGCTCGATATTAATCGGGCTTTTTTTATATATTACGGCAGACTAAAGTCGTGTAAAGTTACGCTTTTCAAGCAATGCTCACTTGTTAGAATGTAGCAAGAATTTTATGAAAAGTATGATGGCTATGCAGAAAAATATTTCAGGTGCAATTTTTTATTCATCACTCTTTGCGATTGGTGGCGCACCTACACTTGCGATGCTCATCATTCAAGCACAAACCAATAATCCTGAAATTATTCAAAATGCGTTACTGGGTCTAAGCATTTCATTAGCATGTATTTTAATTCCAATTATTCTTATTCAAAATAGCATTATCTTTTTTCATCGCAACAAACCAAATCTCAATGAAAAAATTAAACCACTGTGCACACTTTATTTAATTCTTGATGCGATGTGCTTACTGTATTGGTTAGCAATGCAGTTTTTATAAATGAAAAAATTACACAAATACTATGATCATGAAGCAATTTTACATACTCGCACATAATTAAAATCAATATAATTAAACTTATTACTTTATATTTGTTGGAGCACATTATAATGAATAATAAACTTATGATGGGTATTTGTACAGCAGGCTTAATTTCAATTTCTGGCTGTACCACGATGGCAGATATGGCTGGTGCAGACAGTGCAACACTCAATGTTGCTGCAACCCAAGGGTTTAATAAAACTGTACAGGAAGCACGTGGAAATAATACGCTGGATGCCTCATCATCGACCTACAAACGTATTAATAGTGTTTTCTTACGCTTAAAACCATATGCAGATCAAATGAACCAAACAGGTACAAAATTTGATTGGCAACTTGCTGTTTTAAAATCAGATCAAGTCAATGCCTATGTTGCCCCTGGTGGTAAAGTTGTATTCTACACAGGTATCGTAAATAAACTCAATTTAACCGATGCCGAAATTGCCGCAGTGATGGGGCATGAAATGGTGCATGCTTTAGAAGAACATGCAAAAAGTAAAATCGGTGCACAAGCCCTTACTGATTTAGCCTTAAATATTGGTCTAAGTGCTGCGGGTGATCGTGTCGGTCAACTTGGCACTGCTGCTGCACAATTAGGCAGTCAAATTGGTGTTGGTCTACCCTATTCACGTAGTTTAGAAAGTCGTGCCGACCAAGGTGGCTTAATGCTCATGGCAAAGGCAGGTTATAACCCACAAGCTGCAATTTCACTTTGGGAAAAAATGAATAAACTAGATGGTGCAGGTGGTTCATCATTCCTTTCTACACACCCATCAAATACACAACGTATTGCAGCGATGCGTGAAAACTTACCCGCTGCACAAGCCATCTACAATAAACGCTAATTTCTATTTTATATAGAGATTAGGTTGGAGCAAAAACCGAGCACTCTTGCTCGGTTTTTTGATCAATCATTTTCAAATAAAATAAGTAAATCTTAGAAAATAAAAACCACTTCTTTAAAATTTCTGTACTCATACTGCTATCAGGTTTCGCACAACTCATTTTCTCAACAACCAAATTGTACACTTATTAATCAAAATAAATCCTATTTTGCTATTTTCAACTATTTAGATTTTAAATAGTTAGTATACCCAATATCACATTAGATAATACTCATGCCATTTCTCATATAACTATGAGCTATTTTTTTAAGTGATATTGCTTTAATTCATCTCAAATAGCGCAGATGAATTGACTATTTTCCATACAAAATAATGTTTAAAAAATGAAAAATCACATCCTTATTAATAGAAATTTTATATAGAAGAATGCATCATTTTAATTAAAAAAAGCTGAATTTTCATCCAGCTTTAACAACAAATAAGCATGCTTTATTGATTAATTATTAAACAATTCTACGTTTTAAACCTGTCATTTGCAAAATTCGTGTTGAGATTTCTTCGATTGACATTTCTGAAACATTGAGGTATTTAATCCCCTCAGAAATGTAAATTCCCTCAACTGCACGCAACTCCATTTGGCATTGCGAAAAGCTTGCATAGCGACTATTTGCCTTACGTTCTGTACGTATTGCCACCAATCTTTCAGCATCAATCATCAAACCAAACAACTTATGTTTGTGCTCTTTCAGCACTGCTGGTAAGCGATTATCATCCAAATCTTCTTCTGTAAGTGGATAATTTGCAACACGAATTCCAAATTGTAATGACAAGTAAATCGAAGTTGGTGTTTTACCTGAACGGGACACCCCGATCAGAATTAGATCAGCTTTATCATAGTGACGTGTACGTGCACCATCATCATTATCTAAAGCGAAATGTACTGCATCAATACGAGCTTTATAAGACTCAGAATCAGTCACCGCATGGGTCTGTCCGACTAAAGTTGTAGGCTGCGTCCCCAAAACGTCTGATAATTTACTGATAAGCCCCTCAAAAACATCAAGATTTACAGCATTTGCAGTGTTAATAATATCGCGTACATAAGGGTCAACTAACGTATCAAAAACTAAGGGTTGTTGACCGTCTTTTTCAGCGCGAATATTGATCTCCTCGACCACATTCATTGCAGCTTCTTCAGAACTAATATATGGAATAATATGGATATCAAACTTCACATGAGGAAATTGCGCTAACAATGAGTGTCCAAGGGTTTCAGCAGTGATTGCTGTACCATCAGAAATGAAAAATACACTGCGCTTTATTTGGTTACTTTCTGACATTAAAAATCTCCTCAAATATTTGTCTTAGCGATGTATAATCTTTATAGTAATGCCCATCTTACATGACTATGACTTGCTTGAATTAAAAAGCTAAGTTTTTTGTTATAATTTCAAGCCAAGATAGTGATTAATACTGCAAAAGTGGAGTAACAACTTTGGAAGCACGCGTAATCGGTCTGGAAAAACTAGGGAAACACGACGTTGAACTCGTGGGTGGTAAAAACTCATCACTTGGAGAAATGATCAGCCATTTAGCAAATGCTGGCGTATCTGTACCTGGTGGTTTTGCAACAACTGCTGATGCATACCGCGAATTCCTAGAGCAAAGCGGTCTAAACGCTAAGATTAATGCAGAGCTCGCAACTTTAAATGTTGATGATGTTATTGCACTAGCTGAAACGGGTGCAAAAATCCGTCAATGGATCGTAGATACTCCACTCACTGCTGGCTTAGAACAAGAAGTTCGTGAAGCATTTACTGCACTTTCTAATGGTAATCCTGACATTGCTGTTGCAGTTCGTTCATCTGCAACTGCTGAAGATTTACCAGATGCATCATTTGCAGGTCAACAAGAAACCTTCCTAAACATCCGTGGTATCGATAACGTTCTCATCGCGATCAAAGAAGTTTTTGCTTCATTATATAATGACCGTGCGATTGCTTACCGTGTACACCAAAACTTCGCGCATGACATCGTTGCTCTTTCAGCAGGTATTCAGCGTATGGTTCGCTCTGAAACGGGTGCTGCAGGTGTAATGTTTACACTAGATACAGAGTCTGGTTTCCGTGAAGCGGTATTCATCACTGCCTCTTATGGTTTGGGTGAAATGGTTGTACAAGGTGCAGTCAACCCTGATGAGTTCTATGTTTCAAAACCACTTCTTAGAAATGGTAAACACGCAGTCATCCGTCGTAACCTTGGCTCTAAACACCAAAAAATGATTTATGGTGAAGAAGGTGCGGCAGGTAAATCTGTTGTTGTTGTAGACGTTGAAAAAGCTGAACGTCAACAATTTGCTTTAAATGATTTAGAACTTCAAGAACTTGCTAAACAAGCATTGATCATCGAAGAACATTATCAAGCACCGATGGACATCGAATGGGCGAAAGATGGTGACGACGGTCAGATCTATATCGTTCAAGCACGTCCTGAAACTGTAAAAAGCCGTGAAAATGTCGGTACAATGGAACGCTACCTCCTTAAACAAAAAGGTACAGTTCTGTGTGAAGGTCGTTCAATTGGTCAACGTATCGGTTCTGGTAAAGTACGTATTGTTACTTCTATTAAAGAAATGGACAAAGTACAACCAGGTGATGTTCTTGTATCAGACATGACTGACCCAGACTGGGAACCAGTGATGAAACGTGCCGCAGCAATCGTCACTAACCGTGGTGGTCGTACTTGTCACGCAGCAATTATCGCTCGTGAATTGGGTGTTCCTGCAATCGTTGGTTGTGGTAATGCAACTGAAGTCCTTGTAGATGGTCAAGAAGTAACTGTTTCTTGTGCTGAAGGTGATACCGGCTTTATCTATGAAGGTGCTTTGGATTTTGAAATCCAACGTAACTCGATTGAGTCTATGCCTGCGCTTCCATTCAAAGTCATGATGAACGTGGGTAACCCTGACCGTGCATTTGACTTTGCACAAATTCCAAACGCAGGTATTGGTCTAGCGCGTTTAGAATTTATCATTAACCGTATGATCGGTGTGCATCCTAAAGCATTATTAAACATTGACAGCCTACCACGTGAAACTCGTGCAGCTGTAATGGCACGTACTGCTGGTTATTCATCACCAATCGAATTCTATGTTGAAAAACTCGTTGAAGGTATTTCTACGCTTGCCGCTGCATTTTCGGATAAACCAGTGATTGTTCGTATGTCAGATTTCAAATCTAACGAATATGCGAACTTGATCGGCGGTAAATTGTACGAGCCAGAAGAAGAAAACCCAATGTTGGGCTTCCGTGGTGCAAGCCGTTATGTGTCTGATAACTTCCGTGACTGCTTTGAGCTTGAATGCCGCGCATTGAAAAAAGCACGTGACGAAATGGGCTTAACCAATATTCAAATCATGATCCCTTTCGTTCGTACTGTAAACGAAGCGAAACGTGTCATCGAATTGCTTGCTGCGAATGGCTTAAAACGTGGTGAAAATGGTCTTAAAGTGATCATGATGTGTGAATTGCCAACCAATGCATTATTGGCTGAACAATTCCTTGAGCATTTTGATGGTTTCTCTATTGGTTCTAATGACTTAACTCAGTTAACACTTGGTTTAGACCGTGACTCAGGTATCGTATCTCACTTGTTTGATGAGCGTGATGCTGCTGTAAAAGTGTTACTTTCTATGGCAATTCATGCATGCCGTAAAGCAGGTAAATACATCGGCATCTGTGGTCAAGGTCCTTCTGACCACCCTGACTTAGCATTCTGGTTGATGGAACAAGGTATCGAATCTGTTTCATTAAACCCAGACTCAGTATTAGACACTTGGTTCTTCCTTGCAGAAGAAAAATCTAAAGCTTAATCAAGCTGAAGAAAAGACCCTTTCGAGGGTCTTTTTTATGTCTATAGATCAATAATACGTTCAAGCAATACCATTATTTTGAATTGATATTTAAGATTTCATGTAAATTTAATTTTCATCAGATGAAAAATCGAGTATACATAAGGGTTCAAAAAAGTAGATGAAGCAATTTAATGCTACGCTATACTAGTTTATCTACAATTTTTACGTTTTAGATTTTTGAGAATAATGCTTTATGCAAATTTACTTGGCGAGAAATAATCAACAAGCTGGTCCATACACACTGGAACAAATCAATCAAATGCTTGCTGACCAACAAATCCTACTCACCGATTTGGCTTGGCATCAAGGGATGACTGAATGGAAAGCTTTGGGTGAACTCACACAAGGTAAACTTGTCTATGAACCTACAGGTTATGTTGCCCCTGTTTCACTCAATAAAACAGAACCATTTGCAAATCAACCAACAATACAACAAAATCAAGCGAAACAAAATATCGAACTTGCATCGCTGCACTCTCGTTTTTTTGCCAAAATTATTGATCTTTTATTGTGGTTACCAACCTCAATTATTTTGGGCTTATTTTTAAATACAGATCAAATTCAAAAACTCACAACCCTACAAGATCAAATGCTTGCCAAAGCACAAAGCAACGATGTCAATCAAGTTCTTGAGCTTCAATCACAAATGCTCGCACTCTTCCCAGATCAAGCTTGGATTGCGATGTTCAGCTATATTTTTATCATGCTTGCCGTACAAGCTTATTTACTCTCAAAATTTGGGCAAAGCATTGGTAAAAAACTGCTAAAGATTAAGATCGTTGATGAAGAAAATAATGAACAAGTTAGCTTTATACGTGTGTTCGTCTTACGCTCAATTCTATTTATTGTGATTTACCGATTTTTAAGTTTATTTGCGATTGTCGATTTGTTATTCGCATTGAGTAAAAAACGACAAACATTACATGATAAGTTGGTTAAGACCAAAGTCATCAAGCAATAATTTTTAATTTTTCATAAAGGATGCAAAAGCATCCTTTTTTAGCCTTATAACTTTGATTTACAATTATAAAATATTATATTCACAAACAAACCCGAGTAAAAAAATTGGTTTTTGTTACAGTTATTTAAAGCCTTTTTACATATAGCTAAGTTTGTTGATATGAGGCATAATGCCCTACAACGTCTGGGTGTCAGATCATTGAGAATGTTTACTATTTGTAATTAATATTCATTTTCAATCATGCGACACTTTAATCGCTATCCCATATTTAATAGGGAATGGGACTCTTCACCGAGGTTGTAAAATGAGACAAACGATTTTAGCTGTATTGTCTTTATCTACGATTGCCGCACTTTTAACAGGGTGTGGTGGTGATATGGTACTTCTAAACTCTAAAGGTCCAGTTGCACAAGGTCAATCTGACTTAATGATGACTGCGATCTACTTAATGCTATTGGTCGTAATTCCTTCGATCATCATGGCTTTATGGTTTGGTTGGAAATATCGCGCATCGAATAAAGACGCAGACTATAAACCTACATGGGCACACTCAACGGCAATTGAAATTGTAGTATGGGGTGTTCCAGTAATTATTATTGGTATTCTTGCGTATTTAACATGGTGGGGCTCACATAAATATGACCCTTACCGTCCGCTTGAATCTGACAAAGCGCCTGTAACTATTCAAGTTATTGCTGAACAGTTTAAATGGGTCTTTATCTATCCTGAGCAACAAATTGCAACTGTTAACGAAGTTCGTTTCCCTGAAAAGACACCCGTTAACTTTAAAGTGACTTCTAACTTTACAATGAACTCTTTCTTCATTCCTAAGTTAGCAGGTCAAATCTATGCAATGGCAGGTATGCAAACTCAGTTACACGTATTAGCTGATGAAACTGGTGTTTATCGCGGTTTCTCTTCTAACTATAGTGGTTATGGTTTCACACAAATGCGCTTCTTAGCTCATTCTGTAACTGAACCAGAATTCAACAGTTGGGTAGAAGCAGTTAAAGCAGGTACTGGAACTTCAATTAATCCTGAAGCTCAACAAAAAACTGTTTTAGATGCAGCAGAATTTGCAGCGCTTAAAGATGGTGACCGTTCTAAACACCAAATTGAGAACATGCTCAATAATGCGCATACTCCAGAAGAAAAAGCACTTGCAGAAGAAGCTAAACGTAAAGGTCCATTCCCTACTAAGCCGTATCCTGTAACTTACTATTCTTCAGTTGAGCCTAATTTGTTCGAAAGCATTATCAATAAATACATGAGCAACTACCATGGTGCGGATCATTCTGCAGCAGGTACTGAGCATGTGAATGCTGAACATGCAACTGCTTCAGTAGAGGAATAAGACATGTCTGTATTATTCGGTAAACTCAACTGGGACTCGATCCCTTATCAAGAGCCAATCGTACTTGTAACCATGATCATCATGGCAATCGGTGCTGCTGCGCTTCTTGGTGGTATCACCTATTTCAAAAAATGGGGCTACCTGTGGAATGTATGGTTTAAATCTGTAGACCATAAGAAAATTGGTATCATGTATATCATTGTATCTGTGGTCATGCTTGTGCGTGGTTTCGCAGATGCGATCATGATGCGTCTTCAACTGTTCCTTGCAAAAGGTGGCGGTGAAGGTTACTTACATCCTGACCATTACGATCAGATCTTTACTGCGCATGGCGTGATCATGATCTTCTTCGTAGCAATGGGTCTTGTTGTTGGTATGATGAACATCACTGTACCTCTTCAAATTGGTGCGCGTGACGTTGCATTCCCATTATTAAACTCTTTAAGCTTCTGGCTATTTGCAGGCGCTGCAGGTTTGATGATGGCATCACTAGTATTGGGTGAATTTGCTGCAACAGGTTGGATGGCTTATCCTCCTCTTTCAGGTATTCAATATTCTCCTGGTGTTGGTGTTGACTACTATATCTGGGCACTTCAGATCTCTGGTCTTGGTACACTTTTAACTGGTGTTAACTTCTTTGTTACTATCATTAAAATGCGTGCACCTGGCATGGGTCTTATGGATATGCCGATCTTTACTTGGACTGCACTTTGTACAGCAGTATTGATCATTGCATCTTTCCCAGTATTAACTGCAACTATTGCAATGTTAACGCTTGACCGTTACTTTGATTTCCATTTCTTCACCAATGAGCTTGGCGGTAGCCCAATGCTTTATGTGAACTTGATTTGGACTTGGGGTCACCCAGAAGTATATATCTTAGTTTTACCTGCATTTGGTATTTACTCAGAAGTAGTATCTACTTTCTCACGTAAAACTTTGTTCGGTTACAAATCAATGGTGTATGCAACTATCGCAATTACAGTTCTTGCGTTCGTTGTATGGTTACACCACTTCTTTACCATGGGTGCTGGTGCCAACGTTAACGCGTTCTTCGGTATCATGACCATGATTATTGCGATCCCAACAGGTGTGAAAATCTTCTCTTGGTTATTCACCATGTATAAGGGTCGTATTACATTTACATCACCAATGTACTGGACACTTGGCTTCCTTGTGACTTTCGGTATCGGTGGTTTAACTGGTGTATTAATGGCTGTTCCACCAGCGGATTTCTTAGTACACAACTCTTTATTCTTGATTGCTCACTTCCATAACGTAATTATTGGTGGTGTAGTATTCGCGATGTTCGCAGGTATCACATTCTACTGGCCAAAAATGTTTGGTTGGAAGTTAAATGAAACTTGGGGCAAAGCATCTTTCTGGTTCTGGTTCTTTGGTTTCTATTTTGCATTCATGCCACTTTATATCCTTGGTTTCATGGGTATGACTCGTCGTTTGAATACATATGACAATCCAGAATGGGATCCATACCTTGCTATTGCATTCTTTGGTTCAGTATTGGTTGCAATCGGTATCTTCTGTTTTGTTATGCAAGTTGTTGTTGGCTTCTTACAACGCGAAAATAACATGGATCACACTGGTGACCCGTGGGATGGTCGTGTTCTTGAATGGTCTACATCATCTCCTGCTCCGTTCTATAACTTTGCTGAACTTCCAAAGATCAATGGTATTGATACTTTCTGGAACGACAAAGAGAATGGCGTAGCGTATGCACGTCCTACGCATTATGAAGATATTCATATGCCAACTGACCGTGCTGCTGGTTTTGTCATTGCAATGCTATTGACTGTAATGGGCTTAGCACTTGTATGGCATGTTTGGTGGTTGGTTGTTGTTACATTCGTTGGTGCAATCATCAGCTTTATCGTAAGTTCATTTACGAAAAAAGTGGATTATTATGTTCCTGCTGCTGAAGTAGAACGCATCGAGAATGAACGCTATGCAATCCTTGAAAAACACTTGAAGAAGGACTAAGACAATGGCTGAAGTACTTCATCACGATAACCATGGACATGATGAACATCATCATCATGATGACACTGACATCACTGTCTTTGGTTTCTGGACATACTTGATGAGTGACTTGATTTTATTCGGTACACTCTTCATCGCGTTCGCTGTATTAAGCAGTCATATTCCACCTGGAACACCAAGTCCAAAAGATTTATTTGGTGAGTCTTTAGGTTTCGTTTTAACTGAAACTTTTGCTCTCTTAATTTCTTCTGTGACTTTTGGTTTTGCAGTACTTGCTTCTTACAAGAAAAATGTCAACCAAGTTTTACTTTGGTTAGCAATCACTTGGATTTTTGGTGCAGCGTTCATTGGTATGGAACTTTATGAGTTTAATCATTTAGTTCATGCTGGTCATGGTCCAAGCACAAGTGCGTTTTTATCTGCGTTCTTTACCTTAGTAGGTACGCATGGTATTCACGTAACTTCAGGTTTAGTGTGGATGCTTGTATTAATGATTCAAATCAAAAAATATGGTTTGACTCTACCAAATACTCGTCGTCTTGCTTGCTTAAGCTTGTTCTGGCACTTCCTTGACATCGTTTGGATCTGTGTATTCAGCGTCGTTTACTTAATGGGAGTTATCTAATGAGTCACGATCATAATTCTGCAGGTGCTTCTCACGGTAACGTGAAACAATATACCATTGGTTTTATTGTTTCTGTATTGCTCACTATCGTTCCATTCTATATGGCAATGCATCCAGCTGACTTCGGTCGTGGTGCGATTGTAGCAACGATTGCAATTACAGCTGTAGCACAGGTTCTAGTTCAATTAGTTTTCTTCTTGCACATGAACTCTTCATCAGAACAACGTTGGAATGTGATTGCATTCATTTACACGATCTTGTGTATTGCAGTTCTTCTTATTGGTTCTGTATGGATCATGAACTACTTACATTCAAACATGATGCTCTAGGGTGTCATGTTGAAGAAATATCTATTCCTGACTAAGCCAGGAATTCTCTTCGGTAACTTCGTTACCACTTTGGGCGGCTTTTTCTTAGCCGCTCAAGGTTCTGTAGATTTCCTTTTACTTCTCATCACACTCCTTGGTACTACCCTCGTGGTTGCTTCTGGCTGTGTTGTGAATAATGTCATTGACCAAGACATTGACCAAAAAATGCAACGTACGATGAATCGTGCTTTAGTCAAAAAAACCATCAGTCCAACAGTTGCATTAATGTTTTCTGCTGTGCTCGGTTTACTTGGCTTTGCTTTGTTGTGGTTTTTTGTCAACGCCTACGCATTTGGCTTTGCGGTACTTGGCTTTGTCGTATATGTGATTTTTTATAGTTTATGGAGTAAACGTACCACCATTCACCAAACCGTGATTGGCAGTATTTCTGGCGCAAGCCCTCCAGTGATTGGTTATACCGCTGTTTCAAATGAATTTGATGTTGCTGCGCTACTAATTTTTTTAGCATATGCACTTTGGCAAATGCCACATTCATGGGGAATTGCAGTTTATCGTTTCGATGACTATAAAAATGCTGGGATTCCAATTTTACCTGTTGCGCGTTCGATTTATCGTACTAAGGTTGAAAGCCTGATCTATGTGATCTTATTTGCACTGGTATTGAATGGTTTGTATTGTTTTGGCTATACCAATATTTTCTTTTTAATTATCTTTAATGTGATGTGCGCTTATTGGGTGTACTTATCATTGATTGGTTTTAAAGCTGAAAATGATCAGGTTTGGGCAAAACGCTATTTCTTATATTCAGTAATTCTAATCACTGCACTAAGTTTTAGTTTTAGTTTTACTTACATCTCTCCTGCACCACATTTACCGTTGTTTTAAAAGATAGAGGTCACTCTATCTTTTTTTAGCTGTTTTTCTATGACTAAATACAATTCAATTCCTCCACTGTATCTATTCAATCTATAAAAAAATTAACTGATTTAAAATAACTTCCCAAATAATCTTAAATCTATTATTTTGGAATGAATACAAAAGAAGATCACAATAAAGCTTTGAGGATTTATAAATGTCAAATACCCAAATCAAAGTCATCGCTTTTGATGTTTTTGGCACACTCGCCAAAATTAAACAAAAAATATCACCTTATAAAAATTTTATCCTTTGGCTACACACGCAAGGACATACGCCACAAGCGAGTGATGCTGTCATGGTCATGTCGATCAATGGTGACTTTCAAGACATCGCAGCACATTTAGGTTATCAGATTCCCCAAGATTTTTTAGATGAACTGAATGCTGAACTAGCAGCAGAGTTAGCAGAAATTGAACTTTTTGCAGATACCCTGCCAACCCTGCAACAATTAAAAAATAAAGGTTATAAAATCGTGCTGTGTTCCAATTCAGCAACACCTTATGGTATGCACATTAGTAAATTAATGAAAGATATCGATGTCTATGCGTGGAGCTATGAAGTACATGCATGCAAACCTGATCCTATTATTTACCAATATTTTATAGACCAATTACATTGCACTGCTGAAGAAGTTCTATTTATTGGCGACACACCACTTGCAGATGTGCAAGGTCCAACAGCTTTTGGCATGTCAGCCAAATTAATTAATCGTAAAAATGGTCAATCGCTGCATGATGTATTAGGTGACTATCTATAAAATGCTCGGATATTCTAGCATTCAATTAAATGAACAATTATATCCCCCGTTCCTTCAAGAAAGTGACAATAAATATTTCACGATTCATTTGTATTTGATAACAAACTTTCCTATAATAAGCGCTCGCAAATTTTGCGACTCAATTTGATTTATACTTTTTAAAAGTACATATCTGCTTGAGACTCCTTGCTTCATTCATATTTGGATGGGGCTGCATAAACCGTAAGGAGCTGACAATGCGTCACTACGAAATCGTAATTCTGGTACACCCAGACCAAAGCGATCAAGTGGTAGGTATGGTAGAACGCTATATCTCTCACATTAAAGATGCTGAAGGTCAAATTCACCGTCTTGAAGATTGGGGCCGTCGCCAATTGGCATACCCAATTAACAAAATTCACAAAGCGCACTACATTTTAATGAACGTTGAATGTAATCAAACTACGCTTAATGAATTGGAAGAATTATTCCGTTACAACGATGCTATTCTTCGTAACGTTATTATTCGTCGTGAAAACGCTATCACTGAAGAGTCTTTATTGGCTAAGAGTGCTGAAGAAAAACGTGCGCGTAAAGCTCAACGTGAAGAAGCACAACAAGCTCAAGACTCTGCTGAAGCATAAGGAGAACACACATGGCACGTTTTTACCGTCGTCGCAAGTTCTGCCGCTTTACAGCTGAGAACGTTACGTACATCGACTACAAAGATATCGACACTTTAAAACAGTACATCACTGAAAACGGCAAGATTGTTCCTAGCCGTATTACAGGTACTAAAGCTCGTTACCAACGTCAATTAGCGCTTGCGATTAAACAAGCTCGCTATTTAGCGTTGATTCCTTACACTGACAATCATAAGTGAGGTTGAGCCGTGGATATTATCTTATTACAACGCATTAAAAACCTTGGTAAATTAGGCGATAAAGTTTCAGTTAAAGCTGGTTACGGCCGTAACTTCCTTATCCCTCAAGGTAAAGCAGTTGCTGCGACTGAAGCAAATACTGCTGCTTTTGAAGCTCGTCGTGCTGAACTTGAGAAAGCTGAAGCTGAAGTTTTAGCTACTGCTCAAGCACGTGCTGACCAATTAAACGAAGTAAATATCGTAATCACTGCGAAAGCTGGTGACGAAGGTAAATTATTCGGTTCAATTGGTACTCGTGACATCGCTGACGCGTTAACAAATGCTGGTCTTGAAGTAGACCGTGCAGAAGTTCGTTTACCGAACGGTGCGCTTCGTCACACTGGTGAATTCAACATCGCAATCCAATTGCATCATGATGTTGTTGCAGAAGTTCTCGTTACGATCGTATCTGAGTAATTTCGTACCAAGAAAAAGGGCATACTTTTGTATGCTCTTTTTTTATCTTTAAAATATTTGAAATCGACATTCCCCTCCTAATATAGGTTATCCTCTTAGTCTATTTTTAATAAAATATATCAACACTGATTTATTTTTTATTCATGTAAAAATCAAGGTTTTTTATGTCACAGGCTACTGCCACAGCTTCATCAAATCATTTTAATAAAGATGCTAAGTCCACTGACTCTGCTCAACAATTAAAAGAATTTCGCACGCCTCCACATAACTTAGCGATTGAACAAGCTGTGCTTGCAGCACTAATGACTGTTGCTGAATCTTTTGAACAAGTCAGCGATGTGTTACATGAAAATGATTTTTACGCAACACGCCATAAATATATTTTCCGTGCGATTGAACAGCTCAACAAAGATGGTTCACCTTATGATGCTGTTTTGGTCAATGACTGGTTAATCAAGCAAAATCTCCTTGAAGCCATTGGAGGGGAAGAATACCTTGTTCAACTAATGGCAGACTCGCCTGCAAGTTTCTATAACTTAGAAACCTATGCCACTAAAATTCGTGAATTTGCCACCTTAAGAAATATGATCAAAGTCGGCAATGAAATTTTGCAAAATGCTTATGACACTAAAGGTCGTGAAGTCAGTGAAATTTTAGATTTGGCTGAAACCAATATTTTCTCGATTGCGGAACAACATAATAATAATGCTAAAGCACAAGGACCAAAACCGATTACCTCGGTTGTAGCAGATGTATTTGATAAATTAAATGAACTTTCCCAACTTGAAGGCAATATCACAGGTTTAACCACTGGCTTCGTTGAACTGGATAATAAAACTTCAGGCATGCAGGCTGGTGACATGATTATTGTTGCAGCACGTCCATCCATGGGTAAAACAACCTTTGCCATGAACTTGGTTGAAAGTGTGTTATTTAACTGTGACTTACCTGCCCTCGTTTTCTCTATGGAAATGCCTGCTGACTCGATTGCCATGCGTTTGATTTCCTCATACGGTAAAGTACATCAAGGTCATTTACGTGCGGGTAAACTTGATGGGGATGAATGGTCTAAAGTCACAGGGACTATTTTGCAACTACAAGAAAAGCATTTGTATATTGATGACTCTTCTGCCCTGCCACCTACAGAAATGCGTGCACGTGCAAGACGTATTGCCAAACAACATGGTGGTAAATTGGGTTGCATCATGGTCGATTATCTTCAACTCATGAAAGTTCCTGGTATGGGCGATAACCGTGTCGGTGAGATTGGTGAAATTTCACGAAGCTTAAAAGCTCTCGCCAAAGAAATGCAATGTCCTGTGATTGCACTTTCACAGCTCAACCGCTCATTAGAGAATCGTCCAAACAAGCGTCCTGTCATGTCAGACTTACGTGAATCAGGTGCGATTGAGCAGGATGCCGATTTGATTATGTTCATTTACCGAGATGAGGTTTATAACAAAGAATCAAAAGAAGCAGGGACAGCAGAAATTATTATTGGTAAACAGCGTAATGGTCCGATTGGTTCAGTACGTTTGGCTTTTGAAGGTCAATATACCCGTTTTAGTAACCTATCGCCTGAATACTATGCACAATATGATGATGAAGAGTAAGGAATTCCCTGCTCTTTGTTTCATAAGTGGTCTTTAGTTTACCGTTTTATATTCAGTGATATTCTCAAAACCATGATTTAAACCAGTTGATCAACCTTTCCCAACCCGACATTGCTTGTGAATGTTGAGGATGATCATTCATTTCAAGTGGTGGAAATTTTGCATTTAACTTCTGACATGTTGGATATTTCTGTTGCAGTTGTCCCAAGTAATAAGCTTGGTCATGTTCTAAAAAACCATCCAGAATTCCTATGTCTTTCCGATCTCCTAAGGCACAATTTGCCGTTTGTCTATTCCACGCTAAAAATGGTGCAATGGGTTTAGAAATACTCAACTGATCATTCTTACAACTTAGTTCTGCAAATGAAGCAATCTGATATTGCTCAGGTTTCCCACCATCAGGTGTATAAGCCAAACCAATGATTAAACTGTCTTTTGCAACATGTTCGCTTGAAAATGCACTATGCCATTGTTTTGGATTGGAATAGCGCCATCGATCCATGAATGAACGAAGAATAAATTGATCTGAACTGAGTTTAATTTCAAAATTTGCGTTATCACGTTTCATTTCTTGAGAACTTTGAAACCGTGCAATAAATACATCATCTGGTGAGTGTGGCATGCATGCAAAACTCTGTGAGATTGACATGATTCCACAAAGTACAAATCCAGCCGAAACATAATTTTGTATTGTAGACATTTTCATTCACCATAAAAAATGTTCTGAAATTTACTGTTAAATTTCAGAACATATTGAAGTTCAAGATTTTATTTTAAGATTTTTTTCAACGCTTCAATATTACTATACCACGCATCCCGATCTTCTTCTTCAGCCTCACTCCAAAGTTCTTTCAACTCAGACTCTTCACCCAAGACCAAATCCAAGGCAGTTTGTGCTTTTGCCAACAAATCAGCAGATGGCTGAAAATCCACAGATTTTACCCATGCATCGACTTGTTCAGTATATCCATCTTGCTGTGTACCTTTGCCCAATAATTTTGCTACAACTTCTGCTGCTGCCACGATCACAAAGCCATCATCGGCTTCAAGATAGTCATCTTGATTTTCAATGGCACGATTAAAAACACGTGCTAAAACAGACTCATCTTTTACATTTTCGAGTTGGTAGACCCAATCTAAAGCATCGTCATTACCAAATGGTTCGTGTGACCAAGCGCCCATTATTATTTCTCACTGATTTATAATTTTAACGAGGAAAATTTATAGCATGACTACATTTTCAGTTCATCTATGAAAATGTAAATAGCTCGCACACTTTCAAAGCTCTACATCTGCGGCACTTTTACGGTGAAAGCACTGTTAACAATCTGTGAGAAATGTCACATTTATTGACAATTTACTTTAAAAATTCGTTCCTTTAGACTGTCATGGAAATAAAAAAGAGAAAGAAAACAATGTATTTCAAAAAATTAAGCCTCGCCTGTCTATTCTTAAGTTGTTTATTTTTACAAGGGTGTCTGAGCACATCCCTGTGGGATTACGCAAAAATTCAAGATGGGCAAAAAACAAAAGTGGTTATTTCAGATCAAATCCAACATATAGGACAAGCGACTACAAACTTTCAAAATCAGGAAAAACCCGTCATTTTAGTCGGTCAAAAAAATAATTATATGGTCAACAATCCTGATCAGCTTGACTTAAAACTGTTGAATGAAAACTTAAAACCATTACTTGCTGCCCCAGAACATAGTTGTTGTTATTTTCAATACAAACTGAGCCATGACAATATTTACAAGTATGAACTTGCAGGCAAACCACAGCAAAAATCTCAACTCAATGTACCTTTTAATCTCTACTATTATAAACGTAAAAATGACATGCGACCTGAGGAAACTGAATTTTTGGAGACCCACAAATTTTCATGCAGTAGCCCAACGAGTAACCATTTTACAGGAGAAGATCGGGAATGTATCATCCGTCTTGGTAATCAGTTCACGATTCTACCCAAAACAACAACGTTACCAGAACTTACTTTGATTGATATGCCTGCATTTCAGTTCAATGTAAGTTATAAAGATAATGTCATTGAATATCAAAAATCTCCTCTGTTGATCTTTTTACCTGTCACAGCAGCAGTCGATATTGCCACCACGCCAGTAACCATCCCATTGGTACTCTATCTCCTGATATCTACGGAAGGCAGTTTTTTAGGTGGAGCATAAACTTGACTATATGTTGTTAAAATACAATCATGGTTACACCTGATCGCCCAGTATTTAAAGAGAAATGTTCATTCATTTCTCTCAATCTCAAAAAATACCTTCCAATAATTGTATTTATAATCAATTTTCTCAATTTACGATCAATATTTTCAAAGTTTTCTGCTTTAGCATCATCCTGATATTTATATTTTTACTCAGCAAAATAACAACATTAGGGAATGCCATGACTGAATCTTCAATACATTTTCATTTAGATACTGCCAATAATAATTTCAAAGATCATGGATTATTTGGTCCAGATTCAATCAGTTGGAAAGTATGGTCACACCCTGCTGCATTTATCGGGCTGACACGATCATTCTATATCGAGGTTTTGGCAAGTATTGATGCTGCTGCGGCACTCTCAGATCGTGCAACCTATAAATCAGACCCGATTGGGCGTTTAAGTCGTACCATGACCTATTTTCTGACCGTGATTTTTGCCGATACAGAAACTGTGAGTAAAGCCAATCAGCGTTTGTTCAAGCTACATTCACACATTAAAGGCAATATTCCACTGACAGGGCAACAATATAGTGCGCTTGATCCCTTATTGGTCGTCGGTACACATTTGATCACATGGCATTCGGTTTATTATGCCTATGAGAAACTTGTTGGAAAATTACCTGCCGAAGAAGAAGCGCAATTTTTTAAAGAAAGTGTGCAATATCTGATTTCTTTACAAGAAGTTTATCCTGATTTGAGCATTGAAACCGTTAAAGAAAGTGCCCGTAAACATGGCTATCCACTAGAAGGAATCGGTGAATTGAACAATCTTCCACAAACTCGTGAAGAATTTCGTACTTACATTCAACTGACCAATAGTAAAGCTGCAATCACACAACAAACAAGAGATATTATCAACACCTTGCTTGATCCATCAGGCGTTGAAACCGATGATCAGATGATGCAATGATTTTGAAATTTTATCCTGTACTCAAAACCATCGTGGTTGCTTTAACACCAAAAGAAATTTGCAAACTTGCAGGGCTGCCACGTTCAGCAATGAAAGATCGTGTGGCAATTCAAGCAGGTAAAGCCTTAGTCAAAGCGATGCAAGCGCCTGCTGTTCTGAAAATATTTCAAGAGAAAATTGGTGCACAAGGTTATCAACTGATGCATCAAGCGATGAATAACACCAAAAGCCCTCGTTCTACTGAAAATTTGCAGAAAATTGCTTAATTAATACCAATCTTTGAAATTAACTTAATATAAAAGCTAAAGCTTTAAAAGATTTCACATTCAGTGATGCTATCGCGCTAGGCGACATGGATGTCGCCCGTTAGACTGGGGTAAAGGGACTTACCCTCAGTCTAACAAAGGATTTTTGTCACTTTTGATCCTTCAAAAGTGAGGCATCTACTACGCAAAGTAATTTAAACTTCTCAATGTAAGTTGAGTCTGTGCAAACCTTTAATTTATATTATCAAACTTTAATAGAATGGTATTATTTCAAAATTTATTGCAATAACAGGATTCAATTCTGAGTATGGTTTGCTATGATTTCGTTATATTTAAAAATAAAACTTAGCACATGATATGAATCAAAAAGCAACAGTGAATGGTGCTATTGCAGGTATGTTCCGTGATTTTTTAGCGGAACAAAATATTCAAAATGCAGAATTATTTCGCCACATGCAATCATGGCAACCTGATCATCGGGTGCAACTCACTGAATTGGGTTTTATTCTGCATTATATTTCCCAACTGTATCCTGGCGATGCTTTGGGTTTAAAAATCGCGCAACATTTTCAACCCTCATATTCGGGCGTGTTGGGCTATTTAATTTTACATAGTCGTGATCTTGAACAAGCCATTTTACATTTTAAAAAATATTATGCCCTGATGTGGGATGGCTTCGCAGTTGATATTATTGAAGATGATCAAACACTTAAAGTTCAGTGGAACGTGCCTCAGCTAGAAGCATTTGTAAATAATGAAGTTTTTATGAATACCATCCGCATCGGATATGAGTTGGGGATCAGTTGTTTTATGCAAATGCTGTGGCAACTCAGCCCTGATAATAAAACGCTAAAACCACAATATATTGAATTACCTGGTACATTGCCCAAAAATGTAACGATTTATGAGTCATTTTTTAACTGCAACATCCATTTTCAATGCAAAGTTGGCGCAATCATTTTTGAAAAAAATAATTTAAAACAACCGATTAATTTAAGTCATGATTATTTTATCGGACTCTATCATCGCCAAGCCGAAGCGCAACTTAAATACATGCATCATCTGCATATTACACCTGAAAATACAGTATTAAATAAAGTGCAAAAAGCCTTGGCTTTGGGGATTGAGCAAAACTCACCGACGCTTGATTTTGTGGCTAAAGAAATGGCAATTTCCAAATCTAAACTACTAAATCTGTTACGTGAACAGAAATTAAATTTTAAAAGTATTTTAGATTCGATGCGCCTTGAACTTGCCAAAACCTATATGCAGGATGAACAGCTTTCGTTGTCTGATATTGCAAGTTTATTGGCATTTTCAGAACAAAGTGCCTTAAATCATTTTTTCAAACGACATACAGGCATGACACCGAATCAATATCGAAAATCCATACTATAAGTATCATGAAGTAATATTGGAAAATAACGTTCATAAAATATTTGATACGCGTCAACGTCATTCGCAACTGTTTGAGGCAAGACTACTTTTGCTATATCTTGTTTTTGCGATGAAATTAATCAATATCAGGTAGTTGACGAGTTTTGCGAATGACAATGGTTTTGCCTACTTTTCCCGAAAGAAAAGTAGGTCGAGCCGAAGGCTAATCCTGAAATTAAAACTTTTGATGTAAGACTCCGCCGAATAGCATCTTAATGCTCTTAAATACTCAAATGAAATGCAAAACTTTTCATCATCAAGTTTAATTTTCCGATGCTGAATATTAAAATCATCAAAAACATAAATGTTGATGTTTATTTCAAATTGAACGGCATACAATAGACCCTATTGGAAAATCCTCAGCAATATTTGATATTTTCCAAATGACGTGCAGCTTAGACTGCACGTTTATTTTTTTAAATCTTCCTGAAGGAGTAATCAGGGTGCGCCAAGCAATAGTTTATATTGACAGTAAAGCGCTGCAATATAATTTAAACCGTGTTAAACAACTTGCCCCAACTGCTAAAATTGTCAGCATGGTCAAAGCCAACGCCTATGGGCACGGCGTAAAAGACTGTTTAGCCGCCTTAGCTGAAACGGATGCGTTCGGTGTTGCCTGCCTTGAAGAAGCTTTAGAAATTCGTACATTGGGCTATCAACAGCCGATTACTTTAATCGAAGGTATTTTCAGTGCCGATGAAATGGCTGTGGTTGTTGAAAATAACATTGAAGTCGTCGTCCATCAGCAAGAACAATTGGATTGGTTACGCACTCAAAAAGATGCCTACATTGCCAAAGGTTTAAAAGTTTGGGTGAAACTCAACAGTGGTATGAATCGCTTAGGTTTTAAAGTCCCTGAAATTATTGATGTGATTAACTCACTCAAAGCAGACGGTTTTACTTGCGTACTTGCAATGCACTTTGCCAATGCTGATGCAGAAGATCATCCTTTAAATGAGCAACAAAAAAATCAATTCTTAGATGTCAAAGAAGCCTGTGCTCCAATTATGGCGTCATGCTGTAACTCAGCTGCGATATTTAAATGGCCTGAATTAAATTTTGACTTTGTCCGTCCAGGCATCATGCTCTATGGTGCATCACCTTTTGCCGATAAGTCTGCCAATGATTTAGACATCAAACCTGTGATGACGTTTACAGCGGAAATTATTGCTTTAAATCATATCCAAGCGGGTGAATCGGTTGGTTATGGTTCAACATTTGTTGCTGAATCAGAAATGGATATCGCCATTGTGTCGATTGGTTATGGAGATGGTTATCCACGTGCATTTCCAAAGCAAAACTATGTGGCAATCAATGGCAAAGCAACTCGTGTGATTGGTCGTGTGGCAATGGACATGATTGCGATTGATGTCACAGATTTAAATGCGCCTTTAGGCACAGAAGTTGAGCTTTGGGGTAAAGATCGTTTGGTCGATGATGTAGCTGAAGCCAATGGTACGATTGGTTATGAATTGCTATGTCGTATGAGTAATCGCCCTGTTCGTAAGCAAATCTGAGCTTTATAATTTTTGAAGTCCTTTCATCCTAACCTTCTATAAAAAGCCCCTCATCCTAACCTTCTCCCAGTGGGAGAAGGGACTCCCGATACGTTTTTGAATTTATTGTGAATTTAAAACCTAAGTATTTTTTAGAATAGACATTTTAAATTAGCCTAGCTCTCTAATTTATTGATAAAACAAATCATTCCACTCACTGAAAAAAATCATCATTCGGTTTTGGTAAATCCTGCAAACCCTTTTTCAAGGTTTCTGACCATTGTTTGCTGATCTGCTGAAAATAAGGTTCATCTTCATTGATTCTTTTTCCTTGCGGAATCACAAAAGAATCTTTTTGATAGACCAAAGTATCCAATGGCATGCCTACAGAAACATTGGAACGCAAAGTAGAATCAAAAGAAATTAAACTACAACGTAAAGCTTCATCTAAAGGCATGTCATAACTTAGAGCACGATCTAAAATCGGCTTGCCATATTTACTTTCACCAATCTGAAAATACGGCGTATCGCTCGTTGCAGAAATAAAATTCCCTTGTGGGTAAATATTATATAACTGCATTTCCTCGCCCTTGATCTGACCACCGACCAATAAACTACAAAAATAATTGCTCTGTTCCTGCGTATCTTCAGTGACATCAGCGATCACTTTACGCAGAATCTGCCCCACCAAACCCGCAACTTCAAACATGGTATTGACGCTGTAAAGATTTGGTTCTTGATTTAAAGCCAAATGATTCTTTAAATGTCCAATCACTGCTTGAGTTGTGGCAAGATTACCTGAGGTTTGAATACAAATCATTCGCTCATCTGGCACACCAAAGGTATACAGTTTCCGATATACCGAAATATGATCCACGCCTGCATTGGTTCGTGTATCACTGATAAAGACCAAGCCTTCTTTTAGACGCAACGCACAACAATAGGTCATAGATCTTCCTTATTTTTCTTTAAAATGATCACAATCATGTAAGGTTTTATGCAGCAATATTCTAAGCGCATGCCAATACTTGCACAATAGACTGCATTGACTCTATGCCCCCTTGTGAACGTACTCCTCGTACAGGTGCAACATCCCAATAATCTCGCCCTGTTGCGATATATATGTGTGAACTTGGCTGAAAAATTTGATTGCTCACATCAAAGCAATACCATTTTCCCTCAATAAAAGCTTCAGCCCATGCATGACTGGCTAAATGTGCCTGGTCATTGGCAAATAAATAACCTGAAACATAACGTGCAGGCACACCTAGTGCTTTCACCATCGCAATAAATACATGGCTATGATCTTGGCAAACCCCTTGCTTCGCAGCAAAAGATTCATTTGCACTATGCATCACAGTGGTACTCGCAGGAATATATGGCATTTCGGCTAAGATGGCAGCAGCTAAAATCTGTAAATGCTCTACATCCACCTGTTTCACATGATGCTGAGCAAATTGCAACATCTCCCATGTACACACTGTAAACGGCGTTACTTGTAGAAAATGCATCGGATCAAGCATTGTCTCGATCCCAAAAAGATTGTGTTGATCAATTTCCACCACACCTTGTGCCATAATCATCAAATCAACATATTCAAAACGTGAGTTGTTGTCATCCACAGATTATCAAACCTATCTTTTTGACAACTATTTGCACCTGGCACACTGATATTCCAGTGTTGTACTTGCTGATGCCGATTGCTCTGTGGCATCATTTTAATATACTGAATGCTATTTCTTGCAGGTGCAGTATATTGATAATAGGTCTGATGATTGATCATAAGTTTCATGCTGCATCCATCTCAAATAGGTTTTGCATATGGTCACTAAAATGATAAAAATGATTACAATCAGGTGTTTGTTTTAATTGTTGCCAAGCAGTATCTAAGCTTGACCAGCCCAAAGCTTTTAATTGTTGAATCAAAAGATCTAATTCTGTCAAAGCTATTTGTCGATTTTGTTGTAGGCGAATATGTCGGTCTAATTGTTCAATCTTCTGACCTAAACAGAAAAACATAAACATATTTTCTTCCGCTTCTGCATCAAGCACATCACTACATTCAGCAGCAACATCACAAATATAACCTGCATGATTTTCAGCTTGTTGTAACAACTGATTCAACTGTGCAAAGCAATGAGCTGACAATACGCCACGTAAATCATGAATATTATTCTTGGCATTTTGGAATTGTTGATGAAATGAAAAAGGTTGTTCATGATCTAAAATTAATTCATTTAATGAACACGCATCAAAAGCAGGCAAACAAAAAGCATGTGCATATTGTCTTGCCACCTCATCTTCTGTAAATGGAAATAAGCTACACGCATATTGAATTCGTGTCAGATAACGCCCTAGCCAAAAAATATGTTGTGCACTACTGCTTAATAAAATCATCATTATTCTCCTTAGGTTTGTGTCAGTTATGCAATTGATCCAATACCCAAGTGTCTTTAATCCCTCCACCTTGAGAAGAGTTGACCACCAATGAGTTCTTTTGCATTGCGACACGGGTTAAACCACCAGGTACAATCTCTGTTCGCTCAGGCGAACTTAAAATAAAGGGGCGCAAATCGACATGACGCGCTTCAATAGCCTCTTGGGTCAATGTCGGAGAAATAGACAAATCTAAAATAGGTTGGGCAATATAAGCATGAGGTGCTGAGATTAATTTCTGTTTAAAACAAGTTATATCTGCATCACTGGCTTGAGAACCAATTAACATCCCATAACCACCCGAACCTTGCGCTTCTTTGATCACCAAACGGTTCATATTGGACAAAACATAATCCAAATGTTGCGGCTCACGGCATGAATAGGTCGGAACATTCTTTAAAATCGCCTGCTCACCCAGATAAAACTCAATCATTTTATCAACATAGGGATAAATCGACTTATCATCCGCCACACCTGTTCCTGGTGCATTGGCAATCACAACCTGTTGTTTTAAATATGCTGACATCAGTCCCGCAACACCTAAAACACTATCAGGCTTAAAACACAATGGATCAAGAAAATCATCATCAATCCGTCTATAAATTACATCAACACGTTGCCGCCCGCGGACAGTTTTCACATAAACCCTATCGTTCTCCACAAAAAGATCACTTGATGTTACCAAAGGGACACCCATTTCCCTTGCTAAAAAAGCATGCTCATAATAAGCACTATTAAATCGTCCTGGTGTTAACACCACGATTAAAGGTGAGTCTACATAGGCACTTTCAGCCAAAATTTGCTTTAATAAAACAGGATAATGCTCAATACCTTGCAGATTTGCTTGGCACAATTCAGGCATAATTTTTTGACTAATTTTACGACTTTCAAGCATATAAGATACACCTGAGGGTGTCCTTAAATTATCCTCAAGCACATAAAACTCACCTGCCCGATCTCGTACTAAATCCACACCACTGATTTGGCTATAAACCTTACCTTTAACATGAAAATTCATCATATGTGGTTGAAATGCTTCATGACTAAAGACTTGTAATTTGGGAATAATGCCTGCTTTTAAAATCTCAGCATCATGATAAATATCATCTAAAAATAGATTTAATGCTTGAATACGTTGCGTACAGCCTGCCGCAATTTTCGTCCATTGTTTTTTTGCAATGATTCGTGGAATCAAATCAAAAGGAATAGTACGTTCAATATTTTCAGACTCGCTATATACCGTAAAGGTAATGCCATGATACATAAAATGAGACTTAGAAAAGTCATTCAGTTGGTGCAATTCTTCTAAACTATGTTGTGCTAACCATGCTTCTAATTTTTGACGCATCTCCGCAGACACATGTGGATCATCAGTTAATTCATTAAAAAATTGTGTTTGAATTTGGCTCAATAGTGCTTTGCCTTGATACATTGAGGCGGTATTCCCATTCAAAGCCGTTTGCACTTCTAAATGTTCTAATGCCTCTACAGGCAAAGTAAAATGGTCGAGACTTGAATTTGCAAGGTGATCTTCTTTAAACATACAAACCTCTACTTTTGTTATGAAGTGTTGCTGTTATATAAGCAACAACAATGCCAAATAGATGGAACGCATTGATTATTTATTCAGCATTCATTGACAGACTCAAGTACAGTTTTGCGTGAACTTGTTTCAAAATATAGACAGAGTTTTTAGGGATAAAGCTTGCTTAAGCTGCTGATATTTTCTATTGTTATTCAGGTTTTATCATTTCATTCACTTATTTTCGTAATCAGATTATGTCTTCCCCTGAAAAAGAAACTTCAAACAGCCTGTACCGTCAGTGGCAAATCTTATCTCGTCTTTCTACTGGAAAATGGATGGGCACACGTGAATTGCAAGAAGCTTTAGAACGTGAAGGCATTGACATCAGTTTGCGCACCATTCAACGTGACTTAAATCAAATCTCTCAACGCTTTCCAATCGAAAGTAACAAAACTGTGCCACAAGGTTGGCGTTGGCGCTCAGATGCCCCTATTCAAAGCTTACCGCATATGACCAGTTCACAAGCAGTAACGTTCATGATGGTCGAAGAACATCTCAACCATTTACTACCGCCAAGTTTGATCGAAGAAATGAATCCTTGGTTTGATTTGGCACGGCATAGTTTGTCAACACAAAATAATGTCCGTCAATGGGTCAATCGGGTACGCATTGTTCCTGCCAATCAACCTGTGATTCCACCGATAGTAGAACGTCAGGCACAACAAGCCATTTATGAAGGTTTATTGCAAGATAAACAAATCGAATGCGTTTATCGTGCACGAGGACATCTTGGTGAGGAAAAAGCCTATACACTCAACCCACTTGGCTTGGTACAAAAAGGTGCAATTATTTATTTGATCTGTACCCGTCATGACAAATCTGAAGTACAAACTTTCGCCTTACATCGCTTTAAATCAGCAAATGTTTTAGATAGTCGTGCCCTACATCCTGTTGATTTTGATATAGATGCCTATATCGACTCAGGTGCACTTGGTTTCCGTGTAGATTTTAACAAACCCACTGAAAATATTGAATTAAAATTGGTCATGCATGAAGATGATGCACAATATTTCACCGAAAGCCAGCTCAGCAAAGCGCAAAAGGTCAAAAAGCTTAATGATGAACTTTATGAAGTCAGCGCAACTGTACCATTCACTTCTCAATTAGTATGGTGGCTACGCAGTTTTGGTAAAAAATTGATTCGTATCGAACCTGTAGAAGTTTTTAATGCTGTACATGAAATAGAATAAAAAAAGAGCCCCCGCAGGCTCTTAAATATTCTTAATTTTCTTCTTGTTTTAAAAGATGCGAGTTTCAAATTTTGATAAGAGACTCGCATTTAAAATATTGGAGAATGAAAAAAATAGCGTTTTAACATAAGCAGGCTAGATCACCTGTATTAAATCGAATGCTCTTCATGGTCATGGTTTTCACCTCTCGTTTGAATGTAGTTTTAATTTAGCCCAATATTTTATGGTTGTGAAATAAGCAATTTTGAAATTTTATTCTTAAATTATGTTAAACAATTATCCTGATATTTTTATCTGTTAAATCAAAAAGCGACCTTTTTACTGATCGCTTTTTAAGTAGATTTAAAATCTAAAGCTTTCTATCTCAAAGACTAAATCAACAAACTATTTTCTATTGGCTTTATAGGTTGATAATGCTGTCACAGCAATTGCTGATAAGATAATGCCTGGCGCACTTGCTAATAAAATACCTGTCGTCCCCAAACCTAATGCTAAGATTTTCCCTGTTAATAATGGTCCAGTCATTGCACCTAAACGCCCCAGTGAAATCGCACTCCCCACGCCTGTGACTTTACCTGTTGCTGTATAGAAAATCGGTGAAATACCATAAAGAATCGACTGCCCGCCTGTAGAGAAAATACCACCGATCAGCCCTGCGAAAATCAATAATGGAATTGATTTTGTGGTGAATAAAATCAATACCGCAATAAATAAACCTGTATAGATAATTATCGCCATTTGCCAAAGTTTAAGACGATCTAATAAATAACCGAGACCTAAAGTCCCAATCACAGCACCGACTTGGAAAATCAACATAATCATAAATGCTTGCTGTTTTTCTAAGCCTTGTTCCATGAGTAGGTTTGGCAACCAACTGATCAGAATATAATTCACCATTAATGTGAAAAAGAAACTCACCCAAAGTGGTAGCGTTTGTTTATAGGTATTATTTTTAAATAAAATTTCTGTCATTGCAGGAACATGTTCATCCACTGCAACCACTTGTTCTTTACGTTGATCTTTCAAAATCATTGCCATAAATGGAATGAGTAGCAATGGTGTAATCCCACCAATCAAGAATAAGCTATGCCAAGAAATATCTTTGAATAAAATACCTAATCCTGCAACAAAGATCGCCCCCACAGGTAAACCACAGTACATTAGGCTGTTTAATTTACCTCGATTGGCTTCAGTTGCCTCATCGCCTACCACTGAAATCATGGTTGGCATAGCAGCGCCTAAACCTAAGCCCGTAAAGAACCGTGCTGCATATAAAATTTCAATATTCGGTGCAATTGCAGTCAGTGTCATGAATACACCAAAGATGGCGATAGACAGCATCAATACTTTTTTCTGTCCTAAATAATCTGCGATACGTCCACCGAAGAATGCACCGAAAAGCATTCCAAATACACCTAAACTAAAGACATAGCCCATTTGCACTTGGTCTAAACCAAATGTCGCTGCGATTCCTTTTGCCGCGATGCCTGGTGCTTGTAAATCGAATCCCTCAAAGAATGCGACCCAGAAACATAAAAATACTGTGAGTATTTTTTGCACCTTTGTTGACTGTTCATGCGCCATGATTGATCTCCATCAATAGTGAACAAATTACATGACCGAGTAATTTGCTCGACTATTGTGAAATCAAATTCCGAGGAGAAATAGCACGACAAAGGTCGGGCTTCTGCAAATAAATACCGTAATTTCTTAGCGAAATAAGACTTCAAAGCGAGTTTATTGATAGTTTTAATCGCTGGATTTATTATTTATATTTTTAATTCAATTACTTAATTTAATAGAAGCTAATAATGATCATATAATCACTTAAATCTATTCAGTATTAAAAATCCTGTTAATGGCTTAATTTGCTTAGACTTTAAATAGATGAAGATACATGCTTCAGTAATGTATTCAGCAAAGGTTCTACAAGCGCTTTACCTCTTAGTTGTTCAGTCCAAACTTTTGGAATTGCCTCAAAACCATAGTACAAACCTGCAATTCCACCTGCGACACAAGCTGTGGTATCTGTATCTCGTCCAAGTGAAATGGCTGTTTTAATCACATCTTGATAAGTCGTTTGCTCTAAAGCAAATTTTGCTGATTTTAAACAATCCACTACATAGCCACTGCCTGTATGTGTGCCGATTTCATCAGGGCGAATATGAAATTCAAGTTGTTCCGAATCTTCAGGTTTGTCCTGATAATATTCACGTAAAATTGCTACAGCTTGCTCCCATCCTGTATTGATGTTTAAGCCATTTAAAATAGATCTCACCCATAAACAATACAGCGCACAACAGACTTTTGAACGTAGATGAGCATGAGTAATATGTGATTGTGCATAAGCATCCTGAATCAATTGCTCATCTGTGCCTTGATGCCACAATGCTAGCGGCAACACTCGCATCAGTGAACCATTGCCATTGGAATGTTCATCATTTTTTGCAACTTGATCTAATTGAACGCCCTGTAAATATTTTCGGATTGCTTCTGCTGTTTGCACACCAACATCAAACACTTGGTAATCAACAGCCATATAACCATGTTGATACCAATTACACATACGATGCATCAAATCTTCGGCATCGAGCTTATTTTTATACAATAAGGAATCGAGTAAACATAAAGCCTGTGCCCCATCATCCGACCATGTTCCAAAAGGAATATTGGAATAAGTTTTACCAAAGCCCTTTGGTGTAATCATGTCAATTTTGGAATATTCAGGTAATTGATTTGGCAAGTTAAATTCATACGGCACACCTACTGCATCACCAATGAGAAGTCCGTAAATTGCACCTTTGATTTGGTCTTGTTGATTCATGGAGTGTTCTTTAATTTAAAATTCAACTTATAGTGTCATAAGGACAATATTTTATCAATCTTTCATTTCTAAAAATGAATACATACTAAAATATACAACAGTAAAATATTTGAAATAGCGCATACACAATAAAAGGTAAAATATGCAAATAGAACTTCTCTCCTCTTCACATCATTATCAAATTCAACCCGATGAAGCAAAGAAAATTTTTAATCATGTTGAAAATGATATGAATGATGATCCTTACAGTGATGAAGGAACCTACTATTTTTTATTAAATTTTTATCTGAAAGAGTACCTTTTAGAACATACTGATTTTAATTTTATTTTAGATATTTGTCATTTGGGGAAAACTTATTATAAATACATCTTTGATCAGTTTTTAAATATTTTCCCTGAAATTTTGAATGCTTTAAAAACCAGAAGCCATTTCACAATAGATATGATTGAACAAGGTTGGGACAACTATTATCATTTTACTTTCAACGATGGTTTTTATTTAATCCATGCAACCAACATATATGGTGCAGACGTTGGGAAAAATGAAACCATTAAAATTGATGATGCGCTTTTTATTTTCTATCAAATTAAAAATACATTTTTAAATTTAATACAACGACATTTGAATGATGATTTTTATCAAATTTATAAAAAATATCTTTACATTGAAGATGAATAGTTATCCTATAATCATAACTAATTTTTAAAAAATGTATCAGTAAAGCCTTTTAAATGGTTAATTTTATATCAAATACATCCAATTCTAGGGAAATATTACATTTTTTCCTTGACCAACTACACTTCCATCACTAAAATGCGTTTCAGATTCTCCAATAGCTCAGTCGGTAGAGCGACGGACTGTTAATCCGCAGGTCCCTGGTTCGAGCCCAGGTTGGAGAGCCAAATTCTAAAAGCCCACTTTAAATTGAGTGGGTTTTTTCTTTTTAAAGATCATCGTTTATGTTTGATTTACATGAAATCGTATTTTTTGTTATCGGCTGTGCTGCTTGTCTCGCTTTTCTCATGATTTGTTTTGGTTCACATCTATTTAAAAAACAACAATATTACTCAAAACCAATCCTCACCCATTTTGAACAAAAAATGTTTATCCGTTTAAAGGATGCTTTTCCTCAACATCATATCTTGGCACAAGTGGCTTTTAGTGCGCTGATCAGCAGCAAACAATATAAATTTCGTGCACGCTTTAATCGTAAAGTCACCGATTTTGTTATTGTTAATGATCATTTTCAGGTTTTAGCAATTATTGAATTAGATGACCCGAGTCATATAGGACAAGAACAACGAGATGCCGAACGGGATGAAATGTTACATGAAGCAGGTTATGTCGTATTGCGTTATACCCAAATTCCAACTTTACAACAATTAAGAAAAGATTTTAAAAATATACAATAAGACAAATTATTCATCATCAGTGGAATGCAGCTTTCCTGCATTCGCACTAAAATATAAAAAACCTCTCCTTGATCAAACATATTTTCAATGCTTTCGAGGAAAGGTTCAATGATATTAATTAAGGCTTTTGCACAGTACCATATTGATCTGCCATCACTTCAACCAATTGATCTAACTTGATATATTTTTTAATCACTGCATCTATATCCGCTTTGCTTAACTGAGCAAACTCTTGGTCACGTTCAACTCGATCTTTTAAAGTTTTTTGATTCTGCATTTGTGGCACTAGCATTTGATGGATAATACGGTCATCTTCAAGTGAAGTAACACGTTTTTTCATGATTCGTGCTTTGGCTGCTTCTACTTCTTGCTCGGTGACACCTTGATTTAACAGTTCGGTAAAGACTTGATGAATTACTTGTGAAACTTGTGCTGATTTACCTGCGGTATAATTCGCTTCAACTTTGATCGCACCTGAATCCACCATATCATCCAATTGTAACTGACTGCCAAAACCATAGACTAAAGCATTCTTTTCACGTAATTCTTTACCTAAACGTGATGACAATTGTGAATCACCCAAAATACTATCCAAGACAATCAAAGCAGGAGCATCTTTATGATATGCTCCGACTGGAATGGTTAAAATACTTTGATAATTTCCAAACTCACGCTGTTCAGACAAAGCATGCACTTTTTGTGCTTTATATTGGTCAAAATCACCACTTAAACGCACATATTTCTCTTTACTTTTCCAATTTCCAAGCTGCTTATTTAAAATATTTTCAATGTGTTTTGCATCATATTTCCCTGTAATGGCAATTTGTGCATGTTCAGTTGTGAAGAATTTTTGATACAAATCTTTAACTTGTTGATTGGTCATCGACTTAATTTGTTTTTTCGCAAGCTCAGGTTCATAGTGATAACGCAAATCACCTGCTTTATAGGTTTCCAGCAAACGTGAAATGGTCAATGCAGCCACCGTTTCAGGTTCAGTATATGGGCGATCCAATGTTGCGAGACTTTGTAATTTGATCAAATCAAACTGTGATTGTTCAAATTTTGGATTTTTCATCACCTCAACAATATATTGGAAGAAATCATCAAATTTTTCGCTTTTCGCTGATATTTGGATTTGAATGCCATTATCTGCCGATGTTGCCATTGCTGACCCACCCGCCTCAATCGATTTATCCGCAATGTCTTGTAAACTATACTTATCAGAAGCTCTTAATAACAAATAAGATGTAAATTCAATAATTTCATCTTTATTAAATAACGACTCAACTGTACCAAAGCCGATATTGATCGTGGCATAAGTTTTATCATCACGAGTAGTGGTTGGAAATAGTGCATATTGCATGCCATTTTTTAACTGACCACGCTGAATTTTTTGCTCAGTTTGATTTAACAATTGCTGAGATGTTTTTACATAACCAGTGACTTCATTTTTATATTCATCTGCCGATTTTAATGGCTCTTCAGCCACCGCTTGCTGATCTAAAGTTTTATTCGTTTCAGTACTTTGCTTTTGCTCTAATGCTTTCTTTTGATCTTCAGGCGTAGGTTTAATGTCGCCACTAAAACGATGCTGTGCAGTTAAAAATTCTTGTAGTGTTTTATTGGTTTGTGCAACGGTTAATGCTTGAATAGCTTGTTGATCTTTAAAATATTGCGTCCAATCACCATGCGAAGACACCACATATTCACTCAGCATTGAACCCACAGAAGTGGCATTGGTCAATAAATTATCCTGTGCATTTTTTACAAGATTTTTCACACGTTTTAATTCCACTTCATTAAAACTTGGATTCTTTTCAACTTCAGCCACTAAAGACTGGTTAATACGCTTTTCATCATGCTTTGGAGAATAAATTACTCCCATAAAGACCAAGTTAAAGTCATCATCTAGCCATGTTGTTGATTGCACATTGGTGGCAATACCTGTTTCCACCATATTGGAATATAAATGTCCACTTGGCTGTAAAGTATATAAATAAGGTGCAAGTGCCAGTGCAGGCTGAATTGCTTGATTTTTACCATTCATATAAATATTAAACTTGGCTAAATCACTCCCCTTTTGCACTAAAAACTGACGATTTTTCACTGCCGCAGAATCCAATACAGGTACTTGCGCTTGTTGTGGCAATTTACGTGCAGGAATCGCACTAAAGCTTTTATCAATTTGCTTTAGCACCTCAGCTTTATCAAACTTACCCGAAATGACCATCACTGCATTATTTGGCGCATACCAATCTTTATAAAATTTATTTAACTCATTCATTTTAATCGATTGTAGTTCTGATAAATCACCGATCGGTAAACGTCCTAAAGACTGATTTCCATAAGCAGCTTTCCACATTTGATCCATCAACACAGAAAATGGCTGATCCATACGCACTTCACGCTCACGCATGACGATGTTAATTTCAGAGGGTACATATTTTTCTTGTAGGACTAATTTATCCATCCGTTCAGCTTCTAAATAAATAATTTCATTCAGAGCAGCAGCTTCAGGACGAACAATATTGGTATATTTGGTGGAATAATAATCCGTACTCGCATTGGTCATTAAAGTATAACGGTCTAAACGGCGTTGAAATTCTTCGCCTTTAACATTTTCTGTACCTTTAAATGCCAAATGTTCCAGTAAATGCGCCAAACCACCTTTGCCTTGTGGATCATTCAAAGAACCTGTGAAATAGACTGTATTTACAAAGACTTTGCTCTCTTTATCATTCGGGGCTAATAGCACACGAAAGCCGTTGTCTAACTTATATTCTTCAATATTATGCTCAGCTTTGACTAAAACAGTTTGTGCAAAACCTGTCGCACTGATTCCCAATAAACAAAGTGATAAAGTGAGTTTTTTCAACCGCATTAACATAGAAATTCCAGATTTTTTTGAGAAATTTTAAAAACTTATAGATGACTTATCTTAGGAAAGACTGAAACAAATAAATAGTAATTTTTTGAAAAAATAGCCGTTTTTTTCAACGGCTTTTGTTCTATTCTTGCTACTCGAAGATTAATCTTAGATTAAAGGTAAATATCTGCCTGCATATACAGTTTGGCATAGCCTGAAATTTCAATACGATTTTCAGCCAAAATTTTGCAATACAGTTGTCCACCTCGTGCAGATGCTTGGTAAGCAATTAATTGATTTTTACCTAATTTTTCAGCCCATAAAGGTGCTAAACCTGTATGCATAGAGCCTGTCACAGGATCTTCATTAATACCTTTATGTGGTGCAAAATAACGAGCAACATAGTCATATTGATCAGATGCTGCCGTAATGCTGACATCAAGTTCATCTTCACAGGCTGTAATTGCTGTGCTTATTTTATGGCTTGCTGCTAACTTTTGGATAGCAACTAAATCAGGAACAGCATCAATGACGGCTTGTGCTGATTCAAGCACTAAAATAAATGCCTGCGCATTTTGATACACTGCTTTAAAAGGTTGATCAATCACATGATTTAACAATTCAGGATAATCAATCAGTGGCTGCGCTGCACGAATCGGAAAATTCATTTTGATCTTGCCATCTTCTGCCTGTTCAATAATAAATATTCCAAGATTTTTAACATGAAAATGAATGATTTTCGCTGATGTATAATCTTTAAAAAGCACAAATGCAGATGCTAAAGTCGCATGTCCACAAAAATCAACTTCAAGCACTGGCGTAAACCATCGAATTTCAAAATGACTGTCATCAATTTTCTTTACAAAAGCGGTTTCTGCTAAATTATTTTCTAAGGCAATATTTTGCATTAAAGCTTCGTCTAGCCATTCATCTAATACCAATACAGCAGCAGGATTACCCTTGAATAAAGTTTGAGTAAAAGCATCGACTTGATACATTTTCATTGTTAAGACTCCTGATTTTTACTTATTTTAAGGCAATTTAAAAATGAATACAGATACAATACTTTGTTTTAAATGGATACAGATCAAATCAGCAGCGGCTTAAAATCTATTGGTATAATCAGCCGATGCTTTAAATGGCCATCAATGTTATAACTTTTTATTGCTGGTTAAATAGAAGATATTTTATGAGAATCATCCATCATTTAATACCAAGTCTAATATTGAGTCTTTGCATATTCAGCCCCATTGTGCATGCTAAAAATACCACATGGATTGCAGGAACGCGTTATAAGGGGCAAGTCACGATCACTCTGCCCGATCAAACAGATTTGCTGTGGAAGTGCAATGGAACAGTCTGTCGTGTAACAGGTTCATTTGGCGAACATTTGTCTCTTGAAGCATGTCAAGGCTTGGTTAAGCACACAGGACTATTACGATTTTATAAAAATAATAAAGGTCAAATTTGGAGTTATAAATCTACTGAACTTGCACAGTGTAATTCAGTATATACAAAGAAAAGCATCAGTAAATCTCGATAATCAACTGATGCTTAACATGATAAATTGATCTGAAATTCAAGTCATTTTGACTCAGAATTTAACGATTTGATAATTCCAAATCTGCATCATTGGCTAAAATGGCTTGATCCGTTTGCCCCATAAATTGACTCGTGACCATACCCGCTGTCATTGAACCATTCACATTCAATGCTGTACGTCCCATGTCAATCAAAGGTTCGATCGAAATCAATAACGCAACCAAAGTCACAGGTAAACCCATAATTGGCAATACAATCAATGCCGCAAATGTTGCACCACCACCAACACCCGCAACGCCAATAGAACTTAGAGTCACGATACACAGCAATGTGAAAATCCACACAGGATCTAAAGGATTAATACCAACAGTAGGTGCAACCATCACAGCAAGCATGGCAGGATATAAACCAGCACAACCATTTTGACCAATCGTTGTTCCAAAAGATGCTGAGAAACTTGCAATCGACTCAGGAACACCTAAACGCTGTGTTTGCGCTTCAATATTTAAAGGAATACTGGCAGCACTTGAACGGCTCGTAAAAGCAAACGTTAAAACAGGCAGCACCTTTTTAAAGAAACGAATCGGATTAACCCCTGTTAAAGTTAAAATAATTGCATGGATTGCAAACATAATGGCTAAACCAAGATATGATGCAACAAGGAATCCGCCAAGATTAACAATATCAGCCATCTTAGAACTTGCTACAACTTTGGTAATCAATGCAAATACACCATAAGGTGTAAGTAACATCACCAAACGTACAAGTTTCATTACCCAAGCTTGTAAAGTATCAATTGCTGTAACAATGCGCTGCCCTTTTTCAGGTGCATCTTTGATCAGTTGAATACCTGCCAAACCTAAAAAAGTCGCAAAAATGACCACACTAATAATGGAAGTTGGATGTGCACCTGTCAGTTCTGCAAAAGGATTAGTTGGCACAAAAGAAAGAATAAAATCAGGCACATTTAGATCAGTGACTTTGCCTACATATTCAGCATTAATTTTGGCTAAACGCTCGGTTTCTTCTGTCCCTTGTACCAAACCTGCTGCACTTAAACCAAATAAATTGGTGACAAATACCCCCACCAATGCTGCAATAAATGTTGTTGTGAGTAATGTTCCGATACTATAAATACTGATTTTTCCGAGCGATGAAGCATCATGTAATTTGATCACAGCACTTAAAATTGAAACTAGAACCAATGGCATCACCACCATTTGTAAAAGTTTTACATAACCATTACCTACAATGTTAAACCATTGAATAGATTCAGCTAAAATTTCAGGTTGCGTACCATATACCCAATGTAGACCTAAACCAAAAACCACACCTAAACACAAACCTGCAAAAACCTTTTTGGCTAAACTCCAATCGGTTTTTCGAGTTTGTAAAAGTAAATAAATGAGAGCTAAGAATATTAAAATATTCAAAACGAGTGGATAATTCATTTAATTTTCCAAAATTTCGTACTGCTCTATTATATGGCAATTCAGCTGTAGCCATGATTGTTTAGCACTTTTATATATAAAAGCGTATTTTTTATCACCATACTAATGATTTGATATATCAGTATATTCTCTCTATATCTTAAAAAATGCTAAACATTGCTGAAAATAAAATAAACCATGAAAAAAATCACACTCAAAAATCAAACATTCGTCTCATATTTTCCTTTATTTGAAAATAACAATATTTTTCACATAATAAAGTATCTACTCACTCACAGCATGAATATATCCAAAATAAATAATGATTATTACTTGCCAAGCGCCACTAAGAGATTTAGGGTAAGTTTAAAGATTGACCAAAAGATAAAAATAGCACATGGATGACACTCGTATTAGTAAAATTAAGCTCAGCCTTTTCCTGTGTTTAAGCACATGTTTAGGCATCGGTTTATTACGCTTTTCTTATACCGCCCTTTTACCTTCAACCCGTGAAAGTTATGAATGGACAGCCAACTTTGCCAGCATTTTGGGCAGTGCCAATTTACTTGGTTATTTAATTGGTGCTTTTTTGGCAATGAAATTACCACAAAATCAGAGTATGGCAAAATATCTACTCTATGCTGCATTTATAGGAACGATTAGCCTATTAAGTTGTGCCTTTGCCGAATTTCCAAACCTTTGGTATATTTTTTGGCGCACCATTTCAGGGATCAGTGGTGGCTTGCTCATGATTCTTGCACCCAGTGTAGTTGTTCAGTGTTGTGCTGCGGAAGACCGTTTAAAGATTAATTTTATTGGCTTTAGTGGCATTGGCATCGGGGTATTATTGGCAACCTTATTTATGCCATTTTTAGATCGGATCTTGACCCAAACTGCATGGCTGATTTTATTTGCATTTGCATTTTTAATCTGCCTGATTTTATTATATTTACTTAATATTTTTAAAAGCCATTTAAATAACATCCAAGCACCCACACAACAAGCTAATGTGGTTGATGGAATGTATATTTGCTTATTGATCGTATATGCAAGCAGTGCTTTTGCCTATGTACCGCATTCATTATTTTGGATTGATTATTTAAAAAACACCTTAGATTTAGACCTCTATCACATTAATTTTAACTGGATTTTATATGGTACAGGCAGTGCTTTAGGTGCTGTGACAGCTTATCTATGTGCACGTAAATTTGGGCATTTTAGCGCACTGAAAATTTTATATAGTGCTTATGTCATCGCCATTATCATTGCTGTACTCGATATTCATCCTATTTTTACCTATACCTCCTCATTTTTTACAGGTCTGTTGAATCCTGCAGTGGTGTTTTTGACTTCATATACCATTATGCATTTATATGGCGTGGCGTATAAAAAACTATGGAGTATTGCGACTTTATGCTTTGCGTTGACACAACTGATCGGTGGTTTATGCTTTAGCGCTTTGCAACATTTTGGTGTGTCTTATCATCAACAGTTTGTTTTGGCTTCGGCAGTTTTGTTGTTGGGAACAGTGCAGTTTTTTGTTTATAGTTTACGAAGTGCTGTACCTAAATATGGGCAGCGTTAAGATATTTTCTGATCCAAAAGTATTTTAAATGTGTAGGAAATATTGGTTCTATTTCCTACACAAAATCTAAATCAAGCCGTTAATTTACATGACAATTCACAAAATTTGTTTTGCTGATTTGCATATATTTCATCTTACAATTCTCAAAAATACAATTTTCAAAATAGCAATCATTGATCATCAGTGTAATCATATTCGCAGCAATAAAATGGCAATTTTTAAATTTTGACTTCGCAATAAAAGCACCCCGTAAATTGGTATTCACCCACGTAAAACCTGTTAAATTCAGGTATTTCAATCTTACTTGATGTAAATTCATCGCATTAAACTGGTATTTTCCAATAAACACATAACTTCTAAAATTTTGTTGAAACATAAAGTCATATGTCATTGCTTAACTCCGATTCATCTGCTCATTTTTAACTTTGATAAAGTATTGTTATTCAATCATTTATGCACTTAGTCTAAGTGATAATCACTCTGTACAATTTCAGGATCAATATCTTGCAGCAAATCTGCAAACAATCCCTTCTTTAAACAGGCATTAAAATCATAATATGTGTTCAGCATTAAAGTATTTAAACTCGCCTGTAACAACTCAAACGTTGGGATATGCAAAACTTTTGAGAACACAGCTGAATTACGTTTTTTACTTGTAATCCCTTCATTAATCACATACAGATCAATTTCATAACTTAAATCTACAATTTTATTCTCTACATATTCAGGATAAGAGCTTACCCAAAGCGTAACTTTATAATTTCCTGTGTATTTATATTCAGCCAAAAAAACATTATAACTTAGATAACTTTCCGTCATTTCAAAGAGTTCATTTTCGTCTAATGCATTGATCACATCAAAAGGCACTTGGATCAAATGATTTTTAGCAATCGCCCAACAACTCGGTACATTTAATGAAATCAGGGTTTTATAAAATTCTTTGTTCATACTTTTAGTATTAATTTTCTCTATTTTCAATAAATAATTTACATACAAAAACCCGCAAATTTTGCAGGTTTCCATTCATATTATCAAAAAATTATTCCAAATGAACTTGTCGTTGAATACGAATCACACGCTGCTTAAATCGTTGCGTTAAAGCATACAACACCAAACTCAACAGCAAAAATAGGGCTGAAATGGCAAATAAAATCTTTTGAATCATCGCTGACCAATACTGTGCATTTTCAATACGAGGCTGTAATTTTGCAGTACTTGCTGTAACGGATTTTCCATAAATCGCATGTTGCATCGCCCACAGCTGCTCAGATTTAAAACCATATTCAAAAAAATGCGGATCTGCTCGTTCAGCTTGAACCAATTGTGCAACATACGCCGTAGCAGCATCTTGATCTTGCGGTTTATGTAATAAAGCCGCTTGCCCTAACAAATAGGCTTGCACAGGTTGCGCAGTTTCAGAGCGCTGTAAATATTGAAAAATATGACTTTGTTGAATATTACGATCATAATGTACCAAGTCTTCATAGGCAGATTGCTCATTGTCATTCCAGTCATATTGCACATAAGTCAAAGCTGACCACAACACAGCAAAAGCAATTAACCAAGCAACAAACTTTAAAATAAAAGACTGAAAACGTACTAAAAAAAAGCGGAATTTCTTTAAAAATCCAACAATGAAAAATGCACCAATAAATGACACCACAACTTTAAGCAATAACCACCCAAACCATGAGAATAAACTCATTAAATAATTTGGATGATCAATATAAGCTTGTAAATTTTGATCGACACTCAAAGGAATATGTAACTGAGAAATATTTTGCGTCAAACCTAAAAAATGAAAAACCACATCCTGCTGAATAAACAAACTTAAACTTGTAGCAATAAACAATGTACAACTCAACACAGTCAAGGTGGTTAATTTACCCTGACGTTGTTTTAAACGTGCTAAACCTGTTGTTAAATCTGCCGACTGCACAGGATAGTCATTTTTAAGTGACAATATGTTCTCCTAAACACTTAAGAAGAATGAGTATTTTCCAAAACCAATTGCTTCAAATTACTTTGTAAGGCACGAATTCGCTCAGATGCTTCCTCACGTTTTTGTACACCCTCTTTTTGGATTTGAATCACATCATTTACAGTTTTAATGAGGGTATTTTGCACATGTTCAAGGGTTTCAATATCAATTACTGAACGTTGATTGGCTTTGGCGGTATCCACTGAGTTTTGATGCAACAAATCAGCATTACGCTTTAACAAATCATTGGTTGCATCATCAATAGTATTTGCCAGTTGTACACTATTCCGTTGTTCATGCAGTGAAATCGCCAAACTAATTTGGTTTTTCCAAGCTGGTAAAGTAATGTTTTTTATCGCATAAAACTTATCAACTAACATCATATTATTCGATTGGATAATACGAATCATCGGCAAAGTTTGCATCGCTGACTGTTGGAGTACTTGCAAATCACTGACCCGTTTTTCCAGATTATTGGCTAAATGATTTAAGTCATAAATGCGTTGATGCGTCTGCTGATCTTGTTCTTGTGTCGTTAAGGTTGAAATTTCATGTTGTAATTCTTGCTGCTTCAGTTTACCAGCTGCAACATACACACCCAATTGTTTATATTCATCTTGCACCGCAGCAAACATTTTATCTAAAGTTGTGACTCGTGCTTTCAAGCCATTTTGCGAGGTTTCAATCTCTTTGACCAAACTTTCGATCTGCTCTTTGGTAGAATTAAAATGTTGATCAAAACTTTGTTTCGCACCTTTAAATTTACTTAAAATGCCACCAAAAAATCCTGAACTTTTAGATTGATTTAAAATACTAGACGTATTTAACTGTTGCGCAACTTGTACCACTTGGTTCAGTTTTTGACCCGTAGTATCAAGATCTTTATTTTTCACCAAGTCTAACAATTCATCGGTATAAGATGATGTTTTAGTTGCAATATTTTTCCCATACTCAGCCACTGCATGATGGTCAATATTCAACAATTCTTTTTGTGCATTCAACACTTCATGATAGTCATCCGCACTTAAACCGATCTCTTTGAGGCTAAGTTGCTCAAAACACTGTTGTAAGTCTACCGAAGATTCAACAATGACATTTTTATCTAATTCAGTCATAACCCTACCCTATTTTTGCTCTAATGATTTTTTCAATGAGGTGATCAATTTCTCACGACTTTGGTCAAGTTCTTGTACAGATGCCATCGACTGTTGCTCTGAGTTTTGCTTTAAATGATATTGCCAAGCAGGAATCAACACCTGCTGTGCTTCTTTAAAACGATCCATCAAACTGAGTGACAATTGTTGTGTCAGTTGCATTTGTGCCAAAGCAATATCATTACTGGCTTGTAACGTTTCTAAAGTGTTAATTTTTTTAGATAATCGTTCTTCAAAATTATCTAAAGGATGTCTATTTTTAACAAAGGCAGGATATTCACCTAAAAACTCTTGTGCGGCACGAATATATTTCGCCATTTGTTCCCGAAAACCGAGTGCTTGCTGATAACGTGCTTGCGATTTTTGGATTTCAATTGCCATTTTTTGATTTAAATAATTGGCTTCCTGAATCAGACTATCTAAATCTCTAAAATATTTAACTTGCCCTGCACTAAACTCTAAATCTAAACCAAGCCATTTTTGTAAAGCATTGAACTTACGCTGTTTCAGCTTTTTCTGCGAATTTGAAAGTTGTTGAATAATTTGTGCAATGACTTGACTCAGTTTCTGTGTTAACTGAGTATCCACACCATTAAGTAACACGGATTGTGCCTGAATCAACTGATCTGCATACAGATTTAAACGGCTTTGGTTATCTAATAACGGCACCAAATCATTGCGTTTGATCGACAATAAATCCTCAGGATCTATCTGTATATGCTGTAAAGGTGTCAATGAAATCAATTGAGTCATGGTAAAATCATATAAAAATTATACATCTATGTTATGGGTGGCAAAGACATAAAATACAAGTCTTATGCAAACTTATAATACAATTTTGATATTTTAAATATAGAAATATGTAAACGCTTATTTTTAGACAGCTTATTTAAATCATCACCAAGAAAAAACCAGTGCGAACACTGGTTTTAAATCTCTTTTTCTTATTTAGCACGTTGGTCTTTATAACGGCGATACCCTGCTAGACCCATTAAACCAAAGATGCCTAACCAGCCCATCGCACCACCACCGCACTGTTACGCACACCACTATCAGATGTAGCACTATTCTTTATATTGACAGTCGCTTCATTAGAAATTTTGCCATCTGCATCATAAGCTGCATAACTAAATTTATAACTGAATGGATCTAAAGTATTTTTATACTGGACAGTAATTTTACCACCATAACAAGTATATAAACGATCTTCGCCAGGACATGGTCCACTACGCTCAGCACTGAATACCAATGGATCAACTTTTTTGGTAATACGAATCGCTAAATCTTGTCCATTCTTATTGGTATAATAAGCCAACTTGTTCTTGGACTTTGGATCAGTCAACGCACTCACCAAACCATCACCATCATCATTGACATAATTGAGTAAATCAACCGTGACTTTCATATCTGAGCCAGCTTTCACCGCAAACTCAGCATCTTTAGCAATTGGTGCAATATTACTAAATGTCGCTAATATATATGCAGAAGAGGTTTTACTCGGATCAGTTTTAAGCTTTAACGTATATTGACAGAATTCTTTATCACCTGTAGGTGTGATATTATCATCTATACGCCACATTTTAATCAAACCCAAACTTGCATCCCATTCACACTTTAAATCAGTATCAGGAATAATCGTTTCCACATTTTCAGAAATATTACCAATACCTTTTGCTTTGGCTTCTACGATATAGTTATCCGCATTTAAGTGTTTAATTTCACGCCCACCATTCGCAAGAGGGACTTCATGCGGTAAATTTGCTATAAATGGATCAAAGAAAATCGTGCGATATTTTTGTTTGGTTTTAATATTTGCTAGATTTTCATATTTGGCTTGTTCAGCTTTATAGTAGGGTAAATACTCAGCTTTGGTGGTTTTGTCTGCAATCAACGACTTAAATTTATCTGCATAACCTTTATATTGATCCAATAAAGCAACAACAGAACCATTTGCAAGTTCTGCTTTAAATGCTGTTAAACGAACAATTTCTGTCGAACCAATATCACATGAGTTTGATTTATCTGATGTTTTTGATTCATCTGTATCTACACGTCCTATACCACGCTGATCATAGCCACTACATGAGAATAATTTAGTATCAATCAGGCTAGTCGAAGCTGTTGTATTTACTGGGAAATACAAAGGCATAAAACCTGTATATTGCGATGCAGGTTGTAAAGTACTTAAAACTGTTGAAAATGCTGCTGTACTCAAATCTACTGAATCTTTCACGACATCTGTTGCAACTTTTGCAGGTAATTCACAGCTTGAATTTGCACTGCTTGCCGATAATGCCAAAGCATTTTTTTCCAAAGTTATGCTTGGTTTTTCAACTGTTGCTAAATCGTTCCCTGCATAACGACAAGATTTACCATTTCCATTATAAGCTAACACATTAAAACTTAATATCTTATTTCCTGCGACATTATATAAAAAGGTCGTCCAAGCCGAATTTTTAACAATGGTATTACTAAGTAGTGTTATGGCAGATAAAGTACTTAAATTAACATTACCCTGTGGTGTTACATCACTAAATTGGATAATGCTACCACTATTTGGATTTGCCGTATTTTCAGTGATGGTGTTGGTGGTAAATTTTGCTGTTGGCTGACCACAAAATGCAAACGTACTATTACTGCTTGCAGCCCCATTATTCAAAAAAGTTGCACTTGAAATATCAATACTACGTTTTGTGTCATTTAATTGATCACTACAGGTCATTGCCAATATACTACCCGTAACCGCATTATTTTTTTGGTAGATACCACCTACTATAGTTAAACTACTATTTGCACCATTCAAATAAATCGCACCACCCGTTTGACTATTTGAATTTTCAATCGAAACATTATTTAAAGTTGTTGCACCTCCCAAATACAATGCACCACCCGCATTGGTTCGTGCATTTTTACTTGAACCATTGATTAACTTTAAATTATTCAACGTTAATGTTGGTGCATTGGTATGATTGGTATTAAAAATACGCGATAGTCCCTGCGCATTAATCGTTGTCTTGAGTGCTGTTAACGCTGGATACTCATTAGTCAATACATCCTTTTTGGTATAATCACTCGGTTCTTTACCTACAATGCTAATCGCAGCAGTCGGTTGTAATTCAGAATTGAGCTTATACTCACCCGCCTCTAACTGAATCACATTGGTTACATTACTTTGCAGTTGACCTTTATTACACCCCCCAAAATCTTTATGGGTTGATGCGGCAGTAATCGCCTCACGCAAAGAACATTTATCTGTATTTTCACCATTTTCATCTGCAAATGTAGTGACATAAATGGTTCTGTCTTCTGCCGCCATCAAAGACATTGTCGATAAGACCGCTAGGGCTAAAACCCCTTTTTTATAATATTTCATCACTCATTCCTTTGTTATTTTTTAGTTCTACGTAACCCAATTAATCCAAATAAAGTGAACAATGCAATTACACCTACGCCACCACCTGAAGTTTTCACCTTTTTATCTTCAAAAGTATTCACAGGTGCTTGTACTACACGTGCATTAATTGCAATATAAGGTTCAGTATTGTCACTGAAATAAGTTGTAGAAGTGATAACTTTTAACTGAAACTCATCTGAACCATGCCAATTACCATTTGGTACATAGGTAATATCACCATCTTGAGTGATTGTTAATTTTCCTTTCGAAGGCGTATTGGTTTGTACAATTTTCAAACAACCCGGTTTCCAAGTACTACCATCCGTTGGTTTACCAAATAATGCCGTACACTGTGCAGGTGTTACTAATTCGCCATCTTGCAACTGATCAGGTAGGTCAAACTTTGCAGAACTACCATTTTCAATGTTTGCAGAAAGACTGAATTTAGCAACGCCACCATAAGAAATATCTTCACCAACAGTAGTATTTGTACTGGTATCGACTGACAATTCAATTGCACCACGATCACATAATTTGCCATTGTCTGGACGTTTGGTACTACGCTGGTCCATCACACATGCCAACACATCACTATTTTGTGGACCTTTATTGACAATTGGAGAGTCTGCTATGGTTTTATAGCTTTCGATTAAGCGCGGCTTAAAGAAACTAATCACAGATTCACCAAGAGGATTGTATGGACATAGAATCCCCGTTGAACTGAGATCACATTTACCTTCTGTCGTTTTCCCAGCAATCAAAGTTGTATTTCCTAAAGCCTGTGCTCCAGTACCACCACAACCTACAGAATATAAATTATTACTGATTTGATTGGCTTCACCACCAGCAACGATTTTACAGTCTTGTGAACCATTTTTTGCCAAAATGCTATTGGCAACATAACCTTTCTTATTCGGTGCATTCACCACCAAGCCCATGCTATTTAAAATCATAGTCGCATTGATGACTTGCATATCATCTAAAACTTTGATGATATAGCCTTTATTATTAAAAATAGTACTACTAAAGATACCACGTGTAAGCGTAGAGGCAGATAGATTTTTACTCACCTCAGCACTAAATGGTGCTTTTGCTTCAAATAATGATGAACTACTATCTGTCACTTCGTTATCACGTACGACAGACTGAGCAATCACAAACTGAGGGGCTTCACTATAAACCACACCACCTTGTGCCGCTTTATTGCCTTTAATTAATGATTTTTCAATACTCACGACACTCCAGTTGAAATCTATACCTGGAACGCCTGCATTATAAATCGCACCGCCTTGACTTGCAGTACCATTTAAAAGCCGTGAGTCTGTAATTGACAATATTTCATTGTTATAAATTAAGCCACCTTGTGTTTCGCAACGACTTGCGCCACAACCTTGCAAAGTCAGCTCAGAAAGATTAACTGAAATTTTTGCCTTTTTCTCAACTTCAGTCTTATCTGTCGCTAAAGCAACTTTTTTAATATTAAATAAACGGTGATTACCTGATGCTTTAATTATGGCATTTGACAAACCAACTTGGCTCGCTGTATCTGTGACCGTAGTATCATAAACTGATTTGATATCAACACTTTGTGCAATCGAAATCTGACTTTTCAAAAGATATTCTTGTTTACCCTTAAGCTCGATAATCGCATTTGATTCTTTGCCACCACAGCCATTCAAACCTGCTTCTGGCATGCCTTTATTGACATATTCAATTGCTTCACGAAGGGAACATTGGTCATCAGCTTTCACAACATCTTCTGTTGTTGTTACTGTAATATTTGCACTAAATGCATGACCACTAATACATAATAATCCTAAGCCTATGCCCCGTTTGAGCATTATAGTCTCCTTGATTTCTTTTAATTATTTCTTATAAGCCAGCATAAAGCTTTGCTAACATTCCTTGTGCGTACTTTGTCACAGCTCAATAAAATTCTCAAGAATTTTATTGTGGACGGTACTCATCAATCAGTGCATAGATTTGTCTTAGTGTTGCATGAGAGAGTTTTACCCTCTCACCCTTCAATAATTTTTCTAAACGATCCACTGACTGCAACAGTGTACTCGTTTGATGCGAACCATGTAATAGCAGATATTCGGTTATTTGTGGGTCAAAATGTACACCCCGACGTTCTAGGACTGAATGTAACAATGCTTGACGATCTGCATATGAATGCCCATTCGGCACTTTTACACTGACAGCTTGGGTTAAACGTGATTGTAAATCAGGCAATTCGAGTTTGAGTTCTATCGGTGCAAAACGTGATGAAAACACCAGTTGACCACCATCTTCATTATTACTATTAATCAAATGAAATACTGCTTTTTGCCAATGCGGTACACCACTAATGGCTTCAATATCATCCAATGCAACCAAGTCATAATTTTCTAAAGAATTAATTGCTTCAATCGGTGCATCAAGTAATTCTAAAAGTGAAACTTTAATTGCTGACTTGCCTATTTCCAAATAAGAATCACAAATCGCTGAAAGTAGGTGGCTTTTTCCTGAACCTGCTCTACCATAAATATAAAAACGGTTCATTAAACCTGCGTGTAATTGTCTAACTGCATCAATTACAGGTCCCCAACCTGGACCAGAAAAATCACTGATTTTGGCATCCAGTTGTGGCTCTATATCCAACTGTAATTGACGCATATATCTTCACTGTTCCTTAAAGTGGATCATTATTAGGCTTTGTTTCGTCATTATCTTGCGGGTTTTTAATCTCAAGATCAAGATCGACTTGCGCACTTTCTATTGAAACTGTATGACTATTTCCATTATTTTCAACCACAACGGTTGCTGTTGGTGCTTGGTAAAGTGAACTTTGCTCATACCATTCTCGTGCATGTTTCAACAGTACAACAATAATTGCAGCAACAGGTAATGCGATCAGCATTCCCATGAAACCTGCCAATTGTGCGCCCGCTAAAACAGCAAAAACCACAGCTACAGGAGATAAACCAATTTTATCACCGAGTAAAAAGGGCTGAAGAATGTAACCTTCCATCAATTGCCCTACTAAAAATACAACACCAACTAGAGCAAAATGCGTCCAATCTAAACCAAATTGAAAAAATGCTGCAATCATGGCTGCAATAATGCCCACACCAAAACCCAAGTAAGGAATGATGCTACATAACCCCGCTACCATGCCAATGATCAAACCAACCTCTAAACCAATCAGTTGTAACCCTACCGCATAGATCACGCCAAGCAAGAACATCACAAGGAACTGCCCTTTCACAAAGGCACCTAAGACGCTATGACATTCACCCACAATTTTTAAAGTACTTGCTTCATAAGCACGAGGAATTAAATCTTTCATACTGGTCAGCATACGCTTCCAATCTAAAAGAAAATAAAATGCAATAATTGGAATAAGAACAATCGTACCACCAACAGAAATAAAGCTCAGCCCAGATTGTGCAATTTTAAGTGCCATCGCTTGGATACTGTCTGCACTGTAATTCGTCTGTACATACTCCATCACGACTTTGGAAATTTGATCAGTATCCAACTCCATCCGTTCGACATTAAAAGTCTGTGAAACCCATGGTAAAAATGTCGAATTTACCCAATGAATTCCACCTGGGATACTATCTCGTGCATAAATAAGCTGTTTCCAAACCAAAGGCACCACAAACCACATCGCCCATGTCAAAACCACACCAATTCCAATGAATACAACTGCAATTGCTAACCATCGTGGTAAAACTTTATCGAGCTTTTCAACAATAGGGCTAAATAAATATGCCAATAGAAAAGCGCCAATAAATGGCACGACCACAGGTTTGAGTAAATACAAGACCCATAGGATCAGTGCGATCCCAGCGAGGATAAAAATTCGTTTTAATGTCCGATCGTGCATACAATTATGCCTTTTTCAGGTTTATTCATTATAGAAAGTAAAATATTTCAATAAAGATAGCATTTTAGTACAGAAATAACATAAGAGTTTCGTATATTCGGGTATAATCGCCGCGCGAATGCGGAGACTTCAAATATGAGCAACTCAACTTCTACCCCAAACACTGGTTTAAGCTATAAAGACGCTGGTGTCGATATTGAAGCGGGCGACGCACTTGTCGATCGAATCAAATCTGTCGCTAAACGTACAACTCGTCCTGAAGTGATGGGTGGACTCGGTGGCTTCGGCGCACTTTGTAAAATTCCTAAAGGTTATGAAGAACCTGTTCTCGTATCTGGCACAGACGGTGTTGGTACAAAATTACGTTTAGCATTGAACTTAAACCGTCATGACACCATTGGTCAAGACTTGGTGGCAATGTGTGTAAACGACCTTCTAGTATGTGGTGCTGAACCATTATTCTTCCTTGATTACTACGCAACAGGTCATTTAAATGTAGATGTTGCTGCAAATGTAGTAACAGGGATCGGCAAAGGTTGTGAGCTTGCAGGCTGTGCATTGGTTGGTGGTGAAACTGCTGAAATGCCAGGCATGTATGAAGGCGAAGACTATGACTTAGCAGGTTTCTGTGTAGGTGTGGTTGAGCAAAGCAAAATTATTGATGGTACTAAAGTCAAAGCAGGTGACGTTTTGATTGGTGTAGCTTCTTCAGGTGCACACTCAAACGGTTACTCTTTACTTCGTAAAATTTTCGATGTAAAAAATGTTGATTTAACTCAAATCGTAGATGGTCGCCCACTTGCAGATGTTGCAATGGAACCTACACGTATTTATGTAAAATCAATTCTTGAATTGATTAAACAAGTTGATGTTCATGCTATGGCACATATCACGGGTGGTGGTCTACCTGGTAACTTACCACGTGTATTGCCAAATGGTGCACAAGCCGTGATCAATGAATCTTCTTGGGAATGGCCTGAATTGTTCAAACTTCTTCAAAAAGAAGGTGGTGTTGATCAATTCGAAATGTATCGCGCATTTAACTGTGGCGTAGGCATGGTGATTGCAGTTGATGCAGCAGATGCAGACAAAACTGTCGAGTTGTTAAACTCATTGGGTGAAAAATCTTGGAAAATTGGTTCAATCCAAGACAATGCTGAGTCTGTTGAAGGCGCTGACGAAAGAATTCGTGTGATTTTTGCCTAAGTCCAAAGCATAGTTAAGTCATATGATAAAAATTGCTGTACTGGTTTCAGGCAGTGGAAGCAACCTACAAGCCCTGATTGATGCAAATCTCTCAGGGTCGATTGTTGGGGTGATTTCCAACAAAGCTGAAGCGTATGCCTTGGAACGGGCAAAAAAAGCAGGAATTGACACTGCGATCATTGAACACAAACAATTTCCAAACCGTGAAGCGTTTGATGCGGTGATGCATCAACAATTGCTCGACTGGAATGTAGATTTAGTGATTCTCGCAGGCTTTATGCGTATTCTAAGTGCAGGCTTTGTCCAAAAATGGCAAGGGAAGATGGTGAATATTCACCCTTCTCTGTTACCACATTACAAAGGTATGCATACCCATCAACGTGTTTTAAACACGGGAGATGTATTGCATGGTTGTACTGTACATTATGTCACTGCGGAATTGGATGCAGGTCAAGCACTGACACAAGGCGTGGTTAAAGTCAATTTACACGATACCGTAGACACTTTGGCTGAACGTGTACATGCACTTGAACACTTGATTTATCCGCAAGCGGTTGAATGGATCTGTAATGGAACGATTCAACATTTGGATAATGGTCAAGTGCTGTATAAAGAGCAATTACTTGAACAACCAATCCAGTTTTGTAAATTTTAAAATATAATTGATCAATCAACGCATCTTCGGATGCGTTTTTTAACGTTTGGAAAATAAATATATATTTTAACTACATGAAAACAGTTCAAAAATAAAGCAATACTTATGCAAAAAAATGTTTAGGTCTGACTTGTTTGTGTTTTTTTAAGTTACTTAAACAAATTATTTAAAAATTCAAAAGTAAAATATACCTCTAATACATATTGATCTTTTTTTATTTCTGATAAAAGTGGAGAACTTTAAATGTTGAAATCTCTTATCCTCCCAACTTGTGCCGCTGTAACACTGTCTATGGTTGGCTGTGCTACCATGTCAAATCCATCTACTGAACGTAATCTAAATGAATTACAAAACAAAAACTGGGTTGTGAGTGAGATTAATGGTACCAAACTTGTTGCTGATCCAGCGCAGCAAGCAGATGTTCCTTCAATTCAGTTTGATAATGAGCGTGTAAGTGGTTCAGATGGTTGTAATCGTTTTATGGGTGGCTATGCAGTAAAAGGTACTGAAATTAAATTTTCACAACTTGCTTCAACACAAAAAGCATGTCTAAGTGCAACAGACATTTCACAGAAATATACTCAGGCACTTGGTCAAGTTACTCATTATGATGCTTCGAAAAAAGAATTGAAATTCTTAGATGCAAACAAAAAAGTCCTTGTTAAATTTCATGTTGTAAAATAATTTCAACCTGATATGTTCCATAAAAAGCAGCACATCAATGATGTGCTGCTTTTTTTTAAAAATGATTTTAAACACTAATTTTATGGCAACAAGATTAATTTTTTAATCAACTGTACCACTTCATTAGGGTGCTCCAATGGAAACATATGCCCACCAGCGGTTGATGTCATTGGAATTTTAAATTTTTTCTGAATCATTTGCGGAATTTTTTGTTTTAAAAATGGACTCGACTCTCCCACCACTAAATGTGTGGGTACAGGTGGTTTCGGCATGGGTAACCACATCGCATTGGAATTGGTTCTAAATATTGCTACTTCATCGTATTTGGAAATTGTCAGTTCCACGCCACCACGACTGGCATCTTCGGTCAAAGCATATTGAATATAATCATGAAAACACTGTGGATCAAAATGCTGATAAAAACCTTTAGCACCTAAAAGTTCTGCAGCCTGTTCACGGGATTCCCAATGATCACGGCGCTTAATACTCAAACCTGCTGGAGTAATTTTATCAATCATCGCAGGTTTAAACAGTTTCACCATTTGCATCACAAATGCAGCCTGACCAACAATCAAGGGAGGATCAAGCATAATCACCTGTTCAAACAATTCAGGACGTCGATAAGCTGCCTTAAAGGTCAACACACCACCCAATGAATGTCCGATACCAATCACTTTACGCCCTGCTGCTTGCTGTACAATACTATCGATCACCTGATCTGTGAGCGCATCCCAACCTTGCTGGATTGGATAACGTTTATCTGGACCAATCACAGGAACATAGATCACATCATATTGATCACTCAATAGATCAAATAATTTTGAATAAACCTTGGAAGGCACACCATTGGCATGTGCAAAATGAATTAATGGTTTGGACTGCTGAGAACTGTACATCATTTCGATTTCTACTTGTTTAAATAACGAAAAGACTTCTTTCCATACCACTTATAGAAAGAAGTCATAAAATTTACTTACTGCATTTTTACATCTTGGTTCGTATTGAGCTTTTGGCTCATTGCCTCAGCTACACCATGTCCCATTTCTGAACCTAAACGCCCTAGAACAGAATCAAAAGGACTACGTTCAACAGTATAATTCACTGTTTTTTTCATTTTTAATTCACGTTTAAGGGTTTCGATATTTCCTGCTTTATCTGCAATACCCAACTTAATCGCTTGCTCACCTGTCCAAAACAATCCAGAAAAAATTGCAGGGTCATTGGATTTTAATTTTTCACCACGACCTTGTTTTACTGCCGTAATAAAATGCGAATGTACATTGTCCAATAATGCTTGAATATGGGCTTTTTGCTCAGGATTAACAGGCTTAGTCATACTCAGAATGTCTTTATTTGCACCCGAAGTCATAGTACGGTCTTCGACACCTAACTTTTGTGCTAAACCACTCACACCATAATTTGGCATGATCACCCCAATCGACCCGACTAAGCTTGAAGGATTGACCCAAATTTCATCTGCTGCTGAAGCAATATAGTATGCACCTGAAGCACCCATATCACCAATCACAGCATAGACTTTCTTCTCAGGATGCTGTTGTTTTAAATAACGAATTTCTTGCCAAATATCATCAGACTGTACAGGAGAGCCGCCTGGAGAATTGACATTTAGTACCACTGCTTTAGCAGAACTCGCTTCAAAGGCTTTTTTCAATGATTTTATGGTATCAGTACTATTTACACCTTGATTGCTTGAATCAATCGTACCAATAATATTTACCACACCTAAATGTGACTCTGAAATTGAACCTGCTTCATCCCCTGTTGAACAGCTTTTTCCAAACAATAAAAAGCCAAGCAAAATAAAAATATATAAGAAAGTTAAAATTTTAAAAAATATTCCCCAACGGCGACTACGGCGCTGTTCTTGTACCGATGCCAAAACAACTTTTTCTAAAAGTTGCCATTCTTGACCTGTCGGTTGTTGTGGTGAGGAACTACCCAATTGAGTATTTTCATTATGTGGTTTTGGTGGCCAATCGGACATATATACTATCCAAATTAATTTTTAAGGCATCATTATATACAACTAATGCAGTTAAACTGTCTAAATCAACATAATTCACTTATAATAATTTTAAATTCACTAGCACTTTGGCTCAGTTTTAAATATAGATAAACGATGACGGAAAAGCAAAAATCTTCTACCACTCGACTACTTCACTTCTTTGGTCGCCAACCTATTCTTTTCTCTAGGTTCTATGCACGCCTTTTAGCGGGTATTGTGAATATCTTACATGTTTCCAAAACAGAAAAAACGATACGCCTAAATATCAAAATCTGCCTCCCCCATCTAAATAAAGCAGAGCGTGAACGTATTACCCGTGCTGCGATTCGTAATGAACTACAATCTTATATGGAATTTTTTAGCATTTGGGGTAGCCCAACTGAAAAAAATATTTCTAGACTACGAAAAATTCATGGCGAACATTATCTTCATGAAGCATTGGCAGAAGGTAAGGGTCTCGTTCTAATCGTACCGCATTTTGGGACATGGGAAATCATGAATTCATGGATTGCACAGCAAACCCAAATGACCATCATGTATAAACCGATTAAAAACCCTGATGCTGATGAGTTTGTTCGTGAAGCCCGCAGTCGTGATCAAGCCCACTTAGTACCAACGGATGAGTCTGGTGTGCGTCAAATTTTCAAAGCCTTAAAACAAGGTGGCACAACCGTTATTTTACCTGACCACACCCCGAATGTTGGTGGGGAAATGATTGGTTATTTTGGTGTACCTTTAGCTTCAAGTAATCTCAGTGCCAAACTGATTCAAAAAACCAAAGCAAGATCTTTACTCTTATATGCGATTCGTAATGAGTCCGATGATTTTGATATGTTCATTGAACCGATGGATGAACAGATTTATCAAGGTAGTGCCAATGATGGTACACGGGTGATTCACCAAACCATTGAACATTTGATCACTCGCTTTCCTGAGCATTATCATTGGAGTTATAAACGTTTCAAAGCCAACCCAGAGCTAGGAGACCTCTATACCTTGCCAAACGAACAAGCCATAGCAAAAATCAATGCCATTAAAGCAGAAAATCACAGCCTAGCGGACGAGCCACAACTTTGAGCTACGATAATGGGTCATTTGCATATTGTATTGATCATCAAGCTGAAACTGAATACTCCCTTGTTCAATCGTATTCACAACAGGTATATTGAGTGCTTTTAAACGAGCCAAGACAATTGGATGCGGATGCCCATAACGGTTGTCAAAACCCGCTGAGATCACCGCAAGTTTCGGCTTGAGTGTTTCTAAAAATGCATATGCTGAACTATGCTGACTTCCATGATGTCCTAAAACTAAGACATCTACTTTTAAGTTTGGATAATGTTGTAACAGATCAAATTCGGCTTCCCAACCTGCATCGCCCATGATCAAAATATTCTGATTATTTTTAGCATGTTGCACTTGAATATAGACAATACACGAAAGTTCATTTTGTTGCGATGCAACATTACTTAGGCTATTTTCAGAAGGTGCTAACACTTCTATTTTCACCTGATCATATTGCCAAACTTGTCCTGCATGACAATAGCTAAAATTTTCCTTTGCAAATCGTCCATCATTTTCATTCGACAAAACCTGTTTGACTTTAATTTCTTCTGCAATCGCAGGAAATGCGCCACTATGATCTTGGTCTAAATGCGACAAAATCACTTGATCAAGCTGATAAACACCTTGTTGCTTTAAATAGGGTACAACCACTTGTCGACCAATACTAAATTTTGCTTCATCGAATGATCCCCCTGTATCAATCATGATTTTCTGTTTAGGTAAATTCACAAAAATCGCTTGCCCTTGTGCAACATCTAACACCGTTAAAGTAAAATCAGACTGCTTTTGCTGTGGAAAAATCAAAGGAATACAGCATATAGCGACCCAAGCTTTGGACACCACCCCACGAGGTAAAAATAAGATAAAAATCGCCACTGCCAAACATATAATCATCAAAGGTGTAAAGGCAAACCACTGTAAATTATTAGAAAAAATCTGATCAAGAATATTTAAAATTTGTAGTAAAATAGATAAAATCAAATCTGCCACAACAAAGAATATTTTTCCTAAAGGCGTATAAAGCAAACTTAAACACGCACCAATAACTTCTAAAGGAACAATCACTGCCCCAATCAAAGGAATGGCAAACAAATTACTTAGCGGTGCAACCCAAGCCACTTTTTGAAAAATAAAAATCACCAAAGGAAATAAAGCAATAAAAACTTTCCACTGTGATTCAACCAAGACTTTCAGATAAAAGACGATTTTTTGTGAAAACGTTTGATACTCATGTGTTTGTTGTTGTAGTGTCTGATAAACACGAATTAAGATAAAACATGCGCCATAAGACAACCAAAATGCAGCAGATAAAATACTAAAAGGATCAATCCATAATAAAATACAGGCACTCAGCAATAACATTTTCAAGGCAGAAAGCGACTGCCTAAACCAAATCAAAGCACCACATAAACTGACTGTCAACAAAGTGCGTAATGCAGGAATTTCAAAGCCAACAAATGCCGTATACAGTGCAACACATGCTAAAAATGGCAAAATCAATAGATATGGTCGAGGTATTTTAAGGTAAAAATGGGGACAAAATTTTTGAATACCACGCTGAAAGACAAAACAAAATAGCATCGCAAAAATCAGTACGTGTGGTCCTGAAATGGCTAATAAATGCGAAATTCCCAGACGTTGAAATAAATTTTGTGTATCACTTGAAAGTAAGCTTTCATCCCCTGTCAAAAGCGCCAAAAGCAAACCCTTTTGCTGCAAAGTGCTATTTTCAATGATCTTTCGAAATGATAATCGTTGTGTTTCGATGCCTAATCGAAATCCAGACCACCACGAACTATTTTTCTGCACAAAATTAGCATAACCTAATGCAGAAACTTGATGAGCATCAATGGGCTGAATAAATTGAGCATTCAAACTGCCCATGATGTTTTCTTGTAAAAACCAACGCTCTTTATCAAAAGCACCTGCAACTGCATAACTATGCGCAGGTTTTAATTTCCCTGAAATTTCATAATACTGACCAAGTTCTAATGGCATCTGTCCTTGTTTTAAATAAACACTAATTTTGATCGGTTGAATTGTCGCATTGACCAACCATGCATTCTGCTTTATTCGTACTTGCTGGTCAGCATCCATCGACACTTGACTCATTTTATCAACATAAATCAATGCTGAGACATTTGAAACCTCTTGGACACGTAATTTTAAACGTTGCTCCAAAGCATGGTCAGCATAAAACCAAGCCGCAATAAATGTACTCAGCCCTAAACTTAAATGTAATAGTATTTTGCTAATAGTAAAGTGTGATAACGTCCATTTTAAAATAGCTGAAAGAGCAATCAGTACAATGCAAATTAGACTGAAAAATAAGACAATATTTAATTGATTTGGAATGGCACTCCCCATACAACTAATGCCAATGATCCAACTTAAACTCAGTAAATAGACATACCACATCGTTATTATTTTTTTCTTCATATTTTGAAAGAATTAAAGCCCAATAAATGGGCTTTAACAAGGTGATTGATCGGATTTATAATTTTATTTTAAATATAAATTTAAAAAAACTAACATCAATCATTCACCCATAAACCATCTTGCATATGCAGCACTTTGTCCGCAGATTTTGCCAATTGTTCATCATGGGTTACGATCAACATTGCCATATTTAACTCATGACGCAGATCACGTAACAATTCAAAAATCGTCATCGCAGTTTTACGGTCTAAATTACCTGTCGGTTCATCAGCGAGCATCAATTTTGGTTGTGTCACCAAAGCACGTGCTAAAGCCACACGTTGACGTTCACCACCTGACAACTCACCAGGTTTATGAGTCAAACGATGGCTTAAACCAACACGATTGAGTAAGTATTCTGCACGTTCTTTCACTTTTTTAAATTCAGCATCCTTACGCAACATCAATGGCATTGCGACATTTTCCAATGCTGAAAACTCTGGCAATAAATGGTGAAATTGATAGACAAAACCTAAATGTTCATTACGTAAAAAGCCACGTTCTGCCTCACCAAGATTATCAAAACGTCGCCCATTTAAATTTACAATACCTTGTGATGGACGATCTAAGCCCCCTAAAATATGCAATAAAGTGCTTTTACCTGAACCACTTGACCCAACAATAGAAACAAATTCCCCTTGATGTACTTGTAAAGACAAACCTTTGATCACATCAACTGTCGATTTACCATCAGTAAATGATTTAGAAATCTCTTCAGCTTCAAGCACGACTTGACTATGTGCTGCATTATTCATAACGCAGTGCCTCCGCAGGTTGAATTTTCGCAGCACGTAAAGCAGGATAAATCGTAGCAATAAAGCTCAGTACCAATGAAACACCAACGATTAACAATACATCTTGCCAGCGCAAATAGGATGGTAAGTAATTAATAAAGTAAGCATCAAATAAATGCCAACCAAATAATTTACTGAGCCAGTCAATGAAGCTACTAATTCCTAATGCTGAAATCACGCCTAATACAGCACCTGACAAAGTACCAATAACACCAATCACCGTACCTTGCACCATAAAGATTCGTGTAATTGTTGCAGGTGATGCACCAAGTGTACGTAAAATTGCAATGTCGGATTTTTTATCCGTCACCACCATCACCAAAGATGACACAATATTAAATGCTGCCACCAAAACGATCAGGAACAATAATAGACTGACCATGGCTTTTTCCATTTGAATGGCACTAAACAAATTTCCATGTGTATAAGTCCAGTCAGATGCATAAAAACCATTTGGTAAATCTTGTACGATTTCATTAGCAACTTGTGGTGCAAGGAAAATATTGTCCAACTTCATCCGTACACCTTGTGCACCGTCAGGTAAACGTAGCAAAGTAGAAGCATCATTTAAGGCAATATAGCCCAGACTTGAATCCACTTCCGCACCAATACTAAAAATCCCGACAATTTTAAAACGTTTAAAACGTGGTACAACGCCCGCAGGTGAAGGTGTCGCTTCAGGAAGAACAAGCGTGATACTGTCATTTAAGCTCAAACCTAACGCATCGGTCATTTGCTTACCAAGAACAATACCAAACTCACCTTTTTTCAGTTGATCAATACTACCCTCAACCATGTGGTTCTGAATAATCGAAACATTTTTTTCGTATTTTGGCTCGATTCCACTGACCATGATCCCTGCAACACGCCCTTGTGCGGTTAGCATCCCTTGCAATTGTGTAAACGGTGCTACTCCAGTAACATGTTCATGTTTCTCAATTTTCTTTGCAAGTGTGGACCAGTCTGTTAAAATCTGTGTAGATGAAACAGTGGCTTGTGGCACCATGCCTAAAACACGATTTTTCAGTTCACGGTCAAAGCCGTTCATCACAGATAAAACTGTAATAAGAACAGCAACGCCAAGGGTTAGACCGATCATCGACACCAAGGCAATAAAAGAAATAAAGTGATTACTACGCCGTGCGCGAGTATATCTCAACCCTATATACAGCGAGATTGGTTTAAACATACCATCAAAGTCCGAGGTGTTTTATGGAAACGTTACAGCATCAAACCGAAGCCAACGAGCGTCGTGTCATGTCTCGAATCGATGCTGCTCTAAGAATCAACTATCAGATTATTTCTGATCATGTCGCCCTTAACGATCCATATGATCCAAATTTTGTATTGCCGCGCTATTTTCTACTACTTGCAGAATTAGATCAATTTGACCATGCACTTCAATACGAATTAGACCAATTAAATGAAAAAGATCAACAAATTGCTCGAATCTTATCCTTATTCAACCAAAAATTAAACCTCATTACAGGCTCTCTATACGATTCAATTGTACAAACCATGTTACCAACACCGCAAAATGTGAATTTTTCCGAGAGTGGCTTTAGTTTTTTTAGTAAACAAAATATCAAAGAAGGTACATATATTCATGTCACCTTAAGCCATGCTGAAAACTTTTTTCACATTGCAGCCACAGCACAAATTGCCTATTCAGAATGTATTGCTGGAGAGCAAGAATACTACCGTATAGGAGCGTATTTTGTGACATTACATCCACAAGACAAAGTTAAACTGACGGAATGTGTAGAATCTTGCATATCCGAATAAAACCTATATTTTATGATGATGACTTTATTTTATGAGCAAGTTCACGACTTGCTTTTAAATCTTTAAAGAAATATAAGAACAGACCAAATAACAACACACTTGCACCGACAAAAACCATTAAAGATAAGCTTTCATTATTTAAAAATGCACCAAATAACATCGCTAGCATTGGTGTCATCACAGTCGTTAACGATAACGTTGTGGCTTTGATATTTTGTACCAATTTGAAATAACAGAACATCGCTATCAAAGATGCCATGACAACCGTATAAAGTAGTGCAAATAAAGACTTAGCTTCGGGAATATGATCAGGAGCATATTGCCAAATAAACGGTACAATACACATCGCCATCAAGGTAGAAACTAAAATTGATCCTGTTGCTTGTGCCATCGGTTCAACAGTTGCATTAACTTTTTTTACCCAAAAAATAGAAAGTGCATAGGTAAATACACTCATCATCATCAGTGCAATTCCGATCGGATGTACATGCTGTGTTGCTCCACCACTAGTGCAGATAATCGCCAACCCACAAACAGAAACGCACATGCCAACCCACTGTAAAGTTTGCAATTTCTGTTGAAAACCAAAGCGACCAATCAAACCCGCCATAATGGGTGCTAAACCAAACATTAAGGCAATAATCCCTGAACTCAAATAACTGGTTGCTGCATAAGTAAAAATTTGCGAGCCAATCAAACTAAATGAGCCTGCAAAATAGCTATGCAAAGCAATTTTATTGACAGGAAATTTGATTTTTAAAATTAACAGTAGTAACACAGCTATTGGCAAAGCAATCAAAAAGCGGATCACCAAAGCCCACATCAGATGAATGTCTTGCACACTCCATACAATTGCTAGAGGTGTACTCGCCCAAATGAAAACCAATAAAACATAGGTCATCACGATGTTGTTTTTCGATGGCATCGAACTGTCCTACTGTTGTGCTGCAGTTTTACGTTTTTGCTTTAAAATGGTTTGATCCAAACTATTTGAAAATTCACGTTTATCACGCTCAGAAATCGGTGGTGGGCCACCTGTTTGCACTCCTGCACCACGTAATGTATCCATAAAATCACGCAAATGTAGACGTGCTTTTACATTGGCATCGGTATAGACCTCACCACGTGGGTGAATGGCTATCCCGCCTTTTTCAATCACTTGGGCAGCAAGAGGAATATCTTGAGTGATCACAATGTCATTCATTTGCATACGATCAACGATTTCTTGATCGGCTTGATCAGCACCACTGAGTGCTTGAATAGAATTAATGCGTATAGATGGCGTAATACCCACAGGTTGATTGGCAACAAAAGTGACTTCAAGTTGATAACGATCCGAAGCACGAATAATCACTTCACGCAATATTTTTGGTAAGGCATCGGCATCGACCCAAAGTTTAAATGGCAGCACAAAACATCTCTCTCAATAGTATTCGTTTGATTGTAGCAAAACTTTGTTAGAGAATTATGATAACAATAGGCTTTTTTAACTTTTATTTTTATAAATTTTCCCAAGCTCATTCTCATATAATGCAATTAAATTCACTTATTTTTGAAATAAAAATCCTTATTTTCCATAAATTAAAAAATGCTTAGACTAATTTCCCTGTTTATTTTAATGTTACTGTTTTGTGAATTTTCATGTTTTATCCTAAAATACGTTTTTAAAAATCTCACTTAACATAAATTATGCAATCTCCTATCCCTCACTCTCAGCAAGTGCATGCTGAGGGACAACCTATTTCTTTAAAAAGAGCCATGTCTCGCCGTCATCTCATTATGTTGTCCTTGGGTGGAGCGATTGGTACTGGTTTGTTTTTAAGCTCCGGTGCTGTGATTCAACAAGCTGGTCCACTGGGCGCAGTTATTTCATACATCATTGGTGGTTTGATCGCCTATATGGTGATGTTGTGCTTAGGAGAACTTGCTGTTAATCAACCCGTAACTGGTTCTTTTGGGGCTTTCGCTGCCAATAATATCGGTCCAGGCACAGGTTATATGGTGTCATGGATGTATTGGTTGGGGTGGTCAGCAACGCTCGGGACTGAATTCACTGCAGCAGCATTGTTAATGCAAGAATGGTTTCCGAGTATTTCTGTTTGGATTTGGACACTAATTTTTATCTGTGGTGTTTTATTTTCTAACCTCTATTCCACACGTTTTTTTGCTGAATCCGAGTTTTGGTTGTCATTTATCAAAGTTGCAACTGTTGCTATTTTCATTTTGGTTGGTTTAGCTGCCATCTTTGGTGTTATTTCTTTTGCGGGTTATGAGTCTGCACCATTATTCAGTAATTTAACTGAACATGGTTGGTTGCCAAATGGTTTATTCCCGATTTTCGCCACTATGCTTATTGTTAATTTTGCCTTTAACGGGACTGAAATGATCGGAATTGCAGCAGGTGAAACTGAGAATCCTGAGAAAAATGTACCCAAAGCCATTCATGCTGCAGTATGGCGTTTGATGATTTTCTTCGTGGGCACAATCATTGTCATCAGTTCGTTATTGCCTTACCAAGATGCAGGCTTAAATGCAGGACATGGTGATGGTTTAAGTAGCAGTCCCTTTGTGACAGTATTTAACCATATCGGAATTCCATATGCTGAAGATATTATGCGTTTCGTCATTATTACGGCTTTACTTTCAACCGCAAACTCAGGTTTATATGCTGCTTCCCGTATGATGTGGGCACTTTCAATACAAAAACAATTGCCAAAAATCTTCTCTAAACTGACCAAATCAGGTACACCAGTCATTGCGATTTTAGTCACCATGATTGGTGGTTTACCTGGTTTACTTTCAGAACAATTTGGTGCGGACGTTATTTTTAAAAATCTACTTGGTGTTGCAGCATTTACCATGGTGATTGTATGGATGAGTATTTGTTGGAGTCAATTTAACTTCCGTCGTAAATGGTTGCGTGATGGTCACACCTTAGCAGAATTAAAGTTTAAAACTCCTTGGTATCCTGTAGTGCCTATTTTAGGTTTCATCACCTGTACTATTACAGGTTTAAGTATGGCTGCTGATCCTGAAATGCTGTCAGGTTTTATTGGTTGTTTATTGTTTATGGCTGCATGTTATGCGAGTTACTACTGGCTATATCACAATAAAAAATCATAATAAAATTTATTTTTCAGGTGAATATTCTCAAAATATTCACCTTTTTTATGTGCTATCTCAAAATAAAAATATTCGGTGGTGTAT
>NZ_LQXQ01000020.1 GCF_003268395.1 Acinetobacter sp. CFCC 10889 | reverse complement strand
CTGCCTACATGGCAGTGAACTGTAAAATTTTACCTACAAACAAAATAAAAACATAGAGTTAATTTAAAAAAATTAAAAATACCCAAGTTTTTTATTCAACTTGTAAGTGATTGATTTGTATAAACTGTTAAAGAGTGCCTAAAATATTGGGGTAAAAACTTGGCTTTGTCAAAACAAAAAGGAAGTGTTACCACTTCCTCTGCTTTAGACATTTAAAACTCTAAGCAACAGCTTTAACAGGTACACCACTATGAAAGCGAAATACTTTATCAGGGCTTAAAATTAACTCTTTTTCCACTTCACGAATTAATTCAATACGTTGCTGAATATCTTCTTCAGGGTCTTTAAGTTTAGCTGTCTTTGCCACATCCAAAGCTAAAGCCAAATAATCCTCATAATGACGAGATTCTGACTTGAGCAAATAACGATAATAACGCCCAAGCTCCTCATCAACAATCGGCGCTAAAGCATAAAAACGCTCACAAGAACGTGCTTCAACAAAAGCACCGATCACCAAAATATCGATCAAAGCTTCAGGCTCATAAGTACGGATTTCTTTGCGTAAACCACCTGCATAGCGTCCTGCACTTAGACCTTTCCACTCCTGACCACGTTTGCTCATAAACTCCAAAACTTGCTCATAATGCAACATTTCTTCACGAACAAGCTGTGCTAGTTTGACTTGCAAATCGGTAAAAAAGCTGTAACGAAACATCAAATTCATCGCTGTTCCTGCGGCTTTTTTCTCACAATTGGCATGATCTTGCATTAAAATTTCAAGATTATTTAATGCTTCATCTAGCCATGCTTTTGGCGTTTCACACCCTAAAAAACCAATGACAGGTTGCATCAGTTCATCATAATTAATATTTGACATGAGTACTTTTCAATATTTTCCAATACATTAACTTGCAGCATGTATTGCTGCTTTCATGTCTTTCACGGCTTGCTCTAGACCTACAAAGACACTTTCAGCAATGATTGAGTGACCAATATTCAACTCATGAATTTGTGGAATTGCAGCAATCTCAGCGACATTTTTTAAATTCAAGCCATGCCCTGCATTGACGACTAAACCTTTCGCAGCAGCATATTCAACACTTTTAACAATGCGTTCTAGTTCTTGATGATGGGTATCTTCATCATAAGCTTCTGCATATGCACCTGTATGCAACTCAATAGTTTGTGCACCACATGCCACAGCCGCATCGATCTGAGCAAAATCAGCATCAATAAATAACGACACATCACAACCAATCGCAACTAACGCCTGCGTTGCAGCTTTGACATCTTCAAAATGCCCAACTACATCCAAACCACCCTCAGTCGTTACTTCTTGGCGTTTTTCAGGTACAAAACACACATGTTGCGGTTTCACTTCAAGCGCAATCGCCACCATTTCATCAGTCACAGCGATTTCCAAATTCATACGGGTTTTGATGGCAGTACGCATACGATACACATCAGCATCTTGAATATGGCGGCGATCTTCACGTAAATGTAGCGTAATTCCCTCTGCACCTGCTTGCTCACAGACTAATGCTGCCTGAACAGGATCAGGATAAGTCGTACCACGGGCTTGTCGCAGTGTTGCAACATGGTCAATATTTACACCAAGCAATGCAGCCATAATATTTTCCTAAATACTTCAAAAATAAAAACTATTGGTTTACAGTTTTGGACTGAGAATTTTGTATCCACAGTTGCCGACTTTTTAACGGACGATCACCCAGCAATGACGTAATCATTTGGCGATAAAGTTTCGACAATAATTGTAACTGTTCTGAATTAAAATCCCCACCCTTTTCATAATTTGCCATCGTTAAAATCTGTGTCCCTGTTAAGGTTGCAGGTGAACTATGCGAAACAGGAATAAATCCATCAGACAATTGAAATTGATAACGTTGCGTGGCAATAATCTGCTGCTGTTGTGCATCGACTGCATAATCTAAGGGATAGCCTAATTCTTCTAGTAGTGCATATTCAAACTGACGTAAAATTTGTTTTAAAAATACATTGGGCGCATGATGCGAAGCTAAATTTTGTAAATGTTTGAGCGTCACATGATATTGTTCAAAAGTCTGCGGCATACTTTCTTCAAGTGGGCATAAGCGCAGCAAAATTTCATTGAGATAAAATCCTGAAAAAAAAGCATCCCCATAAAAAAATACAGGTTGATTGAGTATTTCTAATTTTGAAAAATTCTTCAGCTCACTTTTCCCTGATGCTTGCAGGGTAATAGGCTGATATTGCGGTGGTGGCATTTGTCTTAAAATTCCATCGACACGCCCATATTCTTGTGTAAATAAATGCACAATATGACTACGTTCACGATATTTACGATGATGGATCAAATAACCATGCAGAACTTCATTTCGCATCTTAGCGAATTAATCATCCTTGTCTTTTTTGTCATCATCACCATCAGGAATCACTGCACCAACCACAGCAGCAGTTCCTTTCACCACACCTTTTGTGGTTTTATAAGCGATTTTGACAGGAACCGTAACGAGTTTGTGTACACAACCTTGTAAAAAAAATATACAAGTGACTATTACGAAAACTTTTATCATTACGGTTCTATCCTTTTCTAAGAGTAGCGATTAAATATCACTATAACCTAAACTTTTTAAAGCACGCTCATCATCAGACCATCCACCTTTGACTTTCACCCAAAGTGTCAGCATGATTTTTTGTTCGAACATTTTTTCCATATCGACACGTGCATCCATCCCGATTTTTTTCAGCTTAGCACCTTTTTCACCAATCACGATGGCTTTTTGTCCTGGACGATCTACAAAAATTGTCGCATCAATGTAAGTACATGCTGCTTTAGGACGACCTGTTTTTGGATTCACAGTAGCATCTTCAGTCTTAAAAGATTCAATTTGCACAGTTAAATCATACGGAAGCTCTTCACCTAACTGACGCATAATTTTCTCACGAATGATTTCACTCGCAAGGAAACGTTCAGAACGGTCTGTTAACTGTTCTAAAGCATATAAAGGTGGCTGGAATGGTAAATATTTTTCAATGGTATTACGTAAATGATCTAAGTTTGCACCACGCAGCGCAGATACAGGAACGATCTCAGCAAAATTCATCAACTTTGCACGCTCTTGAATCAAAGGTAAAGCATGGTTTTTATTTTCAAGTGTATCAATTTTATTGATCACAAGAATTACTGGCATTTCCGCATTTTTCAACTTTTCAAGAACAAGCTCATCGTTCTGTGTCCATTTGTCTGCATCCAATACAAACAAAACCAGATTCACATCACGCAATGCAGAATGTGCTGCTTTATTCATCATTTTATTGATGGCACGTACTTCTTTTTTGTGCATCCCTGGTGTATCGACAAATACAGCTTGTGAAGTTTCACGACTGTCGATTCCAACAATTTTATGACGAGTCGTTTGTGGCTTACGTGAAGTAATTGATAATTTTTGACCTAAAATATGGTTCATTAAGGTCGATTTACCTACGTTTGGACGACCAACAATCGCCACAAAGCCACTTTTATAATCCGCAGGAATTTCAGTCCCCTGTGAACTAAAAAATTGGTTAATTAAGTCATTGCCGTTTTCAGACGGCTCGTGATCAGCATCATTGTGATCGGAATGTGTATTCATGCAGTTTACTGCTCCAATAACTTTAAAAAATCTGCCGCCACTGCCTGTTCTGCAAATCGGCGACTTGAACCCTCACCCATCATTTTAGGTAAGCCTTCTACCCAGCATTCTACTTTAAAATGCTGATTGGGTGCATCACCCTGAATATCTACAACCTCGTAACTTGGCAGCGGTTTTTTACGAGCTTGTAGATATTCTTGGAGACGTGATTTTGGATCTTTAAGTTGATCTGTTGGCTCTATATGTTCTAAATAGGGTTCATACCATTTCAGTACAATATTACGTAGCACAGGCAAATCCTGACAATCTGTATAGATCGCACCAATAATCGCTTCTACAGTATCGGCTAATATTGACTCACGATGATGACCACCTGATTTCAATTCACCCGTACTTAAAATTAAACTGGTACTTAATTTTAAATCATGGGCAATTTTACCTAAAGCTTCTTGGCGTACTAAAGTCGCACGCATACGAGTTAAACGACCTTCATTTTCTTGCGGATAAGCATGATATAAATAATTTGCAATAATCATTCCCAATAATGAGTCACCTAGAAATTCTAAGCGCTCATAATTGTATTTGTGACTCACCGAACGATGGGTCAATGCTAGATGCAATAACTCAGGTTGTTTAAATTCATAGCCGATACGACTCAGTAAACGTGGATCATTTACTTTGAACTGACCTTTGATCAAAACTCTTCTCGAATGTTTGGACTAAATCAATATTCATAAAAAACGGTGTTCTTACTTCATATTTTTTAGTCACTGTTAAGCCTTTGTCGGTTGAAACTTTTGCAATATCCTTAAATTTAACATCGCGGATATTGTTCATGTCCAAGCGTTGGCTCATTTGACTTTCAAATTTAGATGGTGTGATATCTGTTGAGCTTTCTTTCATCAGTTGCTCAATTTGACCATCAATCACACGATCATCCCAATACGATGGCCAAAGTGCTAATGTCGCTTTCACGATAAAAGCAAAGACCACAATTCCTAATAAAATTGCAATATACGATGCACCTTGCTGAGATTTACGCATTGTTATTATCCACTAGGTAAAATAATTATATCATTTCACAGCCTTTAAAATAAGAGCAGATCCCCTGATCCATTCGACTTTAATGCTGAAAATTCCCCAAATTTTAAATGTAATATCTATCCAATCAATGAATGTTCAACATTTTTGATCATGTATAAATACTTCAGTATTATATTATCTTGCAAAGCTGATTCAGTTACTAGATTTCCATCTATAATTTTGCAAAAAATTTGAAGAAAATCTTAGACATTCTCTATTTTCAGTCTTTGCTCACAAAGCGCAAACTAGCAATACAAAAAAGACCAATTTTCATTGGTCTTTTATACATCAAATCAAACTTAAGAGAGCTGAGGTTTAGTCTATTGCACCATTACGACTAAATGATGGCAATTTAAATCCTGGCTCTTTGTGCATCCATACGTAAATCGCATGTCCTGTTAAATTCGCTTCAGGTACAAATCCCCAAAAACGGCTATCAGCACTTTGATCACGGTTATCACCCATTGCAAAGTAATGACCTTTTGGTACTGTTACTTCCCAACTTTGACCATTTGATTTGATAAAACGATCATTGTCACGTGCAACAAAAGGTAAGTCTTCCTTTTTCTGTGCATATTGGAAAGCATTCGCCAAGGTATTTTGACCTTCTAAAATACGGACTAAATGCTGATGTTCACCCATAGTTTCAGTGTAATAAATCGACTTTGGTGTATCCAAAATATCTTTTTCACGGCTAAATTCTACTGGCGTTTGTTCAACATTTTGACCATTAATACTTAATTGCCCTTGATCATAGACAATATGATCTCCTGGTAAACCAATAATGCGTTTGATATAACTAATTTTTGGATTTTCAGGATAACGGAAAACAGCGACATCACCACGTTGTGGTTCACCCACATCAATAACTTTCGTATTGGTAATTGGTAAACGTACACCATACTGATATTTATTCACCAAAATATAATCACCTGTTTCTAAGGTCGGAACCATCGAATCAGAGGGAATATTAAATGGTTCAAATAAAAATGAACGTAACACCAAAACAACTGCAAGCACTGGCCAAAAATCGTATGCCCATGAAATGATGAAATGTTCATTCCCCTTACCCTTCGTTTCGCGTTGTTTAAACACGAATTTATCGAGTAACCACAACACAAAGAACACTAGTGTTGCAGGTACGAGAATTAAATTAAAATCAAAATCCATGAGCGATACGACCTCTTACTTCTTATCTGTCTACTTTTAATACAGCCAAGAACGCTTCTTGTGGGATTTCAACACTGCCCACTTGCTTCATGCGTTTCTTACCTTCTTTTTGTTTCGATAACAGTTTCTTCTTACGTGAAACGTCACCACCATAACATTTTGCTAATACGTTTTTACGCATTGCTTTTACTGTTGAACGTGCAATGACTTGTGCACCGATTGCAGCTTGAATCGCCACATCAAACATTTGACGTGGAATCAAATCTTTCATCTTCTCAACCAAAGCAATACCACGATGACGGGCATCTTGACGGTGACAGATCATCGCCAACGCATCCACCTTGTCACCATTAATTAACACGTCCACCTTAACCAAAGATGAAGACTCAAAACGTACAAAATTGTAATCGAGTGATGCAAAACCACGCGAACACGATTTTAATTTATCAAAGAAGTCCATCACGACTTCAGCCATCGGGATTTCAAAAGTAATTGATACTTGGTTTGCCATAAACTTCATGTCTTTTTGCACACCACGGCGCTCTACACATAAAGTCATCACATTGCCCAAATAGTCTTGCGGTACAAGAATATGACACTCTGCAATCGGTTCACGTAGATCTTCAACAGTTGAACCATCAGGCATTTTTGATGGACTGTCGATATAAATTGTATCGCCATTCTTCATTACAGCTTCATAAATTACTGTAGGCGCTGAAGAAATCAGATCTAAATCGTATTCACGTTCTAAACGTTCTTGTACGATTTCCATGTGTAGCATTCCAAGGAAGCCACAACGGAAACCAAAACCTAAAGCATCTGAACTTTCAGGTTCAAAGAACAATGCAGAGTCATTAATTTGTAATTTATGTAATGCTTCACGGAATGGTTCAAACTCACTGGCATCAATTGGGAATAAACCCGCATATACCTGTGGTTTTACTTTCTTAAAGCCAGGTAAAGTTGCAACTTCTGGTGTCGTTGCAAGGGTAATCGTATCACCGACTGGCGCACCAAAAATGTCTTTAATCCCTGCAATCACAAAGCCAACTTCACCTGCTTCTAACATATCAGTTTCGGTATGCTTTGGATTAAAGATACCGACAGAAGTAATGATGTGCGTCTGACCTGTTGATTTCATCAACATTTTGTCGCCTTTTTTCACACGACCTTGTTTCACACGGACTAAAGACACAACGCCTAAGTAATTATCAAACCATGAGTCAACGATCAACGCTTGTAAAGGCGCATCACGATCACCTTCAGGTGCAGGAATCACATTGACCAATGTTTCTAAAACACCTTCAATACCTAAACCTGTTTTCGCTGAACATGTCGGTGCTTCAGTTGCTTCAATCCCAATGATATCTTCAATCTCTTGAATCACACGCTCAGGTTCAGCCTGTGGTAAGTCAATTTTATTGAGAACAGGAAGAACTTCGAGACCTTGTTCAATTGCGGTATAGCAGTTGGCAACTGACTGTGCTTCCACACCTTGTGCCGCATCTACGACCAATAATGCACCTTCACACGCTGCCAATGAACGTGACACTTCATACGAAAAGTCCACGTGCCCAGGTGTGTCAATGAAGTTCAATTGATATTCTTGACCATTTGGATGCGTATAATACAAAGTCACAGACGTGGCTTTAATGGTAATCCCACGCTCACGCTCTAATTCCATTGAGTCCAGAACTTGCGCTTGCATTTCACGGTCTTGTAAACCACCACATGTTTGAATGAAGCGGTCTGCAAGTGTCGACTTTCCGTGGTCGATATGCGCGATGATACTGAAATTACGAATATTTTTAATATCGACAGATTTTTTAGCTTGCGCCATGGGCTACCTTGAAGAAAAACGCGCTATGTACTGAAAAGATATACATAACAAAAGCTGAATAGAAATTGCGAGGGATTATAGCAGATGGTTTTTTTAAAGTATTCATAATAATCATCTTGAACTTAGAAATGTTCTCTGAAATTTAAAATACGAGAAGCGAATGCCATCATTTCATGCTTATAGCAATATTTTTCACAAAAAGAATGCTTTTTCTTTCGATATACATTTTGGATAATTTTTCAATCAATCAAACATGCAGTTACATAACATTACTGAATTTTCATTTTAGTCGCATAAGTCAAAACTATGATTCAATTTTATTTTTTGATAAGGATCTCTCATGCTGAAAAAAACTTTATTAATGTTTTAAATTACAATGATTTCAGTGCATTCATTTGCTTATGATGCAAGATCATGTCAAATCAAAAAAGAAAAACTTATTGAGCAATTGTACTATGCTAAAAAATATAACAATACCCATCGCATTGAAGGCTTAAATCGTGCATTCGCAAGACTAAATCAACAATGCGCACAATATGTGAAAAAATAATAATTCTGTACCCATTCAAATTTTCAGCTATGTAAATAGCTGAAAATTAAAACTTCAAGAAAAAGCATAAGGATCAATATTTTCATCCAAAGGCTGATAGGCTTGAATAAAAGTAGGTGACAAACGTTTTGGGCGACCTGTGGCAATTTCGACACATGCCCATTTGGTACTGCCTGTAAATAACAAAGCCTGATCTGCTACACGAAAAAAAGCGTATTGACGGAAAGAAAATAACGCATTGATATCATTTAGCCATGTTCTTAAAATAATTTCATCGCCTTCAAGTGCAGCTTTGCGATATTGCACATGATGCTCTACTGCAACCATTGCATGTTTTAATTCTAAATAATCCTTTACTCCTAGTCCTAAAGCCTCAATATGTGCAGTTGCAACATCCTGCATCCATGCGACATAAACTACATTATTCACATGCCCCAAAATATCAATATGTTCAGGTTGAACCGTCAGTTTTAAATCAAAATATGTTGTTGCCACAAAAATACCCTATGCTTTAGATTTTACTATCTGCTTTAAATTAACATTTTGCGTATGCAATTGACAAAAAACCACTCCATTAGAGTGGTTCATGTTACTTCACTTAAAATTATTGTACTCTTAACCCCAACATTGCATGTTGCCCTTCACGAATAATTGCTACACGTGCAACACTGTTAGCTTTTAATTCAGATACTGCTTCAACAAAATCATTGGCATTTAAAATTGGTTTTGAATTGATTTGGGTGACAATATCCCCTGCTAGAATACGTGATTGAGCAGCCAAGCCACCCCGTGTCACATCCTGAATCAACACACCACCTTTAATGTCTAAACGTGATTTTTCAGCTTCCGTTAAAGTACGAATTGATACACCTAAAACTGGACCTTTTTTCGCAGATGCAGTTGTACCATCATCATTTTTTGCTGGTGTATCATCAGGTGCTGTCGTTAATGTTGCTGTAATGACTTTTGGTTTATCATCACGTAATACTTCAAGCTGTACAGTTTGTTTAGGCTGAGTTCGGTTGAGATAGTTTAATAATTCACTGGTTCGTGAAATTGGTGAACCATTATATTTCATGATTACATCTCCAGATTTAAAGCCCGCTTTATCGGCAGGAGAACCTGGCGCAACTTGAGTAATCAATGAGCCTTCTGGTTTTGGCAATTTATAGGCTTCTGCCAAATTACGATCAATATCTTGTAACATCACCCCTAAATATGAACGTGTCACTTTACCATTGGTTTTTAGCTGATCAACCACATCCATTGCGACATCAATCGGAATGGAAAATGACAAGCCCATATAACCGCCTGTACCACTGAAAATTCGAGAGTTGACCCCCACCACTTGCCCTTGTTGATTAAACAATGGACCACCTGAATTGCCAGGATTTAAAGCGACATCAGTTTGAATAAACGGAACTGATGTTTCACCCATCATATTACGAGACTTCGCACTGACAATTCCTGCTGAAGCAGAATAATCAAAACCAAAAGGTGAACCGATCGCAAGTACAGGTTGTCCTACTTTAAGTTGATCAACATTGCCTGTTTGTAATGATGGAAAATTTGTACCATCCACTTTCAATAATGCAATGTCTGTACGTTCATCACTACCTACCACTTTAGCATCAATTTCACGGCGATCATTTAGAACAATCGTCACTTTAGAAGCATCTTCCACCACGTGATGATTGGTCAGCAAATAACCATCCTTACTAATAAAAAAGGCACTACCATAGCCCGTTTTTTCTTGTGGAATTTGTTGCTGAGGAATAATGATCTGATTACCAAAGAAACGCTTTAAGATCTCAGGGACTTGTTGCTGTAATAATTCTTCTTGTGTCATTTTTTTAACCACATTGACACTGACCACAGCAGGGCTAACTTGTTCCACTAAATTTGAAAAATCTACAGGTGCTTGCGCTTGTGCTTGCGTTGCCGCAACTGTAAATACCGCCGCATACATTCCTTTTTGTATAAAGCCACTTTTCATGAATGACAAACCTACGCATTTTGTTTTTTATTGACGAATTTGTTTGTAACATACAAATTTAATATTTTGCGTAAAAAAATGTTGCTATATTTTTATAAAACAATACTTTACTTAAATTTCCCTTAAAACATGACCAATTTGCCGTATAGACTAAAATCTGAGACTTATAACTATTGAAATTTATTCAAAAAAAGAGTGTCATTACCAAACTCTTTTCAAATTAGCTGATGGACATGTCTAATTTAAAAACCACGCACCAATTTGACGTGATTATTGTGGGAAGTGGTGGCGCAGGTCTAAGCCTTGCTTTGTCTTTGCCAACACATTTTAAAATTGCGGTTTTAGCCAAATCGAGCTTAACTGATGCGAGCACCTATTTTGCTCAAGGTGGTGTCGCAGCGGTATTGGATGAAACGGATTCCATTGAACAACATATAGATGACACCATGATTGCAGGTGCACATTTATGTGAAATGGATGCGGTCAAACACACAGTTGAAGGTGGTCGACCATCGGTTGACTTTTTACTTGAACACGGTGTGAAATTTACCTTGGATGAAGATGAACAACTGCATCTCACCCGTGAAGGTGGACATTCACAGCGCCGTATTATTCATGCAGCCGATGCGACAGGCAAAGCCATTTCCACCACGCTGGTTGAACGTGCCCAAGAAAAAGAAAATATTACAATTTTTGAAAATTACATTGCGATCGACCTGATTACCACACATAAATTGGGTCATAAAGAATTGGTAAATAAAGCCTTAGGCTTATATGCACTTGATGAACGCAATGAAAAAGTCCATACCTTTTTAGCGCCTTTCACTGCCCTTGCTTGTGGTGGTGCCATGAAAGCTTATCTGTATACCTCCAACCCTGATATTGCTACAGGCGATGGTATTGCCATGGCATATCGTGCAGGTTGTCGTGTTGCAAATATGGAATTTAATCAATTCCACCCAACCTGTTTGTACCACCCCCAAGCGCGTTCATTTTTAATCACTGAAGCGATGCGTGGCGAAGGTGCATACTTGCGTTTACCTGATGGCGAGCGTTTTATGCTGCGTTTTGATGAACGTGCAGAACTAGCACCACGAGACATCGTAGCACGTGCGATTGACTATGAAATCAAGCGTTTAGGTATCCGTCACGTGTGGCTCGATATTAGCCATAAACCTGCGGATTTTGTCAAAGAACATTTTCCAACTTTGTATGCACGTCTGATGGAACTTGGCATTGACATCACTACAGACATGATTCCTGTTGTTCCAGCAGCGCACTATACTTGTGGTGGTGTAGTGGTTGATGAAAACAGTGAAACTGATATTGCAGGTTTATATGCGATTGGTGAAACCTCATATACTGGTTTGCATGGTGCAAACCGTATGGCAAGTAATTCATTATTAGAATGTTTTGTCTACGGAATGAGCGCAGCAAAAGATATTCAGAATAAATTTGATCAGACTTTTGAAGCGCCCAGCGTCCCTGAATGGGATGCAACCCAAGCGGTCTGTCCTGATGAAGAAGTGGTGATTTTACAAAATTGGGATGAATTGCGTCAGACCATGTGGAACTATGTTGGCATTGTACGCACCACCAAACGTCTTGAACGTGCATTACATCGTATTGAAATGCTGAAACAAGAAATTACTGAATATTATCAAGACTATCATGTCAGTAAAAATCTGATCGAGCTGCGTAATTTGGTCTTGGTTTCAGAAATGATTGTGCGCTGCGCCATGCAACGTAAAGAATCACGTGGTTTGCATTACACGCTTGATTATCCTGAACTTTCCAATGAACTGCGTAAAACAGTACTCACCCCGCCGAACTTTAAAGTGGAAACACCTTTGGTCAATGTTTAAGGTAAATATTCAACTTTTAAAATAAAACATCAAACAAGGGAAATCGCCTTAACTTAGACGATTTCCCCCAAACGATTTATCTTTTTGGTGGAATCGAATAGGTACCAGTGACATGCGCAACAGGTTCATCCTGATCAATCGAATAAATCCAAACTTCGCCCACAATCAAAGCTTTTCCAACTTTCATCAGCTTACAAACACCACGCAAGTCCACACCACCTGAGGGTTTACGCAAGAAGTTAATATTTAAATTGGTGGTCACCGCCAAACCCACGATCCCAATCTCACCCAAAATCGCCACATATAAAGCAAAGTCAGCCAAAGTCATCATCGTTGGACCTGAAATCGTGCCACCCGGACGTAAATCAGAACCACCCACATGCCAAATCATCGTTGCACCACACTCTGTTACTTCTTCAATTTCACAGCGTTCCAAACTTGGTGGAAAATGTGTGCTTAAAAATTCGATAATTTCTGTCTTGTTGCTTTTCATTGTTCATTTATCCCTAAGTTATTGCTTTATTCCATCGCATTTTCAATATAAAGCTTTTTATGCCAAGACTTGAGAACCCTTCGGTTCACATTTTCGATAAAAAAGAAGATTTTTGCCAATGCTTTCATTATGTTCTACATCAAAGTAATGAATCAGATAAATATTTATCAAAATTTAATGTAATAAAGAGATTAAAATGCACAAAGTATACTTTAAAAACAGCACAAGGCTAAGCCGACCGAATAGTCCCCATTCGTATGAAAGTTCTTATAGAAATAAATTTTTATTACGTTAAGTTCAAATATTCATATTATTTTAAATATCCAAGCTTAGTGTAAATAATCCAAAACTTGCTTTAAGTTATCAATCCGCTGTGGAATATGACTAACATCATCATGAAAACCATTCAGTAGTAATGCCTGTAAGCCTGCGCCTGTTGCACCTGCATAATCATTCACAGGATGATCACCAATATATAAAGCTTGTTGAGGTTGAATGCGCAAACGCTGACATGTTTCTAAAAATATTTCAGGTTTAGGTTTACTCACTCCCACCAACTCAGAACTGATAATGTCATCAAAATAAGTCGTAAAACCTAAGCCCTCTAAAATTTTCAAGCGAGTTGCATGCCCACCATTAGAAATCACTGCCAATTTATAATTTTCTTGCTTTAAATATTGTAATAAGTCTTCTGCACCTTGCATGGCAACTGCAGCCATACCAAATTGCTGAAACCAATATTGAGTCAATTCATCCAAATCAGGTGCACGGTTCCAAGCCAATGCGGCTATTAAAGCCTGTCCTACTGATGCGGCAATACTGGGATGGGTTAAGCGCTCTTTTTTGGGATAACCACCATTGTCAATATAACGAATAATGCTCACCGTTTTTTCAAGTTCAGTACCATCTAAATGATTTGAAAAATCTTGCAAAAATCGTTTTGCATATACGATTACACTCTGATCGCGGTGCGTCAGAGTATTGTCTAAATCAAAAAGTACAGCTTGAATTTTCATACAATTTCTTTTATTCACCTCAGTTTATAGTCTGCTCAGACCTTGTGAATTTGATGAATTAATGCTCATTTAAGTTTCTTTTGCTTTAATCATAAACTGTTTTCTCAGTCTGCATATGCACTTTATCTGATATGGTTTTATCAAATTTTCAAAAATTTATCTTGTTTTGCTGTGCTATCAGTGTGATTTCTGCGGTCATTTTACTGTATTTTTTCCCTGTAGGTGGTGCAATAGACTTAGCTTTAATTCAGCCTTGGATGGATCAATTTGGTCATTTTATCTATCGAGATAATTATTATTTGGTGCAATGGAATCATAAATATCTGAAAAATATTTTGATTCTAGGCTATCTGAGTTTCCTCTTTTTATGGCTAGCTTCATTTAAAGTTGAAAAATTAAAAGCTTATCGTTGGACGTATGGCTATATGTTTTGGGTCAGTATTCTTTCTACAGGCTTAATCGGTTTATTAAAATCCCAATCACAGCATGCCTGCCCATGGAATATGACACAAGCCACTCCAACAGGTTTTGTTTGGGGTTTTACTGCACAAAACGGACATTGTTTTCCCGGTGGACATGCCAGTACAGGTTTTGCACTGCTGACAGGATTTTTTGTCTATCGTTTAATTTCAAAAAAATACGCTTATCTGTTCTTATCTTTAGGTCTAGCTTTAGGCTTCATCATGGGTTGGGGGCAAATGATGCGAGGTGCACATTTTCTCAGTCACAACTTATGGACAGCTTGGATTATATTTAGCTTAAATGTGGTTTTATATGCTGTATTTTATAAAAAATTTCAACAATATGCTCAATGATTGATAAGGTGAAATTATTCTATTTCACCTTAATATTCTAGGATTAAACTTTCAATTGCATCGGTAACTTGACCAAAACTTCTAAACCGCCCAATTCTTCACTGCGTGATAGCGTCAATACACCACCTAAATGTTGTACTGCCTTTTCCACAATCGACAATCCTAAACCGCTACCAACCTCTAAATGATGATGTACTCGATAAAAACGTTTCAACACTTTATCATATAACTCAGGTTCAATTCCCGCACCACTGTCTTCAATCTTCACAAAAGCTGCCCCCTGCCCATCAGGAAATACCGAGATATTAATCACACCAGAATCAGGGGTGTATTTAATTGCATTATCAATTAAATTAAAAATAATTGAATGCACACTTTGTTCGACACTCAACATTTGTACAGGATCATTACGTAAAAAACCCAAATCTATGTCTTTTTGCATCGCAAGATTGAGCAATTGTTCAACACAGTTAAATGCGACATCATTCAATTGAAAGGTAGTAGCAAGTCGTTCATATTTTAAAGATGCATCTTGCTTGGCTAATGCCAAAAGCTGTGTCACCAAATGCTGCATACGTGCTAAACCCTTACTTAAATTCAATAAGTTAGGATCATCAGGCAGTTGACTCATTAAAATTTTAGTTTGTAAATTCAGTGCTGTAATCGGTGTACGTAACTCATGCGCTGCATCCGCAACAAATTGGCGTTGTTCTTGCTGTGAAATCGAAATACGTTCAAATAAATGATTCATTTCATTGATAGTCGGCACAAGTTCTTCAGGATAATCACTATTTTGAATTGCTGATAATGAGTTCGGATCACGTAAAGACAGTTCAGATTTAAACTCATCCAACGGTCTTAAACTTCTGCGAATAATTAAAACCAATGCCAACAGTGCAAAAGGCATAATCAGCAAATAAGGTAAAAACATCGTCCCTGCCAACTCAAATGCCAATTGTTCACGGACTTTTAATTGTTGACTGATTTGGATTTGATATTGTGCTGTAGGTAAAACATAGGCAATCCAAGTACCATTTTCAGTTTCTTGGGTATAAAAACCTGCCTTACTTTTTGGTTCAATCAGATAATGCTCATCATGACTCAGGTCTTTACGCTCAGCATAAGCCCAAACATCAATAAATAAATCTTCTTCGTGATAGCGTTTTTGATGGTTAAATTCACTTTCTAAAGGTCGTGCATTTTTAGCAACTCGTTCTGCCAAATACACCATTTGCTCATCTAAAATCTCAGTGGTTTCATGCAGCGAAATTTTATATGCGGTGAAAACAAGCACACAGCCCATAAGCACACTAAATAACGACACATAGGTAATTAAACGCTTTCTCAGAGAATAGTGCTTTTTTTCTTTCATGCTTTTATTTCATACTTTTGTTTAATGTATGTTAGGTTTGACCCAAGCGATAACCCAAACCACGAATAGTACGGATAAAGTTTTTACCCAATTTTGAGCGAATATGATGCACATACACCTCAATGGTATTACTGTTAATTTCACTGTCCAACGCATATAACTTATCTTCTAAATTGGTTTTAGAAAATATTTTATTGGGATGTGTCATCAGTGGAATTAAGATCGCCCATTCACGTTTAGACAGATCAACAGGTTCACCTTTAAACATCGCAAGATGCTGCTCTACATCTAATATTAAATCACCATTTTTTAGGATTTCAGTGCCTGCTTGTAATGCCTGTGTTTGATTTGAACGGCGTAATAAAGCTTGGATACGTGCGATCAATTCTTCAAATTCATAAGGTTTAATTAAGTAATCATCTGCGCCTTGATTTAAACCATCAACACGATTTTGTAATTGATCACGTGCTGAAATGATCAATACAGGTGTTGCTACACGCTGACGGATTTGCTTGAGTACTTGCATACCATCCATCATGGGCAAACCCAAATCCAACAAAATCAAATCAAACTGCTGATTGGTGAGTTGCTTTAAACCATCCAAACCATTGTTGACCCATTCCACTTCATATTGATGAAAACGCAATAAGGTCAGCGTTGATTCAGCAATCATAAAGTCATCTTCAATCATTAAGATTTTAGTCATGTTTGGCATCCTGTATTAACTACGCACAGCGCATTGGCTAAGCATATTATTATTTTGGTTAATCACTTGGGTTTTCACGCCCAACAGACTTAATAAACTTGGAAATAAATTATCCTGACTCAACGTTTTTGCCTTTTGTTGTGTTAAACAATCAACTTGTGCAGCATGAGCTTGCTTCCAGCTGTCTGAAAACCACATCATCATTGGAACATGAGTTTGCTGACTTGGTGCAATTGAATACGGCGCACCATGTAAATACATGCCATGTTCACCTGTAGACTCACCATGATCAGACAAATACCAAAAACCAGTTCGATATTGTGTTTGCGTTTTTAAAACTTCAATCACTTGGTTTAGAACATGATCAGTATACACAATGCTATTGTCATAACTATTCAATAATTCATCTCGTGTACAGCCTTGAATCGCATTTGTATCACAGGTTGGATGGAAAATCTGAAAGGCTTTAGGAGCACGCTTATAATATGCAGGACCATGACTCCCTACTTGATGCAATACAATCAAACGTGGCGAGCGATCATCTTTTGCAATTGTGGACATATATTGTTTTAAACTATCGACCAAAATGCCATCTAAACATTCACCATCTTTACACCATTTTTGTTTCAAACCTTCAGGAATTGTATACTGCTCGACACGATTACATGTTCCCTTACAGCCTGAATTATTGTCAATCCAAGTCACTTTGTAGCCTGCACGTTGTGCAATATCCAGCAGTCCCTCACGGTGACTTGCCAGTTGTTCATCATATTCCACACGTGTCATACCTGAGAACATACATGGTACGGATACTGCTGTCGCTGTACCACACGAACTGACTTGATTATAATTCACTACACCTGCTTGTTTGGACAATTCAGGATTGGTATTTTTGTGATAACCGTTCAAAGCAAAGCTTTCTGCACGTGCAGTCTCCCCCACCACCAACACCATCAACTTTGGATGCTTTTGTGTAGAAGTATCTTCAAGCAAATGTGCATCTTCACCATAACGAATCAAAGGTAAATTTTCCTTTGGCGTTCTTTTATGAAAATAAGAACTGGTCGCCCCAAATACATTTTGTGGAGAAATCATTCCCTTTAAATCTCGGTGCTCACGGAAAATTGCAGCAAAATCGACATAATATACAAATAATAAAGCACCGATTACGGTAATAGAAGCCACACTACTAGCACACTTTTTCAGTATGGTTTTAGACCATGAATCATAGGTGACGTTTACCCATGCAATAAAAACAATGGGTAAAATAACAAATGCAATCGTCCACAACATAAAACGTGGAGAAATCAGATCACGTACTTCAGCAGGATCAGTTTGCATCATATTTTGAATCTGATCAGGCGAAATCACCACGCCCAATGAGTTCACAAAATAAGCACTAAATCCACCGATAAAAACCAATAAGATCGTGACCGCTTTCAATGTCCATTTCCAACCTAAAAGCTGTAAAACAAGGTTGTACAATGCTGTTAAAATAAGTGCTGTGGCAAACAAAAATGCATAAGATTTTATACCTTGATATGGCGTAAGCTGATGAATCTGAGAATAAAAAGCAAAATTTAGACATACACCTAACCACACCGCCATGATTACAGTAAACACTGTCACTGACATTGTTATTTTGTGATGAAATCGTTTTTGTATAAAATCCAACATCTCAGTCTGATCATGCATAAAAGATGATTTACTGTAAAAATTGAACCTTAATAAAGACTTAACTCAAACTGAATCGATTTAAGAAAAACAATCAACCCATTGAAAAATAATAGTTTCATAAACAGGCATTTATTTAAGTTGGATTTTTAATGCTTGAGTCACTGAGATATTTTCGCCCATTTAAAAATCGGAAATAAGCAAACACATGCCACCGCACAAATCAGCAATAAATACTGAAAATATCCAAGCCAATCCCCTAAAGCACCACTGAGGATATACAACACACCGCTCACTGCCGCCATAATAGAAACTTGAAAAGTAAAATCAGTTCCTGCATGGGTTTTACGGCTATATTGCATCACCAAAGTTAACATCACCACCAAAAGCATTGCGGCGAACATATCATCCAATGCATTGATCAAATAAATAAGTACATGAGAAATCGTGATTTTATGTTCTAATTGATATGCCAACCATACATAAGCAGCCAAACTAAATACTTTTAAAACTGAGAATAAAATCAGTGCACGCACACGTGAAAAATACTGCAAATAAACACTGGCTAAAGCCGCACCGCATAATGCTGCAACTGCACCCAACATGGTGATATAGACACCAATTTGTGTATAAGACAACCCCAAATCCACCATCAATGGTTTGGTAATTGGACCAGATAAACCATCCGCGATTTTGATCGTACACAAAACTATTAACCAATACAGCATCACTTTACTGTGTAAAAAATACTGTAAATACGTTTGGATCTGTTGAATGAAATGGGTTTTGAAATCAGTTTGATCTACGCGCTTAGATTGCTCTATATGTAAATGATGTTTCGGCTCTTGGTAAAATACAGCAGGAATAATATTTAAAAATACGATTGCAGCTAAAACTAAAAATGTCGTTTGCCATGTCAAACTGTCCAATGCCCACAAAATCGCTCCGCCACCAACAATAAAGCCCAAACGAGAACCGACCACTTGGAACATATTACCCCAATGTTGTTGTGCCCCTTTGAGAATATTCACCGCCAAAGCATCAGTGGCAATATCTTGCGTTGCACCAATCCCATTCATCAACAATAAAGCAATAAAAAACCCCAATAAATACAAGGGGTGATTTAAAGCTTGAATGGGCAAAAAAGATAAAATAATTAAAATAGCAACGGTAAGTAACTGACAAGGCATAATCCAACTACGATAATGCCCAAAAGTAGATGAACCATAACGATCAACCCAAGGTGCCCATAAAACTTTGATTGCCCATGGTGCCATCAGTAAACCAAAACCACCAATATGTGTCAGTGACACTCCTTGCGCTCGTAAAATCACAGGCAAAGCATGTGTCATAAACCCCACAGGCAAACCCTGCGCCCAATATAGAGAAAAAAGTAAGATATACAAATGAGGGGCTTTAAGCATGTGATGATTAACCTTTCAACAAAATGTTGATGCTTCTAACGCTTAATTTTGATGAATTATTACAATTCCGCAATGTACTCTTTATCTTAGGAGCTGCATATTTATAAATAGTTTTAGCTTTATGAAAAAACAATGACAATAAATTTCCCAAAATTACCTGATCAAGTTCCACATCGAGGAACAGAAAAAAGCCGCCAATTTTTTAAAAAGTTATATCTCGCACAAGGCTGGCGTTTTGAAGGCGAATTTCCCAACATCCCTAAAGCTGTTGCGATTGTTTCACCCCATACCTCTAATTTTGATGGATTGTATGCATTTTTAGCAATGCTTGGCATTGGCTTAAAAGTCACGATTTTTGGCAAAGACAGCTTATTTAAACCGCCTTTTGACAAGCTTTTTAAATGGATTGGGGTTATTCCTGTACAGCGTGATTCACCACATGGCTTAACCCACCAAATTGTCCATGTGATTCAATCAACTGATAAAATTTGGATTGCCATTGCTCCCGAAGGTACACGCAACCAAGCTGAAAAAATTAAAAGCGGTTTTTATCACATTGCAGTTGGTGCAAATATTCCGATTGTCATGTTTGCTTTTGATTATGACCATAAAGTCATTCGTTGCTTAGGTATATTTCATCCAACTGGCGATTATGATGCCGATTTAGCTCAAATTTTCAATCATTATGAAGGAAATTTCTCACCTAAAAATCCTACACGATTGGCTAAACCGTTACAAAAACTGTTTAAAAAGCGCTAGAAAATCATGCCACAATCTGTTGTGATGTTGCGCATATTTTGCTTGATTTATGAATAGAGCACTCCCATGCAGATAAAAAATTTTGGACTCATCAGCTTACTTGGTTTGGCATTGGTTGGTTGTGATAAAACCGCCAAAACACCACCAACAACTACAGCGATTAAAGCACGTGAACCTGTGATTGCTCTTGCCTTAGGCGGTGGCGGTGCCAAAGGTTTTGCTCATATTGGTGTCATTAAAGTACTTGAATCACATGGTATTAAACCAAAGATCGTGACAGGAACCAGCGCAGGTAGTTTTGTTGGTAGTATTTATGCCAGTGGTAAAACACCTTATCAAATGCAGCAAATTGCCTTGCAACTCAAAGAATCAGATCTACGTGATTTAACCCTAAATCGTCAAGGCATTGTTTTGGGTGAAAAACTACAAAACTATGTGAATGCTCATGTGGCAAATAAACCGATTGAAAAATTTCCAATTCGTTTTGCAGCAGTGGCAACACGTTTAGACAATGGCAAAAAAGCGGAATTCATCAAAGGTAATGTAGGACAGGCTGTTCGTGCTTCATGCAGTATTCCCAATGTCTTTGTACCAACTACAATTGGTAATACCAAATACGTTGATGGTGGTTTAGTCAGTCCAATTCCCGTGCAAACAGCGAAAAATATGGGTGCTGATATTGTAATTGCTGTCGATATTTCGGCACGTCCATCAGGTAGCCAACCCATGAATATGTGGGGTTTACTTGATCAGACCATTAATATTATGGGTCAACAAAGTATTAATTCTGAACTTTCTCAAGCCAATATCGTGATTCAACCTAAAGTTGGTAATTTGGGCACATTAGACTTAAAAGCAAGTAATCAAGCGATTTTAGAAGGTGAAAAAGCAGCACAACTGAAAATTACTGCGATTCAAGCAGCAATTAACAACTTTAAAAAATCCCCTGCTGCACTACAACCTGCACCTAAAGCAAGAATCTAACTCAAAAAATAATGACCAACTTAAGCCTCGATAAGTTGGTCATTTTTTAATATTCATTCTCACTTCAATCTGTTACATTGAAGAAGATGATTCGTCATCTACCTTTATGATCATGATTAGAGTAGACGCATGAATTTTATAATAGAACCTTGGCATTGGTTAGTTTTAGGTATTCTTTTAATACTTTCGGAACTGATTTTGCCTGCTTTTGCTGCACTGTGGTTTGGTATTGCAGCCATTTTCGTTGCCATTCTCTTTTGGCTTTTTCCAAGTATGTCTTTGACGACTCAAATTATTTTTTGGATCATCTTATCAATCGCCTGCACCGTTTTTTGGTTTAAATTTATCAAACCTTTATCTACAGATAAAACCAAAGCAGGTTTAGCCCGTGAGTCCACGATCGGACAAACAGGTATGGTTATTCAAACTGGTCTAGCACATGACCAAGTCAAAGTCCGTTTTCCGATGCCTATTTTAGGTGCAGATGAATGGAATTGTCGAACACTTGCCCCTATTTCGGTAGGTGATCGTGTGCGTGTCATTGATATTTTAGGAAATGATTTGGTCATTCAACCACATCAAAATCCCCCATCCCCATTATGATTTTTACAAAGAGGAATTAGAAATGTCAGTTGGATCAATTATTGCGCTCGCAATCTTAGCTTTTGTCGGAATTACTATATTTAAAGGCATTCGTATTGTTCCTCAAGGTTATAAATGGATCGTACAACGTTTAGGAAAATATGACAGTACCTTGAGTCCTGGTTTAAATTTTATTATTCCTTATGTGGATGAAGTTGCATATAAAATCACCACCAAAGATATTGTTTTAGATATTCCGTCCCAAGAAGTAATCACCCGTGATAATGCTGTATTGCTTATGAATGCAGTTGCTTATATCAACATTACCACACCAGAAAAAGCGGTGTATGGTATTGAAAATTATACATGGGCGATTCAAAACCTCGTGCAAACCTCACTACGTTCAATTGTAGGTGAAATGGACTTGGATGATGCTTTGTCTTCACGTGATCATATTAAAGCTAAACTCAAAGCTGCAATTTCTGATGATATTTCAGATTGGGGAATTACCTTAAAAACTGTTGAAATTCAAGACATTCAACCATCTCCTACGATGCAATCAGCGATGGAAGCCCAAGCCGCAGCAGAACGTCAACGCCGTGCAACTGTCACCAAAGCAGATGGTGAAAAACAAGCTGCAATTTTAGAAGCAGATGGACGTTTAGAAGCCTCTCGCCGCGATGCTGAAGCACAAGTTGTCTTGGCTGAAGCATCGCAAAAAGCGATTTCGATGGTCACTTCTGCTGTAGGAGATCAGGAAATTCCTGTAGCATATTTATTAGGTGAACAGTATGTAAAAGCCATGCAAGATATGGCTAAATCGAACAATGCGAAAACCGTCGTATTACCTGCTGATATCTTAAATACTATTCGTGGTGTGATGGGACGAAATAACTAATATTTTTATTTTTCAATAAAATAGACAGTTTTTAGACTGTCTATTTTTTTACGAACAATAATTAATCAGCAAATATTGTGAATTTGTGCTTAAATTTCACGTTATTTTTGAAATAAACCATTTCAGATTGTTGTCTTACATACACTTGGACTGCGTATGAGCTCCCTAAACCCCACCTTAATAACCTTTATGTTCTATATCGTCGCCATGATCGTGATTGGCTTATTGGCATATCGGGCAACCAAAGATTTTTCCGACTATATTTTAGGTGGACGCCGTTTAGGGAGCTTTGTCACCGCATTATCCGCAGGTGCATCTGACATGAGTGGCTGGCTACTCATGGGTCTACCCGGTGCAATTTACTTATTTGGTTTATCTAAAATGTGGATCGCCATTGGTCTAATCATTGGTGCATGGCTGAATTGGCTCTTGGTTGCAGGGCGTTTACGTGTTCATACTGAAGTGCAGAATAATGCCCTCACCCTACCTGATTATTTTTCAAATCGTTTCGATGATCGTAAAAAAGTTCTACGTGTCATTTCGGCAGTGGTGATTTTGATCTTCTTTGCGGTGTATTGCGCATCAGGTATGGTTGCAGGTGCACGTTTGTTTGAAGGCATGTTTGATATGTCCTATAACACAGCATTGTGGATCAGTGCAGTTGCAACGATCAGTTACGTATTTATTGGTGGCTTCTTGGCAGTCAGTTGGACGGATACCATTCAAGCAACTTTGATGATTTTCGCTTTATTATTAACCCCGATTGTCACGATTTTAAGTATTGGTGATCTGTCACAGGTTACGATTGCTTTAGAAGCTGCCCGTCCACATGCTTTAGAGTTATTTACCAATTTAAGCACTGTTGCAGTGATTTCATCACTTGCGTGGGGCTTAGGCTATTTTGGTCAACCGCATATTTTAGTGCGCTTTATGGCGATTGATTCAATCAAATCTATCCCTAATGCCCGCCGTATTGGAATGACATGGATGACTTTATGTCTCGGTGGTGCGGTTGCCGCAGGTTTCTTTGGTATCGCATTTTTCTACATGCATCCTGAACTTGCTGCCAATGTAAGTGCTAATCATGAAATGATTTTTATTGAACTGACCAAAATCTTATTCAATCCATGGGTTGCAGGTATTGTATTGGCTGCAATTTTGGCAGCAGTAATGAGTACTTTAAGTTGTCAATTATTGGTCTGTTCAAGTACCTTGACGGAAGATTTTTATAAAGCATTTATCCGTAAATCCGCTTCACAAAAAGAATTGGTTTGGGTCGGTCGTTTAATGGTATTACTGATTGCCATCTTAGCGATCTTTCTTGCACATGATCCAGACTCAGAAGTACTTGGATTAGTAGCAAATGCATGGGCAGGTTTTGGTGCAGCATTTGGACCATTAATTATTTTCTCATTGTTCTGGAAACGTATGACTTTATCAGGTGCAATCGCAGGTATGGTGGTCGGTGCTGTTGTAGTCATTCTTTGGGTCACTATCCCTGAACTGATTGAAACTCAACTCTATTCTATTATTCCTGGTTTTATTGCATCAGTGATCGCAATTGTTGTGGTCAGCTTATTCAGCAAAAAACCAAATAAAGATGTTGTTCAACGTTTTGAAGAAGCAGATCAACTTTATCACCAGTCAAAATAAAATCAAAATCGCAACAAATATCACGATAATGGGACTAAATCAGTCCCATTATGTATTTTAAGCCATATTCAAAATATCCATCACGTTATACCATAACAAAAATTATTGATAAAAATATGATGATTCAATTCATCTAGGAATAATCTAGGAAAGTACGCCTTGAAAAAATTAAAACGCCTCTACCTTCGTCCTCATGATACACCTTTTATTTGGCTGGCTTCTTTTATCTGTACCGCAGAAAAAGAAAAATGGACAAAAGATGAAATCCGTAACATTGTGCAAACAGCACGTCCTTTAGATCGTGAAAGTGCTTATCAATTTTTAATGCAGTTTATTGAAAATACAAAGTCATAATTTCTCAAAATCTATAAGTAAAAAAATCGCAAGTGAATAACTCAACTTGCGATTTAAAAAATAAAAAAGGATTCTAACTTTTACGTGACAATAAAAACTGTGAAATCTGATTCAATTCCATAGCATTTTCAGCAAAATATTCCAAAGCCTCAAACGCTTGATCATGCAAAGTCTGTGCATACTCTTTTGCTTGCGCTAAACCCATCAAAGCTGGATAAGTTGACTTATCCACTTGTTCGTCTTTACCCGCAGTTTTGCCCAAAGATTCTGTGTCAGAAACGACATCTAAAATATCATCTTGAACTTGAAATGCTAAACCAATCGCTTGACCAAATTGACGTAATTGCGGAATTGCTTGATCAGTACCTTTAAAAATCGTCACAGCCGCCATCATAATAGCAGCTTGAATCAATGCACCTGTTTTATTACGGTGAATATTTTCCAAATGTGTTTGGTCAACGTGTTTACCTTCTGCTTGCAAATCCAAGACCTGACCACAGACCATTTTTGATGTCGCTGTTGCCAAAATTTGCATTTGTTTCAAGATAATTGCATGATCTACTGCTTGAGTCTGATCAAACAAGCGGCTACCCAAAACTTCAAACGCCATTGATTGTAAAATATCACCTGCCAATAATGCCGTATCTTCACCAAAAGCAGCATGACAGGTCGGTTGTCCTCGGCGCAATAAGTCATTATCCATACATGGCAAATCATCATGTGCCAATGAATAACAATGGATCAACTCAATTGCGACAGCTGCACGGCGCACTGCTGCAAAATTTGGATTATTTTCCTGTAATGCAGACGTTGCATAACATAATGCAGGTCGTACACGTTTTCCACCTAACATCACAGCATGATGTACTGCGGATTTTAAAGGTTCAGGAAGAGAAAAAGCCTCTAATGCTGTTTGTAAATCCTGCTGAATACGCTGTTGCGCTTGCTTTAATACATCTGCATTCACATTAGAAATAGCGGTCACTTTTGCCTCGAAATTCAAATGATGAGTCACATTAACTCAATATTTTAAGCCCTACCTATTCTACATTGAAAGCTAGGTACAGGCATCTATTTCAGGCACTATTTCAGAAGAGAAGCAGAAAAATGCGCTATTCTGCTACAAAACATGAATCGAATTTTTACCCAGTAATTTTGCTTGATGCACAGCCAAATCTAACTGTTGTAAAATATCCTGCTGCTGAAATGGCAGAGCCAAATGATAAATTCCTATCGAAGCAGTCAATACCTCATGATCATCTACGATGATCTTTTCATGGGAAATTTTCATTTTCAGACGTTCCGCTAATGTAAATACTGCCCATTGCGTCATTTCTTTGATCACGACTACAAAGCTTGCTGAATTTAAACGGAAAATTCGGCTATGATCAGGATTAAGTTCATCATCCAAAACATTACCAATTTGCATTAAAACTTGGTCGCCTTGTGTATAACTATGAATCTGATTAAATTTCTTAAATTGATCTAAATCTACCTTTAAAAAAGCATAGCTAGATTGTAAATTGTTCACGATTTTTTCTTGAATAAATTGATCAAATGCCATTTTATTCGGTAAGCCTGTAATTTGATCAATAAATAAATGATCATGTAATTTTTGATTATTCAAAATCAGTACTTTCTCACGGCGTTTTAAACGTGTGACATCAGCACAAATTAAAATAACAGCTTGCACCGCATGTTCAGCATCATAAATCGCTTTAAAATAAGATAGATAAAAATGTCCTTGCGAATAAAACTCAAAATCAGCTTGTGCTTCTTCATCTTGAATTTTTTCAATCGCCAATAAAAAATGTGCATGCACGACCGTTGAAAATGTACTTAAAAATTTTCCATTTAAAAATAATGCATCACTTTGAAAAATATCAGCAAAAAGTTGATTAACACCAATTAAACGTGAGTCAGGCTCTAAAATTGCTACGGGCAATGGAAGCTTTGAAATCAATGACACCAAATCTAATTTTTCAACATTTTTAAGACTTTGAATCAAGTCTTCATCTGAAAGCATTTGGTTCAAATGAGATCGTTTATGTTCCATAAATTACCCCGCAAATAGTTATGCATAACCATTTTTTGTTTATTTTCAATATATTAATAAATTTATCATCATATTTTAGTGTGAATTTAAACATCTTTATACGAAAACTGCCGTGTAAATTTGAACACAATGATGAGATTAAAATATATTTGATTTTGAATGCGGCATATTATAATTTTTTAAATTTTAAAAATATATGCAATTTTCAAAAAAAGATTAAAAAATAATCACAATAAATGTATAGACAATGACATAAAAAATCCCCAATCACTGAATCGTCATTAGGGATATCTTCATTTTTAATGCAAAAAATTAAAAACTATCTGCGGGGATGCGCACCCATCCCTCCATCAAAACACGTGCACTTCGACTCATGATGGCTTTTTTCACCACCCATTGCCCATTTTCTTGTAGTGCTTGTGCACCTACACGCAAAGTACCTGAAGGATGTCCAAAACGTACAGCTTCACGCTCACCACCACCTGCAGCTAAATTCACCAAAGTATCAGGAATTGCAGCTGCTGTACCAATTGCAACTGCGGCTGTCCCCATCATCGCATGGTGAAGTTTACCCATCGACAATGCACGAACCAATAAATCTGTATCCGCTTCAGTCACTTGTTTACCACTTGATGCTGCGTATGCTTTTGGTTTTGATACAAATGCAACTTTTGGTGTGTGCTGACGATTTGCCGCTTCACTCACATCTTTAATTAGTCCCATTTTCAATGCACCATAAGCACGAATTTTTTCAAACCGTGCTAATGCAGCTGCATCACCATTAATTGCTTCTTGCAATTCTGTGCCTTGATAACCAATATCTTCCGCATTTAAGAAAATCGTTGGAATTCCTGCATTGATCAAGGTTGCTTGAAATGAACCCACATCTGGCACATCCAAAGTATCAACAACGTTACCTGTAGGGAACATTGCACCACCATCTTCACCATCATCAGCAGGATCTAAAAACTCGATTTGTACTTCCGCAGCTGGAAAAGTGACTCCATCTAACTCAAAGTCACCTGTTTCTTGCACTTGTCCGTTGCTGATAGGTACATGAGCAATAATGGTTTTTTGAATATTGACCTGCCAGATACGTACTGTGCACATCCCATTTTCAGGAATACGCTCAGCACTGACCAAACCATTTGAAATTGCAAATGAACCTACCGCAGCCGTTAAGTTACCGCAGTTACCACTCCAATCCACAAATGCTTTATCAATCGACACTTGTCCAAACAAATAATCAACATCATGTTCAGGTTGAGCACTTTTCGAGAGAATTACTGTTTTACTGGTACTTGATGTTGCACCACCCATACCATCAATTTGCTTAGCATATGGATCAGGACTACCAATAACACGGAGTAACATTTGATCACGTGCCTCACCTGCACTTTGCGCACGTTCAGGCAAATCATCTAATTTAAAGAATACGCCTTTACTAGTACCACCACGCATATAAGTTGCAGGGATTTTGATTTGCGGTGCAAAACTCATTGGTCTTTATTCCTTTGGTTTATCTTTGTTGTTTAAAATAGTGAATCCTAGTTCAATTTTATATTACTCTGTTTTTATAAAAAATCATTGACCACATGACTTTAGTATAAAAAATTATCGTTCCAACACCCAATAAATGCTGTTTATTCAAACAAACCATTTCCACAAATAAAATTTATTAACTTGAAAAGTAAATAAAATATTTAAAAAATAGCATTCTGATTTGCTGAGTCATTGATATAAATCGACCATCTACTAGGCTTAAAGTTACCAATCAATTACAATAATTCTATTCGGATAAATAGAGCTAAAGACATTGAGCAACGAGTCTACACAATTACAGCGTGGACTTAAGAATCGTCATATCCAATTAATAGCCATGGGCGGCGCAATTGGTACAGGATTATTTTTAGGTTCAGCACATGTAATCGAAAAAGCGGGACCCTCCATTATTTTGGGTTATGCCATTGGTGGTTTGATCGTATTTTTAATCATGCGTCAACTTGGAGAAATGATTGTACACGAACCTGTCGCAGGTTCTTTTAGTCATTTTGCCAATAAATATTGGGGTAAATTTCCAGGTTTCCTCACAGGATGGAATTATTGGATTTTGTATATTCTTGTGGCGATGACAGAATTAACTGCCGTTGGGAAATACATTAATTATTGGTGGCCTGAAATTCCAAACTGGGTCTCAGTATTATTTTTCTTTGTTGTGATTACACTCATTAACTTAGGAAATGTGAAATTTTATGGTGAATCCGAATTTTGGTTATCCATCGTAAAAGTCACTGCAATTATTTCCATGATTGTTTTCGGTATCTATTTAGTACTAACCGCTGATGTTTCGTCAGGTATTGCATTTTCAAATCTATGGTCACATGGTGGCTTTTTCCCAAATGGATATGAAGCCTTATTCTATATGTTGGCTTTTCTCATGTTCGGTTTTGGTGGTATTGAATTAGTCGGTATGGCTGCTGCTGAGGCAAAAGATCCCGAAAAAACCATTCCTAAAGCCATTAACCAAGTTGTTCCTCGTATCCTTATTTTTTATGTCGGCTCAATGATTATTCTTTTGTCCTTAGTGCCATGGAATCAATTAAATTTCGGCGGTCTGGATAAAAGCCCATTTGTAATGGTCTTTAGTATGATTGGGATCGCATGGGCGGCTCATCTTGTAAACTTTATTATTCTCACGGCAGCGCTTTCTGTTTATAACAGTGGTATGTATGCAAATAGCCGTATGCTTTATGGTTTAGCAAAACAAGGCAATGCACCTAAAATTTTCACTAAAACCAATAAACATGGTGTACCTATTCCTGCGGTATTACTTTCAGCATTTTTAATTTTAGGTTGTGTACCTCTAAATTATTATCTACCTAAAGATGCTTTAAGTCACCTCATGTATATTGTAGTGGGCGCTCTAGTTTTAAACTGGTTAATGATTACTTTGACACATTTGAAATTTAAGCGTGCAATTCGTTTAACCAATCAAACCAGCAAGTACCCTGCACTTTGGGCACCTTTCAGTAATTTTATTGTGATCATTTTTATCGGTATTGTGCTGTATATTATGTGGGATCAAGGCTTTAAAGAGTCTGTAATCATGATTCCTATTTGGATTACACTCATGCTTGTTCTCTACGATATTTTAAATCCACCTGAGATCAAAACTGAAAATAAATAATCCTCATAAAAGCTATTATTTCGGTAATGGCTTTTTTTATATCATGTCGTAAGAATATTAAGATCTATATTTAAAGCTATAGCAAGTTATATAAGACTAAGAATAACCATGATTTGTAGTTAAGTTATTGTTTTTATTGGTGTTTTATGTAAGTAAGGTTATATAAAAATATGGATTTGGTGCGCTCTGCGGGACTCGAACCCACGTCGGTCGCTTAGGAGGCAACTGCTCTATCCAGTTAAGCTAAGGGCGCACGTCAGGCAATAATTTAATAGAAAATGAGCCAAACATAAAGCATTGAATAGCTAGATGGCTAAGGAGTAAGCGGATTGTTATTATTCGCATGAAAAACCTCTTTAAAATAAACGCACTAAATCAATGAATTTTAAAGAGGTCTCATATTAAACTACATCATTTTAAAATTTATAGCCAATTTTTAAGCCATAAGCGATAGCATTATTATCACTGAAATCAGCAACGTAATCTGTACCTGCATTTTGTGAAGCAACTTGACCTTTAGCATCACCTAACCAAAAGTATTTTACCCCACCTGCGATAAAGTAATTGGGTGCAGGGTTAAATTGTAATCCTAGTCCAACATTCCAATAGCCTTCCGTTGGACCCAATGCAGTTACAGGGTTTCCAGCGCCAGAATCCCAACCTGCAGAAACAGTACCCGACCAATGATCATTTAATTTACGTCCAACGCCAACAGTTGCATTCCATTGATCTTTTGAATATTGCAACAGATTAAAACCGTCAGGGCGATTAATGGTGGGTAATTGCCCTACAGTTTCAGCGACCATACCAAATTTAACAGGACGTAATTCAAAGTCTTTCCAATTCACCCAACGAATATTGGCAAAAGCAACCGTGTCTTTCATCACACCAGATTGTAGGTCAATATTCACTGATTGTGGGGTACTAATTTTTGTATCACCTGAAGCTGTAGCAATTTTTGCTGCTGCTGTTGCAAACTATCACCAAGCAAAGCTAAAGCAGGTAAAGTCGGTAAGCTTTCAACCGTATCAATATCATGGTCAATTTTAGAGCGATAAGTGATTGAAGCTTTAAGGGCTATTTCTGGAATTTGAAATGCTGCACCTACAAGCCAACCTACACCATCCGTTTCTTTAAGGGTGGCATCATAACCATTATAAACACTGGTTGCTTGTCCACGTAAGCTTAAACTTCCCTCAATGGTTTGATAGACACCCCCCGCATAAAAATTGAGGTTTTTATTTGGTTGGAAACCAAAAATCATTGATAAGTTGTGTGAGTCAACTTCAGCTTTGGTACTGCCTTGTCCAACCAAGCCATTTACCCCTGCAATACCTGCATCGACTTGTTTGGCAACAGCTGCATCAATCAAGTCTTTAGTCTTTCCAAGTGGGGTTGCAACATTATTGGTATACATGGCTTGCGCTGTAGCAAGAGGAATGCCTGCTTGTTTGGCAAAGGTCTCAATGCCTAAAGGTGTACTACTGGCAATCTTTGAAGCTCGTAATGCTGTCATTGTCGCTGTAGGTAGGATCGTGGTATTGGCATCTGTTACAAACACATTACTGCCTTTATACTCAACATCTGCACCAAAAGGTTGATCATAGAGTAAGCCAAAGGATAAATGATCTGTAAGTTGCAATTTGATCGCTGCGGATGGGAAGTAATAGTCATTCCCCATATCCTCAATATGGCGTGTTGTTTCACTAGTGCCCGCATCCCGCCCTTCAACGGTTGGATCAAGGATTGAAAGACCTGCTTCAAAATAATTATTGGGTTGTAAAAATGCTGAAATAGACTGTCCAGAACGATCCATTGCAGCGGCAAATACCCCTGTTGTTGGGGTTAAACAGAATATAATGGCTGTATATAATGATTTCATTTTCATTGCTTTCATCCTTGATTTTATTGTTAAAATTTCTTTTGTTTTACTGTGTTTTACGGTACTTAATGATATTTTTGATTCATCACTGTACAGTTTTGAATGTAGCATGTTTAAAAATAAGCACAATATTTATTTGGCGAAAATGACAAATGGTTTTGTCAAAATAGTCAATTCAAAAATAAATGTATTGTTCATTCATAATGGGAACTAAAAAATCTAAATTTTCTACCTAGTGAATTCTTTTAGCTGGATCATCATTCGGCAGTACATTTGAAATGAAATTTAATTCAGCACAAAGTCATCTGCTCAAAGCTTAAGATATCCAATATTTAATATGAGGTAAGTTATAGAAAAATATATTGAAAATAAAAAAGCCCTTGTTTTTCACAAGAGCTTTTCAAATTTGCCAAAAGCGTTCTTATCATAACTTCCACAAAACGACTTTAGCGCTATACAACTATTCAATAATCATCATCACATAATGAATGAATTGATATTAAAAGATTTTCCCAAAATTCAAACCGAAACCAATTTTGGCAAACCCTTCTTTTTCACACCAACCTTTAAAAATAACTGTATCACCGTTTTGCAAAAAACCACGTGTTTCACCATTACCAATATCTACAGGACGGTTCCCTGACTGAGTCAGTTCAATCAAAGCACCTGCTTCGCTATCCGATGGACCAGAAATCGTTCCACTTCCAATTAAATCACCCGCTCTAAAATTACACCCACCAACAGAATGATGTGCAATCATTTGTCCAATTGTCCAATACTGATGTTTAAAACTGGTCCGTGTAATCGGCTTAGCAGACTGACCTGTAGACGCTTGATGTTCACTTTGAATCGAAACCTCCAACTGAATATCATAAGCACCATACTCACGATTATTGTCTGAATCCAAATAATCCAGTGGTTGAGGCTGATCCACATTGCGTGACCACTGACAACGATAAGGCAACAGTGCTTCACTGGTCACAATCCATGGAGAAATGGTTGTAGCAAAATTTTTCGCTAAAAATGGTCCCAATGGTTGCATTTCCCAGCCTTGAATATCTCGTGCTGACCAATCATTGAGTAAACATAAACCAAATACATGTTTGGGTGCATCTGACAGAGCAATCGATTTACCACGCTCATTGCCAAGACCAATAAATGCACCGAGCTCAAGCTCATAATCCAGTTTCTGACAAGCCCCATAAACAGGAGTATTTGAGTCTGCACTTTTTAACTGCCCATATGGTCTAAAGACAGGCTCGCCACTGACAACAATGGAAGAACTGCGCCCATGGTACGCAATTGGCAACCAATAAAAATTGTCACCAACATTAATTCCAAGTTGCTTACTGACATTTACAGCATGAGGTTCTGATGTATAAAAATCTGTATAATCATTAATTTGAGCAGGTACACTATATTCTACTTCACTTTGCGGTACCAAAATTTGACGTATTTTTTCCTCAGCAGAATACCCTTCTTCCAACAAATCAAACACAGTAAATCTTAAAATTCTCCAAGCATCAGGACCCAATGTCATCAAGGCATTTAAGCTTTCATTTGAAGCAGCATCCATGATGAATTGATCTTTTTCAGCCACAATTTTTAATTGATTTAATTCAAATAAATCTAAAATTTGATCACCAATCCCGACACCTATATGTAAAGGTGATTGGCTATTTTTCTGACGAAATACGCAAAATGGTAAATTCTGAATCGGAAAGTCTGAGTCACTTTGGTTTGCTTGAGTTAGCCAACTTTTACGGTTTTTTTCGTGAGTATAATTTAATTCAGTCATTGAGTCTGTCCTAAGCTGTCATGGGCTGCTTGCTTACCCATTGATTTAACTGAAAATGAGTACTTATCATTCAATAAGTTCTCACTCATTACTTTGCTTTAACATTGTTGTGTTGATTTAAGGTTGAGTCATATCACCAGGACCACCATAAGCTGTCCAACCACCGTCCACAGAAACAACGCTACCATGTACATAGCTCGATAAATCAGAGACCAAAAAAGCTGCAACATTTGCAACTTCTTCTGGCGTTGCCAAACGTCCCATTGCAGTACGTGCCTCAAGACGTTCAATATCGACTTTACCTTCTTTTGCCAAACGCTCAATCATGGGGGTATTCACATAACCTGGAGCAATGGCATTGATACGAACACCTAAACGTCCCCATTCACATGCCAAATCCTTAGTGAGCATAATGATGGCAGCTTTTGCAGGGCTATATGCATAACGGAACGGCGTTCCTACCAGCCCATAAGCAGAAGCCAAATGCACAATCGAACCCGATTTTTGCTCGATCATATGTCTGGCAGCAGCCCGTGAAATTGCAAATGAACCACGTAAATGAATGTCTACAACACGTTGCCAATCTGCCATATCCAGATCAAGTGCTTTAGATACTTTATCGCTGATTCCTGCTGCATTAATCACGGCATCGAGCCCACCTGTTGCTGCAATTGTGTCTTGAACCATTTGATTACAATGATCTTCGTTGGCAATATCACCAACGGTATACGCACTTGCGCCTAAAGTTTGGTATGCCGCTTTCGCATTGTCTTCATGAATATCAGAAATCGTAACCTGAGCACCCAGATCAATCAGTAATTTTGCTGTGCTTAGTCCAATTCCACTTGCACCACCTGTCACTAAAATACGTTTGCTATGAATATTTAATAACGTTTTCTCGTTCATTTTAAGTTCCTTTAGAATTGGAAATTTTGCGCTATAGTTACCGAAATAGCCTGCTAAATAACGAGTTCAAATCCGCTATTTAGCTGCTAAATTCAGCGCGACTATTCCATAATTGGCTTACTTAACTCTTCATAGGACTCTTTCATTAACAAGCCACGCTTTTCATCTGACTCATGGTTAATTTCGTATTGACCGAGTTTCACTGAGTTGTCTACCACCAATTTTGCACGTGCATAATGGCGACGCTTGTAGTTTTTAAACGCATCTTCAAGGCTTTGGTCTTTGGCTATCTCTTGACTAAGAATCAAAGCGCCTTCTACAGCAATCCCTGCACCTGTTGCCAAGTGTGGTGTTGTTGCATGAATCGCATCACCGATCAAAACAACACGATTTTTATGCCAATCCTCTTCCAACATGTGATAAGCAAGTGGTCTAAAAATAATGTCTTTTGCAGTGATCGTTCCATCTTTGATCAATTTAACAATGGATGGAATTTGACCACCAAATCCGCTGAGATACTCCGCCAATAATCCTGTTAAACGTTCTTCAGGAATATGTTCTTCTTTCTCAATATGATCATTAAAGAACATATAACATTGTGTTGAGCTAATTGGTGTGAAACCCGTTTTAATTTCATCACCGAAGAAAATTGAACATTGATCAACGAATCTTGGCACAACAACACGCCACACACCTTGATGAGTAAAGGTCGAACCTTTAAATTCTGGATAGAGTAAATTTCTGATATGTGAGCGCACACCATCTGCACCTATCACCATATCGTAGCGCTCTTGACGGCCATCAGATAAAGTCACACTGACATGATCCGCAGACTGCACCATACTTTCTATCGAATTATTTAAAAGAACATTAACTTTATATTCTTTCATTTTATTCGCTAAAATCTCAGCCAGTTTAGTGCGCATAATCCCGATACCACCAGGTAAATTATTTGATGCAATGCCAGCAAAAATTGGAATTGTTCTCAATAATTCACCTTGTGAGGTATATTGATCTACGGAGTTAAAGCAACCACCATATTTTTCCAGCTCTTCTAAAATACCAATCTCTTTAAAGACTCGTAATGTAGGTGCACTTAGGGTAATTCCTGCACCGATTGGTGTTAACGAAGATTTTTCTTCGATCAAATCGACATTTAGATTTTGTCTACCCAATAAAATCGCCGCAGTCATACCCGCAATACCACCACCAACGATGGCAACTTTGTTTATCCCTTTCATATTCATCCCTTTTTCGTTTTTTAAGCTACACGGCAGTTCAACTGTTCAGCCAACCAATCTGCAAGTGTATCCGCAGCGTTATATGGGTTATCTAAAGAACAATGTTCGACACCGCCTTCTCGTGCTGTAAAAATCACCAAATCGCGTTTTGGACTATTCACAAGTTGCTCGTATGTTTCATAGGCATATTTCAAAGGAATTTGTCTATCGTTATCGCCATGCGTTACTAAAAATGGCACTTTGATATTTTGCAATACACCATTTAAATGCATGTTTTCAGCTTTCTTGAAGAAGTCATCTAAATCTGTAGCACCAAATACCCATTCCACATGTTTCCAATAATGCGGAACTGGTCGTTCACCTTCGTTTTTATAACGTGCTTGCTGTACTGCACGCCAATCATGGTTTGCACCCCAAACGGCACCGCAAGTAAAACGTGGTTCGAATGCCACAGCACGTGGTGCGTAATAGCCACCTAAAGACACACCTAATGCACCAATATTATGGGTATCAATTTCAGGTTGCTGATAAAGCCAATCAATGATCGGAGCCGCCCAAATTTCAGTGTTATATACAGCGGTCAAGTTTTGTAAACGTAATGCCTCACCCGTTCCAGGCTGATCAACACAGAGAACAGATACTCCACGTTTACGCAGTTTTTCAGCAACTGGCGTACCATATAAAAGCTCTTTGGTTGAATCCAATCCATTCATCATCACCACGACAGGTGTTTTAGCATTGCCCGTATCAGCCTTCATATAAATTGCACTGATATGACTATCGCCATAAGGGATTTCGACGCGAGTGACATTTTCTTTTTTATATTTGCGAGAAAGTTCATAACATTCTAACGCTTTGGAATAGATAATTTTACGCTCAGGCTCACCATGCTCTTGCATACGTTCTGCGGTAATATAATACAAACCTGCACGATGCAATTTCTCACCCGCTGAAAAACCACGCCCTCGTGATAAATCTTCATTGGCAAGTTCAACCAACTTATCTGCAAACTTTCTCCAAGCTTCCATAAATGCAATTGTATTTACATCTTCACCATTTTTAGATGCATCAAGAATAGGTTTACAAATCTCGTCAATTTCACCGATATTACCACCATAACCCAGTGCGATTAAGGTTGATAAACTCCATACATAATTTGTTGGGAAGTAATGAAACATATAAAACCTCATTATTTATTTAATTTAAATAGCTGTAAAACCAAAAAATTAAAATAAATAAATTATTTTTAGTTTGTGTCTTAGATATAAAAATAATCCATTATATTTTAATATTTTAATCCCTTTGGCTCTAAATCCATTTTAAACCTATAAAATTAAATAAAATAATCCAAGTAATTAATATAAAATTAATCAAACTATTTTATTTGCCAATGGATTAAATCTAGATAGTTGCCAAAAACAATTCAAATTAAACTTATCAATGAGTCACATTTATGAAATCAATACCTCATAAATTTTGTATTTATAAAATCACTTTATTATTTGCCATTCGTTGATAACAAATCTTAATAATATCGATTAAAAACAATAGTTCTTGGTCTTTTTCCTTATATCTATGCCATTGTACTGTTTGTTTAAATTTAGGAAACTCAAAAGGTAATTCAGAAATATTTAAATCGAAGTTTTCAGCATATTGGGTCGCTAAACGACGATGAATTGTAGCGATATAATTAGAATTTGCGACAAAGACAGGAATCATAGAAAAGCTATCACAAGATACCGCAACCTTTCTTTGTATTCCGATATCATTCATCCAGATCGATTCAACAGAACCCTTGGTATACGAGGGCTGCATGATAATATGTGGTGTATTTTCAAAATCTTCCAAACCAATACTTGAGCCAATATTTGAATATTTTTTAGAAGAAATACAGACAAAATCATCTTCAAAAACATGTTCCAAAGGATGTTTTTTTACCGAATAAACTTCAGGAATAATTAATAGATCAACATCCTCATACTCCAGTGCAAATTCTGGTTTAGACGTCTGTGCAATAAAATCAATATGGATGTTGTAGTTATTTTCTCGAATATAATTGATCAATACTGGACAAACCGTAGATAATGTATAGTCTGACACACAAATTTTAAATTTTAATAAATCAGTATGCGGATCAAAAAAGGGTTTTTGAATCACTTTAGAATCAATTGAAAATAAAATTTCCTTTACTGGTTTTACCAAAGTTTTAGCACGTGTAGTAAGGGTCATATTTTTTCCAACAGGAATTAATATTTCATCATCAAAATATTCTCGCAATCTAGATAATGCATTACTGGCTGATGATTGAGTAATAAACATTTTATCAGCAGCCTTACTTACACTTTGTTCTGTTAAAAAATGATTTAAAGCAACCAATAAATTTAAATCCAAATTCTTATAACGCATAATAATCCCTTAATGCATTGATCTCATCAATACATAGTATTGTTAATAATCATTTGTGTAAATAATAAAAAATTAAAATAATCAAAAAAGGGAAAAAGAAGTTTATGGAAAAATACTTATGAATATTATCGGTCCAGATGCACTTGTATTTGCAGTAGCACAATTTAAAGAATCTTGCCAATTTTTAAAAGATTATGGTTTGCAAGAAACGTATTTAAGTGAAACTAAAGCAATCTATTCAGCTTTAGATGGTACAGCGATTGAAGTTCATGATGAAAAAAATTGTGATCTTCCCGCAGCGTTGGCTACAGGAAGTTTTTTAAGACAACAAGTCTATGGCGTTGTCGATCAAGCTGCTTTAGATGAAATTTATCAGAATCTTTCTCAAGACCGTACAGTACAGATCAACAGTGACGGCACCTTGGAAACTGTTGATGAATCAGGCTTTGCACTGAAGTTTCAGATTAGCATTCGTAAAGAATTAAACTTAGCGCCTGAAAAAATCAACTCACCTGGTGCTAAACCCCAAAGAGCTGCGAATGAAACTGCCGTCACAGCACTGACGACACCTTTACCACGTACACTCAGCCATATTGTTCTATTTGTGCCAGACGTTAAAAAAGCAAATGATTTTTATTGTAATCGTCTAGGTTTCCGAGTATCCGACATCCTACAGGATGCTGGCAGTTTTTTACGACCAAAAGTCAATGACGACCACCATACTCTTCTGCTTATTCAAACTCCACCTGAAGCACAAGGCATTGACCATTTTGCATTCCATTTAGCAGGTCCAAATGAACTCATGATCGCAGGTTCTCGATTTACAGAGCTTGGCTATACCACGTATTGGGGCCCTGGACGCCACATTTTTGGTTCAAATTGGTTTTGGTATTTCAACTCGCCATTAGGTTGTCATGTTGAGTATGACGCAGATATGGATAAGCACGATGACCACTGGGTTCCACGTACTTCACGCTATGCAAATGACACCACACAGCGTTTTTTATTGAAGTACTCAGAACGCGTTCTTCCATAAATCTTCTCTCCCCCTGAGAAATTATGAAACGTGAATATCTATGCAAAATTACTGAATTAAATCAGAAAGATGTTACTGCAATTTATTCTGATTTATTTGGTAAAAAAATTCTCATCATTCAACGCAATGGAGAATTATACGCTTGGCTGGATGCATGTCCGCATTATGCAAATGGACCTGCGATGGCTTTAAAGAAAGATCAATACATGTGCCCAGATCAGCAATTTTTAATGTGTTTTGGGCACGGCGCTAAGTTTGAAATAGCAACAGGGCTTTGCGTGCAAGGTCCATGTTTAGGTAAGACATTAACCGCAATTCATCTTGAAGTTATTTCTGATGAAATTTTTTGTATAAGGAAGCAATAAAATGAGTTTAAAGGAAATTAATCGCGTTGTTACTGGTCATGATGAACATGGTAAAGCCATCATTCTAAAAAGTGGTCAGTTAAATAATATTCATCATTTAGAACATGCACCGGGCATGGTATTTCATGAAGTATGGAACACAGGGGAACATCAAGTTATTACTGCAAAAACGGAAGATGTTGCCACTGGCGCTGTGACCCTGAGTCCAACTGTTGCAGGTACACGTTTCCGTTTTGTCGATTTTCCACCCGACAGCGAATATATACACAAACTATCACTCGACCCTGAAAAATCATCATTTAAGGACATGGGTGAAGTTCAAGCAGCGACTTCTACATCTGAATCTAAACATCCAATGATGCACCGAACTGAAACCATTGACTATGGCATCGTGATCAGTGGGTCAATTACCCTCCTACTGGATGATGAAGAAATTGAAGTGCATGAAAATAGTGTCGTTGTGCAACGTGGTACAAACCATGCTTGGGCAAACCGAACAGATCAAGTATGTCGAATGGCATTTATTTTGACAGATGCAACTTATGACAATGAACTTGGAAATTATTTCTCTAAATAATTAATCAGTTTGATAAGTTTTAAGCCTTTCCCTCACCTTAAAACTTATCTTTTTTAACTCAAGCAAAAATGAATTTTGTTGATTAAAAATCCTGCTTATTGAAATGGAAAAAATAAGCAATAACACTATGGATAGACTTATGCTAAATCAAAAAATGCGCAATGCAACTCTGCTTGCACCTGCTTTAATGCTGTTATCAACGATGTCCACTTACGCTGCGGAAAATGGAAACTCCTCTTTTCCAGGTGGATCATCTCTATTTTTAATTGGTGGTTTTCCACCAGTACCGGGGAATTATTTACAATCACTTACCGCACACACCAACTCATCTCGTTTGAACAACTCAAAAGGTGATGAAATTAAAGGCAGTGACTTTGACCTAAAAGTAACCTCAGAAACCTTACGTTTCTTTACGGTTTGGGATAGTCATATTTTTGGTGCAGATAGTGTTGCCTCTGAACTCATCGGCACATATGCACACGTCAAAAACTCAATGAATACACCCTATGGTCCATTTTCAGACAGTCAAGAAGGTTTAGGTGATCTTATTTTTGGACCATTTTTATTCCAGTGGGATTTGGGTGAAAAGAAAAATTGGCATGCCGTACTTGCAGCGGATTACATCATCCCTATCGGTTCATATTCTAAAAATCGTGCTTTAAATATTTCCAATAATCGTTATTCCATACAACCAATCGTTGCATTGAGATATGAAAGTCCACAGGGTTTTGAGCTTGGTATCGAACCACGTTTATCCTATAACTTTAAGAATGATGAAACCGACTATAAAACAGGCACTGAGTATTTCATAGAGTACATGGCTGCCTATAAGCATGGACCATGGAAAGCAGGTGTGAGTGGTTATTATGCTGACCAACTTGAAGAAGATGAATTAAACGGGAAAAAACTAAAAGATTCTAAAACCAAAGGCTTTGGGGTCGGTCCAACATTGCAATATCAATTTCCGAATCACTCGATTGTAATTGCATCATGGCAAAAAGATATTGTTGCGGAAAACAAGCCTGAAAATAATAATTTTTATTTAACCTACATGTTTAAATATTAATTTGACACATTATTTTTAGCTTTTCCTCAGATTCAATCTAAATCAAATGATGAGCTATGTAATGAGTGCAATATCTAATATAAGATAAAATATATAAACAATAAAAAAGCCCTTGTTTTCACAAGGGCTTTTTGAATTTGGCGGAAGCGGTGTCCGTCTAACAAGAGTCCTACCTAATCCAAATAAATGCTACGATATAATACTTTTCAAATACTTAAAATAAAACCTATCCAAAATAGTCTTGTTAAATCTAATCGTTTCCAGTATTTTATGAGGGGTAGGTTGTGGGGTAATAATAAATGCCAAAGAAATCTAAAGAACTATCTGCACTCAGTGTAGCAAAAATTAAAGAGACTGGTCGATATTCTGTAGGTGGCGTTGATGGCTTGTGCCTCAATGTAGAAGGCAACTCACGTGTCTGGATTTTACGTGCAGTGGTAGGAAAACGTCTAGATAAGGATGGAAAACTAAAATCTCATCGCCGTGATATCGGTATTGGTCCTTATCCTGAAGTTTCTTTAGCCGAAGCTCGTGTTAAAGCTACTGAATTAAGATTACAAATACGAAGTGGCATTGACCCAATTACACATAAGCAAGAACAACTTGAAAGGCTTTATATCCAACAACTACGAAATAAAACTTTCATAGAGTGTGCAAAAGTTGTTATTGCTAATAAAGCCCGTGAACTCAAAAATGAAAAACATATCAGACAATGGTCATCAACACTGGAAACATATATCTATCCAACGCTAGGTAGTCTCATCATTAGTACCATAACAAAAGTAGATATTGTAAAAGCCCTCAAACCTATCTGGACTGAAAAGAATGAAACAGCCAAACGCGTTCGTGGTCGTATAGAAACAATTTTTGATTATGCCAAGGCAATGGGATATTTTGTTGGTGATAATCCTGCTGAATGGAAAGGCAATCTTGAACCTATCTTAGGTAATTTAAAGCAGGAATCGCGCCCTCACCCATCTTTACCTTATGAACAGGTTGCTGAGTTTATTAAACACTTAAGACAGAAAAAAGGAATTTCTCCAAAAGCTTTGGAGTTTGCCATTTTAACAGCATGTCGGTCTGGTGAGATTTTTGGTGCAACATGGCAGGAAATTGATTTTAAGAATAAGGTCTGGATCATTCCTAAAGAACGAATGAAAGCAGATAAAGAGCATCGTGTTCCTTTGTCTAAACAAGCTATTCATTTGCTTGAATCCGTTCAACCATATACTCAGCCAAATGATTTTCTCTTCCCTGCACCTCGTGGCGGTATGCTCTCAGATATGTCTCTAACTACTCTAATCAAACGCATGCATGAACAAAAACTTGAAGAAAATGGCTTAGGTTATATTGATCCAAAACAGAATCGAGTGATTACAACACATGGCTTTCGCTCCACATTCCGCGACTGGTCTGCTGATAAGACTGATTACCCACGCGAAGTTTGTGAGCATGTGCTTGCACATAAACTACCTGATGAAGTAGAAGCTGCATATTTACGTGGAGCATATCTAGCAAAACGTAAAGATTTAATGGCTGATTGGGCTGATTTTTGTAATAAAAAAGTAGTCCAATGATGGTCTAGATAAGTAAAATAGGTGAAAATAACATCCGTATTTTATCCAATTGTACTGTATTATTATTTTAACTTTAACCGCTTATTTATCTGTATTCTATCATTTAGCTCATTTTCTCTCAACTCTACACCTAGACTTGATCAATTCAAATGATATTTTTTACTTAGGACTTTTCGGCTTATTAGGAATGGTACGTTTAATCAGACCAGCTTCTATTGCAGGATTTAAGTAATTCTTTTGGAACGTTGCTCGATGAGTTAATCCAATCAATTCAGCTAAAGTATAATCATCTTGCTTTATTGCCGAAATTAAACGCTGAACTTGGTCGCTGACTTGTACGTCAGCTTGAGCGGTAACATGATAGCTAGCTAGCGATCATGCTTGAACTTACCCAGCCTATAAAATTATGCTTAAGAGTCCCCATCTCTTAAGCATCTCAATTTATCCACTCACTTTTTAAAGCGAAAATAATCATCTAATCTCTTACTTTCAGTGACTTCATTATGTGGAATCAATAAATAATGCCAAGGTTTAGTCGACACTGTTGAGGCATTCTTGCACCACTCACTTCCAGCTTGAGCTTTGATAATCACTTCTTCTGAAGTCATTTCATTTTCTGCTTTTGTTTCAGCAAGTAAATAATACTTTTCCGTCTCAACTACAAAGTCTGGAATATATTCAGGCTGTGCTCCTTGAAAATTATAATAAATTTGGAATTGTCCCTTAGCTGGCTTAAACCATTTATTACTATCTCTTTCCAAAATAATGGCAAAGCGTCTTTCTGTATCTGAATCAAACTTTTGAAAGACCATAAGACATTTTGCGAAACCCGTAAAAAGTAACTTTTTAATCGATACTCCTTTAGCAGGTGTCACACGAATGGACTGAGGTGGAATTTCCTTTACTGCCGTGAAACTTGGCTGTTTTAGCTCAACAAAACTGCGGTTAATTACAACATTATAGTCTGATGCATTTTCCCAATGATGCTCCTGCATCTGACCATGAATATTATTGGCGATAGTTTGATAATTCTGTTCAACAACCTGTATTACCTCATCATCAGTTAAGTAGGTTTTAAAATAATCTACCATTTGATTCGACAAGTCATACAACAAGTCTGCTTGAGTAAAGTAATCAATATCATCAAAATCAATCAGTGCATATACAATACGATCTTGAGGACTCTTTTCATTTAAGGCTTCATCTGCTTTTATACTGAAGACTTGATTATTACTTAAGTTTTGACCAATCAGCTCACGCTCTTGAGGCTGTAAATGTAATCCTTGAGTGTCTAGATTAAATGAATCAAACCCTGTTGTTACATCATCAGAAGGAGTTACCGAGATACGTGGAATATCAATCGTATTCTGAATATGTACTTCAGTAACCTGCTGAACAATTTTTAGTACGTCTTCTTCGGATGGAAGTTTTTTGTTACTTTGCTCTTCACCAAAATCTAATTCCTGCACTATATCCGAAACATTATCTTGTATCGCCTTAAGTACATTTGCTGTCATTTGAGCTTGAACTTCTTGACGAGTTAAATCTTCACTATGTTTTACTGTTTCAGTATTTTTAGCTTGTGCCTGAATCTCTTTCTTCACTTGCTGAATGGCCTGAATTACAGTTGGATCTGTTAAATCCAAATCAACTTTCAGATTTGTCTCATTAGTCTTTTCATCCTTCAGCTCAACCTGATCTTGAATAGTAACGGTTTCTTGAGTATCAGTTAGCTGACTGTGCCCAGTACCTAACAGCACATCTAAACGAGATGTACTTGTTACACTGATGACTTCTTGCTCTTCACTTTCAGGCTCAAGAATATAAGTCTTTAACTTAAGAATTGAATCCTCTCGATTTGCTTCATCAACAATATCTTGGAATCGATCATGTGCCACAATACTTAGGCGATCCACTTCTTCTACACCTGTACGCTTTCCATAAGGCAAACGCAAACCACGACCAATAGACTGTTCTACCAAAGTACGAGCATTTGCAGCACGTAATGGGATAATTGTATAAAGATTCGTTACGTCCCAACCTTCTTTTAGCATGTTTACATGAATGACGATTTCTGTTGGTTCATTTGGATCTTCGACTGACAATAATCGTTGTGTAATCTCTTCTTCTTTGGTACTACTATCAACCTGAATGACTTTATCTTTGTATTGACCTTTAAAGAATTCATCAGATTCAATACGCTCTTTTAATTGAGCCGCATGGGTCGTATCACGTGCAATAATAAGCACAAATGGCTTGACTCTTTGTTGACCTGTATTTTGCGCATAATTAATTAAGTGCACTTTGGTCATTTCATGTAAGCGTATACCATCTTTAAGCTTAATTTCTTCTATCTGTTCTGTGCTTAAGCCTCTTGGATCAAAGTTACGCTGAGTCACTACTGCTGGCTCTTTCACAAAGCCATCTTCCATTGCTCGTGCTAATGGATAATCCATTACCACATTTTTAAATGGAACAGGACCTCTATTCGTTTCTACAAATGGTGTTGCTGTTACTTCCAATCCCATCAATGGATTAAGTTCATTAATCGCTTTAATCCCTGCACTTGCACGGTAACGATGCGACTCATCCATTAAAAGCACTAGGTCATCTAACCCAGCTAAATGATTAAAATAGCTTTCACCTAATACTTCACGCATACGCTTAATACGAGGTTCTTTACCACCACGAACTTCGCTATTAATTTTTGAGATGTTAAATACATTAATCCGTATTTGACCTAATAAACTAGCGGTTGCAGTATCACGACTATCGTAATTATCACCTGTGATAATCATCGGTGATTGAAAGTTGAACTGTGCCAAATTTGCAAAAACATACTTAGGTGTATTTGGAGTAAAATCTGTGATTAATTTTTCGTAAATCGTTAAGTTTGGTGCTAAGACAAAAAAATTATTAATTTCATGTGCCAAATGCAAATAAGCAATAAAAGCACCCATCAGGCGTGTTTTACCTACACCTGTTGCCAAGCTAAAACAGATACTAGGAAAGTCTCTTTCAAAATCAACTAATGTTGGAAATACTGTTTGTAATTTTGCTAGTGTTTGCTCATTAACTTCAGGATCTCGACCCTTCTTTGTCAGTAGTTCTTTGGCATTTTGAATAGCTAGATCGAGTTTCTCTAAGCTTTCTGCTTGAGGTGCACGTAAAGACAAGCGTGCTTTCAAGTCTTTAACAACTTGGGCAACAGGGTTTCGTTGTGAATGTTGAATTGATGTTGTCATGTTTGATCCCCAAATAAGTCACCCGTTACCTGACCTTGTTCTTGCGTATTTTTAACTTTCTTCACTTTTGGCTTTTCTTCAATATCAGGTTCTGACATCGGCAGATTTTGAACATTCAAACTGTAATCGTCATGCCCCCACTCACATGCCTTAATGATACTGTTTGGAATTTTCTTTAAAGTCAGGTTGATAAAACGATCAATATTTTTACAACGCCATGCACTGGCAATAATCAGCAAAGTACGCCCCTCACCGACTTCTTCAGAAATCGCTTGTAACTGTTGATCAGTTAAAGTCTGTGTGGTGACATAAATAAAGTCCGTTTCACTACCTTTACCATGATTCCAGTACTCTGTTTCGGATGGTGTATAGGTATATCCTTCTAGCTTACACATCGCTTCAACTAGCATTTCCTGATTATATTCAGGGTTGATTACCCAGTTATCCCATTGATCTTTTTTCATCAGACTTGGTGCGAGTTTGTAATAACGGAAACCACCGCCACCTTGCCAGCTAGTAGATTCAGTAACACCGCCTTTATCTTCACCATCAATCACTTTTTGCAGACGAGGAATAACATGAGTATGACAATGCTCGCCAAGTTCAACCATAATCCAGCGACGACCCATTTTATGTGCCACTGCCCCTGTTGTACCAGAACCTGCGAATGAATCCAAAACTAAATCTTCTGAATTTGTTGCTAGATTAAGAATACTTTCAATTAAACTTTCAGGTTTTGGATAATCAAAAGCTTTTTTATTACCAAAAATTTGCTCCATTTCATCGCTTGAATCTTTATTAGTACCAACCTGATCAAGAATAGAGCGTAAAACCTGACCCTCTGGCATATATACTCTATGATGTAAAGTCCAACCATTCTTAGTATGGGTAAATTTGATATGACCAGTTTTTAAACCTTTTTCAATAGTATCTAAACCTTTTTGTGAATTAAAAATAACTTTAGATCCATCTGGTGCTTCCAATTCAATAGGAATGGGATTCTTAAGACCATTCCTTGCTAATGTATCCCAATAATATCGTTCACCATTTTCATCTGTTTCTTTATAGCGTTTTAGATACTCCTCCGTTTGAGGTACTCTCCATTTTTTTGTGTGAAGTTTTTTATCATTATTTTTTAAATAAGCTAAAATATAGTCATGATCAACAGCAAAAAACTGTGAGTCATTCCCTCCGCCTTTTCGTTTTTTCCAAATTAAATCCCCTAAATAATTAGCTCTACCAAAAATTTCATCACAAAGTACTTTTAAATAATGTACTTCATTGTTGTCTAATGAAATCCAAATTGATCCATCTTCAGCTAGTAGTGATTTAAGAATTTCTAGACGATCACGCATTAAACCCAACCAGATAGAATGCTCTAAGCCATCGTCATAATGAGAAAAAGCGCTACCTGTATTATAAGGTGGATCAATAAAAATACATTTTACTTTACCTGCATATTCACGCTCTAAAGCTTTAAGGGCAAGTAAGTTATCGCCAAAAATTAACTTATTATCAAAGATATCATTTTCTGAAACTTTGCTATTTGCATAGTAAGACTTTGAAGGATCTTCAAGTAAAATTCGTGGCTCTAGGCGTGGTCGCTTATCTTTACCAATCCAAGTCAGTTCAAGTTTTGTTTTTGACATCATAAATCTCTTAAATTTTCTAAACGATCCAACCAATGATTAAAATGCAGACATTGCCTACGCATTTCATCTAAACCTATCTCCATTGCAATAATTGTACCTTGTACAACTTTTTTATAATCAGGAATTAAACCTAAAATACGTTTAGATGGTGCTGTCTGTGGGCTATTATTAATTTCTTCAGGTGAGGTATAGCTATTTTTTATTTGATGCAGACTATCTATAATTAATGCATCATCAACCCACCATTCAAACTTGTCAGGATCAACAAATAATAAGGCTTCAAACTCATGCAGCATAATGTAGGGCAAAAAGTTTTGTTCACTGATATCTTGCTGTAAAGCATTCTCCAAAAAATTTACTTTATCGTGACAATTATTTAAAGAACTATAACCAGAACTACTTTTCATTGGAAAATCATTAGGTAAAGCGTATAAGTCAAAAAAGGTCGTTACCCATGCATTTTTATCTTGTCTACAAAGCTTCAGTATTTGAGGTTTTATTTTGGCGTAACTGGTTATCCCCCCTTTACAACTTTTACTTGTAGATACAATAATTGGCTGAATAAAAATACCTAACTGAGCATAAAAAGGAACCATTGCTTCATCAACAAAAGACTCTTCTGTTTGTCCTTCGACCAAAATATAAATACGCTTCATCGGTTAGGTCTCCCCCCAATGATATTTTTCTTCCACAGTTCACCAAGAGAATATTCATCAAGCCATTCAGATAGTTTTTCCGAATCCAGTCTTGTAAAAGTCGAGTCTCCTTTAATCTTATCGACAACAATCAGATCCTCTAATGTAAATTCATTGAGTAGCTCAACGGACTGTGTTGAAATGATTATTTGATGATCTATAGCTGTAGACTTTATGAGGTTAGCTAAAACCTTAATTGCATATGGATGCAAACCAAGTTCAGGCTCATCAATTAATATTGTTGCTGGCATAAATTTATCAGGTAATAGCAATACAGTGACCAAACAGATAAACCGTAGAGTACCATCTGATAGTGCGCTAGCATTAAATGGCTCATCTTGCCCAGCTTCAATCCATTCCAGCTGAATTTTTTCAGGATTGGCGACTGTAGGACGCAAATGGAAATCACCGAAAAATGGAGCTACTAAACGAATTGTTTTTACAATACGTTTATAGTTTGACTCATATTGTTGCTTCAACCGATACAAAAATGCAGCCAAGTTTTTTCCATCTTGTCTTAAATATTCATTATCACCGATATTATGAATTTGCTTAACCGTGGCAGTCGAGCTCGTATCATGAAAGTGATATAACGTCCAACTCATAATTGCTGGAACGACATAATTATAAATATTTGTCCTGTTTTTTTGCTCTGCTATATAACTTTCGAAATGCCCGCCTCTTGCTCTCCAATCTCCATGCACATTCCACCACAATGCTTCTCGTTCAAACATCATTCGATTATCTTGAGTAGGAATTAAACTAAACTTGTATCCATTATTACCAAAATAAAGTTCAGCTTTAAGCCGTTCTGTTTTTTTTCTTCCAAAATGTAATACAGAGTCTGGTCCACCAGACTCTCCAACTGCCAGTTGCAGTTGTTCATCAACAATTTTACCTATTAGCTTAAAAAAGCTAATCAAATTAGATTTACCAGCGCCATTCGCACCTATCAGTACATTTAATGTATTTAGCTCTAAATCACACTTTTCTATGGATTTATAACCCTCAATAACAATGCGCGAAATCTGCTTATCACTAATATCCTCAACCATATGCCATCTTCAAAATTTTATAATGCCTATCTTAATTGCCATTCAATCACAAATAACTTCTTCATCGCAATTTTTTGTTCAAGCTGCCCCTCTAATTGACCAATCAACTCGTTACGTTGCATATCAATTTCATCTTGTCGATCAAATAACTCACGACGTAACTTTGTACGTTTCATCTCTAATTCACGCTGAGTTTTTTGCCAATTCAGTTTATCTTGTAATGAAGCTGCAATCGTCGCTGACTTTCTTGCTTCTTTAATTGCCTTATCAATTTCCTTAATCTCAACCTCAAGACCATTTTTTAAATCATCAGCCCAACCATCAAGCTTAATTATTTCCTGATCAAAGAATCCAAGGTTTCGAACATTTATTTGCTCAAGAATTCTGTTCTTACGATTTTCTTGCTCTAAACGTATTTGCTCAGGCAATACAATTTGAGCAGTTTCAGCTTGAGATTTCATTGGTAATTTTAAGAGTTTATCAGGATCATCATCCGCCAAAAGTTCACCTGAATTGGTTATCGCACTCAAAACAAGATGTTGCTCAAGACGACCAAGACTAGAAACCTCTAATAACTCAGCAATTAAAAAACCTGAATCACCGATGAACGGCTTTAAACTCGATACCTGCAATCCATATGCATCATAATCAAATACCAGTTTTGTAGGCTTTAGCGTTTGTGCCTTATACCGATCAAGTAAAGATTGAACGAAAGGATGGTTTAAACGTATGACATGTTCATGTGTATTTGTTTTGGCTAAATCATAACGACCGATATTAAATGAAGTTCCATCAATCGTTATTGCATCATTTAACTGGAAACCATTTTCATCAAATATAACATTTGCCTCATGACGACTAAATTCATCATTGAGCAATGCCAATAAATATTGCTCATAGGTCTGTCGAATTTGAATAGCATCAGACTTAATACGATAAAGTACATTTTCATCAAAATGATTCATCAGCAAATTACGAGTATTCAGCATTGCTTCATTAATTTCGGCTGAAAGCTCATTTTGTAAACTTTCAAAGCTTTGTGCTATTTCTTCAGGATCACGGCATTCTTGGTATATTTCTGCAATTCTTTTTTCAAAGTCCACACCTGAACCAATCGTTCCTAAGATTTCATCACTAGCACCGAACACCCCATCAAAGAGTTGAAACTTTTCAGACAATAAATCATAGACACGAGAATCAGCTTCATTACTACGATCAACAAAATTCACAACCACAACATCATGTTTTTGACCATAACGATGACAACGCCCAATACGTTGCTCAATACGCTGTGGATTCCATGGCAAATCATAGTTAATGATCAAAGAACAAAACTGCAAGTTAATCCCTTCCGCACCAGCCTCCGTCGCGATCATGACAGAACCCTGTTCTTTAAAGTAATCAACTAATGCTGCACGAGTATCTGCTGACTTCGCACCTGTAACACGATCAGTTCCTTTGTATCGCTCAATCCATTCCTTATAGATCTTCTTCGCTTTATCATCATTATTAGTACCATTAAATAAAACTAAGCCATCAAAATAAGATGTGCCTCTCAGCAATTCAGTGAGATATTCTTGAGTCCGTTTCGACTCAGTAAAAATAATGGCTTTTCTTTCTGCACCTAACTCTTGCAATGCTTCAAAAGCAGTTTCTAATGCTATAAGTAAAGCTTGCCCTTTAGACTGCTGTTTAATATTTACAGCTAACGATTGAAACTCTTTAAGCTCAGCTATTTCTAATTCAATGGCTTGTTTTTCTTTGGCTGATAAAATGTCATCTTCTTCAAGAAGCTCTACATAGTCATCACCAGACTCTATCAAAGCCTCATAGTCATCATCTAACTCATCTAAAATATTAGAATCCTGATCAATCAATTTTTTTTCTAAACGAGCTGTCATTGTTGCCAAAGCACCAGCAATTGCTTGAGTGGATGAAGCGAGTAACTTCCACAACACAAGAGAAATCAACTGTCTTTGTCCAACTGGTAATGCTTGCAAATTAGGGCGACGCAAATAGCCAGCAACTAATTCTCTTAATTGTTGTTCTTCTTTGGATGGAGTAAAGTCCTGAACAATTGCACGTCGTGCTGTATACGAAACAAAAGGCTGTACTTGTTGTCTTAAAGTCCGTTTACATACCGTGGCTAATCTTGCTCGAAGCTGCGGAAGTGTTACTTCCTTATCACCTGTAATAAATTGACTTTTAAAACTCTCCAAATCTCCAAAGACTCGCTCATCCAAAATACTCACCAAACCATAAAGCTCTAACAAAGAGTTTTGTAATGGTGTAGCCGTTAATAGTACTTTATTGTGAACATGCTCTAAGGATTGCTTGATCACATTTGCTGTTATATTTTGTTTTTTATAAACATTTCTTAGGCGATGTGCTTCATCTATTACAACCAAATCCCAAGCAATATTCTTTATGTCATTTGCTTTAGATTTCGCAAACTGATAAGAACAGATAATAATGTCATCTTGAATAAAAGGCTTTGTGTTATCTTCTTTTTTAAGTTGATTGTAAATCTTCGCTTCAAAAATAACAGCCTTCAAGCCAAACTTGTCATAAAGCTCCTGATACCACTGCTTTCTAAGATTCGCTGGTGTAATGATTAAAATACGTTTTTCTCTCTCTGCCCAAGTTTGGGCAATCACTAAACCTGCTTCTATCGTTTTACCTAACCCTACCTCATCTGCAAGTAACACTCCCTGAGATAATGGATTTTTAAAGGCAAATAAAGCTGCATCTACTTGATGGGGATTCAAATCAACTTGTGAGTCAATCAATGTTGAGGCAAGTGAATCAATAGAGTTATCAGCAGATTTTTTCGTAAGCAACCATGATAAATATTGTTTTTGCTGATTAGAAAGCATGACTGACATAACTCAATGTTTTATAAATAAGATATGATAAATATCATAACATTAAAAAAAGTTTTTTCCTTTCAAACTTACCTATTTGATAAAATACAAAAAATAAGGGGGTAAATACCCCCCATGATCATCAAGGCCCCTAACTAGATCCTAGCTTCATCTTTAAGAAAACAATATAAATATTGCTATTAATTCACTGCTCTCACACTTCCCTGCAATCCCTTCCGCATCTCCTGTACAAACCCACCCCCTTGATTTAGTTTAGATCTGGTTTTCGGTTTTGCCTCTTGTTGTACTTGATCTGGTGCTAACTGTTCAGCTTCAATATTTTCTTCAGTATAAAACTCCTCCACCAAATCTAGCCCTTCTTCCATATTCACTTCAAACTGAGCATTAGCAAAACCGAGCCTCGCCGTTTGATCTAAAGCTGTTTGATTAAACCCACTCTGCTTACTTTGCCGATCAATCTCTTGCGCCATTTGAATGGCATCTTGTAGGCTCACATCATCCCTGAGTGTTAAATCCACGTAATACACAGGGGTACGATAGCTTTGTGTTGTGGACTTGCCTCTTAAGGTCAGTTGTAACGGCAGACAAGACAACAAGCCATTCGATGCTGCATGGTAATAACTCAGTCTTGCTGCCAAAGTCCGAATACTATTAAAGCCTGTGGTTCTAAACATGAATGTGCCCAATTCATCCGACTCATCTAAGTTGACATGCAATCGTCCAAAAGGCTTACAGTGTCCTCCTTGTGCTAATGGACATAGGTCAGGTGAAGGACAGGGATGTTGTTCAACACCTTGATTAGTCAGACGTTGGCAGGTTTGTCCATTACCAATGCATATCGGTCGTCCTGTTTGTCGATCAAATAAGCTGTACTCTGCTCTTAAGTTCAATTCAGGATCATTAAAGATCATCCGCACAGGAATAGAACGTAGTTTCTGATTCGGTGCTTTAGCACGCAATTGTTCATCCAATGGATGTTTGACCCATCCATCTTTATTTTGGATTTGACTGGTAATGGTAAATTGGTCATCTTTTTCAGGCAGACGTTTACCGTTCTTTTCCACGACTTTACCAATGCTGATCCGCCCTAGAATCGGCGGTGTGATGGCTAAACCTTTAATCATGATATTTTCCTCTTCTGTTGAAATGGAGTTGCTGTGTTCGGTTAAAAATAAATTGGGCATAAAAAATCCCATGCGCTATGGCATGGGATTTTTAGTGAAATGAATAAAGTTAAATTGTGGGTTATCAGCTTAGGCTAATCACTATAAATATTAAAACGCCGTGAGCCTTGTCTAGACTGAGGGAATTGCTCTAAATATTCAGGGTGCTGTTTCAGTAGAGCCTTTGTATCTAAACTGATGGAGTCTTTAGACTTTTTCCACGTCACTGAGCCTGCTTGAAAGGTTGCCCGTTCAGCATCCTGCATCTTGGCTTGCAATTGGTGTTTTAATTGATCAAATTGTGTTTGATGTTTTTCTATTTCAGACTTTGCTTTTAAGAGTTGTTCAAACTGTTGATTGGCTTGTTCATCCTCAGATAAGTTCGTGGTGGTGAGTGGAATATGTTCAGGATAAAGTAACTGTAAAGCTTTAGCCGCAGATTCACTGGCATCGACTTCAGGTGGCGTATCATTTTCTACACATGCCCAGAAGTAACGCTCTGCATTGACGATGTGCTGAATTACCGATTCTGAGCGAGTCACTTTAAAAATCTTAGTTTCATGCCCACAGATCAGCACACAAATATGCGCTGCCTGTTTGCCTGTAACTGCCAATTGATGTTGCACCTGACATAACACATATAAAGGCACACCATCTCGCCATAGTTTTGCACCGTGTTCGCCTGCTGTTTTGCACTCTAAGATTTGCACCTCTTCACTACCCACTACGCTATAGTCTAAATTTGCTAACATAAAAAATTTATCTGGATCAGGATGCTGGAGTACCGCATTGATCCGACGCACTTTACTGTTGGTGTGCATGCTGTAGTATTGTGCAACTAATGGCTCAAGCTGTTTCCCCCAATATAAAGGTGCATGTCCTGAGCTTTCATCTTCAATGTTTGATTTGATCCGTCCTGTTTTAATCATCCACAGTTCAAGCATTGACATATAAGGATTGAGTCCACAAGCTGCGGCACAATCACTACTGCCAATACCTTGGCGTCTGACTTCAAGCCATTCAGCTTGACTCATATTCTTAGTATTAACTAAGCGTTTAGCACTAAAAAATTTTGGTGCAATAAAATGGCTTATGGTAGTTTGAGGTTCTATGCTATTTATTGCTGTTGTTGAATAACGATTCATATTACGTACCTATAAGTATATTTACCATATATTGAACATAAAAAAGCCATGTCTGACTTACGTCAGACATGGCTCTCTATGAGATTGAATTTACTAATTTAGATATTGATTAATAAAGTAGTGTATTAGTCAAGGAAAGTGTTCCTGTTGTTAAAGTGTGAGTGAACTTAAGTAATCATTAACAGGGCTTGCTCAAGTCCGCGCTGTTTCAGACCTGCACCAGCGCCAAACCAAGCTGAATCAAGTCGATGATCGGTACTCATTGCTCGCCGTTCATGATCAATAAATTCCGTCATACTACACAGTAGACCATAGGCGGTATCCTTAGCTGAAGATAGGCTTGCACCTCGTCCTTGCCCATTAAACATCTCCATCACTTTTGACATTGCACGTCCATTGGGTTCAGTTTTCTCCTTATTTGGATTCGATTGAGGGTTCTGCGCGACATTGCGATAATACTGAATAATACTTTCATCCTGATCGGCAATGCTCAGGTTGGTATTGTTAAATACTGCATCAAAGTAAGCAGCAGCGTCTTGTTGCGTGACTTTACGCTGACTGAGTTGTTTCATTTCATACATATGTTCGTCCCATGCACGCACTGAGATTCCCAATTGTTGTTTCACTTTGTCTGCATCGAATTTGGTACTGTGCGGAACTTTAACCACACCCGCATTGCTACTCTGTCCTTTCAAAGCAATCGCTAAAGTGTTGTTACAGACCACACGTATACTGGTAAATTGTGCAGTAGTGGCGAGCGTGCCATCACAAGCCGTAGCAAGCAAAATATAACCATTGCTGACATCTTTACCTTTTAATGCGGTGCTTTGCCCTGTTTTGGCTAAAGCCCAGAATTTTTTACCTCCTTTGAGAACGCCTGCGGTTTCCAGTTCAAAACCTGATTGCTCCGTCAGATCACGGTAGAACTCTAAGATTTCAATCGGTTGAACTTCTTGATAACGTTGACTGACCACAGAGAGTGGCGCATGTGTATCTGAGCGATACAATACCCTTTGCTCTTCATAAGGCATGAGAATACTTTGCCCACGTTCATTTTGTGCCATGTAAGTGACATTGGCAGATTCAATACGCCAATCCATGCCCGCTTGTTGTGCCCAAACTTCAATCGGTTGATTTTGACTGAGTTGGTTGCCTAAGCCATGCCAAGGGGTTTGACCGACATACGCCATTTGTTCAAGTTGATGTGCCATTTCTATTTTCCTGATAGGTGAATATATTCATGGCAATAATATGTATCTGAAATAAACTGCAATGTACCCACAACGGATACATTGCAGCTTGAATGAATTAAAATTCAATAGAGTGTTTATATTCCTTTACTTCGAGGGCGCCCCAAATGAGGAATGTAAGTAGGAGGCTTTGCCTTACCAAACACACGGTTTAGCTTGGTATAAATAGGTTGCCTCGTCGGATCATCTATACATTGATTTGTTTGATAGCCATAATGTACCAATTCAATATACTCATCATATTTAGTTAAATATTCGCAAGCAAATTTAAGTGCATTAATCTTATTAATATCATAGTAATCCACCCTTCCTATACCGTTGCGTTGGTAACGACTCATGATCGCATTGCAGTTAAATGCGACCCCTTTACTCTCAGTAATCACTTGAATCCAATGGTTTGCTATCAACTTACCATGGCTAATACTTTCTTGAACAAGTGAACCATTTAAAAAAATCATCATGTGTAAGTGATAACCTTTCTTCAATCCATACTCAAGTTTCCAGATATAACCCACTTGTACACCACCATCATGTTTTTCACGTAAATAACGTAATAACACATCTCGGTGTTTACTAATCAACTCATAACTCGTATCTGCATCTTCGCAGTAACCAAAATCAATACGTACCACAAGTAAACGAGAGACACATAAAATAAGTCGATCAATGTATTCTTCTACACTCCGTCTTTGACGTGAAGTGATTTCTTTGACTCGTTTTAATGCGATTCTATTTTCATTTTTCCTAAGTTCTTGATGAATTTCAAACATACAATCATTAAGCCGATCAGCAAAGATCGGAGAAATATTTGCTGGATCATAATGTACACGTGTTAATTGTCCTGCATCCACACAGTCTATAAATATTCTGAGATATAAAGGGTAATATTCTAATGGATAGTAATCATCAATCTTTCTAAGCACTGATATCCCATATAAAAAATCATTGGCTAAATTACGTGGATCATCATAACTTTCATTAGAATAAATTCTTGACCCAAATCTTGAATAATTAGGAAGGTAATAACATAAACGACTATCAAAGATATCTTTAAAACGTTTATAACGATTTATTGCTATAACAATTCGTTTGATTATCATCAGGTCATTACACCACTGTTGATAATCCTCATCAGACAACTGTTTTAATAAATCTTGTTTATATAAATCAATCATGGAAACTCTCATATAGATTCGAGCCTCCTTTGATTTCTATGCTTCTTCAACGCTATAGATGACTATCCATCAAATGCCTAGCGAGATCTTTTGATTGAATATTCAGAGATGCTTAGGTACACCACCATATTGACTGGTAGATGTGATTTATCTTTGAAGTGATCAGTATAATGATCTAGGGAAGAAGTAAGAACTGGTTTTATAAATCCCAATACATGTCTTTTAGCTGAAGTGTAACTAGATCATGTACAGATTAGATTCATATAAATTAAATAACATAAGTACCAGAATGTTTTAGTCATTTAAATGTATCTAAATATCTATAAAAGTATTGTTCAAACATAGAAACGTAAAGGCTTTGCTCAAGGTTTTTATTTTAAAATTGTGATAAAAATCAATCGTTGAATTATGCGCTTGCACTCAACTTAAAAGTAGACTTTATCTTTCCTCGATTTTCTTTTTAATCCATGCTTGGATTTCTGATTCAATCCACCCCACAGCACCAATTTTTGATACAGTGCCCAATCTAATTGATTTAGGAAAGCTTGCATCATAACGTTTAGACTTCGGATCCATCCGATCATAAATTGTAGAACGAGATAACCCTGTCAGTGCAACAACCTGTTTCAACCGAATAATTTTATTGTTGGGTACTTCAATAGACTCTATATTATGTGCGATGCTTAAACTGTTCATAATTGCTCTCCAATAGGATTCAATGTTTTAAAGAATAAGAGTGCAAACAGAAATTCATTTGTAATGATCCTGATTTTCTGTGCTGCATGCTCTTCCATAACAGAGAAGCACCGCATCATTTTTTTACTTATCAGAAAACCTAAAACACTCAAACCGTTGTAAATAAGCTACTTTTTTACTAATTCACGCACACAATGCTATGGCTATTTTGATTTTTTCTATACTTGACACTTTCACATCTCACACATTATCCTGTGCAAGCTGACCCTCATGGTCAGTCGATTTTGACAGATCGTTTACAAAAGGCGCACAAAAACGCTGTGTTTTGGTTTTGTGCGTTCTCTTAAGTCACGCCTTTATGGTGAGATTAGGAGGGGCACACTTGTGTGCGCTGGTCTCCTTTTGTACCGGTCTGTCAACCCTTCTAGTCTTGCCACCATTATTTGACAGTAACTGGTAAGACTCTTAAACCACAAAAGGAGTCATGACCATGACTAAATTCATTGCTGATTCAAATCACTTACTATATCCCCACTACTGTTACTTTAATAAAGGTAATGCGGTATCACCCTCTTTAACTTGGGTTTCAGTTTGCCCCTTATCAACTAAATTCAATTAAATAGCTCAAATCCTTTAAAAAGATAGGATGATTTTTCATCTCAATCTTTGACAGCTTTTAAAAAGTTATTCGGGGAAATCATGAAAAAAATAATAGTAAGTTTATGTATAGCTGCATTACTCTCAGCTTGCCATCAAGAACCTCAATCCACTGCAAAAGCATCTTCTAAAGATGAACAGCCTGCGGCTGTGCAAGATTTTGCAAATCTGGATATTTCTGAAGTGACAACAGAAGATATTCCTGAAGAAGAAACAATCCATGATGAGTTTGTACAAAATACAAATGAACCCCCTGTAGAGCTACATCTAAGTGAACAGTTCAATGAACATGCTGCAAAAATGGGGAACGGCAATTATCTACAATTAGATGTAAGCGCCATTAGCGATGAAACAACCATCTATAAAGTAATCGTCAATCGAGGCAATACCTGTGCTCCACGCTTTTGGTATCGCAATTGGCCTGGTCATGGACAACTGAAATTTGGACAAAGCGTTCGTGCAAATATTTATTGTGATTTCCATGCCATTAAAGAGATCAATGTTGAAACAGATACAGGTGCATACACTTTTAATTTTTAATTTATTTTGCACTAATCACACGCCAAACAATATGGTGACATTATGCAGGGTGAATTTTAGATTTTTCAATTTAAATAAGTTTGGGAGTTATTTCTGCTGATAACCAAAACGTTATCGTTTTACAGAAAATAACTGGGTAAAACAACCTCCACCTTAAAGTGGCATGGCTAGCTAAATTACCCTTCCCACTAATCAACAAAAAAAGGAGATTTAACATGCCAATCATTCTTCTTTGGCTCATTTTTGCGATTGTTGTCGGTTTCAGTGCAATGGAACAAAACCGTAGTTTTTGGCTATGGTTTTTCATTGCAACTCTTATTAGTCCATTATTCGCATGGATCATTCTTAAAGTCATTTCAGGAAAATAAAATACGTATTCTGTATTCTAGGTAGCCCATTTTAAGCTGCCTAGAATACCTGTTTTAGCCACCTATATCAGATTTTATTGTTTATCAGACTCACTGAAACAACATCCACACTGTAAGCACTGATAATTATCTAAAATAGATTCATCCACCATTTCACCTAATGCCGCTCCTGCACTACAACCTGCCACACCGCCAACCAACCCACCAATTATAGCGCCAGCAAGTCCACCAAATATTGCACCTACTGGACCAGCAGCCATCCCTATTATCGCACCTGCTTGTGCTGAGGTCATTGCTGTTGAAACACCACCTACTGTTCCAGCAGCTGTTCCTACTGTTCCACCAACTTTACGCCCGTAGTTTTTTATACTAATTTCAGATGATTTACATCTTGGACATTCGATTGACATATCCATTACTCCTTAGTTCATAACGAACACAAAATTATGTTCAAAGGAATAATATGTATCTCAAAAAAAGTGTAACTAACGATCTTGATCGTTGACTACACTTTTTAATAAAGTCTAATAAAAGGAACTAGTTTCACCAATATTTATAAATTTTATTTATCAATAATCATTAAAATAATTTATTTATTTAATAAAAAATAGAGTAAACTAGTTTACTTTTAGGCTTTTTATCCACAAACGTACATGATTTATCTTGTACACTCAGATCAAAAGATAAATAAAGTTGAGGTAAAACAACATAGCGACAAGCTTGGATCAGTCTTAAACGATCATGATGATTGTCTTTTCTAACAATACCAGTCCCATAATATTTATAATCTATCAAATTATTTTCAACATAATCCTGAGCATAACCATGATGAAAAAAGTAATCTACAGAACCACATCCCTGAGTAATCTTTTGGTTCCATGTATACTTAATATCCCTGATGATGTCTTCTGCAATTACATATTCTGAAAAAAATACGATCAGATGTAATGATAAATTATATTCATGGTCAAAATTAACTTTCCAAATAAAACCGTAATATTTTCCAACTTTTTGATATTTTTTTCTAAGATAAGTAAGTAACTTCGATCTATCTTTTTCCATCGCAGTGAACAGTTTTTGATATTGAAACTTATTTATCTTGTGTTGATACTTTAGATCAAATCTTAAAACCATAATACTGTTATTTGCCTTCAACAAATTATCTATACCTGCTGAAAACTTACTAAGTAATTTATCAGTATTACGCCTTTTATGATCAAAGTCGATCTCTAAATTACTTTTTGAAGCTTGTATTTCTGGTTTACAAAGTTTTGAAATCCATAACTCCTGTTGCTTATGAATACTTTCTAAAATATACAATAGCTTAGGTATATCCTCTAAAATATTTATAGGAAAATTTCCAATTTCCTCATTGATATAGTCGTATAGTGTTAAAAAATAAATATTATATTTAAATATATGGGTTTTAAGAAAGTTCTGAGAAACATAGTTAAATAACAATATAAAGTAAATAAAATTATCCAAATTGTGTGGAGGTTTAGCTAAGCTTATTGATTGTTCAACTTCAAATTCAATACAACGCTTTCCTCTTAATAAATGACGCATAAAAAAAGGGGCATGCATAACTAGAGAGATAATTTTAAAGCTAACATTTTGATATTCTATAGTTTTTCTTATTTCTTCAATATCAGATAAAGAAAATCGTCCTTTCACTACCCCATCCCAAAATTGTGGCAATGATTTTAGCCTAGTATAATAACTATCCGTAAGTAGTATTTTTTTATCTTCATTTGATATTGGTTTAATTAATTTCATAATACATCATTAGGTTTACAGCTTGTCAATAAAACTAAATTTCACTATATCTTTGATACAATCTTAATTAAATATTATTCACATTCAGTATGTATCTTTGATTTTTACTAGTAGGCTTATCAGGAATTGTCCTTTTTATAACACCTAAATTTAAAGCTGGATTTAAATACTTTTCACAAAAATTACCTCGATGCTTCATGCCAATCAATGCTAATAAGTCTTGAATAGAATATTGCTTCTCATTAATCATCTTAGAAGTAAGTGTTTCAATGTTGCCACAAAATTCACCTTTTTCTTTAATATTGCTGTTATTTTTATCTTCTGTATTATTTGCATTTACTTGCGCTTTACTAATGCTATCCATTGATAAAAATTTTTCAGAGATATTCTCTCGTTTTACAACTTTTAAAATAGTCTTAAGGTTAAGCTCAACAAACTTGCTTGGGTCATCTTCTAAAAGTACTTTAGTATGATTACACTCAATAATTAGATCCATCATCCAAAAACAATCTTGCACAATAAATTGATAAAGAGTGGATTTCCACTCAAAAAGAATAATGTTTTGCCATAGACCAGCCATTAAAGAATTAACATTCTGATCATCAAAAATGGGGGTTTTGAGCATTAGCCAAGTGAATAGACTACAACGAATTAATGGATGATAAGGCTTTTTATCAATGTATTGAAATATTAAACTCGCTGTTGGTGGACTATTCTTAATTTCTGTTATTCTAGATAAACCACGAGAGCAAATTTTATTAGCAGCCTCGATTTTTCTATATTTAAGTTGATCATTTGAAAATAAAAAATTTGCAGCTTGCATAAAATCTTCAAAGCTATCTGCTTTCCAAGTCTTAAAATCCCGAAAAAAAGACATGCTATTTTCTGTAGTAATTTTTTTATATTTGAGTTTTTCTACTGCTATTTGAATATTTTTTTCATCACTGCCATTCTCCATATTAGTACAGTAGAATTGACCTATTAGATCAGAAATCTCCGCAACTAGAGTAATCATGTGATGACTAGCATGTACTTCATAGTTTTTATACTTTCTCATTATTTAACACCAACCCTTTTCTTTTTTTAATTTAATACTTCATCACTAATTTTGAAAGAATAATTTCAATATAATATCGAACTTAGTATTGTTAGATACAAGAGAATAAATAAAGCAGATGTCCTATCCTGTTTAATATTATCGTTTTTAGTGGAATTCAATCCAACATTTGATGTGGGGTAGGTTGTGGGGTAAAACCACAGGCAAGAAAAAAGCCCTTGTAAAAACAAGGGCTTTTTTAAATATTTGGCGGAAGCGGTGAGATTCGAACTCACGGAGGACTCGCACCCTCGTCGGTTTTCAAGACCGGTGCATTAAACCGCTCTGCCACGCTTCCAATGGCGGCTATCATATAAATAAAAATGCAATTTGGCAAATGTTTTTCTACGAATATGCACTCAAGTGTACAAAATAAAATCAAAAATCATTAATTTGATGAATTTTCAGGCTTTTCATACATAATTGCATTAATAAACCAATTCTTTTTACCCAATGGCGTTAAGACTTCGATCTCATCATCCACTTGTTTGGACAATAAAGCACGTGCCATCGGTGAATCAATCGAAATATTTTGTGGATGATGATCATAAATTTCATCAACACCGACGATTCTAATTTTTTTTTGCTCACCTAAATCATTTTCAATTTCCACCCACGCTCCAAAATAAACTTTGCCTTCTTGCTCAGGAGAAAAATCAATAATACGTAATTCTTCCAAACGCTTCCCTAAGTAGCGAACACGCCGATCAATTTTTCTAAGTATTTGTTTATTATACTGATAATCTGCATTTTCACTACGATCACCAAGACTTGCAGCCCAATTCACCTTTTTAGTAATTTCAGGACGCTCTTCATGCCATAACTGTTGTAATTCAGCGACCAATTGATCATGTCCAGTGCGTGTAATTAAGTTTGATTTCATGATTTTGCCCTGTTATTTCAGCAGATAATTTCAACATTTTTAAATGAAAAATGCACATTTTCTACACATAAAAATATTATAAAACTTTTTTACCAATTAAATCAGTAGATTATGTTACACAAAATAAATATTTTTAGTACAAAATTTGACATTTTAAATTTTCAACTTTATTATGCGCACATGTTTTAGATTGTCTATTTTTTATACTTTATAGTTTTTCTATAAAGTTTTTATTTCCCATATGTCATTTTTTGAATGACGTCCATGAGTGCCCACCCTTATTGAATTTATCAACTTCAGAAAATTTATGTAGCTTTTTGCTACAGCTTTTTTGGGCATAAATTGCTTGTAGCGGAGACAACATGCACAGTAATTCAACATCTGGGTCGAGGTTAAACTTCGATTCTGTTTTTTCCACTCTCCCACTGAAAGCCTTAGTACTCGCAAGTGTTTTTGTTCCATTTCATAGTATTAATGCAACCAAAACCAATCAATACAATTCAGTTGTAAATACCAACACCTTAACAGTGGTTGCGGTATCTGCCCCAAGCATTGTATTTCAAGAAGGTAAATATCAACATGGCTTTGGCTATGATCTCGCACATGACTATGCACAAAATCTAAATGTAAAGCTTAATTTTAAAACTGTTTCAGACAATGCAACTGCATTGAAAATGGTTGCACAAGGTAAAGCCAATTTCGCCATTACCACTGCAACGATGGAACGCATTGAAGCAAAAAAATTGACCTCATTTTCTGCAACATGTGGTGACTTAAACAGTTTGCAAAAAAATGGTTTAAATACTGAAATTAATTGGGTATTTAAATATGCAGATGATCCACTGACTGAGGCTGCAAGTGGCTTTGTCTGTCAAAGTAAACAAAATGGTTCTATTCAACATTTAGCTTCTTTTTATAACCGTAATGTGGTGAAGCAGAATGACTGGAATGTCATTCAACGTGATTTGAAACAACGTTTACCAATCTATAAAGCCAGTTTTAAAAAAACTGCACAGCAATATGATATGGATTGGCATTTACTCGCAGCGATTGGTTATCAAGAATCTTATTTAAAACCTGATTCTGTTTCACCTACAGGTGTTCGTGGCTTAATGATGCTAACCAATGATACTGCTCGTGCTATGGGGGTATCCAATCGTACAGACCCAACACAAAGTATTGAAGGTGGTGCGAAATACTTCAACCAAATGCTCAATCGTTATAGCTACATCCATAGCCCTGATCGTCATTGGTATGCTTTAGTGGCATATAACATGGGACCAGGTGCGGTAGATTCGATTCAGAAACGTTTGAAAGCACAAGGAAAAAACCCAAATGATTGGGTCAATATGTATGAGTTTTTAAGCAAAAATCAGGCACGTAATGGACGCTATAAGCAAGCTGTTCAATATGTCACACGTATTCGTGCATATTTAGAACATATTAAAAATACACCTGCTTTAATGACAATTTAAATTTGACATTATTCCAGCATAAAAAAAGAGCTTACATCAATGTAAGCTCTTTTTGATTTCAAAATAGAATTAAGCAGTTTGCTCAAGTACTTTTTTGAATAAATCTTTTTGTTCTTGGCTTGGCTTCGCAGTTTGTAATGCCATCAATTGTGACATATCACCAGTCACTTTGATTTTACCTGTCATAAATGCTTGCATTGCAGCAGCCATATCAAACTCTAAGAATACTTTACGTAAAGTTTCAGCATCCATATTCAATGTTGTTTTTGCGTTTGGAGAAGTACCTTTAACAATATTACCACCATCTAGTGCAAGTTCGGTATTTCCAGCTGCATCCGCAACTACAAGGTTAATTGCTAAGCCAGCCAATGCTGGTGGTAAATTAAGATCACCCGCTTCAGCAGTCAGTTTTTCTACAGTTGCAAACCAATCATCAGTTAAAAATGCAGGCATGTTCATTCCTCAAAAAATTATTTATTCATTTATTGTGTTGTCTATCCGAACAACATCATGAAGCTTTTCGCTTGCTAAAGGTTATAACACGATAATTTCGATTTGGGCTAAAGTTTTTTGTACTGGTTATTCTATTTTTATTGGTTTTATCGTTTTATATTTAAAAATCAGACACTCATATCAATATAAATGTCTGATTTGTTCATTTAAATAGCAAAAATGCTCAATCTGCTGCAAAACTTAAATTTACAACATCTAAACGTTTCTTCGCTTCTTCAGTATCACATTTCATATCAAATTCACGTTCTTCATCTAATTTTTCAAAATCAAATAAATCACGATCTGCCAACTGTGATGGTGAAACATTTTGCAATGCACCAAAAATACTGTGTAAGCGTTTTGGATACTGTTTATCCCAATCACGTAACATGTCATTTAAAATGGCACGTTGTAAGTTTTCCTGCGAACCACATAAATTACATGGAATGATCGGGAATTTACGCATTTCAGCATATTTAACAATGTCTTTTTCTTCCACGTATGCCAGTGGGCGAATCAAGATATTCTTTTTATCTGAAGATAATAATTTTGGTGGCATGGCTTTTAAGCTACCGCCATGGAATAAGTTCAAGAAGAATGTTGCCAAAATATCATCACGATGATGTCCTAAAGCCACTTTGGTTGCACCAATTTCTTGTGCAAAGCCATAAAGTGAACCACGGCGCAAACGTGAACAGACGGCACAGTAGGTTTTACCCTCAGGCGTTAAACGTTTGGTAATGGTATAGGTATCTTTTTCCAAAATATAATATGGAATGTTATTTTCTTCCATATAACGTGGTAACACGTCTTCAGGAAAGCCTGGTTGTTTTTGGTCAAGATTTACCGCAACCACATCAAAATTAATCGGTGCGATGCGTTTAAACTGCAACATAATATCAAGCAATGTGTAACTGTCCTTACCGCCAGATACACAGACCATCACTTTGTCACCTTCTTCGATCATTTTAAAATCACGAATGGCGTGACCAACCTGACGACGAAGTTTTTTTAACAAACGATAATACGCTGAACTTGTAGGAAGTTCTGGTTTGAAATTAAATCCTTGTTCGGACTCAACTGGCGAGTACATAGAGGAAAATTACCCATAAAAAAATACTGCGCAATTTTAGCTGATTTATGGGCATATAACATCTAAAGATTTTTGTTTTTTTGTCCAAGTGTGTATTTGTCATTTTGCTGTCGTATAGCATCATCTAAAATAGTAACTTGCGTCCAAAGATTAGGCTAAGTGTTTATCTTTTAAACTTTTCCACAGTTTTCCACAAAACCTGTGGATAAAATTGTGGATTGTTCAGGGCTTGACATACGACATGTCCGAAGTGATGGGCATTCTATTTAAATTGATCACTTTTTTAACCAATGATTTTTTATAAATAAATTCAATGATTTATGATAGTCAAGCAATCTGAATTAAAAAAAAAATTAAATTTTTTTTTTGTTCAAATGCAGACCAATCAGCACTTGATTTTTTCTATTTGTATTGATAAAAAACAATTCAAGGTTTTACTCCATGCTGAACTTTGTTAAACTCCAACGATATTGGGGAAAAATATAATATTAAAATGAAAAATTTCATCCGTACAACGGCGCTATCTTGTATTGCTTGCTTCAATACCACAATTCTGATTACACCCAGTTTTGCGGGGCAGATGTACATCTATAAAGATCAGAATGGCAGTACCTTACTGACCAATAAAAAAAAGTTCTGACAGTTCACTACAAAAAGTCAAAGTCACTTATTATCCAGATAGTAATATCCATACTTATAGTAACTGGGGTAAATCTGAAGCCTCGGTGCTGCCAAGCTATAGCCGTAATAAAAATGCCTATGATCACATTATTAAACAGGCAGCAGCAACTCATGGTGTTTCGGAAGGTTTAATCAAAGCTGTGATGCATACTGAATCAGGTTTTAATTCAAATGCACGTTCGCGTGTGGGTGCGCAAGGTTTAATGCAACTCATGCCTGCGACTGCACGCCGTTTTAATGTATCAAATTCCTATGATCCACAACAAAATATCTTTGCTGGTGCACGTTATTTAGCGTGGTTGCTCAAACGCTTTAATGGTAATACATCACTGGCTCTCGCAGGTTATAATGCGGGTGAAGGCAATGTTGCAAAATATGGAGGTATTCCTCCATTTCGAGAAACTCAGGATTATGTTAGACGTGTTTCTAGCCGTTATAATAACTTATACTCAAATGGTATTGGTTTAGGCACAAGCAATAATGACAATAGCAATACTGCAACCTCTCAGCCACAAGTCATTGCTCAATCAAATAATTACAATAATTCAAATACCACAAATACTGTGACTCAACCACAGTATTCTCAGCGTCAAATCATTGTTGCGAGTGATGGAAGTTTTACTGATGCACCTGCGGGTTCTTACTCAACCAACAATGCGAGTGCTACAGCTCGTATCCATATTTCTAATTAAGAAACCATTTCCCAGACTGATGTCTTAAATAAATGCTCTAAAAAGAAAGTTATTTATCTCATCAAGAGAATTATGAAAAATAGTCGATTCATTTTCGGCTATTTTTTTGCCCTTACTCTACCCATAACAAAATTCATGTAAAATGAACAACATAGTTTTTTTCAATTCTGCTTGAATTTTCACATAATCATCCTCATATTCCTAAATAGATTTATGATTTATAGATCAAACTATTTTATTATTAAGAGGATTTTTTCGATGATGCGGATTGGTTTGTTTCTGCTTACCAACCTCGCGGTACTGGTTGTAGCTGGCATTATCCTATCGGTTTTAGGAGTTGGTAGTTACCACGGCGCTGGCGGTCTCAACTTAGGCAATCTACTGGTCATCTGTTTTGTTTTTGGTATGGTGGGTTCTCTCATCTCTCTCTTTATGTCTAAATGGATGGCATTAAAAACAACAGGTACAGAATTAATTGATCCAAATGCACCTCGTAACCAAGCAGAAGCGTGGTTAGTGCAAGAGGTTGCTCAACTCTCCCAAAATGCTGGGATCAAAATGCCCGATGTCGGGATCTTCCCATCTTATCAATCAAACGCCTTTGCAACAGGTTGGAATAAAAACGATGCGCTCGTTTCAGTTTCGACAGGTTTGCTTGAACGCATGAATAAAGATGAGCTGCGTGCAGTACTTGCCCATGAGATTGGTCACGTTGCCAATGGTGATATGGTGACACTGTCTCTCATTCAAGGTGTGGTAAATGCCTTTGTCATGTTCTTTGCACGTGTGGTCGGTGACTTTATTGACCGCAATGTCTTTGGACGTGAAGATGGTGAAGCCCCTGGTATGGCGTACTTCCTCATTTCCATTGTATTAGATATCGTATTTGGTATTTTAGCTTCAGCGATTGTAATGTGGTTCTCTCGTCACCGTGAATATCGTGCTGATGAGGCAGGTGCACGTCTAGCAGGTAAAGAAGCGATGATTTCTGCATTATTGCGTTTACAAGCAGAATCAGAAATGCCTGATCAAATGCCAAAAGAGATGAAAGCTTTTGCAATTGCGGAAGGTAAAGAACAAGGTTTTAGTTTGGCTGCATTGTTCCAAACACATCCAAGTATTGAACAACGTGTTGCTGCATTACGCCAGTTAAACTTGCCTTAATGTAACATTTCATCAAAATTTCATATAATTTTTAGAAAGCTTCCATCAGGAAGCTTTCTAATATATAAATTCCCATATAGTGTAATCATTTAAATCTTGCTTTTAAAATGTAATATATAAATTGTCTATTCTATTCATTTCAGTCCATTTAGATGGATAAATAATTTCTGAAGACATTGCATAACGATAATAATCCTGAGCACGACGTAATTCACATTGTGCCGAATAAGAAAACCCTTGAAAACTAAGCTCTTGTAGCTGTTCACATTGATTTATTGCTGTATGATAAATTTTAATATCGTCATAAAGCCCTTGTGCATTAAAACTTTCCTCTTTAATGCGGTTTTTCATTTTTACATCAGCTAAATTTTTAAAATTATTTGCTGCATTTGTGACACAATTATTCCATTGAGCTATGGCTCTATCATCACTCGCATTCATGCATCCTATTAATTTTTGCTTAACTTTTTGTTTATTCATCGTATATTCATCAGCATGAGTAATACATGTAAATAAAATACACATGGTCGCGATCCAAAGTTTCATAATATGCACTATTAAAATAAATGAGTGATTAAATATTCATTTAAAAATCAAATAAAATCAATAGTATCTAATATTAATGCTAGATATTTTTATACCAATCCCACAACCATGTCAGTCCAAACCACATCGCTAGACCAATCATGACCAAAACGAGAGCACCAAGCAGATCAGGAATATGAATCCATAACCATGCCACGATAGGATTACGCCAAAAAGCGGAGTGCTGTTGTTTTTGCTCTAAACGCTCATGTAAAAATGGATGAATCACATGATCTTCTGTTTGTATTTGATATTCGGTTTGAATATGTTCATGTACCACATCTAAGGCTCTACGGCTTGGACGAATAAAAATGTCAAATAATGTCCCGACCACAGGAACAAAACCTACTACCGCATCCATAACAGCAAGTTTCATTACACCATTGAGTTTTGCTTGTGGCACACCCAATTGTTTAGCTTTATACACGGCATAACAGGTCAAGACAAAGCCCGCAACATCTCCTGCCACAGGAATCGTGCTTAATGCAGCATCCGCACCCACCCCTTGTTTGGTAAATGGAATCCGTACCACTGAATCCATCATATTGGCAAATTTAGCCAAATCACGTTCCAGTCGAATCACCTCTTGAGTCGATAATTTTTTTTGTGTACTCATCTTGGGAAATAATCCAATTCAGATCTTTATTCAACCTATGATACCCAATAAATTCAGCATGTTGTGTATGAGTTTATATTCTCATTTGACTATTTTAAAAAATTAAGCAGCAACTTGACCTAACAAAACTGAAGCAATAAATAAGTACACAATCACACCTGTTGCATCACAAATCGAGGTCACTAATGGCGCTGAGGCACTCGCAGGGTCAAGCTTCAAACGATTTAAAATAAAAGGGAGACTCATACCAATTAAACAACCGAGCAATACAATGCCCATCATGCTTAAAGCCAAGACCAAAGCGACCATTGCATCACCACGGAAATAACCTAAAATCGACACAGCAAATGCCATAGTCCCCCCTAAGCATAATGCCACTAATGTTTCCCGCCCAATCAACTGTAACCAATCTTTTAATTGTACATCGCCCATTGCCAAAGCACGCACCATCAATGTTGCAGACTGAGAACCTGCATTTCCGCCACTCCCAACCAACAAAGGTAAGAAAAATACTAAAACGATATTTGCAGCAATAATATCCTCAAAATGCGCAATCCCTATCCCTGACAACAAACTACCAAAGACTAAAATCACCAACCAAAACACACGCTTTTTATAAAGAAATAAAATCGGGGCGGTTTTTAAACTGAAATTTGGTGAACTACTAACTGCACTTGACTTTAAAAAGTCCTCAGTCATTTCTTCTTGAGCGATATCCATCGCATCATCGTAGGTCACAATCCCCAATAAATGTTGCTCTGCATCAATGATTGGTAAGGCAATAAAATCATAATGGCTAAGTTTTTGTACAATACTTTCTTGGTCTTCATCAACATAACCCACCACCAAATCCGTAGTCATCATGTTGCCAATTTTTTGCTCAGGATCAGCAAGAATGATTTCACGTAACGACACCACCCCTAACAATTTTAAATTGTGGTCTGTAATATAAATTAAATACAAAGTTTCACGATCAGCGGCTTGCAGTCTTAACTGTGCAATGGCTTCATTCATGGTCAGATCAGGTGATAACATCACAAAATCCGAACTCATGATTGCCCCTGCTGATTCTTCAGCATATTGAGCAAGTTGTTTAATTTGTTGTTGTTTTTCAGTATTTAATTGCGCATAAACGTCATGTTGTAGTTTTAATGGCAATACTTTAAACAGATCCGTCCGATCATCTGAATGCATATCAGCAATCAATTGAACCAATTGATCTTTAGGTAAACGTACAGCGATTTCCAATTGTTCTGTTAAATTTAAAAACTCAAAAACATAGGCAGCATGAGGTAAATATTCAATCAGCTTTAATTGCTCATCAATCGTTAAATTTGCCAATAAATCCGCCAAATCAGCATGATTCACTTGGGTCATTAAACGCTTAATCTCCTCAATTTGATGATTTTGAATTGCTTTTTCTAGGCTTGAAATAAGTTGAGAAGATAATTGCATACACATCACACCTGTTTTTTATGCCATCATAAAATGAGCTGTTTCCATAAAGCAAATTTAGCCTGTGTTTATTGCACAAAAACAAAAATCGCCCGATGTGACTGACGATTTTCATTTCAATAAAAATATAATAAAGACTTTAAAATAGATCATTTCACATTAAGTTTGTGACTTCATCTTAAACATCGAACGCACCATTACATACATAAAAGGAATAAAAATCAGCACCAATACTGTCCCAAAAATCACTCCACCAAGGACACTCACTCCAATTTCTTGGCGACTTGCAGCACCTGCCCCAAAAGCAAAAACCAAAGGAATTACGCCTGCACCAAATGCCAAAGATGTCATTAAAATTGGACGTAAACGTAGCCCAGCACCTTCAATTGCCGCAGCAACAATAGTTTTACCTTTTTCTTGTGCTAAAGCTGCAAACTCTACAATCAAAATTGCATTTTTACACGACAAACCAATGGTGGTGAGCAATGCGATTTGGAAATAAATATCATTTGGAAAACCTGCCAATGCACTAAAAATAATATTTCCCCCCACACCCAACGGAATTGCAGCCAATACTGCTGTTGGAATCGACCAGCTTTCATATAAAGCTGCCAGACATAGGAAAATAAAACCAATTGAAATCAAATACAACCAAATTGCTTGGCTGCTCGATTGCTGTTCTTGATATGATAAACCACTCCATGCGATGCCAACGCCTTTCTCCGCAGTAATCATTTTTTGTACATCTTGCATCGCTTGACCAGAGCTAACATTTGCAGCACTGTTGGCTTCCATTTGTAATGCCGTATAACCTTGGAAACGGTTGACCACATCAGGTCCGCCCTCCCAGTCCACTGTCGCAAAATTACTAAATGGAATCATTTGATTTTGTGCATTGCGCACAGTCCACACATTTAAATCTTCAGGTTTGGCACGAAACTCCGCATCACCTTGCATCATGACCCGTTTAATACGCCCACGATCAATAAAATCATTGACATAAGAACCACCCCAAGCTGTTGCCAAAGTGCTATTAATTGCCGTTTGCGTTAAACCATTTGCCATCGCTAACTTTTGGTCTATATGAACTTTCAATTTAGCTTTATCAGGATTAGATTTTTTATCTAAATTTTCAAAACTGCTAAATTGTGCTGCATTTTGCTTTAACACATCAAATTTCTGATCTAAGAACTTACGCCCTTGACCATCCACATCTTGTAACCAAAACTCCAAATTATCACTGTCCCCTAAACCACTGACTGAAGATGGTAAATTCACATTAATAATCGCATTTTGATCATTTTTAAAATGCTTAATTGCACGTTCACGGATTGCTTGTGCTGAATTTTCAACCCCCGAACGCTCATCCCAATGTTTGAGTGCAATAAATCCTGTCCCTAAATTTTGTCCTGTACCTGAAAAATTTCGACCATAGCGAATCAGAACAATATCAACATTTTGCTTTTCTTGTTCAAGGAAATATTGGCGTATATTTTCCCCAACAACTTGACTACTCCGCATCGGTGCGCCATCTGCCAGTCGAAAGTTCACACTGATAATACCTTGATCTTCACTTGGAATAAAACTCGTTGGCAACTTGGTATAAATCAATACAAATGCTGCGATCAACCCTATAAATACAACCAAGACTAAAGCCTTGAGTGCTAAGGTTTTATTCACCAATTTGATATAAACATGCTTAAGTTGATCTAATTTTTGATTAAACCACACTGCCCATTTTGCAGGTTGCGCATTAGGTTTTAAAATAATGGCACACAAGGCAGGCGTTAAAATGAGGGCGACAATGAGTGAAATACTCATAGCAGCAACCAAAGTAATGGAAAATTGTCGGTAAATAACCCCTGTAGAGCCACTAAAAAATGCCATTGGAATAAAAACCGCAGTAAGTACAACAGTAATCCCGATCAGTGCTCCTGTAATTTCCTGCATAGATTCAATTGAGGCTTGCTTTGCATCCAAACCTTGCTCATGCATCAAACGCTCGACATTTTCCACCACAACAATTGCATCATCGACCAACAAACCAATGGCAAGCACAAGCGCAAAAAGTGTCAAGGTATTAATACTCATACCAAGCACATACAGCACAGCAAAAGTACCTAAAATCACCACAGGCACAGTGATGGTCGGAATCAAGGTTGCACGCCAACTTTGCAAGAATAAAAACATGACAATCACCACTAAAATGATCGCTTCGATTAGTGTTTTTACTACTTCTTTAATGGATTCTTGCACAAATGGCGTATTATCTCGTGGATATACAATCTTATAACCATCAGGTAAATTCTCAGAAATCTTCGCCAATTCAGCCTTGATCAGTGCCGAAGTTGCTAAAGCATTTGCTCCTGAAGACAAAGAAATTCCCATTCCTGAAGATGGATAACCATTGATGGTATTAAAAGATTGATAATTTTCTGCCCCCAACTCCACACGTGCCACATCTTTGAGATAGACATAACTACCATTCGGGTTGGATTTAACCACAATATTTTGAAACTCTTCAACCGTTCTTAAACGAGAACCTGCTGTGACTTTGGCATTTAAATATTGATCTGCTACAACAGGTAAATCCCCGATGCCACCTGCTGCAACTTGCGTATTTTGTGACTCAATCGCAGCACGCACATCACTCGGCATAAGTTGATATTGTCGTAATAAATTTGGATTGAGCCAAATACGCATCGCATAAGATGAACCAAAGACATCAACTTCCCCCACCCCTTCAAGTCGGGCAATTTCTTGCTCAATATGATTGGATGCATAATCTCCCAATTCAATATTGCTACTTTTATGGTTGGTATCATAAATCCCCACCACCATAAAAGTATCACCTAGTGATTTATACACACTGACGCCCTGTCGCTGTACATCCTCAGGTAGTCGATTAATCACACTATTAATACTATTTTGCACTTGGACTTGGGCTGTATCAGGGTCTGTGCCATTTTCAAAACTTAAACTGACTCGAGCACGTCCTGAAGAATCACTACTTGAGCTAAAATACAGTAAATGATCAATCCCTTTAATTTGCTGCTCTAAGACTTGAGTCACACTTTCCTCAACAGTTTCAGCATCTGCGCCTGTATATGTTGCAGAAATGGTAATGCGGGGAGGTGCAATATCAGGATAACGTTCTACAGGTAAATTCATCACAGAAAAAATACCTATCGCCATGATGATAATTGCAAGTACACCTGCAAAAATAGGACGTTGAATAAAAAATTTTGAGAGCATCAGTGTCGGTTCTTTGTCAGATCTGTATAAAGTGGCAATGTCTTTATAATTAAATCCATTTGTGTTGATATTCTGTGACTTAAGCCAAAAATACAAGAATAAATAACAGAAAAACTGTGTAGCAAATCAAATAAGTAGAAAATATGTAGAAGCTTAAAAATTATCTTTTGTAACCACAACAATGCTTTTCATGAATCTGCAAGAAAGTTACCTCACATTGGTTTGGCTAAATTTATCTAAAAATAGAGGACAATATGATTAAAAAAACAATGCTAAGTTTAAGCCTATTAGCAGCATTAACCGCTTGTAATGATGATGACGATGATTATTCGACATCAACACCTATAAAACCTGAATATAGCGAACCTAAAATTATTATTGTTGGACATCGTGGTGCAAGTGCTTTACGTCCAGAACATACTTTGGCAGCCTATCAAAAAGCGATTGATGATGGAGCTGATTTTATTGAACCTGATTTAGTTTCAAGCAAAGATGGCGTTCTCATTACACGTCATGAAAATGAAATCGGTGGCACATCCAATGTCAGCACTCTACCACAATTCGCAGATCGTCAAAAAACCAAAGTGATTGATGGCACATCACATACAGGTTGGTTTACCGAAGACTTTACATTAGCCGAACTTAATCAAATCAAAGCACGTGAACGCATTCCCAAAGAACGTCCTGAAAATACCAAATATAATGATCAATTTGCCATCCCAACACTAGAACAAGTAATCGAACTTGCAGATGCTCATTATAAGAAAACAGGAAAAATTATTGGCTTATATATCGAAACCAAACATCCAACTTATTTCCAAAAGCAAAACCTTGCAATGGAAGATACTTTACTCAAAACTTTGGCAAAATATGAATATACCCGTGATATCGCCCCTGTTTATCTACAATCTTTTGAAGTGAGCAATTTAAAATATTTAAAAGATCAACTTGCTTTACACAAAAGTTTAAAACATGCCAAAATCATCCAACTCTATGATGAAAAAGACATGCAACCTGCTGACTTTGTAGAACAAAAAAATACGATTAAATATGCAGACATGGCAACTGCACAAGGTTTAAAAACAGTCGCAGAATATGCAGACGGCGTAGGACCTTGGAAACCCTATATTTTTAATGAGACATTCACAGCTCCATCAGACTTTGTTAAAAATGCACATGCTGTTGGGTTAAAGGTTCATCCATACACATTCCGTCCTGAAAATCATTTCTTAGCCAAAGACTTCAAATGCAGTCAAAAAGAAGCTGATACTGCTCAACGCTGCGAAACAGGTGCACAAAAAGAATTTGAAATGTACTTCAAAGCAGGCGTTGATGGAGTTTTTGCAGATGATCCAGGCTTAGGTCGCAAAGCTTTAGATGCATACTTAAAAGCAAATCCATCTACAAAATAATTTACAGGCTTCAACTTTCTTTCCTCTACATCAATTGCTCAGTATTTCTTTTTAGTATTGAGCAATTTTTTATATTTCAGATTAATTTCCTAAAATTAACTCACTTTTAAGTTTAAACTCATAATATCTCTATCAACGTTCAATCTTAATAAAACACATGAGTCAA
>NZ_LQXQ01000019.1 GCF_003268395.1 Acinetobacter sp. CFCC 10889 | reverse complement strand
CGCAACCCCTTTTTTTAAGTTTTTTATATTTTTTTCACTTTTATGGTTTGGTTGTCACTTTTTTAAGCAAATTTCTACTATTTTTTTCACTTTTATGGTGATTTGAGTTAAATACATACTGTCAAACTACTGTTAGAATAGCTTCAATCACAAAATTTGTTGCTTTGAACTCAAATTTAGGAATTTATATGCATCGTTTTAATTTTCTATGGGCAAGTCTGCTCAGTATAGGTTTGACCTCAACGGCATTTGCTCAAGATGCATCTTCAGAATCTCTTATTCAGGAAAGCTCTAATGCCACCCAGACTATAGAGGGCAATGAAGCTATTACAACAACAGAAAATTCAATTGACAGTAAACATCCTCGCTTGGATGCTTTAAAAGAATTAAAGTATGTCAAAGTTGAAAATTTAAAAGTTGATGCAAATGCAGCACAAGCTGATGATGTCAAAGATCCTTTACAACCATTAAACCGTGAAGTTTTTGCATTTAATGATATGTTAGATCGTAATGTTGCACGTCCACTTGCTGTACAGTATTCAGAAAAAGTACCTGAAGATGTTCGTGGCTCTTATAGCTCATTCCGTAAAAATCTCAGTGAGCCTTGGAATGCGGTCAATCAATTGGCGCAAGGTCGTTTTAGTCGTGCAGCAAAAACTTTAGGTCGTTTTACTATTAATACAGTGACCTCTTTAGGGTTTGCTGACCCTGCAAAACGCTTGGGTATGCCAAATGAAGATGAATCCCTCGGCACAACTTTGGGTTATTATGGTATTCCAAGTGGTCCTTATTTAATGTTACCAATTTTAGGACCGAGTACTTTACGTAATTCTTTAGATTATGTTGCTGAAGGCTATGCCAATCCGCTGACTTATCCAATGGATCACAATGATCAAACTGGTTTAATTTGGGGTAATCGTGTTGTTGGCGGCATTAATGCGCGTTCTCGTCTTTTAGAATTTGAGGGTGCTTTGCAAGGTGATAAATATGCAGCGATTCGTGATATTTATTTACAACGTCAAAGTTATAATATTGCCAAGAAAAAAGGCTTAGATGCTGAAGCAATTTCTTTTGTTGATGATGATGTAGATGATGCATCAACCGATGCAGAGCAATAATTTAATTTTGCTCTCACATATTTTGTAAAACTTCTCTTGTGTTGGCATGTTCTTAGATATGCCAACACCTCTTGGTTATCTATTTCACATCGTCTAACATATATTCAGATATATCAGCTTTTGCATTAGGATCATTGAATAACTTTATGTATTTCATTCAGCCCACTCGTACCATACCGAATTTAGACAAAGTCCTAAATGCCCTTCCGAGTCTGCAAATGATCAATATTGAAGATATTCACTTATATGATCCTACTGTAATTGCAATTGCAGATGTACAAGACTATTTACAATATCAATGGAATCTACCCACTGTTGCGATCGCATTTGAAAATGAAGGTACTGCCTTGTCGCAAGCTTGGGAATTAGGTGCATTAGCGGGTTGGATTTGGACACGTTTGCCAGCTCACCCTGAACATTCCTTATTAAAAATAGATGCACAATATAAACGTAATCAAGATAGCCGTGATCTACCTTCTGCTGCCGAATTACAAAAAAAGCTGTTACCCAATCCAATTGAACTACAAAATTATAAAGTAGAGACTTTATTTAAACCTTCTGCTTATTTGTCAGGAGATTGGTACGATTATTGGAAAATCAGTGATAAAGAAATTATGTTTTATCTCGCTGATGTTTCTGGGCATGGCGTCACCAGTTCTTTATTGACCTCTTGGATGGCTGCATTTCATGGTCGTTCCAAAACACCAAGAGAGCTGATTAAAAAGTTAAATGGCATGTTGGTTCAGGAAAATATCGAAAAGCACATTACAATGATTGCAGGGATTTTAAATTTAGAAACACATGCTTTAAAATGGTCGAGTGCAGGACATTACCCTCCTCCGATTATCTTTGAACCAAACCAAGCACCTCGTGTTTTAAATACCAGTAGTTTTCCTTTAGGCTTAACTGAAGACCTTGAGGTTGAAGAGTTTGAGTTGGTGTTAAACCGTCACGCTCGTTTTATTATTTGTTCAGATGGTGCGCTTGAACCTTATACAGGTGGCTTAAATGAACAATTCTCTCAATTAGTCTATCATTTGCAAAATCAATCATTCAAAACCCCAAATCATGTTGCTGATGATATTGCCATCCTTAGTTTACGAAGAATGAATTAATTTATTATTCAACAGCTTAATCCAATATAGACTATTCTCTAACCCATCAATACTTGAGTATAGAGTTGCGCTATGTGATAATTTTCCCATCCTTCTCTGCAAATGGCATTTATATGTCAACAGGTCATGTTGAATATGCAAGCTTGAATGGAACGCATATTTTCAAACTTATTGGTGAAGTGCGAGCCCAATCTTGTATAAGCTTAGACAAACTTTTGGCACGGATTGAACAGCAAGAAAACGTCGTTGGCGCTATTGTTGATTTGACCCAAACCACATTTATAGATAGTACAGTTTTAGGTGTACTGGCGAAGTTAGGCTTAAAGCTGAAACAAGTCCATCACATCCAAGCGGTCATGCTATCAACAAATCCAGATATTACGACGCTTGCCAATAGCATGGGCTTAGGGCAGGTTTTTGTCATCTTAAATTATTGTGGCGACCCAGGTGTTTGCACCAATGCTTTGATTGATGACAATGTGAATCATAGCACCATGTTAACCACGGTCTTAGATGCACATAAAACACTAATGAAACTCAACGAAAATAATCAAAACATGTTTGAACCATTAGTAAAACAACTCGAAAAACAGCAAGATGACATGGAATGTGCATCTCAATCTGTGCCACAGCACAATGCTTAGCTTTTAAATAAAATAAGGAATAATCATGACTTTACTTTCTGTTGTTCAAATGAACTCGCAAAATGACATTGAAGCAAACTTCGGTGTAATTGAGTCGTTGATCCAACAGAGTAAAGCGGATGGTGCATCCTTAATTGTTTTTCCTGAAAATTTCGTCTGTTTCGCAGCAGGTAAACAGCGCGAAACTGCGGCTCGTTTTGAAGACATTCAACAACGTTTGGAAAATCTCGCCCATCAATACCAAATTTGGATTGTTGCAGGGACTTTACCTTGTCCTTTCCGTCCTGATGGTTCGATTATTGAAGATGGTCGGGTGCGTACTGTGAGCTTGTGTATCAGCCCCGAACGTACCGAAGCACGTTATGACAAGATTCATTTGTTTGATGTGCAAGTCGGTGATGCGGTTGGCGGTTATCAGGAATCGAAATTCTTTGAGCCTGGGACTGATGTGGTTGTGGCAAAAACACCATTTGGCAATATCGGTTTAATGGTGTGTTATGACTTACGTTTTCCTGAACTGGCTTTAACACTACGTTCGCAAGGTGCAAATATACTGACTGCCCCTGCTGCATTCACCTATACCACAGGTGAAATGCATTGGCAGTTATTGCTTCAAGCCCGTGCGATGGACAGTCAATGTCAAGTTTTGGGTGCAGCGCAACAAGGGTGGCATGGTGAAAAACGTCAGACTTGGGGACATGCAGGTGCAAGTAATAGCCGTGGGCAAATTTTGCAAATTACGGATCAAGAAGGTGCGCAACTTTTAACTGTGCCTTTTGATTTAACAGAGCAAGAAGCAATTCGTGCGTCTATGCCTTTGATGCAACATCGGGTTTTAGTGCAATATTAAAACCAATCACTTTTATTTCGCCTCACCTTTTAATCCATTGTAAATTTACAAAAACACTGCTTATTCTTTCGGCATTTTCAGACAGGATGTTTATTCCAATTAAAATTTGTAAGCCATAACAGGGAAATAATCATGTCTTTAGAAAAAGTCATTTATACAGCACATGCCAAAGCAACAGGTGGTCGTGATGGTCGTGCAACCTCTTCGGATCATATTTTAGATGTAAAATTGGCAGTGCCAACAGAAATGGGCGGTGCAGGTGGTGGAACAAACCCTGAACAGCTTTTTGCTGCGGGTTATTCTGCGTGTTTCTTAGGTGCGATGAAGTTTGTTGCCAACCGTGATCATTTAAAGATTACACCTGATGCTTATATCGAGAGTAAAGTCGGTATTGGTCCGATTCCTACAGGTTTTGGGATTGAAGTGAAGTTAAATATTCATTTGGAGGGTTTGGAACAAGCTGAAGCACAAAAATTGGTAGATGCTGCGCATATCGTTTGTCCTTACTCTAATGCAACGCGTGGCAATATTGATGTGACATTGAATGTGATTGTTTGAAATTAAAGACAGATGCCTAAGTTAAAAATTTAGGCATTTTAATAAGTTATATTCGATAAAATATTCCTATTTATTTTCAAATAGTCTATCTTTATTTTAGAACGCTAAGGTATGTATAGAAGCTCAACACTCTATAAATACTCAAAGAAATACTAATTGAAGAGAATGCTCACCAAAATGAATCAATTAACAATACATTTCGAAAATTGTTACGGAATTAAAAAATTACAACATAATTTTGACTTTACAAAATCTCAAGTACAAATCATTTATGCACAAAATGGAGCTATGAAATCATCATTTGCTAAAACATTTGAAGATATTTCATTAGATAAGCCATCAGAAGATAGGATTTTCAGTGACAGGGTAAATCATAGATCAGTTCTTATAGATAATAGGAATATTACTAAAGAAGAAATATTTGTAATAAATAGAATGCAAGATGTTGACTTCAAAGAAGCCTCAACTATTTTAGCTAATGAAACACTAAAAACTGAATATGACTCAATTCATATAAAATTAAATGAAACAAAAAAAGAATTTTTTAAGACTATTCGTCACTATTTTGGTTTAACTGAAAAAGCAATTGAACAAACTATTTTCGATACCTTTCAAATGGATATTTACAATTTTATAGAAAGTAAAAAATCAGAAATTGACAGTATTCAGAGCCCTATTTTAACTAATATAGTTTTCAGTGAGATCTTCAATGAAAAAGCAACTAAATTCTTATCTGATAGATCCTTCAATATAAAAATCAAAGAGTATATTGAAGTTTATGATAAACTCATTGATGAAAGTTCAGTTGTATTTAAAAGAGGAGAATTTAATCATCATAATGCTGAAACTATAACAAAAGCTTTGAAAGATAATGGATTCTTTAATGCTGAACATAAAGTAAAAATTAATGGTCTTGAAATTGGCAATGCAAGTGATTTAGAAGATACAATTAAAACAGAAAAAGATAAAGTTTTAAATAACCCCGATCTCATTAGTAAATTCAATGAAATTGACAAAGTTCTTAACAATCATGCTGATCTCCGTCGATTTAGGGCTTATATTCAAGAAAATCAAGAAATTCTTATTGAGTTTTTAAATTTAGAAAACCTTAAAAAAAAGCTTATATTTAATTACTTTGCATCACACAAAAGTGAATTTGATATCTTTATAAAAATTTATAATGAAACTAAAACTAGACGCGATGAAATTACAAATGAAGCAAAGAAAGAACAAGATGATTGGATAAAAGTTATTGATATATTTCTAAACAGATTTACAGTCCCTTTTAAAATTAAAGTTAAAAACCAGGAAGATGTAATTTTAAAAAATGAACCTGCTTCTTTAGTTTTTATATATGAGGATGGGAACTATACAAAAGAATTAGGTGGAGTAGAAATAAATAAAAGTTTAAGTACTGGAGAACAACGAGTCTTTTATCTATTAAATATTATCTTCCAAATTGAAACAAGAAGAAAAATAGCATCTGACCAATTATTCATAATTGATGACATTGCTGACTCATTTGATTATAAAAATAAGTACGCAATCATTGAATATTTAAAAGACATAGCAGACGATAAAAAGTTTAAAATAATTATTCTTACGCATAATTTTGATTTTTACAAAACAATTATAAATCGCTTAGAAAGCGTAAATAAATGGAATGGAAATTTTAAAGCTATAAAATCAATTAGTGAGATCAAATTAGTACAAGGGGAGAAAAAGGATGTTTTTCCTCAACTAAGAGCTAATTTCCATACTTGTGAACGATCATTTATTTCTTGTATTCCATTTGTTAGAAATTTAATTGAATACACTATTGGAACAACGAATTCTAATTATTTAACACTAACTTCGTTATTACATATTAAACCTGCACATACGACAGAAAATATAAAAAAAACAAAAGAACATACAACAGGAGATATTTTAACAATTTTTAATACTGTATTTGGTATGACAGAAATTTTGCCTAATCCAAATAAAAAAATTTATGATTTAATTTTTGAAATAGCGGAACAAATTGAAGCAAATAAAGCTACTGAACCAGTTTTAGACTTAAAATCAAAACTTTGTTTATCGATAGCTATAAGATTTAAGACTGAAGAGTACATCATTAGTAAAATTAGTGATGCAACTTTTCACACAAATATTTGGAAAAAGGAAACGGGAAAAATAATCGGTCAATATAAAAAAGAGTTTCCTAACAACAAAAATGAAATTGAAATCTTCGATAGAGTTAATTTAATGACAGCAGAGAACTTACATATAAATTCATTTATGTACGAACCATTAATGGATCTATCAGAAAATCATTTAGTAACCTTATATAGTGACCTAAAAACTTTAAGCAACTCTAGCTAATCTAAAATGGCTAAAAAGTGAAGTTAATTAACTTCACTTTTTTAAATATTCAGTAAGTTTACTTTTCCTCACTCTGCTGCTTCATTGGTGACACGTAAAACCTCTTCCATCGTGGTTTTACCTGCCAAAACTTTCCGCAAACCATCATCACGAATCGAACCTGCATCACGACGCGCATATTCCTCAAGCTCATATTCAGCAGCATTGCCATGAATCAAACGACGCATCTGCTCATCGATCGGGACGATTTCATAAATCGCAGTACGACCCGTAAACCCAGTATGCGAACAATGATCACATCCATTTGGCACAGGTAATTTTAAATTCGGTTCAGATGAAACAGGCTTAAACACATCCCTTTCAAAATCATCCGCTTCACGCCACGTATGACAATGCGAACAAAGCGTTCTCACCAAACGCTGTGCAATCACACCAATCAAAGAACTGGATAATAAGAACGGTTCAATGCCCATATCTTTTAAACGCGTCACCGCACCAATCGCAGTATTGGTATGCAGTGTTGATAACACCAAGTGACCTGTAAGCGATGCCTGAACTGCAATTTCCGCAGTTTCAAGATCACGAATCTCACCGACCATCACCACATCGGGATCTTGACGCAGCATAGCTTTTAAGGCACGAGCAAAGGTCATATCGACTTTGGTATTGACCTGTGTCTGCCCAATCCCTTCAAGCTGATATTCAATCGGATCTTCAGCCGTCAGGATATTTTTAGATCCATCATTTAGGTCAGAAAGTGCAGCATAAAGTGTGGTGGTTTTACCCGAACCTGTTGGACCTGTAACGAGGATGATCCCGTGTGGACGATGCACCAAAGTCGTTAAACGATCATAATCACTTTGCATGAGTCCCAAATGGGTCATGTTCAAACGCCCAGCTTGCTTATCCAACAAACGCATCACCACACGCTCACCATGTGACGATGGCAAAGTCGATACACGGACATCCACTTCACGCCCTGCAAGACGCAAAGAAATACGACCATCTTGCGGAACTCGCTTTTCGGCAATATCCAGTTTTGCCATGACTTTAATACGTGAAACCAACAAAGGTGCAAGTTCACGGCGTGGCTGGACGATTTCACGTAGCTGACCATCCACACGTAAACGCACGGATAATTTCTTTTCAAAAGCTTCAATATGAATATCAGACGCACTGACACGGATGGCTTCAGACAATAATGCATTAATTAAGCGGACAATCGGTGCATCGTCTTCTTGATCCATCAAGTCTTCTGTTTCAGGAACTTGATCTGCTAAACTCAATAAATCAGGATGGTCTTCAAGTCCTGCTGCAACTTGTTGCGACTCACCTGTTTCACCCGCATAACTTGAACTGAGCAGTTGATTAAACTCAGTTTCAGAACTTAATTGATGGTGTGCAGGACGTCCTAAATAGCGGCGGGCTTCTTGAATGGCAATATGTGCCGTATTTTCACGGCGAACAATAAACACTTGATCGCCTTCGTAGCGTAGCAGCACACCATGTCGCTTTGCAAAACTATAGGGTATTTGTAATTGTTTAAGGACTTGCATTACAACTTATATGAATGATTAAAATTGTTTTGAGTGTACTCTAAGCGCATGACAGCGTGAAGTCTGTTTTTTAAAGAAATGATCAGAGGAATGAAGCCTTTTGTCCATAAAAAATGAACATCTAGAACCCGAACTTCCTGATCTGAAATGGTGGGGGGAGCAAAAATTTGAGTTAAATCAGTCCAAAGCATGGCAATTTGGCTCTACCATGATGCGTTTGACACGTGGTTTGCAAGAATGGCGTTTGGAATATTATCGCCCCCAGTTTCAATATGACTATGAGCAGCAATGGGGTTGCATCCATGATGTGCATTTCGCCTTTCCGCAGCCTGTGCATGTTGAACGCTATATGTTCAGGGAAACACATAATACCTTTCAGCTCATGCCCCGTTTGGCGGATCGTTCAGTGGTGATTCGCCCTGTAGACCCGATTTATATTCCCGCAGGGCAACGAGGCACACTATATATCAGCACACCACTATGGATCGCAGGTTTTGTCCAAGCACAAAAAGAACCTCTCTTTGATATTCCTGTGATTTTACCCAAAGACACTTGGTTTGGTCCTGACCATCGTAATGGGGAAATGTGCTATGCCACTGCTGTCGATGGTCGAACTGAATTGAATCTGTTACGACCACGTGCTTTTCGGGCAGTCACTCCGATTGTTTTCCATAATATTAGTAGCCATCAATTACGCTTTGACCGTATGAATGTACCTGTGCCTGCCTTGCCTTTATTTTATAGTGAAAGTACTGGGCGACTTTGGACATCGCAAATTAAAGTCATCTATGAAGGTGATGACCGCCCTGCTCGAGTTAAAATCGAAAATCGCACGCCACCACTTGCAGGTGAAGTTGTATATGTACATCCACCCCGCTCACCAGGTGGTGCATTATTTAATATGTTTGATTCATTCTTCTAAGAGGTCAGCATGGCAGAAAGTAATATTCCAAAAGACATTGCTGATAATTTAAAAGGTATTTTTACCAATATTAACACCGACCGCCTCAGTGAAATTGTGGTGGCAGTTGTCCTATGTTTTGTCGGTTTTTTATTGGCTCGGATTATTTCAAATACATTTATTCGAACGATTGGAGCTCGTTTTAATGCACATCAACGTTTGGTATGGCGACGTGGAATTTTCTACTTCATTTTCATGATTTTTGTCATGGCAAGTTTAAAAGAAGCTGGCTTTAAACTGAGTGTATTTTTAGGTGCAGCAGGGATTTTGACGGTTGCATTAGGTTTTGCTTCCCAAACGTCTGCATCCAACTTGATCAGTGGTTTGTTTCTCATTGGTGAAGGTTCATTTGAAATTGGCGATACCATACAAATTACCCTAATTCGAGGACATACCATTGAGGGAGAAGTGATTTCGATTGATTTACTGTCTGTTAAACTTTTAACCATGGACAATGTCTATGTCCGTTTACCCAATGAACAACTGATTCGAGCACCCGTACACAATCTTTCAAAATTTCCAATACGGCGCCTGTCGATTACTGTTGCAATTAATTTTACAGAAGATATTAATAAAGTACGTGAAGTCCTGATCGAACTTGCCAATGATTATTCGTTGGTTCTTGCTGATCCAAAACCACGTGTAACAGTATCTGCTTTTGCTGAGTCTTCGATTGAAATTCTATTTACCTTGTGGTGTAAACAAAATAATTATTTACAAGTGAAAGATGAAATTCATGAATTGATTCAAAATCGTTTTGTGGAAAATCAAATCGAAATTCCAGTGCCGAAAATTGGCTTTGTGGATCGTCCACCTAGTCAGCAGGATGGTTTGGAAAATGAAAATCTTGATGTCTATGCCCATGCACAAGAGTTAAAACACGAGCAACAGCAAAATAAACATTTGTAAAATATTTCTGATCATCAATCAGAATATTTCATACCAACCATTTCCCGTTCTTTATTTTCCATCAGCTCCTCATCTCAAATCAGAAAGGAGCTTTAATCTGATCCATGATTTTATTTTAAGAGGGTAAAGACTGATTTTCAGTCTCAGGAATCGGTGCAATATACGCAATAATCAGCATCACAAAACCTGCACCCAAAAATGAAATCACACGAGTCAATGTACCAATATGCGATAAATCAAGCAGTACCAATTTTAATGTCACCAACATTAAGATACTGCCGCCCAAAATCCACAACGGTCGCAGATTTTTTTGGCTCGCATAACGCATCATTACAAATGCCAAACTGACCCACAGCAAAGTAAAACTCAATTGAATGGTGGCATTGTCCCAAATCGCCAATTCATTATAAGGCGTTTGAAAATATACATGCAAAGCACGCAGCAGCACATAACTGCTGAGCCACAGCACGCTAAGCACAGATAAAATCGCAATAATGCCCCGATCCAAGCCTTGTTTGAGCTGTAAACTCAGCATCCAAATAAAACCGACTAAAATCGCAATACTGATCAAATCAAATGGGTTGAGAATTGGCAATACATAATATTCAAAGGCTTGTTGTGAAAATAACTGTGAGCAAATCATCCATAACAGCACCAACACTAAACTGCTGCGGGTTTGCCAAAATATTGCCCAATTTTCATTGTGCTTTTGGCTATAACACCATGCACAAAAGACCAAAGGTAAAATCATGACACTGATATAGGGCATCGCAGGGACAAGACTTAAACTGCTGAAGCACAGGCTCAGTAAAGTCCCAAGACTCACCCATTCTTTTTCCAATTGTACACTTGCTGAAGGGCGCAACCACAACACGCTCAGCAAAACCCCTGTGACTGCAACAGCAACCCTTTCCCATGAAGAATACCATTCGATCATCCCCAAATGACTTCGATCAATCACAAAGACCAATCCGATCACATACAAAGGAATCACACCAACCCATTTGGGAATCAGCCAAGACCATGTTGCTTTACGCCACAATAGCACTTCATTCAGTATCACATACAAGGCACTGACCACAGACAAAGCCAAAATGTATTGATGTTCTCCGTCAAAATGGTCAAACAACAACACAAACAACATCGTGGTTGCAGCAAGTAACAGCAAACTAAAAAAGACAATGGTTGAATGTGTCATTTGTTTTTGGAAATTTTCATGCAGATTGGCGAGTACAACCACAGCGAAATAACTGAAGCTCAATGCCCAATACATCGTACTTGGGAAATAGCTTAATTCCACCAAGTAATACACACTCAATCCACCTGCCACGATCAACAATGCAATCGCAAGATAGCGACTTAGTGTAGATTGGCGATATAGCGCAAAGATGAAAATCAACACACCTTCAAGCGCCCAACCAATGACACTCCATTCTTCTTTCAACAAAATCGGTGGAATCAAACTGATAAAAATCAATGCCAAACTAAAATAACTTTGTGAAATTAACTGCACAGATTGATTGCGTTTTGCCAAACCATATAACACGGCAAATAGTGCAGCAAATGCCAAACTTAAGCCCGCTTGCCACAGACTTTTTTCAAAATACATCAGATATAAAAACGCATAACCCACAATCGGTGCACCAAAAATCAGTGCAATATCCAAAGCGGGTTTTAGTTTAAATTGCTCCACATCTTGCTTTGCCAATAACTGACTAAAACGAAAACCGAGCCAAATGAAAATCGCTGTATGTGCACCGACCAATATCGCTAAAGTGTCTCGTTCTTGTATTTGCCCATGAATAAAAGCATAACTGCCCGCCACAATCACCGTCATTAAAAATGCAATTTGATTGAGAATTTTCCAAGGGCGTAATGTGGTTAAAATCGCCACACAAAGATTGATCACCAAATAATAAGCCACAAATTCAATCGCAGTCGCAGCCCGTACAGGCAGTGTAAATGGTGCAGCCGCAGCAATCACCATTGCCATCAATGCCAATTCAATGCTTTGCTGTTTTAAACTGAGATACAAGGTCAACAACATAATCACAGCAAAACATAGGCTTGCACTATAAATATTGGGAACGACATGATTGTAATAGGCAAAAAATAAGGTCAGGAACAATCCTGCCAAGCCCAAAGCTTCAAGCGCCAAAGCAAAACTACGATTTTTCGGTTGTAAAAATACGCCCAAAGCGGTGATTGCAAAACTCACAGCCGCCACGATGGCAAGCTTAATGCTCAAACTCAATTGCCAATGTTCAGTGGCAAAACGCAGCAATAAAATAATGCCGATCACAAGCACTAAAATCGCCACTTTTAACACAGGATTACCCTGAAAAACCCATTGCTTGATCTGTTCAACAAAGCTGATCTCTGTATGAGTGCTTGTTGTAGCTGTTGTTATATCTGTCGCCACTTCAGATGATTCTGCAAGATTACCCTGAGACTGTACGACAGGCAAATTGACCATATTTTGCAAACGAAGTTGAATGTCTTGGACATAGCGTTCAAGCCGCCTGAGCCAACGCAGGAAAAAGAAAATCCAACTCGTCAGCCCCAAACCAATCAGCCAACTCCAATGCAAAGTCATCCCCACCACAGCAAAAATCGATGAGATATACAGGGGTACTTTGGAGGTAAATTGCACAGGAATATTTTGCTGCGCAGCAAGATCAGTCAATGGTTTTTGCAAAGCATCGACATAGTGCATCACACTCATGACAAAGCCAAGACCACACAGATAAGTGATGACATGCGCCTCATAAAACCACGCTGCCACAGCCACAATGGTCAATACCATTAACCAAATGATCCGAATTTCACTTTGCCCTTTTGGCATATCACATGTGTCTCTTTCCTGAGTATAGTGATCATACAACAGCCTGAGCTGCTCATTCGCTAAATTCGTCAGATATTCAGTAACAGAAGCAACACCGTTGTCACTTCGCAACTGCGAAAAATCACGTACAATAGCGTTATTATTTGAATTAGGAATGTCTCGATGCCACCATTTGTATTGGTTGATGGTTCATATTTTTTATTTCGTGCCTTTCATGCACTGCCACCATTAACAACCTCAACAGGGTTACAAACCAATGCGATTCGTGGTGCAATTTCTGCGATCCAAAAACTGATGCGCCGTGTACAACCGACACACATGGCGGTGATTTTCGATACACCTGAACCGACTTTCCGACATCAACTGTCACCGATTTATAAAGGTGATCGTCCAAGCATGCCTGATGAATTGGCACAGCAAATCCCTTATTTACACAATTTAATTCGTGCATTGGGCATTCCTTTGCATATGCTGCCGGGTGCGGAAGCCGATGATATTATCGGTACATTGGCAAAACGAGCAGAAGCTGCCGGTCATCAAGTATTGATCTCGACAGGCGACAAAGACATGGCGCAATTGGTGACAGAAAAAGTTACCCTTGAAGACAGTTTCAAAGACAAGCCGATGAATATTGACGGGGTCATTGAAAAATTTGGTGTACGTCCTGATCAAATTATTGATTATTTAACCCTGATGGGCGATGCCTCAGATGGCATCAAAGGTGTACCGGGTGTAGGTGCAAAAACGGCAGCAAAACTTTTAAATGAATACGGCACGATCAGCGGTATTTTGGAAAATGTCGACAGTATCAAAGGCAAAGTTGGACAAAGCCTCAAAGACAATACGGATGGCATCAAACTTGATCATCAACTTGCAAGTATCATCATTGATTTGGATCTCAATCTGACCTATGACGATTTAAAACTTGCTGAGCCCAATGTTGAAGAATTACGTAATCTCTATACTGAGCTTGAATTCCGTAATCAGTTGCAATCACTCGATCATCCGAATAACCCAAACAGCCCAACATACAAACAAACGAGCAAAGAAATTGCCAAAACGGAACAAAATGTTGTTCATGCAGATGACCAAGCCACTTCAAGCAGTGTCGATGACCAACTTGGACAAGCCAATTACCATACCGTTTTAACTCAAGCGGATTGGGAAATATTCTTCCAAAGACTCAGTACTGAAAAACGTTTTGCCATTGATACGGAAACCACAAGCTTAGATTATCGTGTTGCAGAAATGGTGGGCTTTTCGGTGGCTTTCGATGCAAAAGATGCCTATTACATTCCACTTGCACATGACTATGAGGGTGCACCTGAACAACTGAATCGTGATGAGATTATCCAAAAAATCAAACCGATTTTAGAAGATCCAAAAGTTGAAAAAATTGGACATCATTTAAAATACGATGCGCATATTTTTGAAAATCATGGCATTCATTTACAAGGTTGGTACTTTGATACCATGTTGGCATCCTATGTGCTCAATGCCGTTGCGACTCGTCATGGCATGGATGATGTAGCTCGAGTTTATCTCAGCCATTTAACCACGACTTTTGAACAAATCGCAGGTAAAGGCGCAAAACAAAAAACCTTTAACCAAATCGAGCTTGAAACGGCTGCACACTATGCCGCAGAAGATGCGCATGTGACTTATCGCTTATATGAAGTGCTTGATCGTAAACTGAAAGAAATTCCGCCACTCAGCGAAATTTTGCACAACATTGAAATGCCTGTTGCCAATGTTTTGACCTCTATGGAAGAAAATGGCATTGAATTGAATTTGGCATTTTTAGATCAACTCAGTGTTGATTTTGCTGAAACTATTCAAAATCTTGAAAATCAAATCATTGAAATCGCAGGTGAAAGCTTTAATGTCGGCTCACCCAAACAAGTCGGTGAAGTCCTTTTTGAAAAGCTCGGCTTAAAAGGTGGCAAGAAAACAGCGACAGGTCAGTACAGCACTTCAGAAGCGGTTTTGGAAAAAATTGATCATCCAATTACCGCTTTGATTATTGAATATCGTGGTTTGACCAAACTGAGAAGTACTTATACCGAAGGTTTATCTAAACAAGCCAATCCTGAAACCCATCGTGTGCATACAAGTTATCATCAAGCACTGACGGCAACAGGTCGCTTATCCTCAACTGATCCTAACTTGCAGAATATTCCTGTACGTGAGGAAATTGGTCGTCAAATCCGTAAAGCCTTTGTTGCACCGAAAGGTCGTGTGTTGCTTGCAGCCGATTATTCACAGATTGAATTACGTTTAATGGCGCATTTCTGTCAAGATGAAGCGTTGGTACATGCCTTTAATCATGGGCAAGATGTGCATCGCCGTACAGCCTCTGAAGTGTTGGGGGTTGCGCTTGAAGATGTCACTTCAGATCAACGTCGCCAAGCCAAAGCAGTCAACTTCGGTCTGCTTTATGGCATGTCAGAGTTTGGTCTGATTCGTCAGCTTGGTTTCACTCGTCAAGAATCACAAGATTATATCAAGCAATATTTCCACCGTTATCCGGGTATTTATGAGTATATGCAACGTACTCGCCAAGTGGCTTTGGAACAAGGCTATGTTGAAACCATTACAGGTCGCCGTTTATATACGCCTGATATTGATGCACGAAATATGATGGTGCGTAAAGGTGCGGAACGTGCTGCAATCAATGCGCCATTACAAGGTTCTGCGGCTGAAATCATTAAAATGGCAATGATCGAAGTCGATAAAATCTTACCGAAAGATCAAGCTAAACTTCTGCTGCAGGTGCACGATGAATTGGTCTTTGAAGTTGATGAAGCCATTGCAGATCAATTGGCTGAACAAATCAAAGACGTCATGCAAAAAGTCTGTACTTTATCTGTGCCTTTAGTTGTCGAAGTCGGTAAAGGCAACAATTGGGATGAGGCACATTAAACTTTAAATAAGTTCCCTCTCCTCTCAGGAGATGAGAAATACTATTTCGCAAAAGGAGAGGTGATTTTTATAAAAAATCCTTCTCCAATAAAAAAGGACTCAATCGAGTCCTTTCTTTTTAAATCATTCAATTACAAACCAGTCAATAAAACTTTAGCGACTTCATTCATTAAAATTTCAGCGATATAGAGTGCAAGGAATGCTAGAATTGGAGATAGATCAATCATGCCCATATTTGGCATAATTTTACGAAATGGTGCTAATAATGGCTCTGCAAGCTCTTGAATCACTTCAATATAAGGAGAACGAGCCTGTGTTAACATCGTCACCCAACTCAAAATAATCGTTGCAAAAATTAAATAACGACAGAAGCGAATCAAATCCTGAATCATCGTTACAAAGGTCAAAATCAATAAATGTATAGGGCTATTTGGCATAGCACCTTGTAAATACATGATTCCAAAAATTTTCAATAAATACAGAACAATCAATAATGCCAATGCAGCAGTATTTACTCGTCCTTTAGCAAGAGTTGGAAAAATGCGGCTAAATACATCCACAATTTTAGTCGCTTTTACCGTAGACAACACCACAGGGTTATACGGACTCACCATTGCCAATTGCATCAAAAAACGGAAGAATACAAGCAAAATTGCGACGTTAATAATAATGCCAAAAATCTGCGCAGAATTCGCACCCATATCGGAATATTCCTAAAATAAAATCAATAATTAAATTAATTATTTCGTGCTATCACTTAATTCTTGTGCCAACTCTTGACTACGCTTTTGCGCAGCAGCCAAAGCCGCCTGAATATTTTGAGAGATTTGCGCACGATCAAAAACTTCTAATGCTGCTTGCGTTGTCCCATTCGGCGAAGTGACATTTTTGCGTAATTCAGCTGGTGTATTTGAACTGGTAATCGCCATTTGCGCAGCACCAAGAGCAGTCTGCAAAGTCAATGCAGTTGCCACTTTTTCATCCAAGCCCATGTTTTTACCTGCACGAATCATACTTTCCATCATATAGAAAAAGTATGCAGGACCTGAGCCTGAAACTGCTGTCACGGCATCGATTTGTGCTTCAGTATTTACCCAAATCGTTAAACCTGTGGCTGCCAAAACCTGACTTGCCAAACCACGATCAGCTGTAACAACATTTTCATGAGCAAACAAACCATGTGCACCTGTTTGCACCAGTGCAGGCGTATTTGGCATCACACGTACAATACGCTCAGTACCCGTCAACTCCGCAATCGTTGCAATTTCAGCACCTGCAACAATGGAAATAATCAGTTTATTTTCAAACAAACCTTTTAGTGGTTTTAACAAAGCGCCAAGTACTTGAGGCTTTACAGCTAAAACCACAACATCTGCATTTTCAATTGCTTCGACATTATTATCTGTCACATGTACATCTTTCTCTTGTAATAATTCACGAATCTTTTCCACTGGATCAGATGCTGTAATTCGTGTTGCAGGCAGTCCTCGGGTAATCAAGCCACCAATTAGGGCTTGAGCCATATTTCCACCGCCAATGAAAGTAATATTACAATTTAAAGCTGCACTCATGAATTACGCTCGTTTAACTTTTTGCTCGCTAAGACATTAAATTTGGCAGCCAACCATCAACTTCAACATAGTCCGATTGTGCTAACCAAAAACCTTTCGGTGTAAAAACACCAAGCATAACATTATCTATGCTTAATATTTGAATTGTATGACGCAACCAAGGAAAAATATGCTGATTTTGGATGGCTTTTTTCAGTGGCCATGTTCCAACACGCCCATACAAATGAATTTTTTCTCCGCCTACACGATATTGCAGCCGAAGTGTCTGATTTAGCAAAGCCATCGACAAACCCATTTTTTCTGCTTGGATTTGAAACTGCCCAGAGGCTAATGTTAAATCCTGCCCTATTTCACAACAAATTTCTGCAATATTTTGCTCAGGTACGTGCTTGCTTGCCAAATAAGTTTCGGCAGTTAAACGATATAAAACATTTTGAAATCGCAGATAATAAAATTGGTTCCAATGTAAAGCAGCTTGTGCATCATTTTTGGAAGCAATCACCTCATTTTGTAATCGCTCTACCATCTCAAAACTCGGACGGTAGCCATCCTGACCTTTCATCCAAACCGATAAAAGCTGTCTTTGCCGTGCCTGTGATAACATTGCAAATTGAGTTAAATCTAATCGTTCAGTATTGCCGCACAATGTGAGATCCTGCTGCAAAACCTCAGTCAAAATTTCATCCGCATCTTGCATCAAAATGCTAGTACGAACCAAAGCTTGTTGCATTTTTGGGTAACGGCTTTGCAAAATATGCCAAAGTTCGTGCCTACACCATGCCCGATCATAATGGGTATCGAGATTGGTTGGATCATCCACATAGAGAATATGGCATTGTTCTACCCATTGGCAAATCTGCTCACGACTAACATCTAAAAGCGGTCGCCAAATGATAAAATTTTCACGTATATCTAAGCTTTTCATCGCTGTCAAACCTGATACACCTGCACCCGAAAGTAGACGCAACATCAATGTTTCAGCTTGATCTTGCTGATGATGTGCAAGGACTAAAATTTCATTTGGCTGTAAATGTTTTAAATAAGCTTGGTAACGCGCTTCACGTGCTTGATTTTCAAGATTACCTTCAGCAACGTGAACTTTTTCGATAATAATGGGAATATTTAAAGCGTGACATTGTGCAGCAACAAAATCTGCCCAGTCATCACTAATCGCTTGTAATTGATGATTAATATAAATCGCTCGCACCTGTTCGGGACACAAGGCTGCCATTAAATACAACAACAGCATGGAGTCCATGCCGCCGCTGCACCCAATTAGAAACTGGGTATTTTCTTGAAATTGCTCAGACTGTTTTAAGAAGCCAGACCTAAATTGTCGCTGCCAAACTTCATTAAACGTTGGTAACGTGCTTCGCATCGCTCGTTAGCATCCATAGTTTGTAATTCATCAAGCGCTTGTTTTAACACATCTTTCAAAGATTCCATTACTTTTAATGGATGTAAATGTGCGCCTTCACCTTCATCAACCACATATTCAACAATGCCAATTTTTTGTAATTTGTCAGCAGTTAATGCCAATGCTTCACTCGCTTGTTCTGCTTTTTCAGCAGTTTTCCACAAAATCGAAGCACAGCCTTCAGGTGAAATCACAGAATAAATACTGTGTGAAAGCATCACTACACGGTCAGCAACACCAATACCCAATGCACCACCAGAACCACCTTCACCTAAAACCGTTGCAATCACAGGCACTTTTAAGCTAGAAAGTTGCGCAAGACTTGTTGCAATTGCTTCTGCTTGACCACGTTCCTCTGCGCCAACACCAGGATATGCACCCATCGTGTCGATAAAGGTAAATACTGGCAGATTAAAACGTTCTGCCATATCTAATAAACGTTGAGATTTGCGATAACCTTCAGGATTACACATACCAAAGTTATGCTGTAATTTTTCACGGGTGCTACGACCACGGTGCTGACCTACGACCATCACAGGCTGGCCATTAAAACGTGCTAAACCACCCACCATCGCACCATCATCGCCATAAAGACGATCACCATGTAATGTATCAAATTCTGTAAAAATTTCGCCTACATAATCCAAAAATTGCGGACGCTCTGGATGACGTGCAATTTGAACCGTTTTCCAAGCTTTAGATTGAGCAGCTTTATTTTTCATAAGTCGAGTATTATCCCTAATTCGCCGATGACTCACACCGAGAAATTTGTGTTAATCGATAAACTGTTCCGACTGAATATTCAATTCAATGTCCCAATGCTTAAATTGCAGTTGCTCATCATGCAAATCGGCAACGAGCAATGGCCATTGTTTGGCATCACCAGAAACGCTGAGTTGCCATTGTTGCTCATTCTGAACTGTTAATTCAATGGCAGGAAGCATCTCATCGCTACGACTATGATTGAGTAAAACTGCGAGACGAAGCAATACACATAGATAAATAAGCTTATATCCACCGACTCTCATCACATCAATTTTGCTGTCTGTGCGCAATTTTCGGCGATGATGAGCGACCAAATGTGACAAATGATTCTGATCAATTTGTGAAAAACCAGGAATATCTGAATGCTGAAGGAGATAAGCACTGTGCTTATGATAACCACTGTGACTAATTGCTAAACCAATTTCATGTAAATAGGCAGCACGACGTAATAAATCACTATCATCATTATTTAAACCCAATGCAGATGCAACACTGTCAAATAAATGCTGTGCAGTATCGACTACACGTTGGGCTTGCTTTAAATCAGCATTATAACGTCCGATCATCGCTTGCACACTGCGGTCACGAATGTCTTCATGCTGAAAACGACCCAATAAGTCGTACATTACACCTTCACGCAATGCACCATCGGAATAAACCAATTTATCAATATTTAAAATTTCAAAAACCGCATATAAAATCGCAAGACCTGCTGGCAACACAGCACGGCGATCTTCTTTTAAACCTTCAAATTCCATATCTGAAACATGTTTATATTTCAGCATTTTATCTTTAAGTTTTTCTAAGCCTTCACGAGTCAGATTTTCCTGATCATCGCTCCAGCCCATATTTACCGTAATCTGACGACATGCCTTGATCGTACCGCTTGAACCCACGACCGTATCCCAACCTTCGGCTTTATAGGTATTGGCAATCGAAGTTAATTCTTTACGGGCTGCAACTACGGCTTTATCAAAATCTTTCTGGCTAATTTCACCATCAGGAAAATAGGCTTTGGTAAAAGCTACACACCCCATTTGCAAAGATTCAGTATGGATTGGTTCAAACTCTTCGCCAATAATCAATTCAGTTGAACCACCACCAATATCAATCACCAAACGACGACCACTATTTGCCATCGTGTGTGAAACACCCAAATAAATCAAACGGGCTTCTTCACGACCTGCAATAATTTCAATCGGCTTAGGTAGGATTTCTACGGCTTTTTGAATAAATTCTTGACCATTTTTCGCTTGGCGCAAAGCATTAGTTGCCACAATTCGCAAACGATTCGGTTGAACTGAACTTAAACGCCCAACAAAACGAGCCAAACACGCCAAACCTCGTTGTTGTGCAGCTTCAGTTAAATTTTTATTTTCATCTAGCCCAGCGGCAAGCTGAACTTTTTCTGACATTGATGCTACTTTTTTTACTTCGCCATGATCAACGCGTGCAATCGCTAAATGAAAGCTATTCGACCCCATATCAATGGCAGCAAGTAATTCTTCATCAATCAAAAAATCAGACATTATTTATACAAACTCATCCAGAAGTGTGCCTAGATTAATTCACCTACAGACAATTGAAAAGCCATTTATGTCGACAATTCGCTGAGTCATTATTTTTTCTACATTTGTGACAGTTGTATGACAATTTCAAAGCTCCGATTGTACTTATCGTGAGCATCAATTAGACAAATTCACAATTAAGATCGAAAATTTACCTATTCCCCTACTCTGTATGAGATGTCTATGTAATACTTATAGACATAGATGACATCTTTAAAATATTTTGGAGCAAAATCCATGTCAGGCAATATCGTAAACACTACAGATGAAAACTTTGATGCTGATGTTCTTCAATCTGACATTCCTGTGATTGTTGATTTCTGGGCAGGTTGGTGTGCACCTTGTAAAGCTATTGCACCAGTACTTGAAGTTTTATCTAATGAATATGAAGGTAAAGTTAAAATCGTCAAAGTTGATGTGACCGCATGTGAACAAACTGCTGTGAACTATAACATTCGTAACATTCCAGCATTGTTAATGTTTAAAAATGGCGAAGTGGTTGCACAACAAATCGGTGCTGCACCTAAGTCAAAACTAACTGCTTTCATCGACGAAAACATTTAATTCAGTGTTTAATTGTCAATTATTCTTCAAAATACGTCATAAAAATATGGCGTATTTTTCTTCTATACATTGACATTTTTAAGTTCTCACTTATATTCCATGCATGAGAAAATTTGGGGTTGATTCCAATTTCTTACAACACAACACATAAGATCGCCGCTCGGCAACAGAAATTGTTTTACACATTTCTCCTCGAAAGAACTAATTAGATTCTGAGTTTTGTTATTGTGCAAATACAATTACACTCACCTATTGTACTGCGGGCGACTTTTGCTTCTTTCTATTATCTCTGTGTACCACACATCCTTACATCAATCTGACCATCTATGAACTTAACTGAACTCAAGAAAAAACCGATTGGCGAACTCATTAAGATTGCTGAGTTTATGGGCCTTGAAGGAATGGCTCGTAACCGCAAACAAGACATTATTTTTGCCATCTTAAAACGCCATGCAATGAATGGCGAAGAAATTTTTGGTGATGGTGTTCTAGAAATTTTGTCTGATGGGTTTGGCTTCCTACGCTCGGCTGCTGGCTCTTACCTTGCAGGACCAGATGATATCTATGTGAGCCCGTCACAAATTCGCCGCTTTAACCTTAGAACAGGTGATACCATTACAGGTACCATTCGCCCACCTAAAGAAGGCGAACGTTATTTTGCTTTATTAAAAGTAAATCAAATTAACTACGACACCCCTGAAAATTCACGTAATAAAATTTTATTTGAAAACTTAACGCCACTTTTCCCAACTGAACAGTTGATTATGGAATTGGGGAATGGTTCAACCGAAGATTTAACTGCACGTGTTGTTGACTTGATCGCACCGATTGGTAAAGGTCAACGTTCAATCATTGTTGCTCCGCCGAAAGCGGGTAAAACAATGTTATTACAAAATATTGCGCAGTCAATTGTACGTAATAACCCTGAATGCTTCTTGATTGTTCTTCTTATTGACGAACGTCCAGAGGAAGTGACAGAAATGGAACGTACAGTGCGTGGTGAAGTCGTTGCATCTACATTTGATGAATCACCTGCACGTCACGTCCAAGTTGCAGAAATGGTGATCGAAAAAGCTAAACGTCTTGTTGAACACAAAAAAGACGTTGTGATCTTGCTTGACTCAATTACTCGTTTAGCACGTGCTTATAACACTGTTATTCCTTCATCAGGCAAAGTATTGACTGGTGGTGTGGATGCACATGCACTTGAGCGCCCAAAGCGTTTCTTTGGTGCTGCACGTAATATTGAAGAAGGCGGTTCATTGACCATTATTTCTACTGCTTTGATTGAAACAGGCAGTAAAATGGATGAAGTGATCTACGAAGAATTCAAAGGTACAGGTAACCAAGAAATCACGCTTGATCGCCGTATTGCTGAAAAACGTGTCTTCCCTGCGATGAATATCAAGAAATCAGGTACACGTCGTGAAGAACGCTTAATGAGTGAAGAAAATCTGCGTAAAGTTTGGATTTTACGTAAGCTTTTACATACACAAGATGAATTAGCAGCAATGGAATTCCTACTTGACCGTATGAAAGAAACCAAAACCAATGATGATTTCTTTGATCAGATGAAGCGTAAAGCAACGAACTAAAATTTTATTGATTGAATAAGAAGGCTATCTATAACGATAGCCTTTTTATTTGGTTGACTTTGTTTACATAAAATTACATAGAGCATTCATGTTTGTTATTATATGTTGCAAACCTTTGAATAATAATATTTTTATTTAATAAAAACTATGTTTTTTAAGCAGTTAGAGTGTAATAAGCCAATATAAAAAGCAAAATTAATTGTAAATACCTGTTAAAAAAACGTCATTTTATCACCTTTTTTGGCATTTTTTTGATTTTGGGCAGTAGCAATTCTAAATCCGCAGTGATAGCATATTCGCATACCAGTTAGACTGCTATGCACAAAAGCAAAAAACAGGCTAACTTGGGTTTTTTGTCTCAATTTAATTTATGAGAGTGATGCCATGTTATTCAAAAAAATCGCTATTGCTGCTGCAGTTGCTACTACTTTAGCTTTCGTTGGCTGTGCTAAGAAAGATGACGCTGCTACTGCTGATGCAAACGCTGCTGCTTCAACTGCTGTAGCTGCTGCTTCTGAAGCTACTGCTGCTGCTGACGCTGCTGCTGCTTCTGTTGCTGCTGACGTTACTGCTGCTGCTTCAACTGTAGATGCTGCTGCTAACACTGCTGTTGCTGCTGCTTCTGAAGCTACTGCTGCTGCTTCAACTGCTGCTGCTCAATAATAATCACTTTAGATTATTATCAGAAAAAGAGAACCTTGGGTTCTCTTTTTTTATGCCCGAAATTTATATAGAAATAAAAACAAATAATATTTTTATAAAACATAAACTTAAACCAACATCAACAAATACACGAACAATATAGATCTTCTTTACTTACCACTTATATTAAGCATTGGGGAAACCCCAATATAATAAAAACATATTCAAAGGATTCATCATTTAAAATTGAAATACTTGTTTTTCACGATTTAATACATAGAAATATGACAAGGATCGTGACATTCGGCTTTGTAAACATCCAAATTGAACAAAGCTATAATAAATTAAATGAATACTATTTCATCTTACCCACAATATTTGTAAAGCAAGATATGAATGAATATATAGATTATCTCATGAATCTTGGTCTGCATTTATCTAAAAAAGAACTAGCTTGTGATGTAAGCATCATCACAGATATTCAAATTGCTCCCTTAAAATTAAAACAAAAATGTATCTTAGATGATGAAGCATGTTTAGAACATGAATCATTCAATAATATGTATTTATTAGATCAAGATAGCACAGTGCAATTGCGCTGGCTAATTCCTATTTTTGACTCTGAAGCAGAATTTATTTTACACAATGGTGTTGAGGCTTTTGAAGAACTTGAGCGTGATTTTCAATATAGCCTCATCAATATAGATCGCCCTACAATAATTTAAAGACACATACTTTAAATACAAAAAATTCAATAGATTCTCATTATATCACCACAGAATCCAGACATAAAAAAGCCCTGTAAGAATACAGGGCTTTTCACTAAATAAAGAAGATTAATCCTCTTGTTCAGTACCTACACGTTGTCTGAATTTCTGACCTGCACGGAAAGTCACAACACGGCGTGCAGAAATTGGAATCTCTTCCCCAGTTTTCGGATTACGACCAGGACGTTGGCGTTTATCACGTAATTCAAAATTACCAAATCCTGAAAGTTTCACTTGCTCGCCAGCAATTAATGCTTGGCTAATTTCATCAAAGAATAACTCAACCATTTGTTTTGCTTCACGACGATTTAAACTCGTAAGCTCACTTAAATGATCAGCCATTTCTGCTTTTGTTAATGCTGTCATGAGGCCCTCAATGTCGCTTCATAAGTGTCTTGCAACACTTGTATAATATTGTCCATACCTGATTTAATTTCAGCATCTTCAAGTGTACGTGTTGGATGTTGCCATAATAATGCAAATGCCAATGAGCGCTTGCCTTCTGCCACACCTTGACCCGTATACACATCGAATAACCAAGATGAGTCTAAAAGCGCTCCGCCCGTTTTTTCGATAAGTTGCTGAATTTCACTGACATTAATCTTATCACTAATTAAAAGCGCAATATCACGTCTAACCGATGGAAATCGTGATAATTCTGTAAAATTAGATACATAAGTTTGCAAAACAGCCAATTGATCGACTTCTGCAACCCAGGTTGTTGTCAAATCCAATTCATTTTCCAATGAAGGATGTAAACGACCTAAATAACCAATCGATTTTCCATCTACCAAAATCTCAGCAGATTGACCAGGATGTAGCCATTCACGTTCTGAACGGACATATTCCACATTCACACGTGCAGCTGCAAGCAACTCTTCAACTTCACCTTTGAAGTCAAAGAAATCCATAGGCTGTGCTTTTGCATGCCAAGATTCAGCCTGTTTCGCACCTGTAGCAATCATCGCCAAAGTTGGGATTTGTTTGAGGTCATCAATCCTTTGTGCATTTTGATAGTCAAAACGCAAACCAAGCTCAAAGAAACGCACACGGCTTTGTTGACGATTCACATTGTATTGCACACAAGGAATCAAACTTGAAAGCAAGGTTGAACGCATTACTGCCAAATCACTTGAAATCGGATTGGCAAGTGCCAATGGATTCACTTGTGAATTCAACTGTTTTTCAAGTTTTAAATCGGCAAAGCTAAAGCTGATTGCTTCTTGATAGCCCAAAGTGACCAAAGTTTGGCGTAACTGTGGCAATTCAAATTGATCTTGGTGTTTTGCCAATTTCACATCAATCACAGGCAGACTGATTTGAATATTGTCATAACCATGGATACGGGCAACCTCTTCGATCAAGTCTTGGTAAATCGCCATATCATAACGGTGTGATGGAGGTACAACCGTCCATTCACCTTGTGCTGTTACAGTCACTTCACAAGCTAAACGCTGTAAAGCATCGGTAATAAAATCTGATTCAACTTTATAGCCAAGCAATTGATCGACTTGCGCTTGGTTTAATTTTATCGCTTCACGTTTTGGCAATAACGCAGTTTGTTCAGCCACAGTAATCGGACCAAATTCACCACCTGCAAGTTCAGCAATTAATTGTGATGCACGGTGCATGGCAATCATTGGCAATTCAAAATCTACACCACGTTCATAACGTTGCGATGCATCCGTATGCAAACCAAAGCTACGCGCACGACCTGCAATCGCAAGTGGCGCGAAGAATGCTGATTCCAAGAAAATCTCAGTGGTTTCATCAGTCACAGAAGAAGATAAACCACCCATAATACCTGCAATTGCCAATGCTTTTGCATCATCAGCAATCACCATGACATTTTCAGACAATTCAACTTCTTGTTCATTCAGCAAAACAAGTTTTTCAGCAGCAGTCGCTTGGCGTACATGGACTGAACCTTGCACTTTACCACCATCAAAAGCATGTAAAGGCTGACCCAATTCCATCAATACATAGTTGGTAATATCCACCAAAATACTGTGCTGACGGATACCTGAACGAGACAACGCTTGTTCCATCCATGCAGGCGTCGGTGCTTTGGTATCGACGTTTTTAATGACGCGACCTAAGTAACGTGGGCAACCCTCAGTGGTGATCACAACTTGTTTTTGATCCGCAATTGTTGCTGCAACTTCTTGAATTTCAGGTGCAGTTACAGGCAATTGGTTAATTACCCCAACTTCACGCGCAATACCACGGATACTGAAACAATCACCACGGTTTGGCGTGATACTGATATCAATCACATTGTCATCTAAATTTAGATATTCACGGATATTCACCCCAACAGGCGCATCACTTGGTAACTCTAAAAGACCGTCAATTTTATCTTCAAGATCAATTTCAGATGCACCGCACAGCATACCTTGTGATTCGACACCACGAAGTTTGCCTTTTTTGATTTTAAAATCACCTGGTAATACTGCACCAATCGTTGCAACAGGTGCTTTCATCCCTGCACGTACATTTGGCGCACCACAAACGATTTGCAATGGCTCACCTGAACCAATATTGACTGTGGTTACACGTAAACGGTCTGCATCTGGATGCTGTACAACGGTCAAAACCTCACCAACCACGACACCTGTAAATGGCTTTGCTGCTGGTGTTAAATCATCAATTTCTAAACCAAGCATGGTTAGTTGGTCAGATAAGGTTTCGCTATCAATTGCAGGATTTACCCACGTGCGTAGCCAATTTTCGCTAATTTTCATTTCGTAAAAACCTATAATTTCTAAATTTCTAATCCCCTCTCACTCCACTTTAAAAAGCAAAGTACCCGTCATCTCATCACAATGGACAACCCCTCTCCTTTCAGGAGAGGTCAGGGAGAGTATAAACTTGTTAAGCAAATTGGCGTAAGAAACGCACATCATTTTGGTAGAACATACGCAAGTCATTGATGCCATAACGCAACATTGCAAAACGCTCTACACCTAAACCAAAAGCAAAACCTTTATATTTTTCAGGGTCAATGCCCGCAGCTTGGAGTACATTTGGATGCACCATACCGCAACCTAGAACTTCCAACCATTTACCACGCTCATCCATAATATCCACTTCGGCACTTGGTTCTGTGAATGGGAAATAAGATGGACGGAAACGTACTTTCAAATCTTTTTCAAAGAATTCATTGAGTAGATTCACCAACAAGCCTTTTAATTCAGCAAAGCTGGTATTTTCAGCAACGTATAAACCTTCGATTTGATGGAACATTGGAGAATGGGTTTGATCCGAGTCACAACGATACACACGACCTGGACAAACAATACGAATCGGCGGTTGACTGGTTTCCATAGTACGCACTTGCACACCTGAAGTATGCGTACGCAACAAATGATTGGCATCAAAATAGAAGGTATCATGCATTGCACGTGCAGGATGGTGTCCTGGAATATTCAATGCTTCAAAGTTGTGATAATCATCTTCAACTTCTGGACCTGTCGCAATAGTAAAGCCTGCTTTGGTAAAAAATTGGCAAATACGCTCTTGCACTTGGGTTACAGGGTGAATACTACCAATAGTTTGCCCACGACCAGGCAAGGTAATATCAATGGTTTCGCTTGCAAGCTTTTGTTCTAATGCCGCTTTTTGCAATTCCGCTTGACGTTCAGTCAATGCTGCATTGATCGCTTCACGTACAGCATGGATTTGTGCACCAAAAGCTTTACGCTCTTCTGCATCCATTTTACCCAGTGACTTAGATTGTTCCGCAAGCTGGCTTTTTTTCCCTGTAAATTGCACTCGAGCTTGATCGAGTGTAGCAAGGTCTTGAGCTGCTGCAATCGCAGCGAGCGCTTCAGTGGTCAGGGCTTCCAGTGACATAGTAACTCTCAAAGCAACAATTTAGAAAATAATATAACTGCGTATTCTAACAGTTTTTATGCAGATGGATGAAGCTTCATAAACAGGAAAATCAAATTGGTATTTTCCATCATAAAAAGTATAAGATAATCGGACTTTCACAAAAATGATGTCACCGAGATCAATAACATATGGCACTCGACCCAATTTGGAAACAACAACTCACGCTTGTCACCTATGGCAACGAATTTTTGTCCCAAGATTTAAGTTTTAATCAATGGGTCAATCATGCTATTTTTAATCAGCACCGTGTGTATTTTCGGGACTTACTTAGCCAACATTTATTGGCACAGCATTTTCAAATATGGCTTGAAGGCTTGAAAAAACAAGGGGCTTATCGCCTGAGCCTACATAGTTCTAGCCTTTTAAATGAAGAACAAAACCCCAATGCCAATGTTGAGCTCCTTGCAACACCACACTTTATTATTAGTCATAACAAGCAACAACATACCGCTTGGATCTTAGGTAAAGAACTTGCTGAATGGTACACAGCAGATAATGATTATGAAGTACCAGCAGCACAGCAAAACAGTACTCGTCAAGAAACTTTTTGGCGTTTTGAGCTGATTGCTAAATATAACAAACGTATTGAACAAGATTTAGCACAGCCCAATTGGGATGATATTCAGGTTTATACTGATAATGAACTATTTAATAGCAAATATGCGCAAGGATTTATTGCACCAAGCAGCATTGCGCTACCTTATTTAGGTCTAAATACAACACAATACTCTCCAAATGACACAACAAATCTTTCATTATTTCCAAGTGCCTATTCAGCAGATTATGCACATGAAACATTACATCGTTTGGAAGCCTTATCTGCTTATATTGAAAATAAAATGCAATATTCTTCAAATGATTTAGGACAAGAAACCAGCCCTGAAGAACAAATGAATTTACGTCATTTTTCCCAAAAACTTGATGACTTATATGGTAAGTTCATTACCAAAGTGGCGAACCATTACAAATCAGCACAATTAACACCTCAACAAGTACCATCCCCTTTTGAACCCATGAACACTGAAAATAAACAACGTTTCAGTCAAAATGCTGAGTCCAAAGTGGGTAAATCTGGGGTAATGACCTTGATCGTGATTACGATTCTAATTTGTATTGCAGCCTATTATTTTGGCTTGTAAATTTCATTTAAAATAAAATTAAACCCAAAAAGAAAGCAACATTAAAGTTGCTTTCTTACTTCCATTAAAGCAAAACCTAATAAATTCAAGCCTTTCCATTGCAATGGTTTTTCAGCACACTCATCATCAGCCGCTAAACCTATTCCCCAAATTTTATCTACAGGTGATGCCTCAACCAAAATACGCTCTTGTGTATCCAATAAAAATGCTTTCAATGCTGGATGTTGTGAAAACTTTGCAATATTGCCTTTTACCACAATATCAAAACGGTGTTCTAACCAAACATTTTCCTGATAATTTTTCACTTTTCGTCCCAAAGTTTTGGCTTCATTGGGATGGTTTACCTGAATAATTTTCTGAAAAATATCTTCATCAGCAAATAGTTTGGCTTTTTGCGCCATCATATAATGTTCTGCTGTTTTATATTCAATACCATCGACTTCAAAATGTGCAGGAAACCACTGACTAAAACAACTTTTATCAATCACACCTGTTTGCTTTGGTGTATGCCCCCAAAAGCATAAATACTTAAAATGCTGTCCTTGGCGAACTCGCTCTTGTAATTCTGTTAAATATTGGAAATCAGACATATTTTTCTCTTATTAAATATTCCATTGATCATGGCAGATGTTTAAATTATCAGCATCTTCAATTTAAACTAGTTTTGCAATATCATTTTTTATTACAAGTAGAATCATTTATTTTCCTAAAATGACTACGGATTTGATCAATCACAGTTGCTTTAAAAAACTCTCGATTTCTTTTCTAGACCTTAAATGAATAAACTGAATATGGGCATAATCAGGATGATTGATTCTATCCTGATATTTTTTCCGATTCTTTTTATGAGTTTTCATCATCCATAAAATAATCGAATCTCGACTCAACATACGGCTAAAACTTTCAGTATTATTAGAATGTTGCCACATTGGTTGTTTTGAAATTGCACGGCTTAAAGCTCGTTTTATAGACTGAAATAAATTCAACGCAAATGGTAAATCAAGCCAAATGACTGTATCAATCTCTTGCCACGTTAAAGGTACTGTTCTCGTATAATTTCCATCAATTACATAACCTTGTAGATCAGAATGATGTTCTGCATCAGCTATCGCATCTTTAATCTTTTGAAAAAACTCAGGATCAGACGTTTCCTGCCAATCATCCATCCACAATAAATCATCGAGTTCAATATAGGCTAAATTGAGTTTTTGTGCCAATTTTCTGGAAAAAGTCGACTTTCCTGAAGCAGATGTACCAACAACATTTATTCTTTTCATTGTTATTCAACTGATAAAAGGTCGCCATTGTAGCGCCCCTTTAAACAAAGTTACATCAAAATCTTGGGCGTATTATTAAGATAATCTTTTGGTCATTTATGTTGATTAATATAATGTTCAACCTCAGTAACTTCTCCTTTCACTTCCGCATCTGCTCCATACATCACTTTAATGGTTTCACCGATTCTTGGAAGAAGTTGTAACTCAACTTCAATTGCGCCTTGTGGAACGCCTTCAATTTCTACACGCATTATTCTTTTCCTATCTTTTTATTTGGAGATAGCCTTAATGTATGCGAGCGCAATTCAATTCGACAATCATTTCATGTTGATATTGTGTAATTTAGCTTCAAAAACTTTCTTTTATTCATCGTCATAATCCAAATCATCTGCATCAACATTGATAAAATCAGGCTGTGGCGTAACTTCAAACTTGACTGCTTGAAGGGTCAATTGATCTTGTAATTTAGCTTTAGCAATACGATGCATTCCATCCATCACTCGCCCATCTGCACATACAATAATCGGATATTTTAAATCAGCATCTTGAACCAATTGAATATGATCAATTATTTCTTGTGTAGTCGGATGAGTATCAGGAAACCAATAGCTTTCATTCAATTCTTGAATTTCGGTCAATGCTATTTCAATCGTTGCAAAATTTTGACTTAGCTCAACCAAGCGATGTACATCCCAAATATAAGTGTCTTCACCCACTTGGCGGAAATGGTATTGTTTTCTCATATTTTTTCACACATCCTATATGACAATCAAAAATATAATAACAGGAAAATACATGCATTTTGAAAGAGCTTATCGCCAAGTGGCTTTGGTCAGTTATGGAAATGAATTTTTAACTGGCGCAGTGGATTCAGAAATTTTAGATCGCCATCCCCTACTCTTTACTCATTTTCCTATTTTGCGTGATCTTGAAAAAGGTACTTTACTGACAGGTTCTGCTTCACATTTACTCAATCATCTGACAATACAGGGACTTTATAAAGTTAGTTTACACTTTGCATCTGATGTATTACAGCCACTTACTGATTCTCAAATCTTTGATTTTAATGTAGGTGAATACAATTTTTGCATTGTCTGTCATTTCCCAAATCAAATTTTTAAAGTGCTCATTCATGTTGATGAAAAACCACTATGGCAAGAATATGATGCGAATCAATTTCCACTACAGTCTAACTATAATAATTATCATGATAGCGTAGAAAACTATGTATTGATGGATGTATCACCTGATTTTTCAGACAAAATTTTAGCGGATTTACAGCCTCTTTCATGGCAATCTTTTTATAATGATTATCAAAATAAAGTCTATAATTTTGATATTTCAAAACGTTATGGTTCTTTTCCCGTTCCACTGACAGAAAGTAATTGCTATGAAGGTGATCTCTATCAAAAAGAGGAACAATTTCCCCTATTACCGTATAGTTTAAAACGAAATTATGCGAGTAATTTAATTATCAATGCGACTGCACTGCGTCATCACTTTAATAATGAATCTCAGCCTAAAAATGAATATGCAGATTATTGGCATATGACAGAAAATGAAAAAATTGAATTCTCTCAAGCCTCAAATATTGTAGATAAATTTTTTCCTATTATCTTAAAACATTCAGCTAACCATTATCAAAATGCAACCCTCGATGCACAAACACAATCAAACACACCTTTTGTTTCCACCTCAAAAACCATAGAAAATACACGCGATACGTCAACATCAAATTTAGAAAATATTGAATCTGAAAATTCTGAATCAAATGAAGTATCTTCTGGTTTTAAATGGTTTGGGCTGATTAAGTTTTTATGGTTTATGTTGTGGTGTTACTGCGCTTTATGGACATTGGCATATTTTACAGTACGCTGGGGAAATATTTTTGTACTTGGAATCGCATTTCTATATGCACTATACAAAATACTGCCTAAATCAAATGAACAATCTGAATAGCTATTTTCAACTCATTAAAATTATTTTTCTTAAAATAAAAAAGACCGCAAAATAGCGGTCTTCTTTTTAATCATCAATGATGATTATGCAGCCAATGCACCTTTCGCTTTTTCAGCTAAAGCAGCAAATGCAACTGCGTCATGCATAGCGATGTCAGCAAGTACACGACGGTCGATGATCACTTGAGCTTTTTTCAAGCCAGAAATCATACGGCTGTACGATAAACCATTTAAACGAGCACCAGCATTGATACGTGCAATCCACAAAGCGCGGAATTGACGTTTCTTTTGACGACGGTCACGGTAAGCATATTGACCTGCTTTGATTACCGCTTGGAACGCTACACGATAAACACGTGAACGCGCGCCATAGTAACCTTTAGCACGAGCAAGAATTTTTTTATGACGACGATGCGCCTGTACACCACGTTTTACACGAGCCATTTATAATCTCCTTAGATGTATGGGCACATACGGCGAACTGAATTCATGTCACTTACGTGAACCATTACACAGCCGCGTAATTGACGGATACGCTTAGCAGATTTTTTGGTCAAAATGTGGCGTTTGAACGCTTGTTTACGCTTGAAACCGTTAGCAGTCGCTTTAAAGCGTTTAGCTGCACCACGGCGAGTTTTCATCTTAGGCATAACAACCTCTTTTGAACACCTGTTCGGAACGCTCGCACCATTGCGACAACGACCTGCAGGTAAGGGAGGCAATATTCTAAATCATCTATGGCTAAAACAAAAGCAATAACTGCTAAATTTATCTTGAATATATTTAGGTCACATTTCAAACGAGATGCTAACTATCTTTTTCTTACGGCTTAAATGTCATGAGGCTTTTAATATGTTTTTTCTATTTACAAATTTAACTAGTATGTAATTTAGCACATCTCCCAAATTCACCCTTTTATTTTGTTTATAACTTAAACTAATTTATAATAATATCTTACGATTCAATTTTAACAATTAAGATTTATTTTATGAAAATTAAAACATTGATTTTACTGAGCAGCTTATTGTGTCCTATTGCTTTTGCAGATGTTGATATACAAAACAACGAAAGCGCATTAAAAATACAATTAGATCAGGTGATTTGGTTGAATTCTCCAAAATTTTATTTTACAAACAATGATTTGGAAAATATTAATCGTCAATTTTTAGCACGGATATTTACGAATAAACAAGGAATAGTCACACAAGTTGAGATATTGAAAAGTACAGAGTTACAGAGATTGGATCAAAAATTAGTTTCATCACTCAAACGATCAAGACTCAAACCCCATACAATAAATGGTCAGGCTTTCCCTATTATCGCAGAATTACCAATCGAACTTATTTCGCGTTAGACAACATTGATGATAACCACTTATATCTAATATCTGATTTTCCACTATGCAAAATAAAAGCAAACTCTAAAATGGAAGAGTCAAATTACCCAGTAATCGAAATCCTTGAAAGCACAGGAAATGCTTATATTGATTCCAAATTAAGGCTCTTGTTAGAAAGTAGATTAGTTAAAACTCAAAACTCTTTAATACCATTCTTTAAAATGACAGCCACAGATCAAATCCAACTCGATCCGAGTAATTGTGAAAATGATTAAAAAATTAAAATAACCCCATATACAACAGGTAGATAAAAACATATCGACCTGTTTTTGCCAAAGTTACAATCAATAAAAATCGCCAAAAATTTTCTTTAAGTAAACCAGCAATCAATGTGATCGGATCACCAATGATCGGCATCCAACTTAAAAATAATGACCAAAAACCATATTTTTGGTAAACCATTTCAGCTTTATGCATATTTTTGACAGAAACAGGAAACCATTTACGATCTTTAAATTGCTCTATACGCAAACCTAAATACCAGTTCACGCACGAACCTAAAATATTTCCAAAGGATGCAATTAAAAGCAATCCTAAAACTGAATATTTGTCTTGCATCAATAATCCCACCAAAACAGCCTCAGACTGTAAAGGCAGTAAAGTCGCAGCACCAAAGGCAGATAAAAAAAGTAAAAAATATGCCATATCAATTCATTAGATTCATTTCACTTTTTTCTGATATAACCATGAAGCACAGAAAGGAAAAAGAAAAGCCAGCCAAATTGACCATTCAGAATGTAAAAATTTTTGCAACAATGTTAATTGTATCTGCCCTTCTAACACTGCATTCCAATCAACATCAACCACATGAAACATATAAGTGAATACAACAAGATAAACGGAAAGTATCAGCACAAAAATTACCGTAGACTTCACACTTTGCTGCAACCATTTTTGAAACCATGCAAATGCGATTGAAAATATCAAACCGATGATGCCAATCATAAGAAAAACCAATGTACCAACACGATCAATGGAAAATGTATTTTGTAAATATGCAGAAATCGTTGCTACCATGAGCATACAAAGAAAACTATAAATAAAATGCTGAACACATATATTTTTCATAGCATGCCCTTAAGCAATTGATCGGATGGCTTATTGTGAGCCCTGAATTTATAGCTTTTTATAAATGAAGTTCTTTTTTTGTTTTAAAATATTGAAAATTCGCAGCAATGATTGCCACGATAATCACCGTAATACGTGCCCAAGAATAACGCTGTGCAATAGGGTCAATCGTTGCACGTAATGCTGAGCTATCTTGTACTTTCACATCAGGCAATAAATTTTGAATATGCACAACCTCTACTACATATAGCACTGAACACAGTGCGATCCCTACAATCACACACCAATAAATTTTAGGATTTTTTTCCAAAATATGCGTGAGATTTAAAAAGAATGCTTTCATCGTTCATATCCAACATTAAAAAACCACCAGATTCGGTGGTTCAGCAGTTTAGCATATTCTGATTTTAGACCTTGATAGATAATGCACGTTGAACGGCTGGACGTGCAGTTAAACGTTCAACATATTCTTTCACATAAGGATAATCATCTAAATCAATTTGTTGCCACTCATGACGGAGCACCCACGGTAGAATTGCCATATCTGCAATCGAGTATTGCCCTGCAACAAATTTTTGACCGATCAACTGTTTATTTAAGACTGAATACAATCTTTTAGTCTCAGTCACATAACGATCAATAGCATAAGGAATTTGTTCTTTGGCAAATTTACTGAAATGATGATTTTGTCCGAGCATTGGACCAAAACCGCCCATTTGCCACATCAACCATTGTTCAACCTCAACACGCTCTTGTTCATTTTCAGGATAATATAAGCCTGTTTTACGCCCTAAATATTGTAAAATCGCACCAGACTCAAACACTGAAATCGCTTCGCCATTTGGGCCATTTTGATCGACAATTGCAGGAATTTTATTATTTGGGGATATGCGTAAAAAATCAGGTTGGAATTGATCATTTTCTAAAATATTGATCGGGAAAATTTGATAATCCAAACCCATTTCTTCAAGTGCGATGGTAATTTTATGACCATTGGGTGTTCCCCAATAATACAGATCAATCATATTTCATCCTTCCGCTTTCTCGCGTATTTTCTATATTTTATGACTTTAGTATTGTACTTTTATAACATGATTTTGCTAAATCGAATATGTCATCAATCAAGATATTTTCATAATTTATTCTAAAATAAAGCAATAAACTTATATTAAACAATCCTAATTATCATATTTTGATATTTGAATTACGACACTATTAAAGTTTATTTATCCAAAAAACCAGCGCCATTAAATCTTAAAACGCTGCCCATAAAAAAGCACTGCAAATGCAGTGCTTTTTTAAGATCAACAAGGGATTACTTTTTCTTTTTAGGACCAAGTAACATACCCATTTGACGACCTTCCATTTTTGGTGCTTGTTCAACAACACCACACTCAGCCACATCTGCTTCAATTTTTTGTAATTGAGCAAGACCCAACTGTTGGTGAGCCATTTCACGACCACGGAAACGTAGAGTAATTTTGACTTTGTTACCTTCCTCAAGGAACTTGAGAATAGCACGCAACTTAACGTTGTAATCACCAACATCTGTACCAGGACGTAACTTGATTTCTTTGACCTGAACTTGATGCTGTTTCTTTTTCGCATCTTTTTGCTTTTGCTTCAGATCAAATAAATGTTTGTTGAAATCCATGATTTTACAAACAGGCGGTTCTGCATTTGCCACAATCTCAACAAGGTCAAGATCTGCGTCTTCAGCAGCACGCAACGCTTCTGCAAGCGTTACAATACCTTTCTGTTCACCATCTGCAGCAACGAGACGGACTTCTTTTGCCTTAATCTCGTCGTTCAATGCAGGACGATTGCTTTTAGCACCTTGTTGTTGGTTACGGTCAGGCTGTTTAATCTTTCTTACTCCACAATGTACCGGCCGCGTTCGGCAACGGCTGCTTTCACTAAGTCAACAAATGCATCAATTGACATAGTACCTAAATTTTTTCCAGAACGGGTACGGACGTTTACAGTACCTTCTTCCACTTCTCGGTCCCCAAGTACCAATAAGTATGGAATACGCTCTAATGTACGCTCACGAATCTTAAAGCCGATTTTCTCATTTCTCAAGTCTGAAATTGCTCGAATTCCATTTTCTTTGAGTTTTGCGACCACTGACTCACATGCTTCCGCTTGTGAATCTGTAATATTCATGACACATGCTTGGATTGGCGCCAACCATGGTGGCATAAAGCCAGCGTAGTGTTCAATAAGTATACCAATAAAACGTTCGAAACTGCCAAGAATTGCACGATGCAACATCACAGGATGGTCACGATCGTTATCTTCTGTTACATAAGAGGCATCTAAACGTAACGGCAAGTTAAAGTCACACTGAATTGTACCACACTGCCAGATACGACCTAAACAGTCCTTCAATGAGAATTCAATCTTAGGACCGTAGAATGCGCCTTCGCCAGGCTGTTCTTGCCAATCAAGACCTGCTGCATCTAAAGCATCTGCCAAAGATTTTTCAGCAACATCCCAAAGCTCATCTGCACCGACACGTTTTTCAGGACGTGTAGACAATTTCATTTGTACTTCTTCAAAGCCAAAATCTTTATACACATCTAAAGTAAGCTTAATGAAATCTGCAACTTCTTTACCAATTTGTTCAGTGGTACAGAAAATATGTGCATCATCTTGAGTAAAGCCACGTACACGCATAATGCCGTGTAAAGAACCTGATGGCTCGTTACGGTGACATGAACCGAACTCAGCCAAACGAATTGGCAAATCACGGTAAGACTTCAAGCCTTGGTTAAATACCTGTACGTGACATGGGCAGTTCATCGGTTTTACAGCATAGTTACGGCTCTCAGACTGAGTCGTAAACATATTGTCTGCATAGTTGGCTGCGTGACCTGATTTCTCCCAAAGTGTAAAATCTACAATTTGCGGAGTACGGATTTCTTCATAGCCATTGTCTTGTTGAATTTTACGCATGTACTGTTCAAGCACTTGGTAAATTGTCCAACCATTTGGATGCCAGAACACCATACCTGGTGCTTCTTCTTGCATATGGAACAAGTCTAAAGCTTTACCAATTTTACGATGGTCACGCTTTTCAGCTTCTTCAATACGTTTGATATAAGCAGCTAATTCTTTTTTATCTGCCCAAGCTGTACCATAAATACGTTGCAGCTGTTCATTCTTCGCATCACCACGCCAGTAAGCGCCTGACATTTTAGTCAGTTTGAATGATTTTAAGAATTTAGTATTCGGTACGTGTGGACCACGACACATGTCTACGTATTCTTGATGATAGTACAAGCCCATTTCAGTTTCATCAGGCATATCATCAATCAGACGTAACTTATAATCTTCGCCACGTTCAGTGAACAATTTGATCACTTCAGCACGCGGTGTCATTTTTTTGATGACATCATAATCTTCATCGATCAGCTTTTTCATGCGTGCTTCGATGGCAGCCATATCTTCAGGTGTAAACGGTTTTTGACTGAAAATGTCGTAATAGAAACCATCTTCAATAACGGGACCGATCACCATTTTGGCTTCAGGGAAAAGTTGTTTTACCGCATGACCCACAAGGTGAGCACATGAGTGACGAATGATTTCAACACCTTCCTGATTTTTAGGGGTAATGATTTCCAGTGTTGCGTCTTCGGTAATTAAATCACTTGCATCGACTAAGCGACCATTCACTTTACCTGCCAGCGTATTTTTCGCCAGTCCAGGTCCAATACTTTGTGCAACTTCCATCACAGAAACTGCTTGATCAAATTGTTTTTGATCGCCATTTGGCAATGTGATAATAGGCATATTTAAAAATCCTTAAGGAGTGATGCCCCGTACAATAGAGCATATCACCGCGAGATTATGATCGAGGGAAACCCTCAAAAGATAAAATCGGTGGAACAGAATAAAAGTGTGTCGAATTTTACACCTTAAATGCGCTTTTATAAACCTTTGTTGCAGATTTCCTTTTATTTTCCAGCAGAATAAAATGGCATCATATACAAAAGTAAGCACATCCTATTTATTGTGACAGATTTAACCCTTTGAAATCTACGATCGCTTCTTGTATAGACATGCGATATTTAAATAAAAATAAACGCTTCAGTTCATTTTTATCAGAATTTCGTTATGTTTTGCGCTTAAAAAGATGCTTGCTTTATGCTAAATACAAGTTTAATCAACCTGAAAATCAAAGATTTAAAAATATATTTACAAAATTTATGCCTTGAGGCTATTTCAAAAACATCTTTTAGAATAAATACTCGACTAAAGAATAAATGCATTCAATTCACAATATGCATATCTTTTAGAGATGGAAAATAAAACAAATATTAGATGGAGTTAAAAAATATGGTTAGTGCATACGATGAATTACCACGCACACCTGCAAACTTTGTAGCATTGTCACCTTTGCGCTATTTAGAGCGTGCTGCGTACATCTACCCACATCAAGATGCAATTGTTCATGGTGCACGACATATTTCTTGGCGTGAAACGTATCGACGTTGCCGTCAGTTTGCACACCAATTAAAAAATTTAGGCATTCAAAAAAATGATACAGTTTCTGTATTACTGCCTAATATTCCTGCAATGGTCGAAGCACATTTTGCTGTACCGATGGCAGGCGCTGTTTTAAATACACTAAATACGCGTTTAGATGCAAAAACCATTGCATTCATGTTGGAACATGCTGAAACTAAAGTACTTTTGGTTGACCCTGAATTTGCAGCGATGGCGCAGGAAGCTGTCGCTCTTGTACCACAAGAGATTTACATCATTGATGTGGCAGATGTTGAATATGAAGCCAATGATTCTACTGCACGTATTGGTCAGATCGAATATGAAGACTGGTTAAGTGCTGGCGATGAAAACTTTGAATGGCACTTGCCTCAAGATGAATGGGATGCGATCAGCCTAAACTATACTTCTGGTACGACGGGTAACCCGAAAGGTGTGGTTTATCATCATCGTGGTGCGTACATCAATGCCGCGAGTAATATCATCGCTTGTGGCATGACACCACGCTGTAAGTATTTATGGACACTACCTCTATTCCACTGTAATGGTTGGTGTTTTGCATGGACGATTGCAGCCAATGGCGGTACCAATATTTGCTTACGTAAAATTGATCCTGAACTCATTTATAAGCTCATTGATCAATACCAAGTTGATTATTTCTGTGGTGCACCGATTGTCTTATCGATGTTGATCAACACACCTAAAGATAAACAAATTAAGTTTAATCATCGTGTTGAAGTCATGGTGGCGGGTGCTGCGCCTCCTGCTGCGATCATTGAAGGTATGCATCATATTGGTGTACAAGTGAACCATGTTTATGGTTTGACTGAAACTTATGGTCCTTCTGCGCTGTGTGCATCACAAGCGGGTTGGAGTGAGTTGTCGATTCAAGAACAAGCACAACTTCATTCTCGTCAAGGTGTACCTTATCCATTACAAGATGGGATGCGTGTGCTTGATCCTGAAACCATGCAGCCTGTACCGAATGATGGCACGACCATGGGTGAAATCATGTTCCGTGGCAACATCGTGATGAAAGGTTATCTGAAAAATACCCAAGCCACTGAAGAAGCCTTTAAGGGCGGATGGTTCCATACAGGTGATTTGGCTGTGTGCCAACCTGATGGTTATGCAAAAATCATGGATCGCTCAAAGGACATCATCATTTCAGGCGGTGAGAATATTTCTTCACTTGAGGTGGAAGAAGTGCTTTATACCCATCCAGCAATCATGACTGCAGCTGTGGTGGCAAAACCTGATCCACGCTGGCAAGAAGTGCCATGCGCCTTTATTGAACTCAAGCAAGGTGCTGAAACAACACCTGAAGAAGTGATTGAATTCTGTAAGCAGCATTTAGCTCGCTTTAAAGTACCGAAAGATGTGGTCATTGGTGAAATTCCAAAAACCTCGACAGGTAAATTACAGAAATTCATTTTACGTGATTGGGCAAAAGAACGTTCTGTAGGTGAGTTTAGTTAATTTCATTTCCATAAAACAAAAACCATCAATAAAAAACGACCTACAAAAGGTCGTTTTTTTATGTAAAACAATAATTTCACTTAACCTTGTTCAGATAGCAAAGCCACTTGTTGAACATAGTTTAAAAACTTTTGTTTAGACTCAGCCAACTCTTCTTCAGTGGCTTGTAATGATTTATCACGATGAATACGTAGCACGTGCTGACGCAATGAATGACTTTCTGCTGCTTTGTAAGACTTACAAAACTCTTTAATCGCAGGATCACGTTGCTCGATCATACGCTCAACCCAGCGATCCAATTGTGCTAATTTTTTCGCACCTTGTTTCGGGGTTAAATAAGACAAGATCATAGCCTCATCTTCATTACGCAATAATTTGCCCACTCTGAGAAATTGACGACGACGTGCTTCAAAAGATGTAATCAATTGCACATCAAGCAAAGCTTCGATTAATCGCTCTTCGACAGGCAAAGCTTCGATTTGTTTTTTAGACAACTCAGCCAGTTGCTCACCTAAAGCAGCCATACGCTGTACGGCTCTTTTCTGTTCTGATTTACTTGCACGTCCTTCTAAAGACTCAAAATCATCTTCAGTAAAACGTTGCGGACGACGTGCCACGATTATTCTGCCTCGTAAAATTTAGCTGCGAATAGTGCTTGAACTTCAGACAAAGCTTTTTCTTCATCTGCACCATCAATCACTAGACGTAAAGTAGTTCCCTTACCGGCTCCAAGCATGAGTAAAGAAAGAATGTTCTTTGCATCGACCAATTTATCACCTTTTCCGATTTGAATCGATGAACGAAATTTGGTGGTCACTTCAATGAGTTTTCCAGATGCCCGCGCATGTAACCCTAATTTATTAATTACGTCAACAGTTGTGTCGATCATGACCAGTGCTTCATTTCTCTATGTAATACTTGAATCGTCCATTTCGACTGCAATGCTGTTTTCAGTCGATCCACGATATAAACTGAACGATGTTGCCCACCCGTACAGCCTATAGATACCGTAATATAATGACGATGCCCTTCTGCAAATGCTGGCAACCATTTATTTAAAAATTGATAAATGTCTTCATACATCTCATTGGCTTGTTGACTGTCTTGTAGAAACTGTCGTACAGGTTCATCCAAACCTGAAAATTTGCGCAGTTCAAGATCCCAATGTGGATTGGGCAAATGACGCACATCAAAGACAAAATCGGCATCCAAAGGAATACCATATTTATAACCAAATGATTGTAAAATCAAAATCAACTTATCAGACTGTCCAAGCTTAGACAATAAAATATCTTTTAAATCGTGTACGCTTTTATCCGATGTATCAATATGGACTGTGGCACGTAGTTGAATCGGAAGAAGTAAAGTTTTTTCTTCTTGAATACATTCATTCAAACTTTTAAAACGTGTCGATAAAGGATGCGGTCTACGTGAAGCACTAAAACGAGAAATCAGTTCTTGATCACGTGTTGTGAGATAAATAACATCGACTTCACCATGCTTTTGCAACATTTGAAAAACATGATCAAAACCTTGCAAATCCGCACGTGTGCTACGAACATCAACGCCTAGCGCCAGTTGTTCTAAATTATTTTCTTTATCTAATTTTTCGACGATTTCAGGCAGCAATGCCAGAGGTAAATTATCAATACAGTAATAGCCCAAATCTTCTAAAACCTGCAATGCAGATGATTTTCCTGATCCAGACTGACCTGTCACGATAAGTATACGCTTCATGGCATGGCGACCCTAAGTTATTTTTTTAAGTTGTATGTTTAACCTGTAAGTTATCAATCAAACGGGTTTTTCCTAATTTTGCAGCTACAAACAATACTATATCTTGATCAAATTGACCAATTTTTTGCAACATTGGACTACGTGCTTCCACATAGTCTACATCAAAACCAACCTCGGTCAGTTGTTGACGAATATTGCTCAATGCAACATCGAGCGCAAGTCCATCATGCAATTGCTTTTCAGCTGCTTGCAAAGTTGCATAAATACAAGGTGCAGTTGCACGATCCTGCTCTGATAAGTAACCATTACGAGAACTTAATGCCAAACCATCTTCTGCACGAGTAATTGGCACACCGATCACCTCAATTGGCATATTTAGATCACGTACCAACTGTTTAATCACTGCCAATTGTTGATAATCTTTTTGCCCGAAAAATGCAAAGTTAGGCTGCACAATATTAAACAATTTAGTCACAACAACCGCAACACCATCAAAATGTCCAGGACGCTGTAAACCACAAAGATCATTGGTAATGTCACTGACACTAATATTGGTCAAACGCGGTTGCTTGCCATACATTTGATCCACAGATGGCGCAAACACAATATCACAGCCCACCTCAGCCAAAAGATGACTATCATGTTCTAAAGTACGAGGATAATTATCAAAATCTTCGTTTGGACCAAACTGAATCGGGTTGACAAAAATACTCACCACGACTACATCACACAATTTACGAGCAGCACGCACAAGGTTCAAATGCCCCTCATGTAAATTCCCCATGGTTGGAACAAAACCAATGATTTTACGTGCCGATCGAGCAGGATTTAACGATGCAGATAATCCTTGTATGGTAGTTTCAGTTTTCATATTTATAGCTCGACTTGGAAAGTATGTTCAGCCGCAGGGAAAGATTGATCTTGCACCGCAACATGATACGCTTTAAATGCATCAACAATCGCAGTTTCCCCTGCTTGTTCTTTCATAAAATTGCGCACAAAACGTGCTACTTTACCAAAAGTAAGTCCTAACATATCTTGTACGACAAGAACTTGACCATCGGTTTCTTTGCCCGCACCAATTCCAATCACAGGAACATCGGGGAACAATTCAGAAATTTCTTGACCTAACTGCGCAGGAACACATTCAAGTAATAAAATGGCTGCACCTGCTGCAACGACTGCCTTGCAGTCTGCAATCAACTGATCTGCCGCTTCACGAGTTTTTGCTTGTAATTTATAACCACCAAATACATGTACAGACTGTGGCGTTAGACCCAAATGCACACAAACAGGAATACCATTACGGGTTAAGGTTTGCACAGTTTCAGCCAACCATTCACCACCTTCGATTTTGACCATTTGTGCGCCAGCTTGCATCACTGTTTTTGAGTTTACTAATGCATCATTCAAAGTTGCATAACTCATAAAAGGTAAATCACACATGATAAAGGCATGCTGATTGCTACGACGTACAGCTGCGGTATGATATGCCATATCTGCCACAGTCACAGGCAAAGTTGAATCATGACCTTGAATGGTCATACCTAAAGAATCACCGATTAAAATACTATCAATCTCAGCAATTTGCATTGCTTTTGCCATACTTGCGTCATAACACGTTAAGCATGAAAATTTACGTCCTTGCGTTTTAAATTTACGTAGATCACTTAGACTAATCATGATGATAATCCTCTCATTCAGAGTTCCTTAGCGTTCAACAGGCTTAAATGTTTGCCCAATCTGTATCAGCTAAAACAGTTAAAGTTGAATGTTGTAGCAGTTCTAAGTCTTTTAAAGATTGTCCGTTCACTTTTAGCTCAGGATCTAAATCTAATAAAGGAATCACCACAAAATCACGCTCTAAAATACCAACATGTGGCACAGTGAGTCGCTCATTTATAATGTTTTTTTCCGCATAAAGCAAAAGATCTAAATCTAAAGTGCGCTCACCCCAACGACGCAAACGCACACGCCCAGATTCATTTTCAAACAGTTGTAAAGCATCCAACAGTGGCAAAGGCGCTAAATCAGTAATCAACTGTACAACAGCATTGTGATAATTTGGCTGATCTTGCGGTCCCATTGGTGGGCTTTGATACAATTTCGACACGCTCACTTGTCCAATCGTGGCAAGTTTTTGCACGGCTTCTTGTAAAATTTGCTGTGAATCACCAAGGTTACTACCCAAACCAATATAGGTCACTACACTCATTGCGTTGGTCCAAAGACAACTTTGGTCAAATCACGCTGTACACGCTTACGCTTTAAGATAGGATGATCAGGGTGAATTGTGTCAGCTTGATGAGAAACTGCATGTGTTACAGGTTTTTTCTCTTCAACACGTGGTTTACGAGTACGACGACTACGTGTTTCAGTTTCTTTCACCAAAGGTTCAATTTGTGCTGAAACTTTGCTTTCAACAGGTTCTTCTGGTGTTGCTTTACGACGATTTTTAGCACGTTGACGATTGTAACTACTAATCGCACGTTCCTTTTCATCCAAAGACATATTTTGGTAAGCTTCCCACCAAGCCCCCATACCTTGTGTTGAAGCATCCCCAGACTTTTCACGCAATAGCAAAAAGTCAAAGCCAGCTCTAAAACGTGCATGACCCGACAAAGCCTCAATTTGCTGTGGCTTTGGATTCAACAAACGCGTTTGCATTTCCCAAACTTCACGAATAAAGGTTTCTGCAAAACGTGGAATAATGGTACGTGACGCTTGACGTTTCAGCACATCCAAACCTGCTTGTGCACGTGCTTCAGTGGCAACCACACCTTTGCTTTGATATACCTCACAACGTTGTAGGAAATTTTCCCATAACAACACGGCATAGAAAAATGCTGGATTAATCGTTTTACCAATTTGAATACGTTGATCGGTATTTTTCGCAGCACGTTCCATAAATGGCGTAATTTTTGTCTCTAAATCTGCAAATAATTGCTGCCAAATACCAAACTCTATCAACATTGGCATCACACGATTAAGATGCCCCATGGTGAATAATTTTTGTGATTCATCATATAAACGATGTGGCGACACATCACGCAAAAGCTGCGTCATTTCAGGCGTAAAAATATCTAAAATATTTTGATCAATATTAAAATGGAGCTTGGCTGCAAAACGTAAAGTTCGCAACATACGTACAGGATCTTCTTCAAAACGCTGCGCAGGATCACCCAATAAACGTAAAGTTTTATTGTTTACATCATCGACTGCATTACAGAAATCAAGAACAATTCCTTTACGTGGTTGATAATATAAAGCATTGATCGAGAAATCTCGGCGAGCAAAATCTTGCTCTATCGTGCCCCAGTTATTATCACGTAAAATCATTCCTGCAGCCGAAGTAATGGCTTTTTTTGGCGGTGCACGAAATGTTGCGACTTCGATCAATTCACGACCCGAATAGACATGAGCCAATTCAAAACGGCGACCAATAATACGGCAACGACGTCCAAAGACTTCTTTAACTTGGGATGGCGTTGCATTGGTTACAGCATCGTAATCTTTCGGGCTTTGTCCCAACATCAGATCACGAACGCCGCCACCGACGATATAAGCTTCGTAGCCCGCTTTTGTTAAAGAATCTATAACATCTAAAATGGAAGAAGGTAGTTGAGCGGTGGATAATCCACACTTTGACGCACGCAAAGTTTGCAAAAGACGCTGTCTCCTACGTCAGGACGTAAAAATAATAATTGTGCTAATAATATCTCTAACACAATCAAAGGGCAATTTGATTCTCTCAATCTTGTTTGAAATAATCAGACATGGAATATCTAGCTTATGCCATTTGACATAAAATATTCTTTTATAAAACAATCATGGCACGATTCTTTTCTACCATTTTAGGACCAATTCCTTTGACATTTTGCAGGTCATCAATATTTTTAAATTTCCCATTTTGTTGTCGATAATCCAAAATTGCTTGCGCTTTCTTTTCCCCCACCCCATTTAACTGCTGTAATTGCTGCACATTAGCAGTATTAATATTAACTTTTGCACCTGATAACGCCGCACTACTGCTCGCTGTTTGCTTTGATGCTTGCGTGTTGGTCACAGTTGGTTTACCCAAATAATGATTCGGGTCTTGCCGTTTCAATTGTTCATCATGTGCTTGTTGTTGTTCTTTCCACTTTACATAACGTTGGTCAAATTTTTCAGCATGTGCATTAGACAATACACACATACTGAAAAATAAGAATAATATTGAAAATAAAATAGAATCTTTAAATGGATGTTCCTGATGATTGTTGTTCATACGCAGCCTGTTGTTTTAAATGTAATTTGGCTTGCTCCCATAGTTGATCTAATTGTTCTAAGCTCATCTGTTCTAATCTTTTATCTTGTTGTAATACTTGATCTTCTATAAAAGCAAAACGCTTTTTAAACTTGTGAATGGTGCTCAACAATGCCATTTCACTAGAGATGCCTAGTTTACGCCCAACATTGATCAATGAGAACAAACAATCGCCAAATTCATCCAGCATTTCATCGGATTTTTCAGTCGCAATAGCAGTCTCAAACTCTGCTAACTCTTCTTTCACTTTGCCATAAGCTTCTGCTGCATTGGGAAAATCAAAACCAATTTTAGCCACATTTTTTTGAATATTTTCTGCCTGAACCAAAGCAGGTGCATGTTTTACTTCATCCAAACGAGACTGTACTTTACCTTGTTTTTCTTGCTGTTTAATACTTTGCCAAAGCTGTGAAACCTCATCTGGAGTAAGATCATTAAACTTTTCTTTTTCAAAAACATGTGGATGACGACGAATTAACTTTTGACAAATCGCTTCAACTACATCATCAAAATCAAATGCTCCTTGCTCACTATACATTTGTGACTGAAAAACCACTTGTAACAACAAATCACCCAGTTCATCACGGACATCATTCACATTACCTGAGCGTACAGCATCTTCTACTTCATATGCTTCTTCGATGGCATATCGAGTCAAAGACTCAGGTGTTTGTTCACGATCCCAAGGACATTCTTGGCGCAACTGCTGCATGATATTAAGTAACTTTTCCATAAAAATGCCCTATTTTCCACATAATAAAATCTATGACTGCACAGACTTGTCAGTGGAAAGTATTTTATGTTCAACTGAATCGAGATTGATACTTTTAAAACAAAAAGGATACCCACATGCGGCAAAGTATTTTCATTAGTGGTACGGCACAAGGTATTGGTGCAGCGATTGCCCGATTATTTTATCAACAGGGCTATAATGTTGGAATTTATGATATTAATGAAACTGCAGCACAGCATTTGGCAGCACAGTTAGGTACACATGCCAAAGCAGGGCGACTCGATGTAGCACAATATTCTGAATGGCAAACTGCGTTATCTGAGTTTGTCATGTGGGCAGGTGAACTGAATATTTTAGTGAATAATGCTGGAATTTTATATTCAGGTGCTTTTGAAAATACTGATATTGCAGCGCATCACCGTACAATTGATATTAATGTCAAAGGTGTTCTCAATGGTTGTCATACTGCATTGCCTTTCTTAAAACAAGCCTCTTTTGCTCGAGTCATTAATCTATCCTCAGCTTCTGCGATTTACGGTCAAGCCGATCTTATCTCCTATTCTGCCAGTAAGTTTGCAGTACGTGGTATCACAGAAGGTTTAGATATTGAATGGCAAAAATACGGCATTCGTGTTTTGGATGTCATGCCGCTATTTGTGCAAACTGCAATGGTAAAAGATATGGATGCAGGCACGATTCAAAATATTGGCGTAGATTTAAAACCACAAGATATTGCTGATGCAGTTTTTAAACTCGCCACTAGCAAAGGAACGGTCTTTACGCAAACACATCATCCTATTGGTTTCAAGACTAAGGTGATGTATCAACTTTCCAATATCAGCCCACAAATCATCAATCGTTTAACAAATATGCTTTTAAGTCGAAAATGAAATTATCATTACTCAAAATAAAAACCCCATAAATAATATTCAATTTATGGGGTTCATTTATATTTTTAAATTTAAGTTAATTCCCTTGCACCAAACGTCTTGCACTAATAATGCCAGGTTGCTGCTCTAAACGTGCCAATAAACGAGAAAGCTGTGCCAAACCTTTAACTTCAATCAAAAGTTTCATATTGGCAATCCCATCTGATTCAGAAATGGTATTGACCTGACGAATATTGATCTGATCAGAGAAAATCACTTGGGTTAAATCTTTTAACAAACCACGGCGATCATAGGCTTCCACCACAATCTGCACACTTTGACCACGTGTGGGTTGCATTTCCCAGTCTGCTTCTACCGCACGATCAGGCTCTAAGTTGATCATACGCATATAATCTGTACAGGCAACTTTATGAATACTCACACCACGATTTAAAGTAATATAACCCGCGATCGACTCGCCGTGCACAGGCTGACAACATTGTGCAATATGCAACTCTACATTATCCAAACCATCAATCAAAATACCATGCGCTGATAAAGTATGACTTGCACGTGGATTTAATGTTGGTTTCAACACTAGTTCAGGTTCATCCTGATCTAAATGCATGTGACGATTCACTTGGTTAATCATGGCATGCAGGCTAATATCACCATTCACCAATGCCACCAAAATATCATCCCCTGTTTTGACATTAAAATGATTACAATAATCATTTAAATCAATACTTTTCGGATGAATCGCCAAACGAGAAAGTTCTTTATTTAAAATCTCTCGTCCCACTTCCAAGTTTTTACTACGGTCTTGCTGCCTAAACCAATGACGCAACTTGTCACGGGCACGTGCTGTTTTGATATAACCTAAAGAATTCACCAACCAATCACGATTTGGCTCACGATCTTTCTTGGTTAAAATCTCAACTTGTTCACCTGTTTTCAAGGTATATGTTAAAGGTACATAACGTTGATTAACACGTGCTGCATAACACTTATTACCCACTTCAGTATGTACATGATAGGCAAAATCTAAAACCGTTGAACCACGTGGTAATTCTTTAATATCACCATCACGACTAAAGACATAAATTTTTTCAAAACCTTCAAAGTCTTGAATATGTTCAAAATCCTCAACTTCATCTTCATTCGGATGTACATTTGCATCATTACGCTCTTGATAATGTTCAAGCACTGAACGTAAAGAATGCAAACGATGATTAAATGAATAATCGGTGGTTTTTGAACCTTCTTTATAGTTGAAGTGTGAACATACACCAAGCTCAGCTTCTTCATGCATCTCTACAGTACGGATTTGTATTTCGAGCGATTTATTTTCAGCAATCACCGCTGTATGCAATGAACGATAACCATTGGCTTTCGGATTGGTAATATAGTCATCAAACTGATGTGGAATATGTCGCCAAATTTGATGAACAATACCTAAAGCGTGATAACACTCAGAAACATTTTTCACTAAAACACGAACAGCACGAATATCATAAAGCTGATCAAAGCTGAGATTTTTACTCTTCATCTTGCGATAAATAGAGTAAATATGTTTCACACGCCCTGAAATTTCTGCATGAATATCATGTGCAGCCAATTCACTTTTAAGTTTATCAACAACAAATTGGATATATTGTTCACGCTCCAAACGCTTTTCATTGAGTAACGAAGCAATTTCTTTATAACGTTCGGGTGCCAAATAACGGAAAGCTAAATCCTCTAGCTCCCATTTTAATTGTGCAATGCCTAAACGATGTGCTAAAGGCGAGTAAATGGTTAAAATTTCACGTGCAACACGTTCTTGACGCTCTCTTGGAGATTTTGCCAATTCACGCAAAGCATAAGTACGCTCTGCCAATTTAATCAAAACCACACGTACATCTTCAGTCACCGAAATCAGCATTTTATAAATGCCTGACAAATGTTCACGTTGGTTATTATTAAAATGGTCTTCTAAACGTTTATTTTTCTCGATAAGTTCAGACAGTTTCCCCATTGCCAAAGTACCTTTGACAAGGTTATAAACCTGCTCCCCAAACTGTACTTGAATTTCCTCAAGCGAAATAATACCTTCACGTACACTACGATATAAAACAGCAGCAGACAGCGTGTCTTCATCGACATGTAAATGTGCCAAAATATCCGCCATCCCAATACCTGTTGTAAAGATATTGGTTCGGCTATTTGCCATGGTTGCTAATTCTTTTTGTAAAACTAATTGAGCCACTTCTTGCAACTGTCGAAGCTCAGCACCGTCTAAAATTCCACGCACACGATCTAGCCAAGTTGCCAAAGCCTGTTGCGCTTCTACGGCATGTTCTACAGTCGCTTCCTCAGACAACTCGTTCAGTTGTTCTGGAAGTTGTTCACGTACTGTGACCATACCCGTCTCCTGTGAATCTACAGTTCATTATAAAATCGTTTATCTCTACACTACACTTTTTCAAACAAGGCAATGGATTCAACATGACCTGTATGTGTGAACATGTCCATCACACCTGCCTTTTTCAGCTGATAACCATGTTGCACCAAAATTCCTGCATCTCGTGCCAAAGTGGCAGGATTACAGGACACATAAACGATTTTTTTTGCACCAAAATTAGGCACATAATGCATTACTTGTTCCGCCCCTGACCGAGGTGGGTCTATCAATAATGCATCAAATCCTTGATTTGCCCAAGAATATTGAGAAAAATCTTTTGTTAAATCTTGTGAATAAAATTTAACATTACTTATGCTATTTTTCAGTGCATTTTCTGTACCACGCAGTACCATTTCCTCACTGCCTTCGACAGCAACGACCGTTCCTGTTGCACCCACTTTTTTAGCAAGTGGTAAAGAAAAATTCCCTAAACCACAAAACAAATCTAGAACCCGCTCACCCTCTTGCAAATCAAGCAATTCACATGCCAATTTGACCATTTGAGGATTTACCGTTGGATTCACTTGAGTAAAATCAGTCGGATTGAATGAAAATTCAACATCAAAATCAGCAAGTTGATAATGTAAATGCATCTCTGCATGTGGGTCATCAACACGATGTAAACTGTCATTGCCTGCGGGTTGAAAATACAATTGCCATTGTTTCTGTAACGCAAATTGTTGTAATTGGTTGACATCTTTTTGAGATAAATCTGCGGTATGGCGAATTAATAACGCAACCTCAGTATCACCTTTTGCTAATTCTATATGACCAATGTCCGCTTTGCCTGTTAGACTTTCGAGTAATAAGCGCAGCTCAGGCAAGGCTTGATCAAGTTCTAAGTCTAAAATTTTACAGGTTTGAATATCAATTAACAGATTACTTTGAGCCGCACGAAACCCCATAAGCAATTGTTTATTTTTAGGAAAATAACGTACACCGATACGAGCTTTATGACGATAATCGACTTTAAGTGAGCGAATTGGCGCTAACCATTCTTTCGGTTCTAAACCTGCAAAATGACTAAAGTGTGATTTTAAAACATCTTGTTTAAAACGAATTTGCTCATCAGGATGTAAATGTTGCAAATTACAACCACCACACATACCAAAATGCGGACAAATCGGCTCAATACGCTGTGGATGTGGTTCACTCAAAAGCTGAATACTATCGCCTTCTTCAAGTTTAGATACTTGGCGGGTAATTTGGACTTTGACTTTTTCACCAGGTAAAGCAAAACGAATAAAAACACTTTTGCCTTTTTTATCAGATGGATGACTTGGATCATCACCATAGCGTGCTATGCCTCGCCCTTCATGTGAAAGTCTCTCAACATTAAAAATAGACTGTGGCAGTTGAGATGAACGAGGTTTAGCTCTATGTTTCAAAGGAATACCTAATTTGGAGTGGTGGGAAAATCTGTGGCGCTAAATGCAGTTTTTTGCGAACTTTCACGCCAAATCTGCAAAAATTCAGCTTGCTGTGCTTGACCTTGTAAATAATGAATCGTTGCTTGAATCCAAAGCTGATGATCTGCCAATGAAATTTGACCTTTTAGCAAATTCCACCGTAAAAATATTAACCATGTATTGAGCACATCACCTTCACAATAACTGCTCAACTTGAGCCATTGCTTGGTTTTCACATATTCAGGAATAAAATAACCTGCTATACCACGCTTCCCAGGAAAACCTAGCAAATGTGCAATGTCATCTAATTTCTGAAAATGCCGACCATTAAACATCGCCATCACATCCATCAAATCAACATGACGATGATGATAACGATTTTGGTAGTTATTATAACGTTTTTGTGTATCAATCTCACCTTGATCGAACAAACTTGGTGCAGATAAACCATGATACATGGCACGGAACAAAATCACAGGTAAATCAAACTGTGATCCATTCCAACTGACCAAAGTAGGATGCCGTTTATCAAAGATTGACAAGAATTTCTTTAAAATTTCTGCTTCAGAAAAATGCTCTTGGCTAAATGAAAACAGCTTCATCGCACCATTTTCATCAATCCATAAACCCGAAATACACACAATTTCATGTAACGGCAAGCGCTGAAAATCCGTCCCAGCTTCCTGACGGCGAATTTTCATTAGCGCCTGTTCTATATCTTCTTCAGGTAAATCTAACCCATACAAATGTGCACCCGACTGATGATCGGTCAATGTTTCAATATCAAAAACAAGTACGGGTAAACGCATAAATAAGATTTCCCTAAAAGACCTAGACTATTTTACACATTAACCCGCTTCTTTTCAGTGAATCAATGCTGATCGGCAAATAATTATAAAGTCCAAGCCTTTTAATATTTAATCCTCAACCGAGAATAAACCTGTTGAGAGATAACGATCTCCACGGTCACACACGATACATACGATCACAGCATTAGGATTTTCTTCAGCAATTTTGATTGAAGCCCACACTGCACCACCTGATGATGTTCCTGCACTAATGCCTTCTTGACGTGCCAAAGCACGGGCAGTTTTTTCAGCTTCAATTTGTGGAATATCCATGATGCGATCAACACGTTTTGCATCAAAAATAGTCGGTAAATATTCTTGTGGCCAACGGCGAATCCCTGCAATATTTGAACCTTCCGAAGGTTGTAAACCTACGATTTGAATCTCAGGATTTTGTTCTTTTAAATATTTTGAAATCCCCATGATGGTGCCTGTTGTGCCCATAGCACTCACGAAATGGGTAATTTTACCTTCAGTTTGTTGCCAAATTTCTGGACCAGTCGTCAGGTAATGTGCCTCTACATTGTCAGGATTACCAAACTGATTTAACACTAAACCTTGACCTTCTTTCTCCATTTGCAAAGCCATATCCCGTGCTTCTTCCATACTTGCTGCTTCAATCAGCTCGGCACCGTACGCACGCATTGCATCTTTACGTTCTTGGCTTGATGCAGCAGGCATAATCAAACGCATTTTGTAACCACGCATCGCAGCAACCATCGCCAATGCAATCCCTGTATTTCCACTGGTCGCTTCAATTAAGGTATCACCTGGCTGAATTTGTCCACGCTTTTCAGCTTGCATAATCATGTTATATGCAGGGCGATCTTTGACAGAACCTGCAGGATTATTCCCCTCAAGTTTTGCCAATACCGTTGCTTGAGTATGATTTGCCAAACGCTGTAAACGCACCAAAGGCGTTTTTCCGACATAGTGGTCAAGCAGAAAATCATCAGCGAAGAAATCAGGTTGTGTGTTACTCATCATTTGCACCTATATTGAGGTGGCGATATTGTATGAAAAAATAAAACCAACTGCACAACTTTCCGTTCATTTTTCCAAAGACTGGTACAACTTAAAACAAATTGAAATATTTTTAAATTTTGTATTTTTCAATGTTTTATCTTTAAAATCATTTATATAAATAAATTATGGTTTTTCTTAGCATTTAAAACACTAAGATTATCTTTAAATCTGCAAAGTGTATTTCCCAATACCTAAGATTTTTAATCATATTGTCATGCAGGATGAATAAAGCATGTTAATATCTTGCGCATGGTCAACGAGTTGCTGGAACCATGTCGAATTTCAATAAAAAACTCTTTAAACGCTTAAAACTCAATCATGCGTATGGGCAACTTATTGCATTGATTTTTGTACCAATCACAATTTTAGCGTGTGTTGGTGCTTTGTTGGTCGTGAAAGAAACGTCTTCTACAACCAAATCCAATCAACGCTATGCTGCAATTGCAATTTTGAGTCGTTATCAAGCGACTGCTGAGCAATTGGTTCAATTGATTCAAGCCGACCCAAAGCAAAAAGCACATGCTGAAAATATTTTACAACGTATCTTTAATGAAAAATATTTGATTCGCGCTGCAATCGTACAATCAAATAATCAAATCCTATTAAATGTCGGTTATCAAGGTCAAAAAAATTGGCCTACACTGCCAAAACAAGGCACTTTTGTTGGCCCTCTTAATACAAAGCACAATAATATTTACGCAATTCATTTACAAAGTTCGCCGCATCAAATACCGCATTGGTTGATGATTGAATTGGACAATCAGCCCTTAGAAATTGCCCATTATCGGGTCATGATCGTGTTGATTACGACAGGATTATTTACCTTACTGTTATTGTTACTGTGTTTAAATTTTTATTCTCGCCGTTGGATCGCACCAATGTACGAGATTCGTATGCAGTTACAACGCTTAAATGCTGACACGCTTGATCAGCACATGGTGATTAACAGCACAGGTGAGCTGCGTTTACTCCAACGTGACATTGCCAATGTCGTGAAACGTCTACATTTTAGCTTCTTAGAACTTAAAGAACATACTGAACAAACTGAAGACGATTTAAGACGTACCTTAGACACACTTGAAGTCCAAAATATCACCTATAAACAAGCCCGTGACCAAGCGATTTCATCCAATCAAGCAAAATCGGTGTTTTTAGCCAATATCAGTCATGAGTTGCGCACACCACTTAACAGTATTGATGGTTTTATTCATTTACTACTTAGACAAGACAATCTAAGTAATGATCAAAGTTTATATCTACAAACCATTCGTAAATCTTCAGCACATTTGTTGGCATTGATTAATGATGTTTTGGATTTTTCAAAAATTGATGCTGGAAAATTAGAACTTGAAACCGCCCCTTTTGATCTTGAAGAAGCCATTTTTGATGTGATGGATATGCTGTCACCTTTGGCTGCACAAAAGCAAATTGAAATGGCATTTTATTATGCTGACAATGTGCCTAAACATGTGAATGGTGATGTTTTACGCTTTAAACAAATCCTCACCAACCTTATTTCCAATGCGATTAAATTCACTCCTGATGGTGAAATTATTGTACGTGTACGCATTGAACATGATGATATTGGACAATGTTTATTGCACTTTAGCGTACAAGACAGTGGAATCGGTTTAAGCGGTACAGATCGTAAAAAATTATTTGAATCATTCTCACAAGGCGATGCTTCAGTCACTCGTCAGTTTGGTGGTACTGGTTTAGGACTTGCCATTTCCAAACAGCTTGTGCATTTGATGCATGGACAAATTGGTTTTGAAGACAACCAAGAACGTGCGCCCACAGAAAAAGGCTCAACGTTCTGGTTTACAGCGCAATTTGTTGTGGATGAAGATGAAGAAATTATTCATCCAAGCTTTAAAGATATGCATGTCGTATCATTCTTGGCACATCCTGCAACTGCCAATGTGCTACGTCATTATTTAGAAGATTATCAAGTCACACACATTGAAACACAGTCTATTTTAGATCTATTCAGCCGCCTCAACAGCCTAGATCAACTTCCTGAAAACACATGGTTAATCGTGGATCATAGTGGTGATACGGAAGCGTTATTGAAAGAAATTCGTGGGCGTTATCAAGGCAATTTAGCTGTATATGGCTATCAAATGTCATTAGAGCCAAATATGCTTAATGAATATCGTGCTCGTCCGTTATATCAGCCTTTAAGCCGTACAGGTGTGATTCAACTACTCAGCAATCAACCCATTTTTGAACCTGAGCAACACCAAGACTTTAAAGCACGTAATTTACATGTTTTAGCTGTTGATGACCATTTGCCAAACTTAATCGTTCTTGAAGCCTTACTCGGTGAACTGAATGTCAAAACAACCAAAGCGCAAAGTGGTCAAGAAGCCTTAACCATTATTCAACAAGGCATTGAACAAGGCTTAAAACCGCATGATTTAGTGTTTATGGATATTCAAATGCCAGTCATGTCAGGTATTGATACCACTCGTGCGATTCGCTCTTTAGAATCCACTTTAGATGGCATGCGTATGCCGATCATTGCCTTGACAGCACATGCACTCGCGGATGAAAAGCAAAAACTACTCAAAGTTGGCATGGATGACTATGTCACCAAACCGATTCAAATTGATCAATTGATCCAAATTTTAACGCAATGGACTTCTGACAGTTTTGTCCAACCACAACAATCTGCTGAAAACACAGTCTTTGTTGATGCACTTGATCCTGATATTTTAGATTGGAAACAAAGCTTAGCCTTAGCTGCCAATAAAGAAGATTTGGCACAAGACTTATTAAAAATGTTGGTGGATAGTTTTGCTGATGAGTTAGAAGAAATCTCACAATTGATTGAACTTGAGGATTTTCCACAACTTGAGCATGTGTTACATCGTCTCTATGGTGCAACACGCTATGTGGGTACACCAAAATTACAACGTGCCACAGGTGAGTTTGAACAATTTTTATCAATGCTTAGGAAGGAACGCCGTAAAGCTGATGATGCATTTATTCAAGAAACTTTACAGCGTTTAGATCATTTACAACTGGTCATTCATGAAGTTGAATCGGCAGCACAACAAATTTTGAATCACTAATCTGTTATATAGTTCATATTCAAAATCTCTATTTTCTGTGACTGTGCTGTCACGCGCTGATGACATGCACATGCTATGCTAAACAACAAATCAATAAGAGTAAAAACCATGTCACTATTACGCATCGAAAAACAAAATGGCATTGCCACGGTCTATTTGAATCGCCCCGAAAAACGTAATGCGATGAGCTTTGCTTTGCTTAAAGAACTGGTCATCATGGCAAAGAAAATTAAAAAGGATCGTAGTATTCGCTGCGTGATCTTAACAGGCGAAGCCAATGTATTTAGTGCTGGCATTGATTTAGCAGATTTAAATAGCCCCAAAAATACAGCCTTTGCTGCTTGGGAATTATTAAAACCTGGACAAAGTTTATTTCAAAAAGCTTTTCTTATTTGGCAAGAACTCCCAGTCCCTGTCATTGCAGCACTTGAAGGTTTTTGCTTTGGTGCGGGCATGCAATTGGCACTCGCAGCAGATATTCGAATCGCCCATCCTGATACCAAAATGTCGATCATGGAAAGTCGTTGGGGCTTAGTGCCTGATATGGGTTTATCTCGCTCCATTAAAGGAGTGATCGGCTTGGACTTAGCGAAAGAATTGACGTTAACTGCTCGTATTTTTGATGGTCACTATGCCAAAGATATCGGCTTAGTCACACATGTTGATGTAGCACCACTTGAAAAAGCACAACAAATCGCAGCAGAAATGTTGCAACGTTCACCTGATGCCCTCATGGCAGCCAAGCAAGTGCTAGATGCAATGGAACATGCACCGAAAAAGTCATTACGCCTTGAAAAGATTTGGCAACTCAAGTTACTGTTAGGTAAGAATAGTCAATTGGCACGTAAAAAAGATAAAAATCCAGATGTGGAATTTTTACCACGCCAATTTAAATAGCACACAAGGAATGGTTTGAGATCGTGATAATGAGTTTTGATCGTAATACTAAAATTGCATTTTTAGGTATGGGTTTGATGGGCAGTCGCATGGCAACTCGCTTAGTACAAGCAGGTTTTCAGGTTGCAGTATGGAATCGTACAGCAAGTGCATGTGAAAGCTTAATTGCTATGGGTGCACATGCACTACAACTTGAAAATATTGCAGATTATCCTGTGATTTTAACTTGTTTATCAGATGATACGGCTGTGCAAAATGTGTTTGATCTCATTTCCCCACATCTCAACACCCAACAAGTGATTGTGGATTTTTCTAGCTTATCTGTGGATAAGACCCTTTCACTTGCAGAACAATCACAACAACTTGGCGTAACTTGGATAGACTCCCCTGTTTCTGGCGGTACAGCAGGTGCGGAAAATGGCACTTTGGTTATTTTTGCAGGGGGGCATACAGAAACAATTGAGCGTTTAGGCTTGATTTATAATGTACTTTCGCAGCGTGTCACACGTATGGGCGACTCAGGCACAGGACAAGCTACTAAGATTTGCAATCAACTCATTGTCGCTGCAAACAGTACACTGATCGCAGAAGCTGTCGTATTAGCACAACACGCTGGTGTTGATACCACACTACTTGCGCCTGCACTCGCTGGCGGTTTTGCCGACTCCAAACCTTTCCAAATTTTAGCACCACGTATGGCAACACATACATTTGAACCTGTGCAATGGAAAGTGCAAACTCTATCGAAAGATTTAAATAATGCGATGATTTTGGCAGAAAAATTTCAACTTGATATTCCTGTGGCGAAAAAAGCACTTTCGCAATTGCAAGCACACCAAAACAATGGTTATGCTGATACAGATTTAGCAACCGTGATCAAACAGGTTGAAATTTAAAATTATTGTAAAAAATATACATACCTACTTTATGGATCGAGATGGAGCGAAGCTATGAGCAAACTCGCAGTAAATCTTTCAATGATTTTTACTGAAGTCCCTTTAATTGAACGGTTTGCTTTAGCCCATCAGCATGGCTTCCAACATGTTGAAATTCAATTTCCCTATGAGTTGAGCATTAAAGAAATTCAAGCCCAACTTGATCAATACCAACTTAGTTTATGTCTAATCAACATTCCAGCGGGTGATTTGATGCATGGTGGTAATGGTTTAGCGGGTATTCCTGGCAAAGAGCTTGAATTTCATCAAGCACTATTAAAAGCCATCGAATATGCAACTGCGCTCAATGTACCGAGTGTCAATATTCTTGCAGGTAAACAGCCTCTCGATGCAGATCTATTGCCCTGTCTCAACATGCTGTCTAAAAACCTAAAACTTGCCTGCCACCTCTTGTCTGAACATCATATTCAACCCGTTTTTGAAATGATTAATGGAACAGACATGCCTCGCTTTTTGGTACAAAATGTTGCCCAAGCCCAAGAGATGCTTGAAGCTGTTCAACATCCAGCGCTAAAAATGCAATACGACTGTTATCACATGGCAATGATGGGCGAAAATATTTTGGCAGCATTACAGGAAAATATAAAATGGATTGGACATATTCAATTTGCTGACTGTCCAGGACGACATGAACCTGACACCGCCCAAATTAACTATGCGGAAATTTTTAAATGGCTTGCACAAAGTTCATACACAGGCTATGTCGCTGCAGAATACAAACCACAAGTCGATTCTAATCAATCATTTGCATGGAGAAAAAAATACTTCTCCAACAACCACCAAGTTTGAGCTTAAAAAATATCCACAATGATTGGGCGTATAAATTTGAATTTATGAGACAAAAGCGTTATATTAGAGGATGAGTAATTGTCTGGAAAATATACCTTACCATGAATTTAGAACCATCGCCCAGCGCTTCTAATTCTCTTGAACTTGCAATGAATTCTCACAAACAAGATGTACAAACTTGCTTAAAAGTTGTACACGAAGCTCTACTAGATGTAAAAGCCAAAGATATTCTTGAACTTGACGTTAGCAGCATTAGCAATGTTGCAGATGCCCTTGTGATTGCAAGCGGCACATCAACACGTCATGTTAAAGCACTTGCTGACAATGTTGCTGAAGAAGCACGTAAAGCAGGCTTTCGCCCGATCGGTGTCGAAGGTGAACGTGATGCTGAATGGATTTTAATTGATCTTGGATTGATTGTTGTGCATGTTATGCTACCAACAGCACGTAAATTCTATGATCTTGAAAGCTTATGGCGCACCACACCTGAACACGTGGCATAAATATCCTAGATATATAAAAACAAAAGCGGTCCACAGTGATCGCTTTTTTATTCCGTATTCATCCAATTAGAATGAAATGCAATCCATCGAAACACCCAATACATCACACCAAAACCCAAAATAAATGTAAACACGATGCCTAAAAGTTGAAATTTCAAACTCACTCCAATTGGATGATGCTCAAACTGATTCATCAATACTGCTAAAGTTCCCCAAACCCCGCAACAACCATGGATCACCAACACATCAGCAACACTACGAATCCGAATCCAAGGTCGCAATAATGTTGGCAATACCAATGTCATGCCTGCAGCAACCAACCCCACAATAAACGCCATGTATCCACTAATCAAACCACAACTTGCAGTGATTGCAACCAAACCACCAAACAGTGCTTTAATCAAAATATCTCGTTTTATATATTTTGCATCAATAAAAGCAGCAACTAACATCGCAATACAAACACCCGTCACCACAGCAATAATATTAATTAAGACGGTTGTGATATCAATGACCATTCCTGTAATAAATGCTACATTCAAACATGACCAAGCCAACCATAAAACAAAACCAGCCAAAGAAAAAATCAGAACTTTTTGCTCTTGAAAAATATAATACGTTTCCTTTGGATGTTCTTGATGGTGCTGCCAAAACACCAAATAACCCGCTAGCACAATCCATGCAGCAAAAGAATGAATCACTGTAGCACCAGCATAATCAGTGAAGCCTAAATCCTTAAGCCAATGCCGATCAAATAAAATATCCCCCCAAACAGAAACACTCAAAATTGGAAATATAATACCTGAGACTATTAATCCTACGACCCAGTACACTTTAGAGGACAAATTAATTGGAATAATTCTGCCAACAATGGTGGTGATCGTTGAAGACATTAAAATATAGAAAATAAAAATCTGCCACTGCCACCAATACAAACCTATATAATGATTATTATTCTCTGTTTCTAAAACACCCCAAAAAACCAAGATAAAACAAAAAATAAGATATAAAGTATTTCCCAATAAAGCTGACAAATAACTTATCCCCAAGTTATACATCGCCTTAGAATTTTTAATATAGCCCCCCTCAAGCACAGCAAAACCCACCTGTGTCATGAGTAAAAATAGCGTGCCTAAAACAATCAAGGACAAGTCAGACAAAGTATTGAACGCATTAAAACCTGTTGGCGATACAGTGGTTAAACTATGACTTAATGTTGAGCTTAAAAGTAGTAGAAAACACAGAAAAAATCGTTTCATAAATGATGCCCAACCCAACATACCCCCAAGTTACTCATCCTATTTTTTGGATGCCCCGACCTTAACCACACTAATTTAAGATTTCGTACATTTTTATTATTTTTCAAACAATCTATTTAATTGAAATTTACCATAGTTTAGCAAATGACTTTTACTTAATTAAAACATTTCACATATTAATTTCATTATCAGACATTCATCACTTTTTTAATTTCTCATAAAACCCAAATAATAGATACATTTAGAGCAATAAATTTTATCTAATCCTTTCAAAATCAGTAAATGTGCTACATGCATATCATTTATTTATAGGATATTAAAAAACCACCCGAAGGTGGTTTTGATTTCTGAATCCCTCTCACAAAAGAGAGACTTTTAGAAGCTACACTTAGTGACCACCGCCATTAATCGCTTTAGTCATATCTTCCACAACTTTCTTCGCATCACCGAAGATCATCATTGTTTTATCGTTATAGAACAAGTCATTATCTAAGCCAGCATAACCTGTCGCCATAGAGCGTTTGATCACCATAATCGTACGTGCTTTATGTGCTTCAAGGATCGGCATACCATAAATTGGAGAGCTTGGATCATCTTTTGCTGCAGGGTTAACAACATCATTCGCACCAATCACAAGTACTACATCTGTCGCAGGGAAATCTGAGTTGATTTCATCCATTTCCAAAATGTCTTCATACGGCACATCAGCTTCAGCAAGCAATACATTCATGTGACCAGGCATACGACCTGCTACAGGGTGAATCGCAAAGCGTACCGTTACACCTTGTTCTTTCAATGTATTTGCCAATTCTTTTACGGCATTTTGTGCACGACCTTGCGCCATACCATAACCCGGTACAATCACAACGCTGTCCGCATTTGACATCAAGAAGCCAGCATCATCCGCAGAACCTGAACGATGGTTACGTTGAACTTGCTCACCAGCACCTGCAGTCGGTGCAGCCGCACCACCCATCGCACCACCAAACAATACGTTGATGATTGAACGGTTCATGGCTTTACACATAATGTAAGACAGAATCGCACCTGATGAACCAACAAGCGAACCCGCAACAATCAACATGTTGTTTTCAAGCGTAAAACCAATACCTGCCGCAGCCCAACCAGAGAATGAGTTGAGAAGTGATACCACAACTGGCATATCACCACCACCAACAGGTGCAATCCAAACCCAACCAAATACTAATGCAAGTGCAGTCATCGCCCAGAATGCTTGCATATTACCTGTCGTGAAGAAATATACACCACAGACTAACATTGCAATGAAGATGATCGCTTGTACAGGTTTAACCCATGCACCTGAAATCGTTTTTGCCCACTTTTTCGCAGCCAATTTACCATAAGCAAATACGGATGCTGTAAACGTGATCGCACCAACAAAACAACCCACGAACAATTCAAATAAATGAACATTGCTCATGTGCGCATGTTGTACACCTGCTGCTGTTAAAGCTGCTTCATTTTGTGCAAATAGAGCTGTTAATTGGTTGTTATGCAGAATCGCAGCAATCGCAATCAAAACCGCAGCCAAACCCACCAATGAGTGCATTAATGCAACAGTTTCAGGCATTTGTGTCATTGGTACTGTACGAGCACGGGCAATACCCACGACTGCACCTAGTACCATTGCCCCACCAATCATCCAAATCACTGGATGATCTGCAACAAAGAACGTCGTGATTACAGCGATCGCCATTGCGACCATACCATAACGGTTACCTTGAATCGCAGTTTTAGGACCAGACAAACCACGCAAAGTCATAATAAAGAGGACAGCACCAATCAGGTAGAACCAGTCCGCATTTTCACGAATAAATTCCATTCATTAGCCCTCTTTTTTCTTTTGCTTAGGCTTAAACATTTCAAGCATACGCGCAGTCACTGCGAAGCCACCAAAAATGTTAATACTTGCCAAAAACACTGCAACTGCACCAAGTACACTTACAACATTAATATCTTGGAACTGTACATTGGCATCCACAACACCTGGAATACCCACAGTTTGAATCATTGCACCGACAATAATGATCGAAGACAATGCATTCGTTACTGCCATCAATGGTGTATGTAATGCAGGTGTTACACCCCAAACCACATAGTAACCAACAAAGATGGCTAAGACGAAAATAGTAATAGTTTCAACCATGATGACTCTCCTTAACCACGCTTGAGCAGTACTTGACCGCCATGAGTTACCAGAAGTGCTTTTTGAATTTCGTCTTCTTGATTCAATTTAAAGTTTTTATCTTGATCAAATAAAGTATCAACGAAATTAAACACGTTACGTGCATATAGTGCAGATGCTTCTGTAGACACAGTCGCAGGGATATTTGGAATACCTAAAATGGTTACACCATTGTCAGTCACCACATTTTCACCACACTTAGAACCTTCAACATTACCACCTGACTCAACCGCCATATCAAGGATGATTGAACCTGGTTTCATTTTGGCAACAGTTTCAGCCTTGATTAAACGAGGTGCATCACGACCTGGCAATAATGCCGTAGTAATCACGATGTCTGCATTCGACACAGCTTTATCCACGATGATGGCTTGATCACGGATATATTCTTCACCCGGCATCCAACCATAACCATTTTTTGCAGCATCAGCGGCTTTTTGTTTTTCTTCATCAGACATTGGTACATCTAGCCACTTACCACCAAGTGATTCCACTTGGTCACGTGCAGTTGGACGTAAATCTGTTGCTTCAACGACAGCACCCAAACGTTTCGCTGTTGCAATTGCTTGCAGACCAGCAACACCAACACCCATGATCACGACACGTGCAGGTTTTACAGTCCCTGCCGCTGTCATTAACATCGGGAACATACGTTGATATTCCGCAGCAGCTAACAACACTGACTTATAACCTGCAAGGTTGGCTTGTGATGACAAGACATCCATGTTTTGCGCACGTGACAATGTACGTGGCAAAAGCTCTAGCGCAAATGCAGACACTTGTTGTAATGCAAATTGGTCAAGGTCAGGGTTACGGTATGGATCAAACATTGCAACAATAGTTGTATTAGGAGCAAGTTTCTGAATTTCCTCACCTTTAGGTGCACGAACTTTCAAAATCAATTGACTGCCTGTATAGGCATCATCCGTAATTTTTGCACCGACCTGTTCATAAGCACTGTCAATATAAGCGGCTCTAACACCTGCTCCACGTTCAATGATTACGTTATGACCAGCACTGATCAACTTTTTTACTGTCTCAGGTGTAGCAGCTACACGACTTTCTCCGACGACAGTTTCGGTTGGGATTCCGATCTGCATGAGCGTTCCTCAAGCTAATTTTTCTTCAAGTAAACATCGTGTGAACGATGTCTCCCCCTAGGATGCGTTTTCTTCTAATTTTTGGATTCTAATTGAACTTTTTTAAAATACTACCCAATATTTATTTAATAAATGTGATTATTTTGAACTCATGATTCACTTTTATAAATTTAAAACATATTGAATATTTACTTAGCTTAATAATGCTTGCTGTATTTTAGTGCGTTTTTCAATCAAAAAATTAAAAATAGAATATTTTGTGTCGATTATGATGACTTTAAATACCAAGTGTCAGATTCAACAGCAACATAAAATTGGCTTTTGCTACACTTAGACCTATAAAATTCATCTTAATCACTTTTAGATATTTATTTAGAAAACAAGCTTTTTATCTACATAATTTTCTAAATTCGCCTTTCTGACAATTTTAGCGTGTTATCTCTCTCATTTTATTGACTTAATTTCATACAAAACTGGTCAATTATGCAAGAATTTTATCATTACTTTTTTTAATTTCATTAATAAATAAAAGTACTTGGGTGAAATATCTCAAATCGGCTATTTTTACCACAATTTAAAATACAAATTTTTTTTTAATTTTTTTATTCGCCATTTTGCCAAATGATGACTAAATAGCATTATTGAAACACTTTGGCATAATATGCACATTTTTAGTGCGTTTTTGCGGCAGACTACTTTTTCTCTGTTAAGTCACGTAAAACCAGTATTTCTTGAGCTTAAAGCTGAAACATGACAATTCAAGGAATTTTACATTCCATATTGTGATGAAATTAATTCTTTTTTTGCATTTCATCTCTAAATTAAGAACATTTATACTCAAATACAAACATGCTCAGCGCATTCTTTCTTGTGTAATGGTCACTCTATGAAACTTTCTTTATCTAGCGTGCAATGGGGCTCCTTGTTTGCTTTAGGGGCAGCATTCCTGTTTAGCACCAAAGCAATTTTCATAACAAGCCTATGCCTTATCTCCTTTAGTTGATGGTACGGTGCTCATGGCGCTACGTATGGCAAGTGCTTTGCCATTTTTTTTGCTGCTGTGTTGGTTGAACCGTAAACATAGCCAAAATATTGCAATGAAAGATTGGGGCTTGTTGGTCTTTGCAGGTTTACTTGGCTATTATTTTTCCAGTTGGTTAGACTTTTCAGGTTTGATGTACATCAGCGCATCTTTAGAAAGGATCATTTTATTTTTATATCCAACTTTAACCGTTTTAGCCTCTTGTGCTATTTATAAGCAAAAACTGAGTTTTAAAAGTATTTTTGCGATCGCTTTGAGTTATGGCGGAACTGTGATTGTGATGTTGCAAGAACAAAGCACTGTCCCACATGAGGGAAATTTTTGGCTTGGTGTTAGTTTGGTCTTTGCAAGTGCCATCAGTTTTGCTGCATATCTGTTATTAACACCTCGTTTAATCGTGCGTTTTGGCTCGTGGAACTATACAGGTTTAGCTTTGAGCATCGCCTGTATCGGTACATTAACTCATTTTCTGATCGTAACACCGCAACCTTTGACTTTACTCACCCAATTACCGAATGAAATTATTTGGTATGGCATCGCTTTGGGATTATTGGTCACAGTTCTCCCCACTATTTTAATTGCACAAAGTATTTCCCGTTTGGGGGCAGCACAGTCTGCAATGATCGGGTCTATTGGACCGATTCTGACCATTATTTTGGCTGTTGCTTTATTGGGCGAGCATATGAATACAATTCAATGGCTAGGTTGCATCTTGAATATCATTGGTGTCATGATGATTACCTTGTCAAAAAAGAAACTTGCTCAATCATCTAGGTAAATTATGCATTTTCAAATTGTAGCGCCAAGTGCGTGTGTAGATGTTGAAAAGATTGAACTTGCACAAGAAAAGTTGCAACGTTTAGGTCATCAAGTCAGTCTTGCTGAACATGTATTTGGACAATATCGTTATTTAGCAGGTAACACGCAGCAGCGTATTCAAGATTTACAAAAAGCTTGTGAAGATCCAACGATCGATGCAATTTGGTGTGCACGTGGTGGTACAGGTGCAGCGATGTTATTGCCCGAATTAGGCAAATGGATGTTAAATAAACCGATTATTGGCTATTCTGACAGTACGGTTTTGTTGAATTATGTTGCGATGCATGGTGGTTATGCTATACATGCCCCTGTCTTTCAAGAAATTGCCTGTAAAAACTTAGACAATGCTCCACTTTCTACTGATGCTTTAAAAACGATTGCATTATTAAATGCACAAACCACACAAAATTATGCTTTATCGCCTGTGAATCGTTTTGCACACGATTTCAATATCAGTGCTGCACAAGTTTTGGGGGGAAATCTGACAGTTTTATGTAGCTTACAAGGTACACCTTATCATTTAGAACTTAAGCAACCCTCTATTTTACTGCTTGAAGATGTGAGTGAGCCTTATTATCGCATTGAGCGTTGTTTGGTTCAGCTGTTACAAAGTATAGATACATCTTTGCTCAAAGCAGTGATTCTTGGTGAGTTTTATCATTGTCCACAAAAAAATGTGCCACATAGTTTGATGCAAATTATCAATGAGCATCTTGAAGCGTTAAATATTCCATTATATCAATGTGACTGGTTTGGACATGGTGAACATAATCGTCCATTTGGGTGGGTAAAAATGGCAGTATTATCGATACTCAACTGAGCATCTAAAGCTCAGCATCATCATTTTCGAGTAAAGACAATAAAACACTTTGAAAATGTGCACCTGAAGATTGTTCCGCAAATTGATCATCGGGATTGCGTAGTGGACATTGCTTTAATGACAAGCAACCACAACCAATGCATTTATCCAATTGGTTACGTAATTGCAATAAGGTAATGATCTGCTGATCAAGTTGTGCTTGCCATTTTTTCGACATTTTTGCCCAATCTTTTTTGCTAGCAATTTGCTGTTTGGGTAAGACTGAAAATGCCTCGTTGACTTGTTGCAGACTAATCCCCACTTGCTGCGCAACTTTGATAATGGCGATTCGTCTAAGCATGGCACGTTGGTAACGCCGTTGATTCCCTTGTGTGCGTGTACTCCAAATTAATTGCTTTTCTTCATAGAAGCGAACAGTAGGCACACTCACCCCACTACGTTCTGCCAACTCACCAATGCTTAGCCACGTATGAATATCATTATTTTCCATCAAAATTTCTCTTCAAAGGCTTGACCTAAAGTTAACTTGAGCTTTGATACTAGCAAAATCAAAAATTCAAGCCAAGATGGTTCAACATCATGAATTCAAAATCCTCTCTCTCAAGCATTCAAGCCTTTAATCTCATTAACCCAAACACACTTTATAATCCACGTGCATTTGCGTATAGTCACATCGCTGAAGTGAAACATTTCTTAAGAATTCTGCACATTTCAGGTCAAGGTGGTGAAAATCCACAAGGTCAACTGTCCAGTGATTTTACGGTGCAAACTCATCAGGCTTTTGCAAATTTACAGCTTGCTTTGGCTGATGTTGATGCAACATTACGTGATATCGCCATTTTGCGAATTTTAGTTGTCGATCATTCTGCAAAGAAACATCAAAGTTTAATTCAAGAAATGCAGCATTTATGGAAAAATCATGCTTTTCCTGCATGTACGCTAATTCCTGTCCCTTGTTTGGCACTGCCTGCCATGCAGATTGAAATCGAAGCTACAGCCTATTGTTTATAAAACCCATGCGGAGCTTTTATGCAACCTCAACTCGATATTAGCCAAAATAAAGCATTATTGTGGCTAATGGCGATCGCCTGCGGTTTATGTGCAGGTGTGAATTATTATTGCCAACCTTTGGTACATTCAATTCAACAATATTTTCAAGTTCCTGAGTCACAAGTGGCTTTGACTGTGACCTTTGCACAAGTCTCCTATGCTTTAGGGTTATTATTGATTGTACCTGTGGGTGATATTGTCAATAAAACCAAGTTTATTCCTTTACTGATGTTTTTTGCTTCAATCGGCTTATTGCTCTGCGCCTTTGCTGTGAACTTACCCATGCTTTGGGTCGGTACAGTCATTGCAGGATTATTTTCTGTCGCTGCACAAGTCTTGATTCCACTGGCAACTATGGCTGTCAAACCTGAAAAAACAGGCGAAGTGGTTGGCTTTTTGATGAGTGGCTTATTGGTCGGTTTATTGCTTTCAACCAGTTTGGCAGGCTTACTTTCTAACTTATTCCACTGGAAAGTCATCTATGCTGTTAGTGCAATTTTAATGTTAATTTTAGCATTTTTATTACTGACACGTTTACCTGCTGTGCCAACATTTAAAATGAGTTATGGCAAAATATTTCAGTCGATGGCGACTTTAATTGTGCAAGAAAAGCGCTTGGTGTACCGTTCGTTGATTGGTGGTTTTGCCTTTGCTGCCATGAGTATTTTATTCTCTACCATTGCTGTTTTACTCACATCAAAACCTTTTGAGTTGCCTGATGTTATGGTGGGTGTTGCAACCCTTATTGGTGTCTTTGGCGCACTCAGCACCACAAAAATCGGTAAAATTGCGGACAAAGGTTATACCAACAGTTTAACGTTAATCGGTGTGATAATTTTAGCCTGTAGTTGGGGTTTTTTATATTTTGGTGGTACATCACTGATCAGTTATATCATCGGTTATGGTGTGATTAGCTTGGGTTTAGCCATTGTGCATAGCAGTAATCAAAATATTATTTTCCGTTTACGTCCTGATGCAAAATCTCGTATTAATTCAATTTATATGACTGCTTATTTTACAGGTGGTGCATGCGGTTCAGCACTCGGTGTGTATGCTTGGCATCATGGTGGTTGGACGATGACTTGTATCGTAGGTTTATGTTTAGTTTTTGGTTCAGCCTTTTTTGCACTCTTAGATCGGTTATTTTTAAATAAAATTCAAGCTTAGAATCAATCAAAATCCCTCAAGTTTTGAGGGATTTTTTATAACCTAAGATACTTGTACTACAGGATAAAAAGGTTTTCCTAAATCTATAATTTTTTCATTTTCCAATAAAATATGCATAAACGCAGGCAACAAAGCCGTTAAAATATTACACCCATCTTGGATCTGTGCACGATTTACTGAACTGTTATAAGTTGAACCACCATGCATAATTTGATTACGCAAGGTATAGAGACGATTAAAAATCACATATAACACTTCTACACTGTCTTTTTGTTGTAAGGCACGATGTACTTTATTTTTATCTTTCTCGAAGCTAGTTTTCCAATCTTGTTGACTTATTTTCTGGTTTTGATAGTCTCAAAATGGTTGAAACGTATAAGGATTATCAAGCAAAATCCGTATCGCATGGCTGTACTTAGTCCAAATTAAATGATAAATCTTATGTTCAGCATCTGCCTGACAAAGTTCTAATAAAAATTGTCTAAACTGTTGTCGATCTTTGATTTCATCACCATCTTGTGCATAAATAGCATTGAATGCAATCCATAGACTGATAAATTTTAAATCTAAACTTTCATCTAATAATATAGCTTGTTTTAGCCAACTCAACCCTCGATGAATTCTTAAATTAAATTGGTCTGAATTTTGTGCTTTCTTACTTTTGTAAGTTTCCTCTAAAACCAACATGATTTATCACTCCATTCTCTGTATTTATCAAATTACATTACTGAAGTTTAAGCTGTGGCTCAAGTTTAAATATTTAATTTTATTAAAAATTAATAAAACACAATCATGACATTTTTTGCAAAAATTGCACTTCATCACAGCACTGTAGATTTTGTGCTAAAACACGTATAATTTGCGCTCTCGTTTTGCTCCTTTTGGGTTATGTTATGTCTGATCTCCAATCTTTACAGCCTCGCATTTCGGTTGCACCGATGATGGATTGGACTTAAAAACAAAAATAATAATTATAATTCAATGTCTTATATTTTTTTAAAATTCTATGTTTGCAATTTAGTTGCAATCAAAACATAAAGCATAAAACTGGACAACTTTACTGGACGAACTCAGATGAGGGTTCAACTCCCGCCATCTCCACCAAAATTCCTTAAATAAATCAGCCACTTTTATAAAGTGGCTTTTTTATTGACATGATTTTGACACGATTAAGTCTTATTGACTTATCCCTTACAGACAGTATATAAAATGAACCATATATACTTAATGAGAATAATCATGTTTTCAACATCTAAAATCGCAATTGAAACTATTGGTCCTGAATCTTTATATGTCTTAGAGAAATCAGGAAGTGCAATTTTTAAAGAACCGGGTGTAGATACAGATTTAGCTAAAAGCCTATTAAAATCACATAAAGAAAATTTTCAGAAACTAAAAGCTGTTATCGATCAAAAGTCTATTTATGATAACTCATATTTCGATTACGAATTTAAGACAATGTTTTACGCAATAGATAAATTATTATTAGCTATTGAAAATATCAAAAATGAAGATGATGAGCTTGAGGCTGTCATATTCCACAAGCATATTTGTAAACAAAATGATAAAATTCGTAAAGCAATCGAAGAATCTGAAAATAACTAATTGTTACTTTTTATAAGAAAGCACTCAATTGAGTGCTTTCTTATATTTAATCAAAACATCAGCAACATCACGTGCAGCCAACCAATATTTTTCATTAAACGTTTTCAACTCAGCTTCATTTGAAATAAAACCAAGTTCAACGATTAAGCCGCCATTGCTGATAAATCCTAATTTTCCACGAGCCGACTGACTTTGATCAATCCAACCTTCATCACCACGCAATTTAGAATTAAAAGCTTTGGCCACAACTTTTGATAAATCCTGAGCTAATTTTTTATCTTTTGGTAGTGCAATGGTTTCAATGCCATACGCTGACTTATTTGCTGCTGCATTCATGTGAAATTCAATTGCAACATCAGAACCTTTAATCAACTTAATTGCTGTATTCAAATTTTGGTTATCAGTACCAACACCGTCTGTTTTAATTGCAATGTTTGCTTCTTTTAAATAATGAGCAACCGCATTACGGAACTTTGTAACAAGTTCAGCTTCTTTAAATTTTCCGTTGACTGCTCCCGGATCTACATTCGAGTGTCCTGCTGTCACTGTGACAAATTGATTTACATTGTGCAAATTCGGCTGTGCAATCTTGCGACCAATCCATGTCAAAAGTGGCAGAACCGTACCTATAATTACCACTTCATACTTATCCGGGACCAACTGATAATCCAGCGCCCACTGCAGCGCTGGAATAACAACAAGCAATAAAAAAGCCCCCAACATCGGGAGCTTTACTGACAAATATTGCCATGGGTTTTCATTGATTAATTTCATTTACTAACTTCCTCAAGTCTTGCGACTTTTTCTTTAAAAAGAGATAACTCTTGATTCATTTGAATGATTGATGATCCAACCCAAATACATGCAGAAATAATAGATCCAGCGAATAAACCTAAAATAATTTTAATGACTGAAATGCCACCGTCTTGCATCGACGATTTATGCTCAAGTGCTGAAACTTTAAGATCAATTGAATCAATATCTTTTCTGTTTTCTTCACTTGCTGATTTGTGTGCTTCATTAATAAAAGTCAGCCGCGTTACGTGATCTGATAAAGTTCGAATATCAGATTGCATTGCATCAATCTTTTTTTCGACTCTTAACCCATATGTTTCATTTTCAGCCATGGCTGTGCACCCCTTTTAAAAAAATAAATAACTACAGTGCAACAACCAAGCATTACCAAGCTCGAAGACTTGACAGACAGGCCCGACTTGCAGTTTTTCAGCCATACTGTCTTTCATTGCATACATCATCATTTCACGCATCAATCTGCTGTGCTCATTTAATAAAATTGCATTCATATGACCTCTTAATAGGTTGTGACATCAATAATCTGAAAGCTGTAAAAACCTGAAACAGCAATATTTCCTCGGACTGCACCGGTTTGTGCTTCATAGCTAAATTGTTTAAATTGCACTTTTGTATAACCGTTATCTTGTGTCGTGATTGTCAAGGCTCGCGCATACACCACATCACGACTAACAGACAAACTAAATGGTAGATTTCCTAAAACAACTGCATATTTTCGAGAAGGATCAAGATTGGCTTCATATAAAACCTCATCTTGCCAAACATCTTTAATCACACCACTTTGATGATGTACAACCCGCAGTGGCTTTAATTTTGATGAAAAAACAAGAACACCAAGCGAGTTTCGAATATTGATGCCAACAGGATCTCTTAAAACTTCAACATCACTAAACTCATAAATTTTCAGCTCACCTTTGGTTGTATAGTGATCGAGCGACTTCCAAGAAAAACCATTCGCATAACTTGCACCAAGCATCATCACGCCTTCGGTTTGACATGACAAAGCCAAAACTGAAAAGCTATTACGCTTAATTTCAATGTTATTGCTTTGTGCTATTGTTCTTACCGAAGTTAATGAAAGAGTTCGATATGTGTCATCAATCAAAGCATTGCCATTTTTTGATTTAATAAAAAACTTAATCGCCATCAATAAATTCCAAAATAGATCACAATGTTTTTCTTCATATCGACAAATGAATCCCCCACGCCATCTGCAAAAATTTGCTTGCATACAGCTGTATTTCCTGAAAATTGAATATCAATATATGAGTGATTACCAAAAACTGAGCTATAACAATTTAAGTAATGCGAATTCGGATTGTAGATCTGAAAAAAAGGCTTTCCTTTCGAAAAGCCTTCATGTACCACCTGATGTTCACTTTTATCATTCCAAGCGATTTCCAAACTTGTTAAATACCTCCCAACCAACATTTGATCATCAAGCACTAAACGTCCTTGCTCATCTCTAATCTTCAGCATTACCACTCTCCGATTTCAATTCGCACAACACCATTACTATCAATCACTCTTAAACCATTACCAGACACTTGTGTTTGACTTTGACTTGTTGAGCTATTCATTTCAAATGTTCCCGTTTTACTGCTAATTGCCCAACCTGATTTGTTTTGCACATAGTTATCGGAGTAAATCGTGCCAAGTTTCGCACTGATTGCACTTAAGCTATCAGCGTGAATTTTATTAGCATTGATTGATCCAATATACGCATCATCCAAATAAAGACCTTTTGGAATAATCGTACCATTCGGCAAAGTTGATGCTGTAGATTGGTAAATAAATGCATAAGCATTAGAAACACCTGAAACGCCACTGGGTGCACCAATTGCAAACTTATTGGCTTGGATGATGAAATCAACAGTTTTGCTGTCATTTTCAATACCCACACCACCAATCAAATTACCCGATTGCAACTTCAATGTTGCCCGTGCAGTCAAGCCATTGATTGATGTTTGTTGAGCTTGAATACTTGCTGTATTTCCATTCACAGTTGACTGAATCGTATCAACTTTTGAAGCCGTCGCAGATTGTGCAGTTGTGACCGCATCAACTTTGGTCTGTACAGTCGCAAGATTGGTATTTGCCGTATTTGCTTTGGATAACGCATCATTTGCAGTCGTTTGAGCTGTTGCAGTAGATGCTTGAACCGTATCAATTCGACTCGACTGTGCTGATTGCGCATCTGATAGGGTCTTGATCTGACTATCAACAACAGATTTATTGTTTTGAAAATCAGACTGCACAACATCAATACGCTGACCAATGGCTGAATCTGCATCAACTCGTGCTGTTTGCTCAGTCACAATTGCAGCTTTATTGTCATTCACTTGCGCTTGCGTAATATCAATGCGCTGACTTAAAGCCAAATCACTTTCAGCGAAAGCTGATTGTAGTGTCCATGAGCCAGCATCCACAGTGCTACTATCTGCAGTTAGCTTTGTTGTATCGGAAGTTACTGGTGTAACTTTTGCATACACACCATTCAAGCGCTCTGTATTTGCAGTTATTTTATCTCCTTGATTTTTCACATCTGTTTTCACAGAGTCTAAAGCGCCTGCACTGGCTTTACCTGCCAAATCAACAGTTAATGAATCAATTTTTGATGCATTTGCGCTTGATTCTGTTGCTGCTGCATTCGCTTTGGTTAATGCAGTTGCAGCATTGGTCAAAGCAGTTATTGCAGAATCCTTCGCATCATTGGCAGTTTTACCTGCATTTGAAGCTGCCGTATTTGCTGCATCTGCTGTGTTTTTTGCGATACCTGCGGTTGTATTTGCAGACTTCGCTAAAGAGTCCGCAGCTTGAGCTGTGGCGGTCGCTTGGTTTGCTGTAGACACTGCTGATCCAGCCTGAGTCACTGCTGTTTCAGCTTTGCTCACCGCAGTCGCTGCATTGGTTTTTGCTGTACTTGCATCTGATTCAGCAACAACTAAACGGCTATCTAATGCTGTAATTTTTGAAGCATTCGCAGCATTATCAGTTGTATTAACATTCACTTTTTCAGATACAGCGGCAAGTGCTGAATCATTACTGACTTTATAAAGATTCAATGCCTGAGCATTGGCGCTATCACCATCTGCACGTGCTGTCGTTTCTGACTGTATTAATGCAGCACTAGTGGCAACAGAAGCAGACACAGTATCAATGCGTTGACTTAAAACTAGATCACCTTCAGCAAATGCACTTTGTAAAGTCCAAGATCCTGCTTGATTTGATGAGCTATCAACTGTCAGCTCAGTTGAATCCGCAGTTACAGGTGAAATCTGTGCATAAACCCCATCTAGCTTTTGTGCATTGGCAGTCACTACACCATCAATTTCTTTCACATCTGCTTGCAACTCTGACAAAGCTCCTGCACTGGCTTTATCTGTAAGTTGTGCATTGATTGATGTAATGTCTTTCGCATTAGCACTGGATTGATCCGCAGCTGCTGTTGCTTTACTGAGCGCAGTTGCAGCATTGGTCAAAGCAGTCGTTGCAGAGTCCTTTGCATCATTTGCTGTTTTACCCGCATTTGAAGCTGCTGCATTTGCTGCATCTGCCGTATTTTTTGCGGTACCTGCAGTTGTATTTGCC